>NZ_JBANBF010000002.1:0-914332 GCF_037000545.1 Blautia sp. JLR.GB0024 | reverse complement strand
AAAAGAATAACAGAAGTGTGCCGCTAAAAGAGCAGCACACTTCCGGTCTATAGAGGTCTTCCTGTAAACAATATAGGAATACGGATCAATATTCGATTTTAACAATACCGCCTTTTTTCCATGCTTCTGTGGTAGCGAAACCAATCTGGGTAGATTTTGTTCCGTCGTATACAGTCACTTCCGGTTTTCTTCCGGATTCTACACAGTTGATAAACTCCTGCATCTCAAGCTGGTAGGACTCTGCGAATCGCTCCGGGAACCCGCTTACACATTCAACCACTGCACCGTTCTTGTCGTAGATCATGCACAGATTCTTCTCCGGAACCGGACTGATACGCAGGGAGCCTTCGGTACCGATGATCTCTGTCTCAACATGGTAACCATGAGCTGCAGTACGTCCCACATGTACAAATCCCAGTGCGCCGTTTTCACAGCGGTACATAGCTACACCTGTCTCGTCATCCCCTGCTTCTTTGAATTCCGGATGTTTGAAGGTCGCGCCTGCAGCGTAAACTTCAACAGGGTCGGAACCTAAGAACCATCTCATCAGGTCAATATCATGAATCGCCATATCAATGAAGATACCGCCGCTGGTAGCCGCGAACTTGATGGCGCCCTCCACCAGTGCTTCCGGGTCAATCCCTGTTGCCTTTACCATGTAAGGAGTTCCGATTGCGCCCTCCTCGATTTTCTTCTTTGCATACGCATAGGATGGGTCAAAGCGGCGCATAAATCCCAGGAAAAATGCCAGCTCCGGATGACGCTCAACAGCTTCCTCTGCCAGCTTACATTCCTCCACCGTAACACCAAGGGGTTTGTCGGAGAAAACGTGCTTTCCTGCGTCAAGAGCTGCCGCAATCTGCCAGCAGTGCTCACCGCTTGTAGTTACGATAGCCACAGCATCAATATCTGCCTTTTCCAGCATTTCACGGTAATCAGAGTAAACATCCTGGACACCCAGTTCCTTCTTTGCATATTCCAGCTCTGCCGGCATGATGGAGCAGGCCGCTGTCAGCTCTGCATTCGGAATCTTGAATGCGATGTTGTTTGCGTGTACTTTACCTAATCTTCCTAAACCTGCGATACCTACTTTTACTTTTTTCATGTTTTTACCTCTTTCTTGATAATTAAATAATTGAAATTTATATTGAAATTTACAGCAACACATATATCACTCAGACTGACAGCTTGTCACATAATCCCAAATCAGGTCTGCTGCCTTCTGTACGGAAAATCTGCTTGTGTTGATCATCAGGTCATAGTTCAAAGGGTCTCCCCACTTCTGTCCTGTATAATAGTTATAGTAACGCTCACGTGTCTTATTCTCTTTTTCCAGTTCCTTTATGGATTTGTTCCCGTAAAATTCCTTTGCCCGCTCTCTTCGGAATTCCTCATCTGCGTAGATGAAGAAATTGTAGCATTCCGGAAATTCTTTTAAAACCACGTCCGCACATCTTCCCAAAAATACAGCGCTCTCCTTCTCCGCGATCCTGCGGATAACTTTTGCCTGTTCCCGATACATTTTATTATAGGAAGGAATGGATTCATATCCCAGGGAATTCACCCCCTCCATAAAGGAACCCATGCTGTTATCCGGCATTTTATAAGACATATCCAAAATGGTATCCATATCCATGTCTGAATCGCCCAACTTCTCTGCTGCCAGGTACAGAATCTGTCTGTCATAGCAGCGGGTCTCCATTTTCTTTGCAAGCAGCTCTGCAATTTCCTTGCCGCCGCTGCCATACTGACGGCTGATGGTAATCAATGTACGTTCTTTCATATCTTATAACTCCCCTCTTGACTCACGTTCGATCAACTCTTTCATAATATCCGGGTACATCCTATCCAATTTGTACAGCGCAAGTGTGATAAATGCCACTGCTGCAATAAGAATCGGTCCGAATTTATAAATATTTACGATCATGTTAAGCGCTGTTTCCGGCTGGGCTGCGGTTCCCACAGAAGAGCTTACATAACCTGCCAGGGAGAGAAGCCCTGTCATAGCTGCAGATGCAAGACCTGCGCCTACCTTTGTTCCGATAGAACCGCCGGCAAAAATAAGGCTTTCCTGTCTGATGTGTGTTTTCCACTGCCCGAATTCCACTACATCACCTACCATACCGAATACAACCGCATTCAGCGGAGCCAGGCCGATGGCACGTGCCACACAGCTCATTACCATCCACGGGAAGCTGTATGGATTTAAGAAGAACAGAAGCTGTCCTGCCAGCGCGATCAGTGAACCCACAAGGGCAATATTACGTTTTCCGAATTTACGAATAAGCGGTGTACAGGCGAAGATGCCTGCTACCAGTGTCAGTGTCTCTGTCAGGAAAAGAGCACTGTACATCCATGTATCATTTCCGAATATGTATTTGCAGTAGTACGGTAAAATGGTTCCTGAGATACCGAAGGAAACGCTCTGTACCATCCATAATACCAGAACTGCCCAGAAATACTGGTTTTTAAAAAGTGCTGCAAATCCTTTTCCAAGGGGTACTTTCTCTGCTTTTTCCTTTGCCTCGATCCTTACGGTCTCTTCGCATTTGAAGAAGCATACCAGAAGAAGAATCAGTGCCAGCACTGCCCAGATGGACATGGTCTTAACCCATGCTGCCTGATCATCTCCGAAAAGTTTAACGATTGGAAGTGTACAGGTGGCTGCAATGATCTTACCGATGGGAGAGAGTCCCATTCTCACAACACTCAGCATATCTCTCTCAGAAGAAACCCTGGTCATCATGGCTGAGAGGCTTCCGTAAGGAAGATTGATGGCTGTATAACATACAGTTGTACAGAAGTTATAAGTTACAAACAGATAAAGGAACTGAAGCATTCCTGTGGTATGCGGCACTGTAAACAGCAGAACTGCTGACAATGCGAAGGGTACGCTCATCCAGAGGATCCACGGTCTTGATTTTCCCCATTTGGAATTGGTACGCTCTACGATAACACCCATGATGAGGTCAGACACACCGTCAAAAAGCCTTGACAGCAGCATCATCAGGCCTACGGTAGCCGGACTGATTCCCACATAGTCTGTGTAGAACAGAGTAAGCAGCGTGCCGATCATTCCGAACACAACGTTGCACGCCACATCACCGCTGGCATAAGACAGTCTGGTTCCCCACGACAGCTTTCCTCCGGTTATTTTCTGTGCTAATTCTTTTCCCATTTTGTTTCCCTGCCTTTCTTTGAATCATCCTTTTGATGATTTTATTTTACCTTTTTGCAGGGAAAATCCTAGTAATAGAAATTTTAGATTCCATAGTTTTATTTTTACGTGTTTTCCTGTGGCATTCTAAAAATATTGCTATTTTTGGGTACAGATCAGCAGCCAACCGGAAGACAGGGATTATTTTTTGATTTTTGTGTCATTTTTTTAGGTTCTGATAATCTTCCACGTTTTCCCGGGTCAAAATTTGTGTATCCAAAATCTTTTCACGGTCCTGTTTGATTCCTTTTTTATCATTCACTATATATTTCACGGTCTCATATCCAATCTCATAGCCGGACTGGGCTCCCAGCACAGTGATGCGCCCTTCCTCCACTGCCCGGATCGCGTCCTCCTGGTCATCCAGGGTAGCTATGGCAATGCCGCTCCCCCTGGTAGCTTCCGCAAGTCCCAGGGCAGTGACGGCACTGGTGGTCATAATCCCATCCAGATTCGGATAATTGGCCTGGATCTCCTCCATCTCCTGCTCCGATACGCGCAGGTTGCTGTATCCGCTCTTCTCCACCTCTATATGGATATCCGGTTCCTGCTCCATGTATTTTTCAAATCCGGCGATCCGTTTCTCATGGGATGTCTGCTGCCTGCTGCCCGCAATGATGGCAATGTTCCCCTTGTGCTCCATCTTATCAGCCAGCACTCTGGCAAGCTCATACCCTACCGTCTCATTGTCAATGCCTATGTAGGGGACCTCCACATCCGCGATAGGGGTGTCATAGGCATACACCGGAATCCCCATTTCCAGGGCCTGGGCATAGTAATCCTGATTATCGTAAGAATCAATGGGGGATACCGCCAGGGCATCCACCTGCATTTTCAGCAGGTCCTGTATCATTTTTTTCTGTATTTTTTTGTCGGTCTCCGTATCCGGGGACAAAATGACTGTCTTCACATTCCTCTCTTTGGCAGCCTTCTCCATACCTGCATTGACAGACATCCAGTATTCGCTGTTCCTGGATTTTGTCACGACCCCGATAATGATCTCCTGCTCCGGTTCCCGCACATCCCTGCCGGCACAGCCGCTGATGCATAAAAGGCTGAGAGCTGCCAGAAAAAGCTTTGTTATACTCTTTCGCATTCCACATTCCCTCATAATTGTTTTGTTTTCAGTTTATCATTTTCGCCAAGTAGTTACAAGATGGCAATGTTTTTTGTATGGTGGCTGGTATGGGGACAGCCTGATGGAATGGGCGGGGTGGGGTGGCTGGTATGGGGACGGCCCGGTGGAGCGGGCGGGGTGGGGTGGCTGGTATGGGGACGGCCCGGTGGAGCGGGCGGGGTGGGGTGGCTGGTATGGGGACGGCCCGGTGGAGCGGGCGGGGGTCTCCTGTGGAAGCCAGCTTCGTTCCCCTTCAACTAATCGCTAACTGCGACTAAGACGCTCAGTAAAGACTTCGCGCCTAAGTCTTAGTAAGCGATGGATTTTCAGGCTCTCTACCGCAATGTCTTCCACAGGAGACCCCCGCCCGCTCCACCAGTCCTGACATTCTATAGCGAAAAAATCCCTCTATCCGATATTGTTTGCTCTCGGAACAGAAAAGAAAACTCTTTTCCCAATGCTGATTCTTTTTCGAAAAAAAACATTATAACCCTTGAACAAGCGGAATAGTTACGGGTATTCACCTATCAAAAATAGCTTTATGATTGTGCGAATACCTGCCACCGCTACTCCTATACGCAAACTCCCCAGTAAATATACAAGTCTGACAGACACACTGAGAAACCCTTTTCACAAAACAAAATTAATTCTTTCACACCGCAAAGTTTTAACTACTTCAACCTTTTCCAAATACTTTCGCACTAAAAAATACTATAACTAACGGGGACGCCGAAGAACAGGAAGTGGATGGAAGCGGGCCGGGGAAGGGATATGCCTGGGAGCGATGTCTCAGTGGAGCGCCGGGGAGATCCACCTGCCCCAGTTACTTAATGAAGAGGCCATTGCCGATGAATTTAGTAAATGGGAGCAGGTTAGCTCCCCGGCAGCGGAACGCTTCGCTCACAGGCATATCCCTTCCCCGGCCCGCTTCCATCCACTTCCGTCCGCCTTCTGATCCACCTTCATCTCACACAAAAAAACCCCAGAACCGACAATCCATCGGTCCCGGAGCTTCACCACCTTACGGAATCAAATTACCACAGATTTCTATAAATCTGTTTCACATCATCCTCCGTAACTTCTCTCATCGTATTCTGCGGACTACCACTGTCCATGGCATCGAACGCCATCTTATCAATCACCTTAAAGAACTCATCCTTATCAATACCAAATTCACCCAATGTAGGTGTCTCCAGCTCTTTTGTAATAGCTTCCACTGCTGCAAGGAACTTCTCACTTGCCTCTTTATCGGAATCTGTATCCACTGCAACACCCACTGCGCGTCCCAGGTCTGCAAAACGGTCATATGCCCCTTCCAGAGCAAAGGTCAGGCATTCTTTCAGCAGCATGGCATTGGAAAGGCCGTGAGCTACATGGAACAGAGCGCCAATCGGACGGCTCATTCCGTGAATGATGGTGACAGATGCATTGTTAAATGCAATACCAGCCTCCAGAGCAGCTACGGACATCTGTACTCTGGCTTCCTCATTGCTGCCGTCCTTGAATGCAGCCGGCAGATATTTGAAGATACGTTTTACTGCTGACATGGCAAATGTATCGGAAAGTGTCTGTGCTTTTCTGGATGTGTATGCCTCCACTGCGTGGCATAAAGCATCGAGACCTGTGGCTGCTGTGATTTTAGGCGGTGCCGTCATGGTGAACTGCGGATCAATGATCGCCAGGCTTGGCATCAGGACTTTGCCCTTTAACAGCATTTTGATATTTTTCTTTGTATCTGTGATGATCGTAAACTGTGTTGCCTCGGAACCTGTTCCGGCTGTGGTCGGAATCGCTACCATAGGAGGCATCTCCACATCAATCACTTTGCCCATGTAATCGGAAATACATCCGCCGTTTATAACCAGAGAACCGATGGCTTTCATGGAGTCAATGGGGCTTCCTCCGCCCAGAGCCACTAAAAAGTCACAGCCTTCCTCTTTGTATAATTTCAGGCCGTTTTCAATCATGGTATCTGTGGGCTCGCCTACGATTTCAGAGTAAATGGCATATTCCACTCCCTGGTTTTTCAGGGCTGCCTCAACTTTTGCGCAGTTTCCCAACTGAATCATCACTTTATCTGTAACAATAAGGGCCTTTTTTCCAAGTCCTTTTAATACTTCCTCTGCCATATTTAATGCGCCTGAACCGGAAATGATCTGACCCGGTACGATAAATTCTCTTGCCATAATCGTGTTCTCCTTTTTCTTTTCTATATTTTATGAAATGTCTGTTTGAATACTAAAATTCTGCGTCGTGCAGCCAGGTATACCGCTCGTCTTCACAGCGGTCTGTCTGCAGCCACGGATTACCCTCAATGTGGCGGATCATCCAGCAGGTGTACATCTGAAAGCCGGGAGCCACTGCCTGGGGATGCAGTTCACCACCCGGGATCGCTGAAAAGCTTCCGTCTGTGCTCTTGAAAACCTGGTCACCCACAAAACTGGCACCAAAGCCTTCCGGACGGTCGAACATAAAGTAATAAGTCTCCGGCTGCGGATGTCTGTGAGGCAGATATCCTGACCAGTTTCCTCTGTCATTGAGAACCTCACCCAGAACCATGTTAGACCAGGGAGCGATATCATGGTCAAAGATGGTGTTGACTCTTCTCTTGGCAACATTTCCGAATTTGCCCTTGCAGGAATAACCCCAGGGAGCATCCTCCGGTTTGTATAATTTTGCTGCAAACTCTGTATCATTCTTTGTACACTGTACTAAAATCTCTGAATCTGCCTCTGCAGTTACGCTGACTTCTGTTCCTGTACACACATGAACGCACCAGGGGCCTTCTGTAAATACATCTTTTCTGCTGACAGTCTCCTTGTTTCCATCCCATGCATAGGTGATGTTTCCGGAGAGCAGAAGTACAGCCAGCTCCTCCCCGTCCCTTTTGAAGGATCTTGTCTCACCGGCTTTCATGCGGTAAACACGGATGTCCATCATCATGTCTTTATATTCGTTGTCATAGGTTGTCAGAATCTTTTCACCGTTTGCGTCAAATTCCGGGTATCCGAACACTTTTCCCATATCTAAATATCCTCCTTGTCTTATATGCTGTTATCCTGCCATAGCCGGGATAACCGGCTGCAGCATCTGGTTTTGCCGCACCGGCCCGATTTCCCTGCACTGCCGCAGACATTCCGGTCAGGGAATGGAGGGCTGTGCCAAGGGCGGATGGGTCCGTGCGGCATCCTGTGTTTATATAAAATTAATAAGCTCTGGACTCATTACGTCCTGTCATAACGCCTTCGCATGCTTTCTTTACACTGTCCTTATCAGAAGTTGTGGCAATACCCACATTCCACCAGGATTCATAACCGTCTGTCATGGTTTTCGGAATTACCTTCAGATCAAAGAGACAGGCAATATCCTGTTTCTTCGCATCCTCAAGAGCGGCAACCAGTTCAGCGATGGTCCTGCAGGTATACGTCTTCAGGCCATAGCCCTCGCCGATTTTTGCGTAGTCTACAGGAATCAGGTCCCCGGTCGGTTTCTTGCCATCTGTATAACGGAACTCTGTGGCAATACTGCCGATACCGTGATTCATTTCCAGATTGTTAATGCAGCCGAATCCGCAGTTATCGAATACCAGGATGTTTACTTTCTTTCTCTCCTGCATGATCGTCATGATCTCGCTGTGAAGCATCTGGAAACTGGAGTCTCCTACCACACAGTATACTTCATTGTCCGGCTCAGCAAATTTTACGCCCAGAGTGGCAGCCACTTCGTAGCCCATACAGGAATAGCCGTACTCTGCATGATATCCGCCTCTCTTGTCTGTTTTCCACATACGCTGCATACAGCTTGGCAGGGAACCGCCTGCTGTGATGATGGTAGCGTCCTTGTCAATCGTTTTATTGATAGCAGCCAGTGCTGCAGTCTGTGTGATCTTACCATTTGTGAGTTTTACGAACTCAGGAACGGTTCTCGGGTCTCTGGCCTTGATGATCGGTTCAAAGTCATCACCTGTGTATTCGATTCCGGCCAGGCGGTCCCACTCTTTGTCCCATGCTTCTTTGGCAGCTTCGATTTCTCCGTTGTAGGAAGAAACATATCCCTTGGCACGCAGCTTCTCTGCCAGAGCTTCCACTGTCACTTTCGCGTCACCGATGGCTTTTACAGCGTCCATCTTGTATGCATGGTATCTGTTGTTGTTGATGGTCACGAATTTCACGTCTTCATTTCTGAATAAATGTTTGGAGCTTGTTGTGAAGTCGGAAAGTCTGGAGCCTACTGCGATCACCACATCCGCGTCTTTTGCAATGACATTGGATGCCAGGGTTCCTGTCACACCGATACCGCCCAGGCAGTAAGGGTTGCTGGTCTGGCACGCACTTTTCCCTGCCTGGCTCTCGCCAAAGGGAATGTGAAACTCCTCACAGAATTTTTCAACGGTCTCGCCGGCTTCTGAATATTTCACACCGCCGCCTACGATAAGCAGTGGTCTCTTTGCTTTCGCAATGATTTCGGCTATATCTTCCAGCTCTTCTTCCACAGCCACCGGACGGGTGATCCTGTGTACGCGTTTCTCGAAGAAATAATCCGGGTAATCATAAGATTCCCCTTCCACATCCTGAGGAAGTGCGATACAGCATGCACCTGTCTCTGACGGGTCTGTCAGCACGCGCATTGCGTTGATCAGCGCTGTCATAAGCTGCTCCGGACGGGTGATCCTGTCCCAGTATTTGCAGACCGGCTTGAACGCATCGTTTGTTGTGGTAGCCAGGCTGCTGCTCTGCTCTAACTGCTGCAGAACCGGGTCAGGCTGTCTGGATGCAAATGTATCTGCCGGAAATACAAGAAGCGGAATATTATTTACAGTTGCTGTGGCACAGGCAGTTACCATATTGGCAGCTCCCGGTCCTACGGATGAAGCACAGGGAATGATGCTCTTTCTGTTGTTCTGTTTTGCAAATGCTGTTGCCACATGGCACATACCCTGCTCATTTCTTCCCTGCATAACTCTTAACTGTCCCGGATTGGTATCCAGTGCCTCTCCCAGGCCTACTGCAATGCCGTGTCCGAAAATGGTGAAGAAACCTTCCACGAATTTTGTCTCCACACCGTCCATGGATACATACTGATTATCTAAAAACTTAACGATAGCCTGTGCAACCGTCATTCTTGTTGTCTTTGCCATGATTAATCTCCTTTCATATACCGGGCAGGCGCTGCCTGCCACATGGGCGAGGGGGGAAACTCCCGGCCCGCCCCGCAGTCAGTGTTTATGTTAGTATCTATGTCAACGGTTGTCTGTAACCGCTATGACGCTGCGTTTCCGTACGGTCAGCGCAGTAAGTGCGCAGACCTGTCAAAACCATTATACTCTTGCGATCATTTCGCCGAATTTTTCTTTTTCCTCTTTGATGAATGCGTGCACTGCATCCGGTCCCGGAAGGGAATCGGAACAGTTGTTGCTTCTGACCATCATGGAAGCCTCTGCGGAACCGAATTCCAGACAGTCGATCACTTCCCATCCCTGATACAGTCCATATAAGAAGCCTGAACCGTATCCGTCGCCGCCGCCGAAGCCTTTTCTTGCGTCAACCGGGAACGGTTTGATGGAGTATTTCTGTCCGTCACAGGTGTAAGCGGTGGAGCCCTTCATGCCGTGTTTGATCACAACGATCTTGGCGTTGTAGCTCTGCCACAGGGCTGCGGATTCTTCATCTGTCATGCCCGGCTGGATCAGCTTCTCAGTCAGGTCAAACTCTTCTCTTGAGCCCATGATGATGTCTGCTTCTTTTGCTACCATGGAATAGTAGATTGCGATCTCATCACTGTTCTTCCAGTTATACTCTCTGTAGTCAATGTCAAAGATAATCTTCGTATTATTTTTCTTTGCCAGCAGAACGGCTTTGATGGCTGCTTCTCTTGATGGACTCTCAGCCAGCGCTGTTCCGGAGATCAGGATTGCCTTTGTCTGTTTTATGTATTCCTCATCAATGTCATCCACATGAAGCTGTAAATCAGCGATGCAGTTTCTGTACATCAGAATGCTGCTTTCCTTTGGTGACAGCATCTCGGTAAATGTCAGGCCCAGCTTCTCGCCGCCGGTGCATTTTGTGATGTGTGAGGTATCAATACCCTGCTCATCAAAATAATCCACTACATACTCGCCAAACTGGTCATCGGAAACCTTTCCCAGGAATCCTGCTTTCATGCCGTGTCTTGTAACACCTACAGCGATGTTGGCCGGTGAACCGCCTACGAACTTCTCAAACATATGCACTTTTTTCAGAGGTTTAAACTCCTCTTTCACCTGGTCATTGTAAGCCGGGTTAAAGTCGATTGCCACACGGCCCAGTAAAACCAAATCCATTGGTCTGCTCTGATCAAATTCTACATACTTCATAAAAACTTTCCTCCTGTTTTTTTCATCCATGTTTGCGTGCTTTTTATTTATGTGTGCGTTTTACGTGCTTTCCTTTTGTGCTTTTATAGTATCACACGCACATTAAATGTGCAAGCACTTTTTTTATTTTCACAACCTTTCTATTTTGTGCACAATTTTAAGAGTTGGTTTTGTAGCATTTTCACAATAATATATGCGTGCTTTTCATTGTGTGCTTTTTAGGCAGCAAATCCGGCAGGGCGTTGTATCCGATAAGGCGTTATATCCGACAAGGCGCATACCATGGCTGCTCTGTTTTATCTTCCTATGTAACGCAAAAAGAGTCCGGTTTCCCGGACTCCCGTTCCCGGCCCTGCCGCAGCACGGACCTGTTACAGATTATATTTTGTCTTTATATTGATCTCTGTATACATATATTCTTTTTCCGGCATTCTTCCTCTTCTCAGCATATCAGACAGAATGGAAAGCGCCCGGTACCCCTGGTCGTATCCCTCCTGGTCAATGAGAAAGTCCACGGTGCCTTCCAGAAGCGCCTTCTCATTCTTTGGTGTCAGGTCATAGATGATCACATACGGACGCTTTTCCAGGCTCAGCTTGTCAAATGCCTTTCTGACTCCCGCCTGCCCGCCGGAGGCCACAAAGATGCCCTCCAGATCCGGGAATGCCGACATGGAGTTTACGATGATCTTCTCCACTTCATCTGTGTGGTCAAAACTGCTCTGCACCCCCACCAGATCCATTTCCGGAAAACTCTTCTTCAGTTCCTCCACAAAACCGTCCACCCTGCGGCTGCCGGCGCTGTTGGAAAAATATCCGGTGATAACCAGAACCTTTCCCTTGCCGCGCATCATCATCCCCATGAGTCCTGCTGCGGTCTGTCCGCTTTTCCAGTTGTCAAGGCCCACAAAGCAGCAGCGTTTTGTTCCCACAATATCGGAATTAAAAGTGACCACCGGTATGTTCTTCTCCTCGGTCAGCTCATTCAGCTTCACCCTCACCTTATCGCAGTCCACCGGCATCACAGCCAGCGCGTCCATGCCTTCCTCCTCCAGCTCTGTGATCGCACGCATCTGCTCTGCCTCATCCACAGAAGCGTTCTCTTTTATGAGCACTTCCACGCCCTGATCCGCCAGCTTTTTCGCCGCATCCCGGATTCCCTTGTTGACCTGGAGCATAAAGGAGGACTGGGATAGCTGTGTCACGACTCCGACACGCTTTCCCCTGCCGCTCTGTTTTCCTGTGCTGTCCGCCTTTTTCCTGTGTTTTGGCACATATCCGATCTCATCTGCGATCTGTTCTATTTTCTTAGCCACTTCGGGGTTGATCCTCCCCCGGTTGTTCAAAGCCCGGTCCACAGTTCCCCGTGACACCCCTGCCAGCTCCGCAATCTGTTGTATTGTCCCCGCCATAATCCGCCTCCGGAAATTTTTATAAGAATATTTCGCACGCAAAACACACGTTTTCCCAATATATAGCACGCGTTTTTTCTATTATATCCTTTTGCACGCTGTTTTACAAGCAGTATCTTTAAAATTAAGGCTGATTTTTATGCAGCATCTCATATAATTCCAATACCATGACAGAAAGCTGCATATAATTCCTGGTATAGGCGTCATCCAGATCGGATTCCAGAAACTCTTTTATTTTCCTGATTCTGTATAATAAGGTATTTCTATGAATATAGACATCCTGTGAGGTATTCAGTACGGAGCGCTCATGTTTCAGATAAGAGGAAAAGGTAGCAAACAGGCCGTCCTTCTCCTCCTGTTCCCTTAACCACAGTCTTCTCACATCCGGATGGCAGGCATACACCATATCCTCCATATCGCCTGACAGAAGGATATGGTCTGCTGCCGCCTTATAAAAATCAAAAATACGGTCTGTTTCCCCGGAAAACCATGTTTTCATATTCTGCGCAGATTTTGCCTGTCTGTATAAATGCCATACGTTATAAATCCCTTCCATCCAAAGACTCATGCTCACATCAGCCTCTGTCTGCTCCAACAGAAGCCGGACGCGTTCCCTCTTAAAGCTGCCGCATTTACTGAGATTCCATATGAGAATAAAAGCATTCTCACCGCCTACGATCCTGCTCTCCGGAAATATATTCATAATCGTAGTCCGCAGGACCTCTGCTGCCTTTGCCGACATTTCCGTTCTCTTTGGACACACCAGGACAATCTGGTATTCGTCTGAAACCTTCCAGCCGGCATAATCAAGTTTCCTGGCCAGCTTTTCATCATCCACGGCATCCCGGTTCAGAAGACTGAAGAATACAGAATTTTCAGCGTTCTTCTCCTTTTCTCCCTCCTTCTTTTCCAAATGCTGATGCATAATGTGCAGAAGCATCTCCAGTATCTGATAATCCCCGTAATTCAGCGGTCTTTCTTTTTCTATCACGTTGATCCTCAGAAAAAATTCATTTTGGTATATAAGGGCACCGGTGATTCCTTCACAGTTTAAAATAGTTCCTTTAAAATGAAACGGCAGTATTTTCTCATACTCAAAATCGTGGTCAGGATAGTAAGATTTCATATATTCCAGAGCCTGAATGGAGGAATAACCGTGGCGTGACAGATAGGCCCACTCCCTGTCCACGTCATTCTCCCCATACTGGGAACTCATCCCCAGAACCTTGCAGTCTGCATCAAACATGATCATAGGATTGTGGAAGACACGGAAACAGGCATCCACCAGGTCCTGATATGACCTCTGAAGCACCAGCTCCAGAATATTCTGCTGCCAGTCATCATAAAAGTCAAACACACTCTGGATGATATCAAAACCCTCCGCCAGATTCACATCCCGGAGCCTGATGCTGCCGGATTCCGCAGCGCATATGGTATCACTGCCCTCTGCATAGATATATGCACAGTCTGTGGCGTACACAAGTCTGGCACTTTTCAAGACCGGCGGGTCGCTGTCACTTAAATTTATCTCCATATCAAGAAAATATATCCTGTTCGCGATCATGTGCATACTTAACTTCATAAAGTTCCCCCCTTGTAATAAAACACGCTGTAGTACTAAAGTAAATCATACCATAAAACGTCAAAAAAATACATAATTCGACACAGACAATTAATTTGTGCTTATCACACCAAATGAGTCCTCTATTTTTTCTGTTTTTTGTGCGCTCATCTCCTATTTTTATCTTTCAATTCATTTTATAATTCAATTAATTCAGAAATCTGTGTGCACAGTCTCTCGAATCATCTGCTTCTAATATAGAAAGAGGTGAATCATTATGAAAGTTTTGATCCTGGGAGGATTCCTTGGTTCCGGAAAGACCTCGCTCCTGCTGCAGCTTGCCTATTACATAACCGGACACGCCTTAAATGACAAAAAATATCAAGTTGTGATATTGGAAAATGAAGTCGGGGAGGAAGGCATTGATGACAAGCTGCTGCGGGGAAACGGATATCAGGTTGAAAACCTGTTTTCCGGATGTGCCTGCTGCACCTTGTCCGGCGAATTGCTGTCGACCGTCAGTAAGATTGAAAAAGAACTTCAGCCGGACTGGCTGATCCTGGAGACCACCGGCCTGGCCTATCCCCATCTGATCCAAAAAAACCTGGCTGACAGCATGGCCCTCTCCTCCAGAATCTGTATTGTGGCTGACGCTTCACGCTGGGAACGTCTCCTTGTACCGCTTCATGAACTGATCACAGGCCAGCTTATAAACGCGGATACCGTACTGATCAACAAGATGGACCTGGTCACACCGGATACGCTGAAAGCAGTCGAACGGCAGATACAGGGTATGGGCAGGGTTCCAAAGATTTTCCGGACTTCTGCAAACCAGCCTGTTTCCCACTGTATTTGGGATTTTATACTGGAGGGTGATTCTTATGAATGAAATATCCCACGAAGCTACACACGGACATGACCACCACAGCCACACCCATGAGCATCACGAACACGCCTCCCAATCTCTGCGCAGGAATAACACGATCATCACTCTGAACGCCTATACACAGGATGAGGCCAGTGTTATTTCCCTGGAATGGAGCTCCTGCGAGGATGTAAAACAGACGGAGATCCTGCTGAAACAGCTCTTTAAAAACATTGCCCGGAATATCACCGAACAAAACGGTATCATAGGCCATATCAAAGCATCCATGGAGCGCAGTGAGGTCATTATGATATCCCTCACGGATACGGAAGCAATGAAAAAGGAGGCTCTGTCTCCAACCATAAAAATACATGCTGCAGTCATTGCCCTCTGCATAGATAAAAAGATCCTGACACAGATCGTAGAGTCTGCAATTGACAGCAGCCCCTTATTCTCCATCTGACCACAAGGGAGGAAATCACTATGGCAGAAAAGAAAAAATACACTTTAATGAATACTGTGGCCGTGTTGTCTGTCAGTACCCTGTTATATCTGGCAACCATCAACGCGTCATCTCTGGCCTACATGGTCAAGGAATTTCCGCAGTATGATGTCACTACCGTAAAGCTGTTCTCCACCATCCCGTCCCTTATGATGATCGTCTGCTCTCTGATGTCCGGTAAGCTGATACAGATTTTTCCTATTAAGAAAATTGTGATCGGCTGTGCCTGTATTATGTTTGCTGCAGGTTTCGGAACTTATTTCGTATTTAATCTGCCGGCTATCCTTGTTATGAGGGTTATCTACGGCATGGGGTCAGGAACGGTTTTCCCGCTGGCCAACGCGATCATTCAGCAGTTGTATGAGGGCGAGGAAAAGGCCCGGCTTCTGGGGTTTCGAGCGGGGTTCGGTGCATTGTTCGGTGCTGCCGTCACTATGGTGGGCGGCTGGCTGACCTCCTTTGGATGGCGGCATGCCTTCTGGGGCTATCTGTTTGCAATCCCGGTTGCACTCCTGGTACTCTTTTTCTGCCCCTCCAATGAACCGATCAAAAAGGAACGCACCGCGGCAAATGCCGGAGAAAAAAAGTATACCAGAAAGACCTTCTATGTTCTCCTGTTTGCCATATTTTTTAACGCATGTATGATGTCATTTAATGTGGAACTGTCACTTGTCATAACCGGAGAGAGCATTGGAGGTGCCGGCCAGGTTTCTATGGTTGCATCTACCAATACTATATTTGCATTTATAGCCGGTCTGATCTTCGGAAGTCTGCACAAAAGGACACAGCGGTATATGGCTGTCATTTCCACAGGGCTTGTGGGACTGGCGCTGGCGATTCTTTGTTTTGCCCAGAATTTCGCCCTGTTTATTATGTGCGGAGCAATCTTCGGCCTGGGATTTGGCTTTTACAACCCCACTTACAACCTGCTCATTGCAGGGACAGCAGCAAAACCCAAATTCGGTTCCCAGGCGATCGCTGTGTATACAAGCTGTGTGGGGCTCGGACAGTTCCTCTCCCCTTATCTCATCAACGGTGTGAAAAATCTGCTGAACCTGAATGTATTGAGGGCTGAATGGCGGATTACCGCAGTCTCCACACTTTGCCTGGTGCTTGGCGCCACCATCTATATCGTAGTCACCGGCGGCAACAAGAAGACTTCCCGGGCCTGAACAAACGGATACTCTCTGTGCTTCATCTATAAGAAGGAGGTAATATTATGTTAACTGAAAAAGATAACTATCTGATGACTCTGCGCGGTGAAACCCCAGAATGGATACCAAGGCTTCTGATTCCGTCCCCGGGACATGCTCCGGCTACCGCCTGGGTTGGGCCCGGATTCCTGAACGCCCGCAAGACGCCTATGGGCGGCTTTGATATCTGGGGTGTGGAATACGTTGCCACAAAGGAAACCGGCTATATGTCCCTGCCTAAACCGGGCCGCTTCATACTGGACGACATCTGCCACTGGCGTGATGTCATCAAGGCTCCTGATATTTCACATATTGACTGGGAAACCATGGCGAAAAAGGATCTGGAGCGTGTTGACAGAACACAGACATCCGTGACTGCCACCATACATGTTGGATACTTCCAGCAGCTCATGAATTTTATGGGATTTACAGAAGGCCTCTGCGCCATGCTGGAGGAACCGGATGAAGTCATGGCGCTGTTTGAGTATATGAATCAGTTCTATCTCCAGATATGCAGCAAAGTCAGGGACTATTACAAACCGGATGTATGGGCGATCACAGACGATACGGCAACTGCAACCAATCCGTTTATCTCTGTGGAGATGTACCGGGAGATGATAAAACCCTTCCATGCAAGCGAAGCAAAATTCGCGCAGGAGGCCGGAATCCCCATTGATATGCACGACTGCGGCCGATGTGAGGATTTCATAGAAGACTGGCGTGACTTCGGCGTATGTGCCTGGAATCCCGCCCAGACCATGAATGACCTGGCAGGTATCAAGAAAAAATACGGAAACAGCCTGGTACTGGAAGGCTGCTGGGATTCCTCAGGCCCTGCAGGCTGGCCGGACACCTCCGAGGAGGTTGTCAGAGCTGAAGTCCGCAAATGTATTGATAACTTTGCGCCGGGAGGCGGCTTTGTATTCTGGGCCAGCACATACGGCGCACCGGATGACGAGGCGATCAAAGCAAAAGCACGCTGGATCACTGAGGAATATGATTCCTACGGAAGAAACTTCTACCGGAAATAACCCCCTGCTTTCAGGGCTGTGCGCGGTTCAGGCTGCGCACAGCCCTTTCCCTGTCTGCCGCGTTCTTTTTCTATCCCGGACGGCATATGATGTAAACAACATCTATTGCGGAGGTCTGCCATGTTAAAGAAACTTCTCAACACAGCCATAACACTGCTCTTCTGCGGTGCCCTCGTCCTCTGTGCCGTCACATATCTGCCCGGTGTCATCTCTGTCAGCAGCACAGTGGGAAGCCGTGAGCTCCCCATCTACTGTGTACAAACTGACAAGCCTCAGATAGCCATCAGTTTTGATGCTGCCTGGGGCAATCAGGATACAGCCGCTCTTCTGGATATCCTGGCCAAACACCAGGTAAAGGCCACCTTTTTCATGACCGGCGGTTGGGTTTCCAGTTATCCTGATGATGTAAAAAAGATTTACGAGGCAGGACATGATCTGGGCAACCACAGCGAAAACCACAAATATATGACAAAGCTCAGCGATGAGGAGAAGACGCAGGAACTCATGTCCGTACACAACAAGGTCAAAGAGCTGACCGGCTATGACATGTTCCTGTTCCGCCCTCCTTACGGAGACTATGACAATGATGTGGTAAAAAATGCCCGTGCCAATCATTACTACCCCATACAGTGGGATGTGGATTCTCTCGACTGGAAGGATTACGGCGCTGATGATATCATCAAAAGGGTCACCGAAGATTCCCACCTGAGCAACGGCAGCATTATCCTCTGCCATAACGGTGCCAAATATACCAAAGACGCGCTGGATACTCTCATCACCACACTGCAGGACAAAGGCTATGAATTTGTCCCTGTCTCACAGCTTATCTACAAAGAAAATTACCATATGGACCATGAAGGACGGCAGATACCGGACTGAAAGAAAGACGGCGTATAGTCATAGAAATGTTCTCCCGGCAGACAGCCAAAATACATTCTATTCCCTATACGCCGTTTTTTTATCTCTGCTCCACCGTCCTCCGGGTCCCCGATTCTCCATGCAGACACTTTATAAAATCCCCGGCAATCTCTTCATTTTATCAGCTGCACGGCTGTCAACGATTTCCTTGCTTAACCCCGGGCCCTGGTCCTTGTATCGGATCACCAGTATATAGGGACCGTTTCGTAAAACAGATATCCGGTAAATCACCTCAGCCGGCACATCGCCTGCCGCAGCTCCGTCTGCTGTTTCCTGTTCCGTAGGAATACCTCTCTGATCACTGTAGCGCCGGATATAGATAGAACCGTCCCAATAATCACCGTCTTCCTCATAACCGCGTCGGTTCTCTGACAATTTCCGTATATAATTCAAGACTGCTTTATATCTGGATTTGTATAAAGTATAGGAAAAGTCCTCCCTGCAGATTTCACTCGGGAATGTGTTGTAGCTTTCACTTTCCAGCAAAATACTGGCGTTTCTCGTATGAACTGACCTCCCTTCCTCTCTATCTTCTGCTTCTTTCTTTTCCGTTTCCTCACCTTCCGCATTCTTATTCCCCGCAAAAAGTTCAGAACATTTCAGGAACGGACCATTTCCGGTCATCCATGTATCCTCCCCGGACGGCTCCATATCGAAAATTGTATCTATTTTATACATCCCAAACATCATAATCATTACGGCAGCCATACCGGCTGCAAGGTACCTCCAGCGAAAACCCTTTTTCCTTCTGCTCTGTGAAAAAAGACTCACACTCCAAAAGACAATAAAAAATACTAACAGGTTCGTCAGTGTCCTCCAGTCACGTTCCTGAACAGTCACACGCACCACAGCGATATAGAAAAGTACAACCAACAGCAGGCAAAAAACTTTCTCAGCAATGTCTTTTACCATAAAGACAGAATAAGGTCTGTACAGCACCGGCATTTTCCGTGATAAATTTCTCTTTGCCATCTGACACCAAACCAGATAGGAAACGATACCGGCCAAACCGCCCAAAAGCAGGTACAGTATACAGAACAGCACCAAAATTCCCGCATTACTTTCCAGAAGTGACTTCATTAAATACCCACCCAGTTCCGCACCTCCTGCCAGTACAGGCCAAAAATAAATCAAGGTCCAAAGCACACCCACAAACATCGTAAATGCCGCCTGTTTTCGATACTGGGTCTTCACCGCTTCCATTTTCATTTCCTCATCTGTCTCTATGGGAACGATATCCCTGTCATCGCTCCACAAAATCTGCCTGCACTTCTCAGCACACACAAAATGCCACCCTGCACTCTCACAATAGAACTGAAAATTTCTCGATTCCTCATTCTCACTGCCTTCCCACATGGAAACATCCTTCAGGATGGCAACTGAAAATTTCACATCCTTTGGAGTCTGCCGCTCAAATCCCCAGAAACTCCCCCGGGCGTCTCTCAGCATCCATCCCCGCGCTGCCATTTTTTCAAAGAAGCACTCCATTGCCGGAACGTCCAAAATCCCAAAGTTTTTCCATCTCCAATACAGCATCCCTATCCCCCTCCAATCCGGCGGCCCCGTCCCTGGCCATGGCTAAAATGCGGCGGTACTCCTTTTTCAGGGAGTCATTTCCTTTCTCCGTAATCCTATACCACTTTTTCCGTCCTTCCTGCCTTGTCTCTTCGATCATATCCCCCTCCTGGAATTTTGCCAGAAGCGCATACAGAGTTCCGGGACCAACCTGCACACGCCCGCCCGATAAACCTCTTACTTTTTCCATAATATCCACTCCGCAGCACTCATCCTGAAGCGACATCAGAATATAGTACATGGGCTCCGTCAAACTCTGAAACTGTTCTCTGGGCATACCCGTTTCCTCCTTTTTAAATGTTTTTCTCTTTGATGGTTTTTCCTGACTTTTCCCTGGTTTGGATTCCATTACATCCGAATTCCTGAGCCCCTGATATCGATACTCGATATTTCTTATTTTTATTATAATATCGTATAACAATATTGTCAATTCAAAACGATTCCGGCCAGATACAATTTTTTTGTCGCTTTATGTCAGGAATTACTTGCTTATTTCGGCAACAAACCGTAGAATAGTAATGGTGGCAATGTCCACAAATTTAAAAATGGGGGAATATCATAATGTCTAAAATGGTAGGTACCATATCCCGCGGCGTCCGCGCTCCGATCATCCGTGAAGGTGACAACCTGTCCGAAATCGTAGTGGACTGCGTGCTGGAAGCCGCAAAGAGCGAACCTTTTGAGATTCGCGATAAAGATGTAATCGCTGTCACAGAGGCGGTGGTTGCCAGAGCCCAGGGCAACTATGCCAGTGTGGAACAGATTGCCAAAGATGTACATGAAAAATTCGGCGATGACACCGTTGGTGTCCTCTTCCCGATTCTCAGCCGTAACCGCTTTTCCATCTGTCTGAAGGGAATCGCAAAAGGCTGCAGAAAGATCGTCCTCATGCTGAGTTATCCTTCTGATGAAGTAGGCAATCATCTTGTGGATCTGGATGTCATGGACGAAAAAGGCGTCAATCCATGGACAGACGTACTGTCAGAAGAAAAATACAGAGAATTGTTCGGATACGAAAAACACGTATTTACCGGTGTTGACTATGTGGACTATTATAAAAATGTGATCCGTGAGTGCGGTGCAGAAGTGGAGATCATTTTCGCCAACAATCCCAAAGCGATCCTGGACTACACAAAAAGCATACTCACCTGCGATATTCACAGCAGAGAGCGCACCAAGCGCATCCTGAATGCCAACGGAGCGGAAAAAGTATACGCTCTGGATGATATCATGACACAGAGCATTGACGGAAGCGGATACAATGATACATACGGACTTCTCGGCTCCAACAAAGCCACTGAAGACACGGTAAAGCTTTTCCCGATCCACTGCCAGGAAATGGTTGATTCCATACACAGCTCCATTCTGGAAAAAACAGGAAAACATGTGGAAGTCATGATCTACGGCGACGGCGCATTCAAAGATCCGGTGGGCAAAATCTGGGAGCTGGCTGACCCGGTAGTCTCTCCGGCCTACACAGACGGCCTGAACGGAACACCCAATGAGGTGAAGCTGAAATACCTGGCGGACAATGATTTCGCCGACTTATCAGGAGACGAGTTAAAGGCTGCCATCAAGAATTACATCCAGGAAAAGGACGAGAAGGCAGAAAACCTGAAAGGCACCATGGTAACCCAGGGTACTACACCAAGACGCCTGACAGATTTGCTGGGCTCCCTGGCTGATCTGACCTCCGGTTCGGGAGATAAAGGTACGCCTATTATCTATATCCAGGGGTATTTTGACAATTATACAAAAGAATAGCGGGAATGAAACACCAGGATTATAGTCTTCTATCAGACAGAATCCTGGTGTTTTTCCAATATCCCGCATATTTTATTCTAAGCATACACATCCTATTGCTGAGGTGATTTTATGGCATCCTATATATCCCCGGCAATCCGGGACAAATTTGAAACTCTGTCCATTGATCTGAAAAACTGTATTCTGGAACGAAATGTCCAATTAGAATCACTGCCTGATTTGATCAAAGTTCTGGAAGATATTGTGGCAGAGTCAGAAGGCAGATAAAAGGCCTGAACACAAAAAGGATTCTCCTCTCAGTAAAAATGAGAAGGGAATCCTTTTTTATTTTATTCCTGCGGATAACAGGACTTGAACCTGCACGTCGTAGACACCAGAACCTAAATCTGGCGCGTCTGCCAATTCCGCCATATCCGCATATCAGAAAAAAAATAGGAACAAGCACTTGCTTGTTCCAGTGAAGCATCGGGGATTCGAACCCCGGACAACTTGATTAAAAGTCAAGTGCTCTACCAACTGAGCTAATGCTCCATAATTAGACTTTGAACTGGGCTAGCTGGATTCGAACCAGCGAATGCAGCAGTCAAAGTGCTGTGCCTTACCGCTTGGCGATAGCCCAAGAGCGCCGTAACGGCAAGGGTGGATAGTGGGATTCGAACCCACGGCCTCCAGAGCCACAATCTGGCGCGCTAACCAACTGCGCTATACCCACCATAATCCATTGTGCGTCATAAATACACACAAGCGTGCTTGAAGGGATTCGAACCCCCGACCCACGGCTTAGAAGGCCGTTGCTCTATCCAGCTGAGCTACAAACACATCCTCGGTTTTGCAACCGAAAGCGGGTGATGGGAATCGAACCCACATATCCAGCTTGGAAGGCTGGTGTTCTACCACTGAACTACACCCGCACGGGCATTTCATGCACTTGTTGAAACATCGGGGTGACAGGATTCGAACCTGCGACCTCCTGGTCCCAAACCAGGCGCTCTAGCCAAGCTGAGCCACACCCCGAAAGGTATCTTACCGTCCTGTGCAAGTGCTCTTGCCTGACGCAAGATAAAATATACCATAGGGAAAGTGAAAAGTCAACACTTTTTTTTAGAATATTTATTTCTATTCCATTTTTTTACAAAATGCCCCGGTTTCCCCTTCATCCATTAGCAATTCCCGTCAAATCATATATGACTGCGGGATGGCATCCTTCAGCGGAACTGAAACTGCCATCCCAGCATTTTTCATTATTTCAGATAATTAATTGTATAGTGAGCTTCTCCATCCCTGTCGATTTCCATGAGGATAAAACTCGGCTCGTGTCCCCACTGTCTGGGATAAGAAATACTCCCCGGATTTAATACCGTCAAGTCATCTTCTATCTTCAGTTCAGGTCTGTGGGTATGTCCATACATGGCTATATCAAAGCCCCTGGCCCGCGCCTCCTCCTCAAGGCGGCTGGTTCCCATGGAAACGCCATAGTAATGCCCATGTGTGAGCAGTACGTGGTAGTCCTCCAGCCACAGTTCCTCCTCTCTGGGAAGGTCTGAAAAGAAATCATTATTTCCCGCCACAATATGTACCGGACAGCCTGAGATCGCTTCTATATAATCCTCATGCCCTTCCACATCTCCCAGATGGATCAGATGCTGTATATTTCCCACCTTTTCCAGAACCTTTTCAAAATTCTCCTCGTGACCATGGGTGTCGCTGACAATTAATACCTTCATATTTGAAAGTCCTTTCCATTTATTATAATAAATGTTCCTTTTCCAGCAAAGCTTTCATACTGCGCAGCGCATTTCCCCTGTGGCTCACGTTGTTTTTCTCCTCAGGCGGAAGTTCTGCAGTGCTGCAGCCCCTCTCAGGAAGGAAAAAGATGGGATCATATCCAAATCCATTTTCCCCTCTCTCCTCATAGCCGATGATACCCTCTATCGTACCGCGCGTCACCAGTTCCCTGCCGTCCGGAAATACGGCGGCTATGGCGCACACAAACCTGGCGGTACGCTTTTCATCCGGTACACCCTCCAGGCGGTCCATGATATTTTGGTTCTTGATCCTGTAAGAAGTATCCTCGCCCATGTAGCGTGCGGAATAGATTCCCGGCTCTTTGTTGAGGTAGTCCACCTCCAGCCCGGAATCATCAGCAAGTACCATCTCACCCGCCAGTCTGCAGACTGCACGCGCCTTGATCAGCGCATTCTCCTCAAAGCTCAGTCCATCCTCCACAATATCGGCCTCAATGCCGGCTTCTTTCATGGACAGGATTTCAACCGGCAGACCTTCCATGATCTCCCGTATCTCTTTCATTTTATTTTCATTGCCGGTTGCAAAGATCAATCTTTTCATCTTTTGTTAACTCCTCTTCTTTTTCGGGGGCTTTGGACCCAGGAACTGATAAAAGTACGTCTTGATCATACCATTGTATATCTTCCTGTTTTTATCCGCTTTTCTTCCTATATATCGCTCTGCATCCTCATAAGCGGTGATCAGATACATGGACCAGGAATCCAGTGCCTGATAGCGCTCCCCAATCGTTTCATAGAGAGACGGCAGATTTTCTTTGTCTTCCAGACGCTCCCCATAAGGAGGATTCGTGACAATAAAACCGTATTTCTTAGGATGGCTCAAATCTTTGATATCCCTCTGCTGAAAATGTATCAGCTTGTCAACGCCGGCCCGCTCCGCATTTTCCCTGGCTCCCTTCACCATCTCGGGGTCCAGGTCGTATCCCTGGATATCTGTATCTACGGACAGATCTATCATCCCCTGTGCTTCCTCCCTGACCTCATACCAATGCTTTCTTGATATGAGATGTTTCCAGTCCTCACAGAGGAAATTCCGGTTCATTCCCGGTGCGATATTGGCGGCGATCATGGCTGCCTCAATAGGAAATGTTCCGCTGCCGCAGAAGGGATCCACTAAAATGCGGTCCCTGTTCCATGGAGTCAGCATCAGCAGGGCTGCCGCCAGAGTCTCTGTTATGGGAGCCTTACTTGTCATCTGCCTGTATCCTCTTTTGTGCAGGGAAATCCCTGACGTGTCAATACCAATGGTGGCAACATCCTTCATAAAAGCGACACGGATAGGAAAACTGGCACCATCCTCCTCAAACCAGTCCACATGATACACCGATTTCAGGCGCTCTACCATAGCTTTTTTCATAATGGACTGGATATCGGAGGGGCTGAAGAGCCTGCTTTTGACAGAGTTGGCTTTGGCAACCCAGAATTTTCCGTCCTGCGGAATATATTTTTCCCAGGGAAGGGCTTTTGTCTTCTCAAATAACTCTTCAAAAGTGACTGCTTTGACTTTCGCCACCTTTAAAAGTACCCGTTCTGTGGTGCGCAGAAACATATTTGCCCGAACAATTGCCCCGGCATCACCTAAAAACGTTACTTTCCCGTCCTCCACCTCGCTGATCTCATATCCCAAATCCTGTATTTCCCTTTTTAACACTGCCTCCAGACCAAAATGGCATGGTGCGATCAATTCAAATTTTTCCATTATAATTTTAACTCCTTAACAATCTCCCCGCCAAATCCGCGGATTGAGAACAGACCGTCCTCCAGTACCGCATAGGTGGGAATATTTCCTTCCTTTGGAATGGAAACAGAACCCGGATTCAGAATGGTATAATTTTCTTTCTTTTCCGCACGCAGCACATGTGTGTGGCCGTGAATAAAAATATCTCCATTTTTCAGCGGCGGCAGATTCTCTTCATGATATACGTGTCCATGGCTGGCATAAATAGTGCGCTCACCATCCATGATAATACAGTAATCCGCCATAATCGGAAAATGAAGCACCATCTGGTCCACTTCCGCATCACAGTTGCCGCGTACCACATACAAATCATCTCTATGTTCATTGAGCATGGCAATGACTTCTTTCGGTGCGTAATCTTTTGGAAGATCGTTTCTTGGGCCGTGGTACAGCAGATCACCTAACAGAATCAGACGGTCTGCCTTCTCCGCCTTATATGCCTCCAACATCTTTTTACAGTAATAAGCTGAACCGTGGATGTCTGATGCAAACATGTATTTCATAAGTATATTCTCCTCTGTTTTTCCTTAAACTGTCTAATCTATTTTATTTTACTATGCTCTGAAGGAAAATACAAGTTCGTTCCTTTATATGCGTGGAATCCACCCACAACAGATTTTACACGGAAGCCTCTCTGCATCAGTTCTCTGGCTGCCAGAAGGCTGGCGCTTCCTCTATCGCAGTAGAGCACAAGGATCTTGTCAGCAGGCAGCTCCTCATAAATATCCAGCTCTTCATAGGGAATATTTACAGCTCCGTCAAAATGTCCCGCTTCATATTCTTCTCTGTCACGCAGATCTATAATCATAACATTTCTGTCACCATGATATCTGTCTAAATCATGGGCTGAAATTGTTTCAATACCAGTCATAAGAAATACCTTTTTCTTCTATTATATGCATTCCAAATCCAGGACGTAAATAACAGAAACCACGCAGAGCGTGGTTTCCCTAACATGAATCAGGGAGATTCCGGATTGGTGTCCGGAATCTCCCTGGCTGTATCCTCTTTTATACTAATTAATAGCCGTACTCAGAAGATGTGTTGTTTTTAGAAGAATTTTTGCTGTTGGAGTTCTGTGAATTTTTGCTGTTGGAAGAAGATGCATTCTGAGAGTTTCTTGTTCCACAGTTCTCTGTTCCGTTTTTACTTCCTGAATAGGAATTCTTCTGTGAGTTCTGGGAATTCTGGGAGTTCTGAGAATTCTGGGAGTTCTGGGAGTTCTGAGAGTTCTGAGAATTCTGGGAGTTCTGTGAATTCTGGGAGTTCTGTGAATTCTGGGAGTTCTGTGAATTCTGAGAATTCTGAGAGTTGTTTGCATTAGTGGATTTGTTGCTGCCTGATTCATTGCTATAATTTTTAGCCATGACTTTACCTCCTGGTTGTACATTTTTTATTTACAGTCTTATTATGTCTTTTCTGCCTCAAAATATTCGCCGCAGTTCAATTCTTCTTGTTTTCGTCAATATATCCGTAAAAAAGTAATAATATTCCTTTTTGTCATGCGTATCTCGTCAAAAAAGGATTGCATTTTTTTTCCTTTTATATTATAATATGGATTGTAAAAAGAATTTACCCTTCAAAAATTTTTTTTACATTATAACCCCTTATTTAATTATTTATACTCCCCTCGAAACACCCTGTAGCTCCCCTACAGGGTGTTTCTCTGTCTATTTATAAGGGGTTGGGGGATTTCTGCGATTTACGTCCTTGGAATGTGAACAGTGATAACAAAATTTTTATACCTATAGACAAGATTATACAAACAAGTTCCCTATTTTCTTGATCTTTTCAGCTTTCATATTTGTAATCACATGGCTGTATATATCCAGCGTCATAGTTTTGCTTGTATGTCTTAACAGTTCCTGCATAACTTTAGGCGGGATTCCATTCTCCAGACCTCTGGCAGCAAAGGTATATCTGAGCATATGAGGATAAATATGTTCAAAGTCCTTTACTTTGATATGATACCTCTTAAGTAGACAAAGTAAATAACTAAAGTCTACTTAAGAGGTGTTTTCATGTCCAAATCACCGCATACGCCAGAGTTCAGAGTAATGGTTTCTCACAAGTATCTTGACGGTTTAGGATCATATGACTCTTTGGCAGCTAAATATCAAATCGGCAGCACACAATTAAGAGAATGGATTGCCAAATACAGGCACAAGGATACAGCCAGGTCTATTCCTGGGTAAAGAAATATGATGCTGACGGTGAAGAAGGACTGTCAGACAAGCGTGGTCATCACAAAACAAACGGTGAAGTCAATGAGTTAGAGCGTTTACAGCGTGAAAATCTACGTCTGAAACGCCAGCTTGAAGAAAAAGATATGGTGTTCGAATTGTTAAAAAAATGAAAGAATTTGAAGAGATGTGAGGATTGGAAAATTACTTTACGAATCAAAATATCTGCCAGTGAAGCACTTTTATGAAGATAAGGCGTGGAGTATAAACTGGATGTGTAAGCAGCTTGGGATTTCCAGAGAATGACCACACTTGAAACTGTGTGGCCATTCATCAGTACTTGACTTTAGATATTTTATTTGTCTACTTGACAAGGGGCATATCATACCCCTAACATCGGAAGTTTGTGTTTTACCGCACCACAAACTTCCGAATACTAGCACTCTCCCTCTTATCTCCCTCTGCGAACACCCCGACTACGGTGCCTGTAAAGCACCGGTTCGGTATTCCGGTACACAAAAAACGCACAGAACATTCCGCCGCATTTATGGTATTTCCGTTTATGGTATAAGAAAACATGTATTTGTTTTTGTCTGCCCGCATTGTAAATCCTATTTCTTTACACACAACTTTTTCCCTGTATACTATCTGGTGAAAATCCTCTGCAAATTTTTCCACAACAACGTATCTCTCTCCCGCTTCACAGCTCAGATAGATTCGGTACAGATATCCCGGTGCAAGATAAGCGGCAAGGCCGGACGCAATGCCGTCCCCATGACATTCCAGACTTGTCTGTATCTCACACTCAAAGTCTGGCTGGCGCATGGCCGCAAAGGTCACTCCCATTTGACCGTCCTGCAGTTTTTCCCCAGATGGTCTTAAAGTCAGCTCACCTTTCCCCCTGCTGTAATTTTCCTGAACCAGTGTTCCGATAAAGAGCCATTCTTTTTCCCACTCTTTTTTACAAAAATCCGCCTCAACTGCATTCGTCTTTCTCTGTTCTACTGTTTTGCAGATTTCCTCCTGCAGCTTTGCCTTTCCTCCTTCTATATAAAACCATCCGTCTTCTTTTTTCAGTGGTGTTAAGAAGGTTTCTCTTCCCAGATTTGTCTTGCTGCCAATACAAGGTCTTATAGCGAGATGTACAATGTAATAATTGCCTTCTGCATCTTGAATCAAATCCGCATGTCCACTCTCCAGTACCTGCTTTGAAGTATCATTTCGGTTTGTCAAAATCGGATTGTGAGGACACGGCTCATATCTCCCCCATATACTCCTGCTTCGCGCGGTGGTCACCATATGTCCCCATCCGCTGCCCCCCTCTGCTGCAAACAGGTAGTAGTATTCCCCGATATGATATATATGCGGCGCTTCCAGCCAGCCATTACCGGTTCCTGTCCATATTCTCTTGATATCGCCCTTTACCTTTCCTGTCAAAGGGTCCATTCTGGCAACGGAAATCCCTTCCGGATCCTCGTTTTCCCTGCCCCAGTCATTTGCGCAATAGTACATTTCACCGTCTTCAAAAAACATAGACGGGTCAATCCCATTCATCTCCGTCCACACCGGAGCAGAATACCCCCCTGCGGGAGATTTGGAATGGACAATAAAATTCCCTTTTTCGCTGAATGTCGCCGTAACATAAAAAGTACCATCGTGGTACCGGATCGTGGGTGCCCAGATACCTCCGGATGCCTTTGAAATCTCCATAGGCAGCTGTTCCGGCCTGTCTATACAGTGTCCAATCAGTTCCCAGTTGATCAGATCCACACTGTGATATACTGGAATCCCGGGAAAATATTCAAAAGTACTTGTAACCAGATAATAATCCTTCCCCACACGACATATACTGGGGTCCGGATGAAAGCCTTTAATAATGGGATTGTTATATTTCATCATTTTTCACATTCCTTATCTTAATCATAAGAGACGGACAACAGCGCCTTGCTGTTGCCCGCCTCCTTCCTTCTTCTGTTTCTGGAAAATTTTCTCTATTATTTTTCCAGGGAATCACGTACTTTCTTTGCGTTTTCGATATCTGCCAGTTTCCATTCAATCAGTTCCTGTGCACCCAGGCCTTCGCAGTCACTTACCATCTGGTCCCACAGTTTATCAAACTCTTCGTCTGTTTCTGCATAAACCATTTTCCAGCTTGCTGTTGTGACCTTGTCACTGATAGAGTCAATGGTAAGCCGCATCACATCATCCGGCATGCTTTCAAACAGCTCTACATTCGTCAAATCGCTCTCTTCTACCAATGCATTCTCAGCTTTCAGCCAGTCTGCCCAGGATTCATAGCCCGAAACTTCCTTCCAGGAAGTATGTACTTCATCATTAGCAACAAGTTCTTGCATTTCTTTCCATGCCGTAGTGATACCCGGACGTTTTTCTCCGTTTTCATCGGTATAAGTAGTCGGTACACCACCTTCATTTACAATCCAAGGAGTATTCCACAGAGTAAGCTCTTCCCCTGAATCCAGTTTGTAGCCAGTCATATCTCCGCTTTTCTTTTCTTTAGCAAAATTCATTCCTTTTTCTGTAAAGGTTGCCACGCCATTTTCATCCACATCCCAGATTTCTCCTGCCGGGCCGGAACGTAACCAGAGATAAGCATCCGGGTCTGACATCATATCAATAAAGTTCAGGCAGGCTTCCAGGTTCTCTGTTTTTGCATTTACACCGATAACATAATCGTAGAGGCCGTACGTATTTTCATAATTGAAGTAAATCTTGGTTCCGGGAATCAGATAAGGCATATAGTTCGTTGCCCAGCCAGGCAGAAAACCTGACGGCACCATTGCATATCCGTTGTCTACTTTTGGCTTCTGTGTCGCGCGGTCATTGCTGATACTTTCCGGATCAATCAGTCCGCGTTTATATGCCTTGTTATACCATTTAAGCCCTTCATAATATTTACTGTCTTTGGTGAGGATGGGGGATACGGTTCCCTCTGCCATATTGGCTTCCAGGAGATACGGCAGTTCTGTCACTTCATAGCCCTGGTACTGATACCAGCCGTTCATACATGCCCAGTAGTCCTCATCAGAACCAGAATTGAGCACGGTACCATACATACTGTTTCCATCATCTGCCTGAGGCATTGCTTCCATCATTGCCTGTGCTGCATCCAGCAGGCCGTCCATATCCTTGATTTCCGGGCAGCCGGCTTTTTCATATGCCTCCCACTGGAGTTTTACGCCACGTCTGTCTGTAGAATCATCCAACTGATAGCGGGATGTCTTGCCGCCTACATTTAACGGCATGCAGTATACGCTTCCGGTATCGTTGCTCCGGAATTTCCGCACATAATTAAGCGCTACATCCAGTCCCTCGAAGGACTGTACATGAGGCATCTGGTCCAGATAATCATCCAGGTTCAGCAGCATACCGGACTGAATCATGGCATCCAGGTTATCTGTAGGGATTACCATAATATCCGGCAGCTCACCGCTGGCCATGATGGCATTGGTCTTTTCCTCTGAGTAAGCCCAGACCTCCACGTTAAAGCCTCTCTTGGCAAAATACTCGCCTTTGAATCCATCCACCATACCGCTGGTCAGGTTGGCATCCTTGGGATAAAAGGTGATGGTCGGTACCTCATCCGATGTTGTTGTGCCAATTTCTCCAATGTTGTACTCCTCCTTGGCACCTTTGTCCGCAGTATCTTTGCCTGTTTTACTGGCTGCTTCAGAATCCGAAGAGCCACCGCAGGCTGTCAGTGACAGCATCATCGTTCCCGCAAGAACAGCGGCCATCTGCTTTTTCAAAGATTTTCGTTTCATGTTCTTTCCCTCTCTCTTCTTTTATATTTTTATATATCCCCGCTCATCCTTTGACCGCGCCTACCATTAAGCCCTTGACATAAAAGCGCTGTACAAACGGATAAACACATAAAATGGGGATTATTACCACTGCCGTCAGTGTCAAACGGATACCTGTAGGGGTAATCGCAGCTCCCGGTCCGCTCACGTCAATCTGTTCCGCCGCTGCGGCTACCTGATTCAGCAGTTCGTATAACAGGAACTGCAGAGTATAAAGCTTTGTGTTTGTTATATACATCTTTGTTGTAAAGAAATCGTTCCACTGATTGACTGCTGTAAACAGGCTGACCGTTGCCAGTATAGGTGTCTGAAGCGGAAGCACAATCTTAAAGAAACAGGTCATATAACCGGCTCCGTCCAGATAAGCAGATTCTTCCAGTTCAGGTCCCATGCTTTCAATATTGGTTTTGACGAGTACCATGTTATATACCGAAATAGCTGCCGGGATAATGTAAATCCAAAAAGTATTATTTAACCCCAGCATCTGATTATTTAAATAAACCGGAATCAATCCTGCTGTAAAGTACATGGTGATGATGGTAAAACGATACCAGAACTTCCGTCCCCACATATTCTGTTTCGTGAAAAAATATGCCATATAGCTGGTACAGACCATGCTCAGTGCAGTGGTGCCTACTGTTCGCAGCACAGAAATCAATGCGGAGTTTGCCAGATTCTGAACGCCCAGAATCTCTACGTAATTGCGGAAATTAATTCCATGAGGTATCATGATAATCTGGTTTAAATCCACCATTTTCTGGTCACTGATGGTACATATCATCAGATAGTAAAAGGGATAGACACAGATAAAGGTAAGAACCAAAAAAACCAGGATTGCGACCACATTAAATATTTTATCTGAGCGGCTCATCGGCTTCTTATTCCCTGTTTTTGCAACTGCTTTTTTTCCGTAAATGCTCATAACTGTCCTCCTTTCCTAAAATACGCTGGTCCCGCGAATCTTTTTCGATGCGAAATTCGCACCGGCAAAGAGGACCAATGCCACCAGGGATTTCATGATACCTACCGCCACACTGAAGGATATCTGACCATTTCCGATACCCAGATTGTAAACATACAGATCAAGCACTTCGATGAACTCTTTATTCATGGCATTGCCAAAGGTCAGGAACTGGTCAATACCGGAATTCAGGAAGTTTCCGATTCCCATAATCAGCAGTACAAAGAAAGTAGGAATCAAAAGAGGAATCGTGATATAACGGATTTTCTGCCAGCGTGTGGCCCCATCTACCATAGCGGCCTCGTATACCTCCTGGTCCAGCCCGGCAATAGCTGCGAAGTAGATGATTGCGTTCCAGCCCATATTCTTCCACAAGTTCAGCAGAGCCTGTATGATCCACACATGTTTTTCAGTAGTAAGGATGTCAATGGTTCCAAATCCCGCATTGCTCAGTAAGGAATTAAGGACTCCCTGTGAACCGAAAATACATCCGGCAAGGGAAAACATGATGACCCAGCTGATAAAGTGCGGCAGCGTAGTCAGGGTCTGTACAACCTTCTGAAATTTTGTGTTGGCCACTTCACTCAAAAAAATTGCGAACAGCATGGGCACCGGCATCAGCAGATAGTTGAGCAGCTGGATACCAAATGTATTGCGCAGTACCCTGAACAGGTTTTCACGCATAATCGCATTTCCGAACAATGCCTGAAAATTCTGCAGCCCTACAAACTTACAGTCCGAAAGTGCCAGTCCCGGCTTATACTGAAAGAATGAGTAAGCCCAGCCCCAAAGAGGAAGATAATTAAAAATAAATATAAATATCAGGCATGGAAGTACATACAGAAATAATTTGTAGCTTTCCCATTTTTTGCTGTGCAGACGATTTTTGCTCACAGCAGGATTTTTATTTTTTGCCATATTCATGTTTCTCCTTATATTTTTTTCGCCGGCTATTCCAAATGCTTTTTATGTAAATTTGTTAAGCAGTTGTTATATTTATATTATAAAAAAAGAAATGCTCTGCGTATATAAGAATAATTTTTGAAAATTATACTAATTTCACGAATCAAAAGCCAAAAAAACAGACCCCGAAACCATTCGGAGTCTGCTCTGCTATAGAGTTTATGATTGAGAATGTGAATCTTTTTCTGCGCATGTCATCCGCCTGATCAGAATCCGAATCACAATTCCCCCTTCTTCATTTGCTAAAAGTTCCAGACCACAGGGTGGTCCATAAAAAAGCCTTAATCTCTGGTGCAGGTTCTTCAGGCCATAGCTCTCTGTCTCTGTCTGGATAGGCTCCTGCAAACGCTGATTCAGCTCTTCCAGCTTCTCTTTCTGCATCCCCAGGCCATTATCTTCTACTGTAATGCATATCAGATTTTCGTCCAGGATATATCCATGAAAACAAAGATGATTGTCTTCTCGTGACGGATCAATACCATGCACAAAATAATTCTCTACCAGCGGCTGAAAGACATTGCGTACAATTCCGTACTCCAGGACCTCACTGTCAAAGTCATACAGAATATGCACGGCATCTCCATATCTGGCACTGAACAGCTTCAGATAACGCTTACTGAAGGCCAGCTCCTCCCGGATAGGAATAAACGTGGCAGAACCGATAAATCCTCTGAAAATAGCTGATGTCTGTGCAATCAATTCTGCCGTATCCTCATCCCCGTTCTGGTAACAGCGTGCACAGAATAATTCCAGGGAATTGTACAGAAAATGAGGGTTGAATTTGGCCTGCAGTTCCTGCAGCTCTGCCTCTTTCTGCTTCAGTTCATAGTAATAAGCCCTGTCTATATTCTCCTTCAGGCTGGCAGCCATTGCGTTGATGGATGCCGCAATCTCAGAAAATCCCACCTGATGAAATTCTCCTTCAATCCGGCACTCCAGATGATTTTCCCCCATCTGGGCCAGACCCTCACGGATTGTATTCATCTCCCGGTTCAGCATATGCTGCATCACCATATAAAGAATCAGCGAAAGAGCCACTAATGCAGCCACACCCAGCAGCATAAACCCGGTTGCCTGATTCGACAGCCTGAAGAGTTCTTCCCATTCCACTGAATAATAAATTCTCACCCACCGGGTTGTATCTGCAGAAACCTTCACAAACCGTTTTCCTTCTTTCTCTGAACTGAGAATTTTACTTTCTCCTTTATCCGGCAGATTTTCCGGAAGATATGGTTCTTCCCCAGTCGTAAAAAGGCTCTTCCCGTCAAGTGTCACATCAAACTGCAGGGTGGAAAAATCGCTCTCGCTTTTACATATACTGTCCAACACACCCGTATCAAACCCTACTACCAGTGTACCATCCCCCACACTGCCGGGCAGACCTCCTGCTATTGCAATGCTCTCCGTGCTCTTTCCCAATATTGTAATGGTTTTCTTTCCATAAATCTCCATGGCATCTTTCTTGGCGGATACTTCCTCCCAATAAGGGAATTCTTCCCCCAGCGGCTGTATGGTGTTCTGTTCTGTGAACCACGCATAGTTGACTGGCCGATGTTTGGAGATAAGTGCAATCCAGCGCACATTATTATCCCTTGCCGACATCTGATGAAGGGCTTCAGCAAGTTCCATTTTCTGGGGGGCTGTCAAATCCGTCATATCGTCCGCAATAAAATAATCGCTCAAAATGTTCTGTGCATTCGTATCTCTGTCAAACATGGGAATATAAAGATTCCAAAAATCATCCGTCAAATCCTCAAATTCATTCACTGCCCGTACCAGAGTCATATTCAGACTGGAAAGCAGTTCTCCCTGCTTCTGACTGTATGAAATACGGCTTGCCACCCCTGTAACTGCCGCAATAATCACCAGGTAACAGCATATCAACGTCAGAATTACTTTATTTTGAAACAAATATTTACGTGTCATCCTACCCCTCTTCCTGTCATCTTCTCAGCGTCCTGCGTTCGCAGAAGTCCCTGCCGGTAAACAGAAGGAGAAACACCCTTGCAGTTGCGAAAACATTTGATATAATAACTGGCATAGGAAAAACCAACGAGTTCCGCAATTTCTCCCAGTTTTCGGTCAGGATTGCGCATAAGCACAATGGAACGCTCCACTCTGCATTGGTTCAGATAATCATTGAAAAATAATCCTGTTTCCGTCTTGAAGACATGGCCCAGATAAGCAGAATTCATCCCGATTTTGCTGCAGTACTCTTTCAGTGAGATCAATTCCCCTTCCAGTACCATATCCCGTATATAGCGGATTGTCCTCTGTACCATAGGACTATAGCTGTTCAGGCATTCTTCAAAAATCGGATATACCCTGTCCAGAAAATCTATGACCTTCTTTCCTGCCTTTTCCGGTTCTTCCGGCCACATCCCCGATGGCGCCGCTCTGTAAACCTGTTCCTGCAGCCCGTCCCGCTGAGGGAATTCTTCCACCAACACCTGGATGCATGCTCTGACCAGCCAGATTCCGTATTCTGTATTCCAATGCTGCTTTCCGCAGAGTTTCCCTGCTATGTGCCGGTATCCGTTCATCCGTGATTCCCGTTTCTGTTCATAATATAGAGTACGGACTTCACCTGCCAGCAGATCTGACAGATAACTCGTCCCCGGTTTTCTGACAGGCAGAACAATTTCTGCTGTCCGCAAATCTGCCTGTTCCAGGGTATCCATTGCAGTCTGATAGCTGACATGCAGAGAATCTGCTTCATTTACAACAACTCCGAAGGATACTGCCACATTTTCTGTTGTATCTGCCTTTTTTGCTGCCTCCATTACTGTCTTTTCCAGCATATCCAGTTCGATTGCCCTGCCGCCCAAGATCATCATAAACCGTCCCTTGTCATCCCAAAAGGTATAGATATCATACTGTGTTTCCAAAGCTTCCATACAGGCCGCCCGAAACAGGGCTGTTGAAACATCATGTTTCTTTGCTATGCATATGACACAATAAGCCGGCCGGTACAGATTGATTTCCAGAACAGAAGCCCTCTCCGCCAATTCCTCCTCCCCAATGGTGCCAGCCATCCAGCGGCGCAGCGTATTCTCTTTCAAAAGGTTATCTGTACTGCCGCGCTTCTGGTAGATATTGTCAAGTGCGCTGCGGACAGTCTGCTCAATCTCATTTTTGACAATGGGCTTTAACAGATAATTTTCAACGCCCAGCCGGATTGCCATTTGTGCGTATTCAAATTCCCCATATGCTGTCAAAAGAATACAGCGGGTCCAGGGAGAGATTTTCTTTACTCTGCGAATCAGTTCCATGCCGTCCATCCGAGGCATACGAATATCTGCAATCAGCAGATCGATCCTATGCTTTTCAAATTCCTCCAGTGCCGCCATGCCATCCATCACCGACAGCAGCGTACCCACTCCCAGCTCCTGCCAGCCTATGCTGCTCCTCAGCACCTCAATCACACTCTCCTCGTCATCTGCAAGTAAAATGGTATACATGATATTCTCCCCCTTCATAATCTTCCTGCAGCATCCTATTAAAATCGGACGTCCGATTCCTCGAGCTTTATTTTATCATAATCAGGGCTTAAATTCAAAATCCATAAGGCACCTTTTTTCCATATCGGTTTGCCAGGCTTCCATATACAGTCAGTTCCAGTTGATTTTTCCCCTCATGCACCATTTCCTGCACTTCAAAACAATGTGGTGACCAGAAAGATACCCCCGCAGAAACACCGTTTACTTTCAACTCTGTCATTTCCTGGGTATCTATTGTCAGCGTAAGCACCTTTTCTGATATTTCTTCTGCACTGCACACGAGCTCCGCCCTATACTCCTTTTTGATCTGCTCTGTATCCTCATTTTGGAGAATGAATACAGGCTGTGCAACTTCTCTTGCTTTTACCGGCTGTTCCAGATTCCTGTACTCCTCTTCTGAACAGCCAAACAGCAGAATACTTCCCCTGCGCGGAAGAAAGAGCTCTGTTGAAACCTCCTGCCCGTTCCTATTTGCTGTCACTGCATGGCTGCGGCCTGTCCACAGATCATAACTTCCCAGTCTGCTGTTTGTCGGAAGTGTGAGCAGTGTATCAACCGCTTCCTCCCCTTCATTGACCAAAAACCAACATTCCGTATCTTCTCTGCGCACATGTGCACAGCGAAGCCAGGGTACCGGCGGGTTACAGCTGCAGTCACAGGTTACCTTCTCTATATCATCTGTCACACCCGGGAATCTATTTTCCTCATCCCCCAGCACCACACTGTAGCTTTTCCCCTGATATATCAGCATACCATTTTCCACGCTGCACGCTGACCACACACTCTCGGGAAGATACTGAAAACCCGCCTGGCGTCTGTACAGCTCTGCTGTCAGCTCTGGTTTCAATTCCCTGTTGCGGCAGAGTACAGCGGCAGATGCATACAGTTCAGCATCTGTCATCAGGCAGGAGAGACGGCTCATATAAACTGCCCATTTTTGATACCATGGCCACCAGATACTGTTTGGTCCCACATCCGGCGGCCGCTCCTCCTTTCGTTTTCCTGCAATACTATAGTAAAATGCATGAGGAATGAACATATTTACGCCTCTGACTGCCAGCCAGTCCAGATACCACTTGATATCTCCACCGGACAGCTGCCACAAGTTATCGTCTTTGTTGCATGCACCAAAACATTCATTTGCATTTCTTCTTCTTTTCATCAGTCTGGCTGCATCTGCACTGCATTTTGCCATGGTGGAATCTATGCCTGCGACTGCATCCTTTTCCGGTGCTACCCGGCGCAGCACCAGGTCCTGACCGGGAATATGAAAATACTTTTCCACCTCTATGTCATCGCTCTCATGGGGATGTCCCATAAGCGCAATACCGTGAGCCTCACACCACAGACTGAGACTGCCGTAATAAACCCTGCTTTCCCGTTCCAGAAGCAATTCATGATATATCCTGACGGATGCATTTTCCTTCCCCGAAAATAATGCTGCAAGGTCTTCCGCTTTTCCGCCTGCCTTTGCAAATTCTTCTGCAAATCCATGTGTCCATGCAAACATATCTTTTGTGTTACGTCCCAGAATACTGGGTTCATCCGTAAAAAAACCGATGATGGTACTGCCGAAATATTCCTTTAACTCCCGATAATATTGCTCATGTGTTAAGGAAATAAATCTGTCCACGGCCTTCTGGTTCAAAATATCTGCACTTTTTGGTGCATTTTCCTCTCCGTCATCTTCTCCCCAGTGAATACCTCGGATGGTTCCTCCGCTTTTGCGGACCACAAGTTTTCCTTCTGAGGTGTCCGCCAGAAGTTCATCCCCGTCAAGCAGTTTCTGCGTAAGCACCAGACCCTCACTGGCAAGCTCCGGGTGTCCTTCTGTTACCAGGCCACATGCAGAGCCGGAAGGATACATTCCTTCGTCATACAGCACAATCTTCATATCCAGCCGATGTGCCTCTTTTACCGCTGTTTTTATATAGTGAAAAAAAGTTTGTGATAAATAGCCGATTCGCTTTGGAAGTCCCATTCGGGGATGAAGGACAACACCATATACCCCATGTTCCGAAAAATCCTGCAGCTGCCGCCTGATTTCCTCATCCCTCAAATCACCGTTTAGAAACCAAAACGGAATCGGTGTAAATTCCCGCTCTGGCTGATTAAGCCTCTGTATTAATTTCATCTTTTACACCTCATTTTTCCTGTATTATCATCACACTGCCCTTTTTTATATCCTGTATTTTCCATAGACTCTCCGTCTTACAGCAGTGTTATAATTTTATTATAAATTTCAGGCAGCCCTGCGGCTATAATAAAAATCCAGGAAAGTTATACTAATTACTGTAATATTTCTTATATTCTATGATTAGTATCATTGTTCCGGTTATCTTGTTTGTTATATAATGACTTTGACAGTAACTAAAATATACTTCAACAAATATAAAAGGAATTTTCTAAGATGCAAACTCTATCATACTATGTACAGGCTGATTCCGCCGAAATATGGTGGGAAAAAACGGCTCAAACCGCAGCAGACCAAACTTATCTCATTTATCTGGATGACTGTCAGATTGCCGTTTCTCATAAAAGCCACTACACGCTCAGGCCACTGCAGCCGCAAACAAAATACACTGTCTCCGTCTTTTTACCTGACGGTCACTTCATTGGGACCAGCCGCTTCTGCACAGGGATCTGCAAACATCGCATAGATGTAACAGCTGCTCCCTACCATGCCTGCCCAGACGGCAAGACTCTGACCACCCGTGCTCTGCAGAAGGCCATTGATGACTGTGGTCCCGGAGATATCGTCTATCTGCCGGCAGGTACCTACCTTACCGGTGCACTCCGTCTGCACAGCGATATGGAGCTGTATCTGGATGAAGGTGCTGTTTTACAGGGCAGCAGCAATCCTGCCCATTATCTTCCCCGTATACACAGCCGCTTTGAAGGGATTGAAATGGAGTGTTACCAGAGTCTTCTGAATATGGGAGAACTGGACCATACCTGTGAACCAACCTGCCATAACATTGTCATTCAGGGAAAAGGCACTATCCGGGGCGGAGGAAAAGAATTGGCACAGGCAGTCATTGCATCAGAGCGGGAACGCCTGAAGGACTTTATGGCTGCCAACGCCGATTTAGTCTCCACCTGTGAAAACAGCAATACCATTCCCGGCCGGGTACGGGGCCGCCTGATCAATATCAGCAACTGCTCTGATGTCCGTATCAGCGGCCTCACTCTGTCTGACGGTGCCTCCTGGAATGTCCATATGATCTACTCCCGCAACATCGTCACCGATCACTGCACATTTAAAAGCACCGGTATCTGGAATGGAGACGGCTGGGACCCCGATTCCTCGGAAGACTGCACAATCTTTTCCTGTCTCTTCTACACTGGTGACGACTCCGTAGCGATAAAATCCGGGAAAAATCCGGAAGGAAATCTGATTGGCCGCCCCTGCCGTCATATTCGGATTTTTGATTGTCACTGTGCATTCGGTCATGGACTTTGTATGGGAAGTGAAATATCCGGTGGAATTGAAGATGTCAAGATATGGGACTGTGATTTGAAAAATTCCATGGTTGGTATTGAAATTAAAGGGACCTCCAAGCGCGGCGGTTATGTCCGAAATGTTGAAGTGCTCGATTGTACGGTCCCATGCCTGCTTGTTCATTCTGTACCTTATAATAATGACGGCATCCCTGCGCCGTATCCTCCGATATTTGAAAATCTGCGATATGAGCGCATTCACATCACCGGCAGGAGTCTCGACGAAACCTGGTCTGACTGCCATGCCATTGAATTGTGCGGCTTTGCAGAGCCCGGACACCACATCAGAGATGTCCGGTTTTGTGACCTGCATATCACCGGCGGTCTTGGAATACGCCAGGAACTGGCTGAACAGATAGAATACTGCTCTCTTTCTATGGACCAAGGTGCCATTTCTACACTATAAACGTCAGCAGCGCTCCCGCTATAGTAATTGGAACCAGGCAGTAAAATGCACCTGTATAGCCAATCCCATCAATCAATGAGCCAAATACTGCTGAACTCATGACTATACCACCCCACTGCATCATATTCATAAATGCAACAGCCATGCCTGCATTCTGTGAGCCCACAAGTTCTGATGCAGTGGAAATGCATAGTCCCACAATTCCATAAACAGATATTCCAAATAATAATATAATCAGGATATATTGAGATGATGGAAAAATTGGCATTACTGCATACACAATGGATGACATCACCATAAATATAACAATAAGTCTTTTTCTTGAACCCAGTCTATCTGAAATGATACCAGATAATATTGCTGTAGGGATTCCGACAAACGCCGCAGCACTGACCATACTTCCTGCCGCAGATGCAGGCATACCCTTTACATCTGTTAAGTATGATGGCAGGAAAGCGACAACTCCCTGCTGTGCAATGAGTGCCAGCATAAAGGTCAGCCCAAGACACCAAAGCTTCCAATTCAAAAATACTTCTTTTGGAAACATCTGAATCCTATTTTCCCCGTCCATCATCTCGTCCTTCATACACCAATCCAGTTTTTTTAGCATGAATATCCACAATAACAAAAATATAAGAGCATAAGCAGCAGTCCCCATCCATACTATTTTCCAACTACTAAAAGCTGCTATCCTCGGGGCAGCATTCAGCATAATAATTTGACCCAATATCATAAAACACATTAAAATCCCCATAGCAGCACCAAGATTTCTATCTTTGTATTCATGAGCTATAACAGCCGGTCCTATGGTCGTTAATATGATTAAGCCAACTCCCTCAATTACTCTGCTTATTAAAAGAACAGCAAAATTCATATATAGCATACCAATGAACGGACCAATGACCAGTGCAGACAGTGCAAAAATACCAGCCTTATAACAGCCAAACTTCTGCATGATCACCCCAATTGGCACTGCCAGGAATACGCCCGATACGGCAAAAACCGAAATCAACAGCCCGCCCTGTGCACTGCCTGACAAATTCAGCTCCGGGATAATAATAGATATTATTGGCGATACCTTGTTTAACGCCATAGCTCCTGCGGTCATAGACATCAGCATCATTAATAATAAAAAAACTGGTGGTAATCTCTTTTCCATACAGACACACTAAATTACAAACTGCTTCAAATAGTGTTTGCTCAACCTAAGTGAATCGAGGACTTTCTTTTCATTGTTTTCAAAAGCTTTATCCTCAACCTCGATACAAGTATAACCATCATACCCAATATCAGTTAAAGCAGACACATATTTACCCCAGTCTATGTCTCCAAGTCCCGGAAGCTTTGGCTGCATATATTGCAGCGGATAAGCCATGGTTCCACAGTCTTCAAGCTTGTCTCTGTATACTTTTATATCTTTATAATGAACATGGAAAATCTTATCCTTAAATTCATACAGAGGTTTGATATAATCAATCATCTGCCATACAAAATGGGATGGGTCATAGTTTATCCCAAGGTTGTCATATGGAAGAATCTCAAATATCTTTCTCCAATTGCTCGGTGTCGTCATTAAATTTTGTCCGCCCGGCCACTGGTCCGCTCCAAAAAGCATGGGACAATTTTCAATTGCAATTTTGACTCCGTTCGCCCCGGCAAGTTCCAGCAGTTCCGGCCACACCATTCTGACAATCTTCAGATTTTCTTCTACTGTCTTCGTCTGGTCCCTTCCGATAAAGGTTGTCACCATGCCCACACCCAATTTTGCACTGGCCATAATGACTTTTCTCAAGTGTTCTCTGCATGCTAATGCCTTCGCCTGATCGGCATCCAATATATTGGGATAATATGCCAACGAAGAGATTTCGACACCTTTAGCCCTGCTTAGATTCCCAATATATTCCGCATAGGTATTATCTTCAAGAACTTTTCCTATATCGATATGGCTCACTCCTGCATATCGGCGTTCTGCATCTCCTGCAGGCCAACATGCCACTTCTACACACTCAAAGCCTTCCACTGACGCAAATTCCATCATCTGTTCATAAGTATAATTTTCTAATATTGCAGTTATAAATCCCAGTTTCATTTTCCTACCCCCTGTTATGTATCCTGCTTTTACAGGATGACTTCCTCACCAGTTTCTGCCGATCTGTAAATTGCCTCCAGAATCTGCGTTACTTTAAATGCCTGCTCTGGTTTCACTAATGGCTCTGTGTCATTTATGATTGCTTCCAGCCATTGCTTTGCCTCCATTTCACCCGGTTCTCCCGATCCGCCTTCAAAGTAAGCAATATTTCCACCCGGTGCAATCAATTCATTCATTAGCTGCCCATTTCTTCCGCGATTATAATACAATTCATCTTCTTTGTAACTCATTCCAGAATGAATCTCTGCACCAGCAACAGTTCCGCAAAGTGTCGTTGACGCTTCTCTCGATTCCATCATGTTGATTGCCCATGCAGCCTCCAGATTGATCAGTGCACCATTTTTCATCTTGATGAATCCCATTGCAGAGTCTTCCACTTCATAAGTCTCCGGATCCCATGGCCCGAACATATTTCCTTCAACAGCCTGTGGCAGATGACCCAGTTTATAAAAAACCTGACCCGAAACTGACACCGGCTCATAATTATCCATCATCCATAATGTAAGATCCAGGGCATGTGTCCCTATATCTATAAGCGGTCCGCCGCCCTGCAATGCCTTATTCGGGAAAACTCCCCATGTAGGGACAGCTCTTCGTCTGACAGCATGTGCCTTTCCATAATAGATATCCCCAAGATCACCGGCTTCGCATGCCTTTTTCAGATTCTGCACCTCAGGGCGGAAACGATTCTGATAACCAATGGTGAATTTCTTTCCTGACTTTTTCCAGGCATCCAACATTTTTTCAGCATCTTCCGTATTATGTGCCATGGGTTTTTCACACATTACATGCTTACCCGCTTCAAATGCTGCCGTTGTTGCAGCACAATGCAGTACATTAGGAGTCAGAACATGAATCACGTCAATATTCCCATCCTTATACATTTCTTTGTAATCCGTGTATACTTTTGCGTCTTCAGTCCCGTACTCTTTTGCGGCTTTTGCTGCACGTTCTTCTATAATATCGCAGAACCCAATTATCTCGCACAGTTCTTTCATCTTTGAAAGTGCCGGCAGATGCTTGTTATTAGCAATACCTCCACATCCAACTAATCCTATCTGCAATTTTCCATCTCTCATTCTGATAATCCTCCTTTATTTGTTTAATAGCTTCTGATTCATTGCCACAAAACGTCTCAATTGCTCTTCTGAATCTACAGTCTCATCAAAGTGATGTCCTTCATACTCACTGGCGATATATCCCTGATACCCGGCAGCCCTAATTTCCGCAATAATCGCTTCATATGGAATGCAGGGATCATGTTCATCATTGTCCAGATAATAAAATTTTCCGTGAATATAGAATGCACAGTCTATAAAATCCTTAATCTGTGAAATATCTGCAGGAGCCGAAAATTTACTGAACATTTCTTCTGCAGTATGTTTTTCTATATCATTGAAATCCCCTTGCATTACAGCGTCTAAATCTTTTGAATTTTTATGTATCTCGATGATTTCCTCAAGTTTTTCCGGTCTGCAGCCAAACGATACTGCCTGTTCTAAATAAAGTCTGTGAGGCATAGTTTGGAAGATACTGAAGTCTGGCACAAATCCCAAAATGCCTTTTCCTTCTTTCCTCATGATTTCGAAATATTCTTTCCAGACAGGAATATCCGGATGATGCGGATGGTGCATCTCAATAGTAAGCTTCATATTCAGTCTTTTACAAGCAGGTATCATCTTCTTAAAAATTGCGGGAGAAATCGCATGCTGTGTCCGCACCATGGGAAAACCAGCTTTTTTTGCATAGACTAAATCATTTTCTGTAAACTGAATGATTTCTTCCTCAGTAAGATCACGGTCTGTACGGATACCCATATCTATATATGCACTCCAGCAAACCGGCTCCAGTTCATATTTCTCTAAAAGATTTCTTAAGTTCTCCAGCCATTCATCTGTCGGATATGGATAATCCGGCACCATCTGCGCAGCTACAATTTCTACCCCTTTATATCCCATATCGTGCGCCTTTTTTATAACGCCTTCCAAATCCATTTTTTCGTGGATAAACTCTGTAGAAAAACTATATAGTGAAATTCCCAGCTTTATATCCTGTTCCATTTTAAGTCTCCTTTTTTTCTACTCTGCTGATAGATACTTGGTTACATCACTTTCCAATACCAGATATTCTCCAAAATATCCCGTGTATGGAACCCGGTGCTTCATATATACCCGCACTTCATGTTTCCCTGCAGTGAGACCGCCCGGTCTTCTAATAAATATAGATGCTTTTTCTCTCACATACCAATATTCTTTATAGCACTCAGGTAACTCATCCAGCAAGAAATCCTTTCCATTTAATTTAAACCGGATATCTTCTCTTTCTGCTAAACTTCCGTCTATATAAAAACACAAATCTTCTATGCAGCTTAAAAATGCACCTCTATAGGACGGATATTTAATCTGAAACACATATCCGATTACTGTATCGCCAATCTTGACGTTTTTTATTTTGTCATTACAAATTAAAATCTTATTATATGCTTGAAAATCCATTTTCCTGCTCCTTTTCCCCTGTTTCATATTTTCTATGCATCTGCAGTACAAACAAGCAGATTATATAGCAAAATCCCGATCCTCCGACACATAAAAATATCATCGCTGCCGCTTCGTTATGAACAGCAACATACACGGTAGATATAATCATACTCAATAACAGAAGCGTCTTTGGTAAATTCTGCACAGCTATTAAAAATGCAGATATGCAGCTGTGTATAACAGATTCCCCTCTCAGAATAAGAACCGGAAATAAATAAATACAAAGAGCTGTGAAATAAACTATGGCTGCAATACAGAATATTACGCATAACACCGCTGTTGTCCCGGTCTGATAACTCCAGAATGTGATTTCAAATAAAAGAATTACGGAACAGAACAAAATAAGAATTCCAGCTATGAATGCTCTTTTAAAATCTCTTGCGAATGCCCTGAAATAATCCTTTATTAAAAATCCCTCAATACACTGCTGTCTGTTTAATATCACTCTGAACATTGCACAGGTTGATGCTCCAATTGTAATAAGGGGCAGGCTGGTTATGACCCATAACAGATTCAATACCATCAAGTCGAACAGACAAGACATGAATCTAAAAAAGCGATTGTCATAACTGAAAATAGCTTTCATATATTTTGCCCTTCCTTTCATCAAGTGCTTACAGTTCAAAAATCTCTGTATCTTTTAAGGCGTAATTTCCTTTACCAGTCTATGCATCATATTGGAATATCTTCTGAGCTGCTCTACGCAGTCAATGGTCCCATCTGAAAAATGGCCTTCATATTCAGCAGCAATATGTCCATGAAAACCAAGATCGCTGATTTTTTGTACGATACTCCTGTAAGGAATGCAGGTATCTTCCTCATTTTCATTAATATAATAGAATTTACCGTGCATGTACTTACTATGTGGAACCATTCTCTCAAAGTCCTCAAGCGTAGCTGGATGAAATGTGCTATACATATTATCCAAAACAGCTATTTGTTCAGCTTCTGATATACTGTATTTCTTTTCCATTGAGGCCTTTGACATACCATTTTCAAAGTCTTCAATCATGCTTTCCAACTGCACTTTATCGATTCCGCTTTCCACTGCGGTATGTTTAAATAATTCGTGGGGATGCTCCTGGAATATGCCCATATCTGGTACCACTCCAATATAGTCGCTTCCGACTCTATCGAACAGCTCAAAATACTCTTTCCACACACCAACTCTGCAATTGTGTGGAGCGTGAAGTTCTACTCCAATCCATACATTCCATTTTTTTGCATATGGAATCATTTTCTCAAGAATAGCAGGTGAAATTGCATGCTGTGTCCGAACGATATGGAACCCAAGCCTGTTTGCATAAATAATATCATTTAATGTACATTGAAATATCTCTTCTTCTGTGAGATCCCTTCCTGTATGCTGTCCCATATCTATGTATGCACTGTAGCTCAATGGTTCCATGTTGTATTTTTTCAGAATTCCCTTGAACCATTCACACCATTCATCTGTGGGGTTTGGATAGTTCTCTATCATCTGGGCTGCAACAATCTCTACTCCTTTAAAACCTAATTCACTTGCTTTTCGTACGCAATCCTCCAAATCATAACTGCGTTCAAAGAACTTGACTGAAAAACTATATAAACTAACACTTATATCAATCATGATGTATCCTCCTATCAACCTGCCACTTGGCAGCCATTGCCTTCCTGTACCAGATAATCTCCAAAATAACCTGTATATGGAATTCTGTAGGAATAATTAATTTTAATCTCCTGCCCTCTTTTCAATGCAGACCCGTTCATAACCTTTATGATTGCACTATCCTGGATGAACCAGTATTCCTGATATAAATCTTTTAATTGGTCAATCAGGAACTCCTTTCCATTGATACAGAACCGTATGTCCTTCTTTTCAACTTCAATACCATCCAGCTTCAAAGTGAAGCTTTCAATGCAGGATAACTGCGTACCGCGATATGCGGTAAAGCGGATCGCAAACTGGAACCCAGCTTCAATTCCGTTATAAATAATGTTTTCTATACTATTTTCATCTATTACGTTGATATCAAATGCAGATGCCACTGCTATACCTCCTTTTGACTCCTGTTATGTGAACTTTTATATTCACTGGGTGTCATTCCAACTGTCTTTTTGAACTGTTCCGTAAAATACTTTGCATTTGAGTAGCCTACCTTCTCCGCTATCTCATACATTTTCAGACTGCCCTCAAGGACCATCTGCTTTGCCCGCGACATTTTCACATCGATAAGATATGCTGAAAAGTTTTTTCCATTAATTTGTTTAAACACTGTACTCAAATAGTTATAACTGATATTCATTCTCTGTGCGATATCTTGTAATGACAGTTCCGGATCCATGTATTCTTTTTTTACGATACCGCAAATTTTGTCCACGATTGCCTCGTTGCTGTTTCCTTTAAGGTCTTTCAAAAACCTGCATATTTTTTGAATTTTCTTCATATACACAGTACGCAAGGTCACGTAAAAGTATAAAGTGGATATTGTCTGAAGTTCTACTACTGTAATGCCTTCCATCTCAGGATAGCTTGCAAGCTGAAAATATTCCACGATATCACATAGTGAGCGAATACACCAATTCAGCACTTTTCCCGGTTCGACTGAAAAGTTATCTGTAAAGACCTCATTTACGATTCCTTCTACTTTTTCAAAATTCCGTTCCTCCAGCTCCTGAATCAACACTTCCGAAAGATACGTCATTCTGTTTTCCAATGCTTTCTCTTTGCTCTGTACAACCCTGGTCTTCTTGTCAATCATTTCATTTGCCTGCAGATATGATATGTTCATGAAATATATATTTTCAAATACCTGGCCAGTACCTATTGTTATCTGCATGCCAATCCTCTGCGCTTCTCTGTAGAGTGTATTCTGCACTGTCTCTACAGCCTCTTTTTTGACTACAACGGCATAATAATTGCCTATTAGTGATGCAAAAAGCATATCCTCATCTATAGCAGCTCTCATGGCATCTTCAAATCTTTTTTCAAATTCCTGGGCCTGACCGGAAAATATATTTTCCAGTACCGACATAAATTGGTTTGTCTTCATGGACACAACACAGTAATTTTCCAACGGATATGCAATCCCACAGCGGTTACAGTAAGAATCTATCTCTTCCCGGTTCCTGAAATCACGTCCTATCAGCCGCATGGCAAGCATTTTGCCAGCTATATTTCTTTGCTCTCTGCTGACACTTATTTCCTGTTCTTCTTTATCAATCTGTGCCCTGATATTTTTCAGAGTATCCAAAAGCTTCAGGATATTGATTGGTTTCAGCAGATAATCACTGACCTGTAATTTCAGTGCCGATGCAATATACTCAAAATTACTGTGTCCACTGATAATTAACGCTTTTAGATGTGGATAATTCTTCCGCATTTCCTGAATGAATTCAATCCCATCCATTCCGGGCATCTGAACATCTACTAAAACAAGATCAATATCACAGGTGTCCAACTTTTCTAATGCCTCCATGGCAGTTTCTGCTTCACCTATTACTTTAAAACCCAGCTCTTCCCAGGGAACTGACAGACGAATTCCTTGTCTGATTATCTTTTCATCGTCAATAATTAATACATTTTTCAGCACTGTCAATCCCCCTTCAAACTAATCTATCCCTTAATTCCGACTGCTGCAATGCTCTCAATATAGAAACGCTGTGTAAATATGAAAATAAGGAGTATCGGCACCAGTGAAATAACTGTAGCCGCCATAATTAATGCATAGTTAGAACCATTACTTGTCGAAAACCACTCTAAGCCGATTGGTATCGTAAACTTTTCAACACTCCTAAGTAAAATGGAGGGCTGCATATAATCATTCCAGCTGTCAATAAAGGCTAAAATCCCTACGGTTACCATTGGCCCCTTTGCCAACGGCATTATAAGCTGTAAATAAATCCTCCATTGACCTGCCCCGTCAATCAATCCTGCTTCCGATAGCTCCTTTGGCACCGACATATAAGTCTGTCTCAAAAAAAAGATTGCAAACGGCGAAAACATTGCAGGCAGAATCAGAGCAAGATAGGAATCGTACAATCCTATTTTCTGAAACATGATAAACTTCGGAAGGAGCAGTACCTGCAATGGAATCATCAAGGTAACCATCAGCAGAGCAAACATTCCCTTACTTCCTTTGAATTCCAGTCTCGCAAACGCATAAGCAGCAGCTGAGGAAATACAGATATTACCAAAGACCGAACATACCGCAATAAAAATTGAATTTTTATAAAATGTAAAAAACTGCGAACTGGCAAATACCTTTTTGTAGTTTTCAAAATTCCACACTTCCGGAATCACCTTAAATGGAAAGTCAAAAACATTCATCTCCATTTTAAATGATGTGGAAATCATCCATAAAAAAGGAAAGACAAAGACAATTGCCAAAAGCAGAATGATGACTGTCACTACAAGCTTGATTAAAAACTTTTTATTTTTACCTGACATTCTCTTTCTTCCCTCCTAATAATTGACCCATTTCTTTTGACCGGTAAATTGGACAGCTGTCACAATCATAATAATCACAAATACCAGCACAGATATAGCTGATGCATATCCCATATCATACAGTTTAAATCCGTAATGGTATACTGCATAGACAAGCACATTAGATGCCTTTCCAGGTCCGCCTTCTGTTAAGATTTTTACAATATCGTAAACCTTAAAAGAATTCATGACGCCGATGATGACTAAAAAGAATATATATGGTGTCAATAACGGGATTGTAATTTTTGTAAGCCTGTCCCATCCCGTAGCGCCGTCTACTTTGGCGGCTTCGTACAAATCTCCTGAAATCCCCTGCATCCCGGCAATCAGAATCATGGTTGAATTACCAAGATCATGCCACACCTGTACGATAATGATACAAGGCATGACCCAGGCAGAACTTAGGAACCAACCGGGCGGATCACTTATGTGGAATACACTGCTAAGAATTTCATTCACTATTCCATACTCAGAAAAAAGATTTCTGAAAACCATTGCAACTGCTACCATAGAGCTGATAAATGGCAGGTAATATAGAACTCTGATACCATTTTTTAAAAATACATGTTTGTTCAGTGCTGTGGCCAGGAATATTGCCAGAAATATGGTGATTGGAACACTTAAGAGATAAACCAGATTGTTAACCAGTGATACATGTACCCTGTCATCCTGAAACATCCTTATGTAATTATCAAGCCCTATAAATTCTATTCCGTTGATACCCTGAGCGAAATTCCATTTTGTAAAACTTAAATATATAACGAAAAACAACGGTATTCCAAGGAATACGATTACACCTATTACGCTTGGGAGAACCATGGTATATGCTGCTACCGCCTCTGAATGCCCTAATTTGTATCCGGAGTTTTTCCTCTTAACCAACTGTTTCCCCCCTATTTATCTGATTCGCTTAGTGTTTTCTGGATAGCCTCATCTGCGCGTATCTTAATATTTCCGACAGTATCTTCAATCGTCTGTTCTCCCGAGAAATACAAACCTGTTTCCTCATTGATGATTGTAGAATACTCTCCTGCTGCTATTCCAGTCGGCACTGCTGTAAACATATGCATATCATCTGCAAAAAACATCTCGCCCTGTTCTTTTGTAAGCGGTGTTCCTTCGATGAGTTTATCAACCAACCCCTCCATATCAACCCCCTGATATGTAGGGATATTGCCGTCAGATACTGTCTGTGCAGTTCCATTCTGAGTCATGAATTTTATAAACTCCCATGCCTCATCCGGATGCGCTGCTGATGAAGGAATTCCAAGCATATTGACACTAACCTGAGATGGTTTTTTTGGAGCATCCTCACTAATACGCGGGAAATAGCAGATACCCACATTGAAATCAAATGGGAAGTTCTCTTTATCCTTCATGTCACGCAATACCCAGCTGTATCCTGGTGTCATCGCACATTTCCCACCCAGAAATTCAGCACTGGAGTATGAAAAATTTGCCACATTCTGAGCATATGAAATTTCACAGCCTTCATCGTCTAATTTCTTTCTTAATTCAAGGCTTTTGATAAAATCCTTGTTGTCCATGCTGAAACTGGAGAGGCCATCCTCCCCGTATAAAGAGGTTGTCTGAGCTCCATAAATCCCCCAATCTTCAGGAAAAGTATTTTGGAAGGTCCCATAAACCGTATTGCCTCCATCACTCTTGGTAAGTTTTTCAGCCAACTCAGAGTATTCATCAATCGTCCAGTCATCTGACGGATAATCCAGACCTGCCGCATCGAACATATCCTTGTTATAAAAGACCATACCAACGGATGCTGTACTTGGAAGGCCATAATATGTCCCATTGTACTGACCCCATTCCATGTATGAACCAAACCAGTCTTCCATATCGATTCCATCTCTTTCAATATAATCGCTGATATCCAGCAGAAGTCCCTGCTGCATTCTGGTAAACTGTCCGCCGCTCTGGAACGGCCATACATCCATTTCACCACCACCCATAGCAATAATATCCAAAGACTCTGCTGTATTATTGCTGTCTGGTACTACGGTTATATCTACCTTGATATTAGGGTTCTCCTCTTCAAACTGTGCGATCAGAGGATTGTTCTTTTCTGAAGACTCCCATGTCACATATTTGATTGTGACTGTTTCTTTGGAAGGATCTTCGGCATTGTCTGATTTGGATGTTTTATTATTTCCTTCCGCAGAACTGCCGCAGGCTGACAAACACCCGGCTGCCATTGTCATTACCATCAAAACTGCTGATACTCTCTTTAATTTCATAAATATGCCTCCTTTTTATATATTAATACTAACATTTTCGGCTTTATAAACAAGGTGGGTAGTTTATGAAATATTCCACTTTTTTATGATATTAATGGTTTAATGGCAATTTAATCGTAATCCTGGTTCCTTTATCAACCTCACTTTCAACATTACATTGAAAGCTGTCTTTATAAACCAATTCCAATCTCCGGTACACATTATAGCACCCCGTTCCCGTTGTTTTTCCCCAGCTTTCCTTTTCCCGGAACATTCTATCCTTTATGACTTCATCCATTCCATTGCCATTATCTTCCACCTCTGTTACTAAATAATTCTCTTCTGATTTAATAGCTACAACTATATTCAGGACCGTACCGTCTCCCTTTATTCCATGAACAATCGCATTTTCCACAAACGGCTGAAGCATAAACTTCAAGATTCCGCACTCCTGAACACCATCTTCAACATCAACGGATACCTCTAACTTTGTATCATGTCTGATTTTCTGAATATATATATATTTGTTTAACAGACTCACTTCTTCTGAAACCGTAGATACAAAAGTGTCCATCTTTACTGAGGCCCTGAAAATATCACCAAGATTGCTGACCATCTGAGAAACTTTCATATTCCCATTTATTAGCGCCATCCATCCAATGGAATCCAGCGTATTATATAGAAAGTGCGGATTCATCTGGTTCTGCAGTATGCTAAGTCTGGCTTCCGTAATTGACAGTTTCAGCTGCTGTTCTCTTTTACCTGATTCATACACACGTTCCATTAAATCCTCAAGTTTCCGCACCATAATATTGAAGCCATTGTTTAAATCATTAATTTCTTCAATCTTCTCCTCATTTTCCAGACTGACTTCAAAATTCCCCTCTTCCACTTTCTTCATTTGTTCCTGCAGTTTTGTAAGCGGCTGTGTGATACCTTTTGTCAGATACCAGATCAGGATATATACCATGATAAAAACAGATATAGAAATGATGACCAGATTTACAATCTGGCTATATATGACTGGTACAAGCTCCCTCGATAAGACACTTACTATTATCTTCCAATTGGTATCCTCATTGTAGAATGCAGATAAAACCGTTTGTTCTCCGTCTATCTGTCGGACCTCAATCTTTCCATTGTCAATGAGTATCCTTTTATCAGCTTCCTGTCCTATCAGCTCTTTATCTTTTGCAGAAACAATCCGATTCTCCTCATCAACAAATAAAATACTGCCTGTCTCTCCAAAACTCATATTTTTATAGGCACCGGCAAAATCTGTCTCATTTATATTAGTCAGGACATAACCAATCTGTTTACCATAATACTCATTTGACCCGGATAATTCACTGGAATAAAGAGCTTTGACAATGGACAATATCTTTTTATTCTTTAACGATACATCATCTGCATCACTATGTAATCCTAACCACAATGATCTTCCGCACAACTTATCGGCATCATACTTCCAGTTTTCATCTATGATTGTTGATTTCTCATTATATCCCCGCATACTGGCAACATAGTTCCCCTCTTTGTCAAATATTATAACGTTTGAAACTACTCCATTGTATAAATCAGAAATCACAAGGGAGCTCGCCAATTTCTGCTGGACCATCTCTTGATTTTTATCTGTAGGGTCTTTTACATATTCTCTCAATGCAATTTGAAAATCGCTGTCAAAAACCGTCCTGTTCACCCCTGTCTCAATATTATCAATAGCCTTTTCTACATATTTGATAGTAAGTTCATTCATTTTCTGATAACTGTTTATTGCATTTTTTTGAGACACATAACGAAGGACAACGCTGTTGACGATCGTCAGTACAAAAATCGTTATACCCACAACAAAACCAACCATAAATAATATCTGCTGATACATTTTACGGTTGGTTCTGGTATTCTGTCTATTCAATTTCATCGATATACACCCTTCTGTATTCTATAACTATAATACATAAAAACGCTTGCAGCACCAGCATATCTACGGAATGCATTACCCCATCAAATATAAACTTTATGTCTGCTTTTTTTAATCCTGCAGAATATCTGGAATCTGTGATGATGCAGACCTTTGCCTTATTCTTCTGGATATGATCTACAATATTATCGCTTTTTGTACCTTCAATGCACTTCGGTGCAAGATAGATCACAAGATCATTTTCCGTAAGCATTTTTGCATGCTCTATCATATCCTGCTCCTGCTGATATATGTCACATACTTTACCACTCAGAAAAACGTCTGACTGAAGAAACATTTCCGCAAAATAACCCGCATAGGAATAGATATCTATCCTTTTACTCTTATGGATCGTCTCCACAAGTGTCTGGATTCCTCTCTGATCCAGATGTTCCCTCATGGACTTCAGCAATCTGTCCAGTGTGTCCAGAAATGCGTCGGAAAGCGACTTTCCCTTTGGCACCTGATCGATTGGAATAGGTCTGTTATGGTGCTCATATTGTACGACATCGTCCGCAATGGCTTTCTGAAAGTACGAATAATTTTTATATCCCAATTTTTTTACCATTCTGCTGATTGTTGCTGGTGAAGTATAGCACTCATCAGCCAATTGATAGATTGTCATATGATTCAGTTCTCTTAAATGTTTAAGTATCCGACTCAAAACCTGTTTCTGCAAACTGTCACATGCAGATGCATTATAAACGGCAAGAATGTTTTCTATACTTGTCATGTCCTTTCCTCTTTCCAAGCTACCGCGGAACTCTTTTGCAGTATGACAACTATACAGTCCGCGCAGACAAAATATGCTACATTATTTTAAATATAGCATATCCCATCTGGCTTTTCAATGAACAGAAAGCTGAAAAATCCATAGTTATTTGAAGCCGTTTCTTTATTCAAATAATACTGCCTGATGTCTTTTTGCAGATTCTCTCACCGCATCCATGACACAAAGCACCTTCCTAACTTCTGTCAGCTTGACTGCACTTTCCTCCTTTCCGTAAAATGCATTTATATAATTCATAAAGAAATCCTTATGGCAGCAATCCACTTTCGGCAAGTCTTCATTATATATGAGGCCTGGTTCCGGTTCTCCAAAGCTCCTTGTTGGCCCGGCTGCTGTCATCGTGATTTTTCCAGGTACATTTTCCAGCAGATGTTTTGTTCTTACTATCATTCCGTCAACATTCCCTTGTGCCTGAAAAGGTCCATCAATGACTGCGCTCCCTGTCGTCCCACCTAAAAACCAGGCTCTTTTCGGTGTAAGATAGTATGTTCCAAGCTCAATTTCTGCTGTAATCCCATTTTCAAAAGTAAAAAGTATGTTGAAATAGTCATCAACGTTTTTATTTATAACGTTCTTCATATCCGCATATACGGAAACAAGTCTACTGTCAATCATCAAAAGAATCTGGTCAATTAAATGTACGCCCCAGTCATATAACATGCCTCCACCCATCTCCGGATAAATGTGCCAATCATGCATATTTCCATTGAATCCATATAATTGGGATTTTACAAGATATTCTTTTCCTACCAGGTGTCTGTCATAAACTTCTTTGATCGTACGAAAATCTGCATCCCATCTTCTCTGCTGATGAATGGTAAATCCCACATTACATTCTCTTGTGATTTTACACATTTCATCAAATTCTTCCACTGACATTGCTGCCGGTTTCTCACAGATTATATTTTTTCCGGCCTTTGCTGCCTTTACCACAGCTTCCAGATGCAAAGGGTTGGGGATTGAAATAATAACTGTGTTTATTTCCTCATCCTCTAATAATTTATCCATACAAGCATACTTCCTTACGCTTCCGGGAGCATCATCCATTTGGGACATTACTGTATCACAAACAGCTACTAAATCGATTTCGTCTATTGTCTCCATCATATTTGCGTGCTCATGTCCCATAAACCCATATCCGATAATTCCTAATTTTATATCCGCCATAATAATACCTCCAATGTTTTTTCTTGATTATAACATTGGAAAGAGCATTTCATCTTTTTCATTATGAAAGAAGTTTCAAAATATGAAACCAATGAACAAAATAAACCGATGGCTGCAAATATCGGCAAAGGACCAAACTATAGCCTAAATCAAAAAGTATCTTTGTGATACAAACGTGAAAAATCCGCAGCGGCCTCTCACAAAGCCCTGCGGATTTTCTTATTATGGGTTATCCAAAAACTGCCTCCTCCAGCATAGCACACAGCGTGTGGTACAGAGGCAGTGTATACTCCTGTACACGATATGTTTCTGTGGACGGCATGCGGAAACAGACGTCACAGTATTTTAAGAGAGCAGACTCCTTTTCTCCTGTTATCCCCAATACCTTCATGCCCTTTACTCTGGCAGTCTTTGCTCCCTCCACAATATTTGCGGAATTGCCCGATGTAGTCATTGCAATAAGCACATCTCCCGGCTGTCCGTAAGCATACACCTGCTGGGCAAATATCATGTCAAAGGAGGTATCATTTCCCACTGCAGTCATGAGGGAAGTGTAACTGTTCAATGAGATGGCCGGGATCCCCTGCTGCAGCTGCTCGGATAATACCTCTCCGCCTTCCAGACTCCTGAACTTTTCTTTCTCCTCGTCCGGCAGTTGGCGCTTCAGCAGGAAACCTTTCATCAGCTCTCCTACAATATGCTCTGAATCAGAGGCGCTGCCTCCGTTGCCGCAGACCAGGATTTTCCCTCCATTTCTGCAGCTTTTCAGAAGAAGCTCAAAAGCTTCCCACACAGGCTGTTCCTTAAGAACCGGATAATCTTTCCGGAATTTTTCATAGACTGCATTTTCTCTGCCCATTTTTACCTCCCTGAATCGCAACGGAAAGTGCCGCATAATCACCGATCTTATTTCCCAGCTCAGCCGGCACGATCCGGCATCCCTCTCTTGAAATAGCCAGTGCTTCCTGCTCGATGACCCGCTGCGCACATGGCCACAATAATTCTTCGCTTCTCTCATAGACACTGCCCAGTACAATAATCTCCGGATTCAGTATATCTATAAGGATAGCCAGCCCCCGGCCCAGATAGTAGCCGCTGGTTTCATAGATGTCAAGAGCCAGAGGGTCCCCGCTTTTTGCGGCAAGAGCTACGGTCTTTGCTGACAGCTCCTCTATCTGTTCAAAGCTCTGGCAGAAAGAAGGACGTTCACCGATCTGCAGCTTCTCCAACACCTTCATCCTGGCAATCTGGGCAATGCCTCCGCCGCTGCAGAATCCTTCAAAGGAGCCGGACTTGCCGAATCCCACAGGACCGCTTTCCGTCATTCTCACATGACCTACTTCTCCTGCCATATTGTTGGCACCATTGTAAAGCTTTCCGTCCAATATAAGACCGGCTCCCATCCCTGTGCCGTAGGTGAGAAATATCACATGCCGGCAGCCTCTGGCTGCTCCGAATTTCCATTCTGCCAGTGCACAGGCATTGGCGTCATTCTGTATGTATGTGGGCACCCGGAATTCTTTTTCCATAATATCCACAATGGGAATATTGTCCCAGCCATATAAATTAGGCGGATTTTTAACCACTCCCTTTATATGGTCCAAAGGCCCTCCGCAGCTTATCCCTATGGCCTGCAGTCTTTCCGTCTGTATATCATTACGCCCGAGAAGTGCCCGGACTGCTCCAAACAGATCATGGATCACGCAATCCGGTCCTCTCCTGGCCTCTGTAGCAAAGCATACTCTGTCAAATATTCGGCAGTCCTCATCTGCTTCCCCTGCCTCACCCAGCACTACTGCGCATTTTGTGCCGCCTATATCAATACCAATCACATAGTCTTTCATATCCCAATCTCCTCGCAGGCATTTTTAGCGCGTCACTTCTCCCATTCCATGAAATTCACCTCTGCAGGTTCAGAATCCACGGAACGGCTGACGAAAAATGTCTTAATCTCAAACGGCTTAAATTCCGCGCGAATGTTTTTTTCAAGGAAATGGATGCAGATATCTGCCTGACACTCCTTTCCCTCTGTCTCATAAAGCCTGAGGATATATCCATCCTGCTTCTCTGCCTTTTTAAGGGCAGACAGCACCACATTGTTCCTGCTCACCGTCAAAAGTTCCGCCTTCTGCGGATATTCGCCCTTATGGTATGTCTCGATCACTGTAACACAGGGCTGATTGAGTTCTTCTGCACGCTGCACCAGATGCGCCTCTCTGCCGCTGCCCAGGTGTGGTACGATGGTATAAGAGAAGTTCTGTATTCCCTGGTCTGTAAACTGATAGTCGTCTTCCTCCTCATCCAGAATATACGGATTGTGGTGGGCGTATACAGGACTTCTAAGAACTGTCAGCTCCATACAGTTTCCTTCCATGCAGGCACTGTATTTGCAGTCATTTAATATACCAATACCACAGATTATTTTATTATTGGCCTCCTGCATACCTGACAGGTCCATCCAGCGCTGAACCGTTTCTTCCTCCCCATTGCATGCTTTTTCTATACAGCCAAAAGGAATTTCATAGATTCCTCTGTACTGATCCAGAGCAACCGGGAACTGGATTTTTACACACCGGAATTTTTCCTGCCAGTTGATCTTTGCAGACACTCTGACGGATTTATCTTCCTTATATAATGTATATATCTGGACCAGGGTAGAGCTTTTGTACTTGCTGATCACACGGATACTGCTCCTTACCGGTCCATCCTCTGTCTTTTTCACGGATTTCGGTTCAAAGTATCCCTCTGTCTCATGAAATCTCGTGACTCCGTGGCTCCATGTATCGGAGTTATCCTTTACCACCACAACTCGTCCAAAGGCTCCGTCACAGTATTCAATCTTGTTTTCCTTATCCCATATGGAAATAACAGCTCCTGTCTTCTCTTCAAACTGCACACGGACCAGAGCGTTTTCTAATACCAGGGCCTGCGATGTGTGTTCTGCCTCCTGCTCCTGATCCACTGCGTAGATGCGGAATACAGCGTAACCAAGTGACGGCACGCCTGCCTTGAAGACGATCCTGTTTCTGCCGTTTACCTTCGCGTCCGAAGATATTTTCTGGGACGGTACCACATTTCCGCTGCTGTCCTTTACGATATAAGACTCCCCTCTGCAGGAATTACCGAACATCCCGGTCTCCACTTCTACATATTCCTCTACGTCCCAGCCATGGGGATTGAAAACCACTGCGGGGAGCATATTCTCCTCCTGATCGATCCCGATATGGAAGGAAACTGCCTGAAGACTGTTATTCTCATTTCTCGCCGCAATGGACAGCGCTTCCCCCAATTCATTCCTGGTATCCTCATATGCCTTCTGAATACTGGAGCCTGCCAGGATGTCATGGAACTGGTTAAACAGAACACGTTTCCACCCCTCTGTCAGTCCCTCTGTATAGCCATGCCCTGACACAAGCTCTGACAGAACAGAAAACTTCTCTGCCCTCAGAAGCGCATTCTCCGCCTTGCGGTTATAGCGTTTCACCTGTGATTCCGCACTGTAACAGCCGCTGGAATGATGCTGCAGATCCCCATGCACTACCGGCAGGTCATATTCCCTCTCCTTAAGTTTCTCGAAGTAAAAGTCAGGATCCGCAAAAATAATCTCCACGTCATCCCATTCTCTCTGCAGCTTTTTCACAGTTTCAATATTTTCGATCGTAGGACCTCCACCGTGGTTGCCCACACCGTAGAAACACATCAGCTCATCCACACCGGCGTCAAATTCCTCTCTGCAGGCTCTCATGTGATTCTCCAGTCTGCCGAATGTGCAGTAGGAAAACGGCAGCCGAAAAGCATGTACCCTGGAACCGTCATCTGATTCCCAGATAAAATTCCTGGCCGGCAGGCCTTTTTCATGAGGACCCGGCCGCATGAATACATAATTCTCCATGCCGGACAACTGCAGGATCTGCGGCATCATTCCCTGGTGACCAAAGCTGTCCACATTGTATCCTGTTTTGGCTGTTACACCGAATTTTTCCATAAAATAATTCTGGGCTATCAAGGCATGACGGGCAAAAGATTCTCCGCAGGGGATATTACAGTCAGGCTGCACCCACCAGCCTCCGCAGATCACCCAGCGCCCTTCTCTTATCCTCTTTTCGATCTCTGAAAACATTTCCGGATCATTTTTTTCAATCCATTCATAAAACTGTGCGGAGCTTGAGGTAAATATTACATCTTCGTATTCACCCAAACGCTCCAGCGCAGATTTACAGGTAGCTTTATTCTCCTGGAATCCCTCCTGCCACGGCCAGAGCCATACAGGGTCAAGATGTGCATTTCCGATCATATACATTTTCTTCATAAACGTAACCTCCCAATTTCAGTAAGATGTGCATTTGCAATCAGCCCTTTGACGCTCCGGTCATTGCAAATCCTTTTGACATATAGTTTTGTGAGAAGAAATATAAAACAAACACAGGAAGCATATAGACAATGGAATAAGCCGCCAGTTGTCCGTAGATGACCTGTCCGCGCTCCCCAAAGAAGCGGTAAATATTTACGGCAGCCGGTATCTTCTCTGTGGACTGCAGTAAAATGAGCGGTACAAAAAAGTTTCCCCAGCTTCCCACAAAGGTGAACATGGCAACTGTAAATAATCCGGGGAGCATCAGCGGAAGCACCACATGAACCACACTCTTGACGGCAGACGCACCGTCTATCCACGCCGCCTCCTCCAGATCCACGGATACTCCATCCAGAAAGTTTTTCATCATCCAGATTCCGTAAGGAAGACCGGAAGCTGAAAGAAAAATAATGGTTCCGCCTATAGAGTCCACCAGCTTCATCATGATAAACATCTGATAGACCGGCACCATAACCGCCGTTATGGGAATAGAGGTCAGAAACAGCATTCCCATAGTGATCTTCTGCCCCGTCTTCAGCTCATATCTTGACAGAGGATACGCTGCCAGCAGGGAACATACCAGCACTATGCCTGTCTGTACCACGGAGATGAACAGGCTGTTCAGGAATCCTCTCTGGTTTTTGGCATCTGTGAGAATAACCCTGAAATTCTCAACACTCATATGCTTTGGCACTGCGAAGGCCTGGCTGGCTTCCGGATTAAAAGCCGCAAACACCAGCCACAGAAGAGGAAGTAAAAATGCTCCCGCAATGATGAGCAATACCATATAGGGAATGACTTTCTGTAGGTTTTTCTTTTTTTTCTTCATGATGATCCCCTCCTAATTGCCGTCATTTGCACGTATCAGCCTGATATATACAAGGCTCAGCAGAATACCGATTGCCAGAATAAAGAGGGCAATTGCCATTCCGTATCCTATCTGATATGCAATGAAGGCCTTCTGATACATGAAAATAGAAAGTGTTGTAGTCATAATAGCCGGCCCGCCTCCTGTCATGGCGAACACAAGGCCGAAAGCGCCCAAGGTGGACAGTGTAACGATCACAAACGTAGTTGCCATGGTGCTCTTTATCATGGGCAGTGTGATCCTGAGCAGTATCTGGAGTCCGCCTGCGCCGTCTATCCTGGCAGCCTCCACAATATCATCTGATATATTGTCCAGGGAAGCCTGGAACATCATCATGGAATATGCGGATCCCTTCCATATATTTGCTATGACAACACAGGCCATCGGAAATGTAAAAAGCCATGAAACCGGTGATGCCCCGAAAATGCCTATGATTTTATTCAATGTACCGGCATCGGCAAAAAAGGAGCTGAACATAAACGCTGCGATCACCTCCGGAGTGATCCAGCCTGCCACTACTGTAAAGCCGACAAATTTACGAACCAGCCTGTTTTTCCCCCTCATGAGGGACGCAAGCAGAAATCCCAGGCATTGCTGCCCGATAATACCTGAAAACACCAGAAATACCATTGTATTCTTTAATACGGTAAGCAGTTTAGGGTCTTTGAAAATCTCAATAAAATTCCTGAAACCTACGAATTTCATTGCCTGTGCAGAACTCCCCGTCAGTGAAATGTCTGTAAAAGAAAAAAAGACAGTCATGATCATGGGGCCAATGAAGAAAACGCCCAGCAGTAAAATTGATGGGGAGAAAAAAAGTGCCGTTTTCCATATCTTTCGTTTTTGTTGATTTCTTGTTCCAACCATCCTCAGTCTCTCCTTTAAAGATTCAGCTTGGAGCAATGCTCCAAGCTGAATGCAGATCCCTTATTTCACAGTCACATTTTCCTCGCCCACAATTCGTTTCATCTCTGACTCAAAGGTAGCTGCCGCATCATCCGGACTTGCGCTGCCCATAGCAATACTCTCCACTACCTCTGTGAACATAGTTGTAAGGGTGGAATATCCCTCTACAGAAGGTCTGAAATGTGCGTAGGGAAGCATTTCACCGGCCTCTTTTACTACAGACATCTTCTGTGATAAGTAAGTCTCATCCTCCATTACGTCTTTACGCACTGCCAGGTCTCCTGAGAACATGGCATATTTAAGCTGACAGTCTTTTCCTGCAATAAATTTCAGAAGCTCTTCGCCGCCGGCTTTATTGTTGGCATTCTTTGGAATTGCCCAGGTCCAGCCGCCTGACATGGTGCTGAAACCATCTCCGCTGCCATCATATGTAGGTATCTTCGCAACTGCCCAGGTATCCAGACCTTCCGGCCATTCATAGGTTCTGCCTTCGCCCCAGTTGCCTGGTACCCAGCTTCCTGTGAAGATCATACCCAGTTTGCCATTCTTCATATAATCACTTACAAAAAGGTCTTCTACTTTCTGCTGTGACACGATGCTGAGTGGCGCACCGATTTTTTCCACATTGTAAACGTCATTTACAAAATTGTAGACCTTCAGTAAATTCTCTTTATCAACAACCCATTTCTTTGTATCAAAATCATAGAGAGTTCCGCCGGTTCCTGAGTAAAGTTCCTGGAATGTCCTCATGGAAGTCTCCTCAGGTGAGGTCTTGGACGCATACAGGAAGAATGGAATGAATCCGTCACCTCCCACTTCTTTCAGCTTCTTGCCGGCCTCAATGATCTCATCCCAATTCTTGGGCTGGAAAGGAACAGAAACGCCTGCTTCTTCCATCAGTTTCTTATCATACCAGAGACACTGTGTATCTGTAGAGAACGGAACACCGTACTGCACTCCGTCAGCTCCCTTGGCACCGTCCAGAATAGCCTGCTCAAACTGGCCTGCATCCTCCCAGTTCTTCATGAATTCATCCAGCGGTTCCAGATAGCCCGCCTCGGCGTCAGACATGATCATGAAGCCGTCCTCTGTGATCAGGTCCGGGGATGTCTCTTTCGACTGCATCATCATGGTAATCTTGGTGTACATATCAGAGCCGTTGACGATCTCAATGATCTCCACTTTCTTTCCCGGATTCTGTTTCTCAAATTCATCTGCCAGCCCTCTGTAGAAATCAACACGGTCTGCCCCCACAGCCATTTTGATCACGTCAGAGTCAGCGGAAGTACTGCCGGTTTCTTCTGTTTCCGCCTTTTTTGTCTCGTCTGCCGGTTTGTCACCTCCGCCTCCGCATCCGATCAGTGATACACACATCATAGCTGCCAGCAGTCCTGCAATTTTCTTCTTAAACATAAAAATACCTCCTCCTTTGTACTGAAAACCAGTTTACTGGTTCTTTCTTTTTGATGAGTACATAGTAACATTAATTTACTATAAAGTCAATTCATTTTACTATATAGTGTGCAATTCGACTTTTTTCACATTTTTATTCTATTTTTTTTGTGCATATTTCACTTATAGTTCCACTTCGTGCAACTATAAAGTAAACCATCCGTACTATTGCCTTTTATTGACATCTATACTATAATGAATTTAAACGAATAAAGTTACTTTGTATTAAGGATGCACAATCACGATTTTATTATATAAAGGCGGTATTTTATGCAGGAAAAAACTGGTTCCAACATTCAGGATGTGAAATCAAAAAACAGAATGCTTGTTCTAAAACATATTGCAACAGGCAGTGGAATTTCAAGAGTTGATATTGCCCGGAGCACCGGGCTGTCAAAAATGACGGTGGGCAACATAGTGACGGAGCTTCTCAGTTCCGGCCTTGCGGAAGAAACTACAAATGCCTCCAACAACACTTCCGCCAATTATGGGCGCAGACCTATTTTGCTGACACTTGCCCAAAATTCTCCCTGTATCTGCGGTATGCTGATCAAAAGAAAACTATGCCAGGTCGTTCTCTCTGATTTGGGGGGCAGGATATTTAAACAGGTGGATTCCCCCTATAACACCCTTGACAGTTCAGAGGATCTGCTGCAGATTCTCCTCAAGGCTTATAACGAATGTGCCGGGAGCACAGAACGGCGTATCACAGCAATTGGAATAGCCTCCCTCGGACCGCTGGATTCCTCACGGGGGATTATTTTAAATCCGCCCTATTTCTACGGTATCGAAAATCTGCCCATTGTCTCTATCATCAGTAAAAATACAGGACTGCCTGTATTTCTGGTCAATGACGCAACGGCAGGCGCGTTTTCGGAAAAATTATTTGGCTCCGGCACCTCCATATCCAATTTTGCTTATCTTCATATTATGAATGGAATCGGAGCCGGATTTATCCTGAATCATGCCCTGTATGATGGTGATTCCGGGCAGAGCGGTGAGATCGGACATACTTCCATCAATTTCGACGGCCCTCTCTGTGCCTGCGGCAGCCGGGGATGCCTTGATCTGTATGCGAATCTGGATAACCTGCAGCAGCGGATAAAGGAGCTTGCTCCATTTTACTCCAATTCCCCCTTATCTGCGCCTAAGACACCAAGCTGGCTGGATATTATTTCAGCAGGTAATCAGCAGGACCCGCTGGCGATCACCGTTTTGGAGGAATTCTGCTCATACATCGCTTATTCGCTGACCAATACCCTGAATCTTCTGAATCTCTCCACCATAATCGTGGGATACGATTCTGATGGCACCAATACCATAATTGAGGACCTCTTGTATCACAAGCTGTCCAAAATAACCCTTACGGCAAAATTCAACCCGCTGTCCATCATCCACTCCACTTTCGGCGGAAATGCACCTCTCATCGGCTCTGTCGCCCTTGCTGCAGACAAGATATTCAGCGGCCACCTCACGCTTCTGGAGCTGGAAACTCTGTAACGCATAAAAGGCTCTGTATATTATGAAATAATAAACGCTTATTCCATAATATACAGAGCCTTTCTATCTTCACTTTTCTGCTACATCTTCCTGCGCAGAAAAGAAAGCAGAATCAAAACCGCAGCAATGGGCAGTACCACCGGCAGAAGTGCGCTGACAATACTGATAATGAGAGCAATCACGCCCATCACGATCAGGATTCCCAGAACCAGACGGACCGTGGGATTATTATGCATTTTTTCCTGCACATGTTGAAATCCGCCGCCTGTACTTCCTGTACCATCCTGGCTGTAGGATGACTGGCTATAGGAAGATTGACTGTAAGAAGACTGGCTGCCATATCCGTCCTGGCTGGAAGAGCCGGATGCACCGGAAGTTTCCAGAATCGTGCGGGCAATCAGACGTGGATCTCCTAGACGCCCTGTCACCTCTGTCTCAGATGCACCTTTTCTTATCTCGTCACTGATATACTGGTCGTAATATTGTATATGTCCGTTCACAACATTTTGAGAAAGCTCCTCTGAGAGTGTTTCCCGCAGTACCTCTAAAAATTCTCGTTTGCTCATGGCCTTAAAATCCTTTCCTGTTATATCGCCATCTTATCATATCTTTCCCAAAAAGTAATGATAATTCATTAAAATTTTTCTTAAAAAAATAAAAACACCCTGCCTTCGCTGCATGTACAGCATCCGGCAGGGCATTCTTCCTTTTAACTTAATACGGAACCAAGCGCTCCATATCCCAAAAAGCACATGATGATCGTGGCCATACAGAGTCCCAGCAGAATGGCAGGAACGGATTTTTTCAAATCCACTTCAAGAAGGGACGCGATTAAAGCCCCTGTCCACGCGCCGGTACCCGGCAGCGGGATTCCCACAAAGAGAACAAGTCCCCAGAACTCATATTTTTTAATCTTGTCACTCTTTCCCATAGCTCTGTTTTCCAGCTTCTCGATCAGAGGGCGGAACAGTTTTGTCTTCTTCAGCCATTTAAATATCTGCCTGATAAAGAGCAGAATAAACGGGATAGGGATGATATTCCCGATGACGCAGGCAATGACAGCCTGAAGCATGGGAATCTTCAATACGGTTGCCAGTAAAAGTCCGCCCCTCAGTTCCAGAATGGGAACCATGGAAATCAGGAAGACCGCTGCCTCCGGTGTCAGAAAGGACGGCATATTTTCAGCAAACCAATGTACTACGGATTCCATTAAAACCTCCTGTTACTTCACCTGAAACTCCTCAGCAAGGGCTTTAAAGCCAGGCATAGAATTCATGATTGTTTCGTAGGATACGCAGTAGGCAATCCGCACATAACCCGGGCAGGCAAAGGAAGATCCCGGAACGATCAGGATATGATATTTCTTTGCTGCCGCACAGAAGACTTTCTCGTCCTCCACCGGAGATTTTACAAACAGATAGAACGCGCCTTCCGGCTTAATGCACTCAAATCCCAGTTCTTTCAGTCCGTTATATAAAGCCTCACGGTTGCGGTTGTAAAACGGTACGTCTACTTTGGCATCCAGACATTTTGCGACAACTTTCTGCATCAGGGACGGGGCATTGACATAGCCCAGAATACGGGTGGCCACGTTCGCTGCTGCAATGACATCCTCAGCATCACTCACTTCGTCCGGAATCACCAGATAACCGATACGCTCACCCGGAAGGGATAGGGATTTGCTGTAGGAATAACCAATGATAGCATTTTCATAGTATTTTGTCAAATAGGGGACCTCAATTCCATCGTAAACCAGCTCTCTGTAAGGCTCATCTGAAATAAGGTAGATGTCTGTACCCAGCTCTTTTTCCCTGCTGCGGAGGATATCTGCCATCTTCTTGATGGTATCCTCAGAATAGACAACACCTGTAGGGTTGTTGGGAGAGTTGATGATCACAGCTTTAGTCCTGGCAGTGATCTTCTGCTCCAGCTCTTCCAGATTCGGCTGGAAAGTCTCTGTATTCGGGCTTACTACCACAATTTTCCCGTCATAATTGGACACATAGCTGTTGTACTCGCCGAAATACGGGGCAATGACAATCACTTCATCTCCCGGATTCAGCAGCGTTTTCAGGATCACATTCAGTCCTCCCGCTGCGCCAACGGTCATAATAATATTCTTCTCACCAAAGGAAGTCTGGAACTTTCTGTTAATGGAATCCGCGATTGCTGCCCTTACGTCCTCATATCCGCTGTTGTTCATATAACCGTGCAGTACAACCGGGTCTTCCTTCTCCAATTCCTCAAAAACTGCCTTCTTCACCTCAGCCGGTGCCGGAACATTGGGATTTCCAAGACTGAAATCATATACATTCTCTGCTCCGTACTTTGCAGCCATAATCTTGCCTTCCTCAAACATGGCACGTATAGCTGAACTGTTTTTTACCAAATTCACCATTTTATCTGCTATCATATTACTACTCTTCCTTTCTATGTAATCTTTCCCGGCAGCTATTCAGCCGGCGAAGCGTTACCGGCATCCACTCTTTAAGACCGCTCTGTAACAGGGTGATACCTGATGCCGCTGCTCTTATGTACGGCCGGCGCAGTAAATGCGCAGTCCCGGCCGGACAGTCAGCTCTCCTGAACATATTTCAGACTGCGCTTCACAGTCATACTCAATTTCGGATACTTAAGATTATACCATTTTCCACCAGACAAAATCAACGTTTTAACACATTAAACCAAAAAAATATTTCTTTTTCTATACAAAGGACAGTTTATAAAGGCTGCTGTAGAGACCATCCCTCTGCATCAGCTCCTCATGAGTCCCCTCCTCTGCGATTCCGTCATCTGTTAGTACAAGGATTCTCTGGGCTTTGCGGATGGTGGACAGTCTGTGGGCAATGACAAATGTAGTCCTGTCCTTTGCCAGGCTCTCCAGGGACTGCTGCACGATCTTCTCGCTCTCATTGTCAAGGGCGGATGTGGCCTCATCGAAGATCAATATGGGCGGGTTCTTCAGGAACACCCTGGCAATAGACAGCCTCTGTTTCTGACCCCCTGAGAGTTTTACGCCCCTCTGTCCAATATCCGTGTCATAGCCATCCTCCAGTCCCATTATAAATTCATGGGCATTGGCTGCTTTGGCAGCGCGAAGCACTTCTTCGTCCGTAGCGTCCGGCTTTCCATACCGGATGTTCTCCATCACTGTCCCGGCAAACAGATACACGTCCTGCTGTACAATGCCTATATGGTTCCTGAGACTCTGCAGCTTGATCTTTCTCACATCCGTGCCGTCCAGGCATACGCTTCCGCTGCTCACATCATAGAATCTGGGAATGAGGCTGCAAAGGGTTGTCTTACCCGCACCTGAGCTTCCCACAAGGGCCACATATTCCCCGGCCTTCACGGTCAGGTCCACATGGCTTAACACTTCCTCCTGGCTCTCCTCATAGCGGAAGGAAACATCGCGAAAAGCAATTTCTCCCTTCACATCTCCAAGCTCCACCGCGTCCGGCACATCCTTGATATCCGGCGCGATCGCCATGATCTCCAGAAACCGGGAATATCCGCTGTATCCGTTCTGGAACTGTTCTGTAAAGGTGATTAGCTTTTTCACCGGGTCTGTAAAGTTATTGATGTAGAGAAGCACTGTCACCAGATCCTCCACAGGCATTTTCCCCCTGGTCATAAAAAATGCACCGACCAGCAGCACTGTTATAGTGATCAGGGTTGTAAATGCGCCCATACCGGAATTGTAGGTACCCATGTACTTATAGCTGCGCTTCTTGGAATCCACAAAGCGCTCATTGCCTCTCTGGAATTTTTTCATTTCTTCCTTTTCGTTGGCAAAGGATTTCACCACACGGATTCCGGAAAGGCTGTCCTCGATCTGTGTATTGATATCTGCGATCCTGGCTCTGTTCTCTCTGAATGCTGACTTCATTTTCCTGTTGTAAATAAACGCATAGACCAGAAGAAACGGCACAAACAGAAACGCTGACAGCGCAAGCTTTGTATTGATAAACATGAGAATGATAAACGCGCCGATAAATTTAATAATAGAGATCACCAGATCCTCCGGCCCGTGGTGAAGCAGTTCACTGATATCAAACAGGTCAGAGGTGATTCTGGACAACAGATGCCCCACCTTCTGGTTGTCATAGAAGGCAAAAGACAGCTTCTGGTAATGTCCGAAAATCTCATTCCTCATATCCCGCTCAATCCTTGCTCCCATGATATGCCCGTAATAGGCAATATAAAAATTACAGAACGCCTCAACCAGCACCAGCGCCACCATGAAGATTCCCAGCTTTACGATCAGATCGGTGGCTTCCTGCACAGGCTGATTCACCACCGTGCTGGTAATATAGCGTACGATCAGCGGTATCACAAGGGTGATCCCCGCTCCTAAAATAGCAAAAAACAAGTCAGAAAAAAACAAACCCTTATAGGGCTTATAATAGCTGACCAGTCTTTTCAGTGTTTTTCCCATCTCTTTTTGTCTCTCCTTTTCTTCTTCTTGTCGTTGTGGGTTAGCATCATAATCCCAGTATAAAACAGGACACTGCTTTTGGCAATGTCCTGTTTAACAAACTTTTATATGGGAAAGCTGTCCCGCACGCACAGCGCCCCATACCCGGTCTGGTTATTTGGATAAGGCCCTCCCAGCAGATGACGCGCACCCCTGCGGAAATACGCCTTTACTTTCTCCCCATAGAGAAAGGGATCATTCCCTCTCACGATTCCCCACTCCATCAAAAGGGCTGCCGAGCCTGTAACAAAAGGCGTGGCAAAGGAAGTTCCCGTTCTGGATGTATATCCGCCGTTTGGAGAAGCAGTTGTAATATCCACGCCCGGAGCCGCTATGTCCGGCTTTACCATATTGGTAACTCTGGTAAACCCCCGTCCGGAAAAATCCGCGTAGGCCTGATATCTGGAATTATAGGCCCCCACAGAGATTACCCGCCCTGCCGTGGAGGGAATGGTAAGGGTGATTTCCGGCACAGGAAACAGAAAACGTGTCCCCTCGTTCAGAGCAGCACCCCCGGGCATCCACAGATTGTACCTTCCATCCACAATTCTTCCCGGAATCAGATTGACTTTCCACACGCCGCTGTCCACATAGGTGTTCTGGGGGATAAAATCGATGAAAATCTCCTGCGACAGGCTGAAAGGACTTGGTTTTCCGTAGTATATGAGAATCTGCGTAGTCCCCAGATTAAATCGCTGAGGCCCCAATATCTCCTGAAACGGGCCTGCCACCTGTCCGTTTGGATGCTGCAGGGAGATATCCATCCGGTCCACATACTGCTTCCATATCTGCAGATTCATTCCCGTCTCATAACCGCCGATCTGAAGCGGAACCACCTGACTCTCTCCCTGTGCCAGGATTCCTGAGGTGTGCACAGCCTTATTTCCCTCATTTCCCGTTCCCACGCAGATCACGGTCCGTCCCAGACTGGATACATTGTCCAGATACGCCTCAATAAGTGATTCACCGCTGTGGGAACCGTAATTGTTTCCGAAGCTTAAATTCAGAGCAAGGGGCATCCCCATGGCAATGGACTGACGGATACAGTAGTCAACCCCCTGCATCAGCTCTGTCGTCCTGGGAAATCCCTCTTCCTGCGGTGTTCCCAGCTTTACAACAATGATCTGACTCTCTGAAGCCACACCCCTGTGAAGTCCTCCGGAAGCCCTTCCGCTGCCGGCCGCGATACCGAGAACACCGGTGCCGTGTCCGCTCAGATCACGGCTTGGGACCACAGAATACCGCTCCGATGACGCGGGTCTGCGAAGCGCTTCATCGATCTGCTCTTTGGTATACTCGGTTCCGATGATATAGCCCTGGGGCGGGCTGCCGGGCACAGTCTGATCCCACAGCCTCAGAATACGGCTGCTTCCGTCCTCATTGCGGAAATCCGGGTGTGCATAATCCACCCCTGAATCCACACAGCCCACAAGCACGCCTGCACCGAAAAGCGGCTGTCCGAGAGGTGAAAATCCGCTCTGCACCGGATTGATGCAGGAAGCAGCGCGCCCCTGCTCCACTGCGATAAACAATCTTTTGGGCATTTCTATGAACTCTATCTGAGGATAATCCGTAAGACCCTGAATCTGGCTTTCCGGCACGGAGAGAATGGCAAAACCACCCAGCAGTTCCACTGCCCGAATCTCCGGATTCAGTGCCCCCTGCAGACTTCCTGAATATTTTACGATCAAATCCCATCTCCGCTCCTCCGGCTCAAATCCCACATCCAGCACAAGAGATCTCTCCCTCTCCCGGGGTGTGGCATCCAGAGCCAGATTCAGAAGATTTTCCAGCTTCTGATCCTGCATGGCAACTCCTGATTTTTGCTGTATCTCTCCATTATATGCAAAAAAAGCAGCCGAAATCTGTCTTTTATAAAACAGATTTCGGCTGCTGTCATATATTTGGTCAAACAGGCTTACGCTGACCGAATCACATTTAACCCTGAAGTGATTTCGTCTTGGTCATAACATGATACGGGCCTGCCACAAAGAACACACCGCCTATCATATTTCCGATCGTCACGAATAACAGGTTGTAGAAATAACCTCCTATGCTGACTGCCGCATCACCTGCGTTCAAAAGCCCAACTGCCAGAATACTCATATTGGCAACGCTGTGCTCAAATCCGCAGATCATAAATACGAAGATACACCAGAATACCATGATCAGCTTTCCTGATTCAGATTTCATCTTTAATGCACACCATACAGCCAGACAAACCAGGATATTACAGAAAATACCCCTTACCAGAAGCTGTACCGGTGTCAGTGACATCTTTGCAGCTGCTACCTGTGCGAAATAAGCACCTATATCACCTTTCGGCACTCCGGTGAGCTGGAATCCTGCTACACCCAGCAAAGAGCCGAGAATATTCCCCACATAACACAATATCCATGCTTTGACCGTCTTGCCCCAGGGAATACATCCATTGAAAGATGCACTTCCGAGAACCATATTGTTGCCTGTAAACAGCTCGGCACCCGCCATGATAACAAGGCTCAAAGCTGCGGCAAATGCAAAAGCCTGCACTGCTTTCAGCATTGGTGACCCTGCTGCATTCAGAGGTGTTCCCAGCGTAAATGTCACAAAACTTCCAAAGGCAATGAAAAGCCCTGCGGTGATGGAAGATACCATATATCCGAAGGTATTGTTCTCCATGAAGTTTATCTTTCCTTTTGCCGCGTTGCAGACTGCATTGAATTCATCAAAATACATACATTTTCCCCCGCTTCTTTAGCTAAATTATGTATACAAAATTCAGGTACGGCTTAACCGTACCTGAATTGTCCTATATTTAGTTTTCAATATGAATTTTGCTTAGAACAGACCGGAAATCTTTCCTGTCTCGTCAACATCGATTCTCTCTGCAGCCGGAACTTTCGGCAGACCGGGCATGGTCATGATCTCTCCGGTAAGAGCAACAATGAAGCCGGCACCTGCGGAAATCTTCAGGTTACGAACTGTTACTTCAAAGTCTTTCGGTGCGCCCAGTTTTGTCTGGTCATCTGTCAGGCTGTACTGTGTCTTAGCCACACAGATCGGGCAGTTTCCATATCCAAGAGCTTCTAACTGAGCAGCCTGTTTCTGCGCATTTGCAGTCAGAACAGCTTTCTTGCCGCCGTAGATCTTCTGAACGATCTGGTTTAACTTGTCCTCAATGCTTCCTTCCAGTTCATAGGAGAAAGTAAAGTCATTCGGTTCTTCCACAAGACGTACCACTTCTTTAGCCAGTGCAACGCCGCCTTCGCCGCCTTTTGCCCAAACTTCGGAAAGTGCAACATTAACGCCCAGTTCTTTACATTTTGCTTCTACCAGGTCAAGCTCTGCCTTGGTATCTGTGGGGAATGCGTTGATTGCAACAACACACGGCAGTTTGTAAACGTTTGTGATATTGCTTACATGTTTCAGTAAGTTCGGGAGACCTTTTTCCAGTGCTTCCAGGTTCTCGTTGTTCAGTTCTGCTTTCGGCACGCCGCCGTTGTATTTCAGGGCACGTACAGTAGCTACGATAACAACTGCGCTCGGTGTCAGGCCAGCCATACGGCATTTGATATCCAGGAATTTCTCTGCGCCTAAGTCAGCACCGAATCCTGCTTCTGTGATAGCATAATCGCCTAATTTCAGTGCCATCTTGGTAGCGATCACAGAGTTACATCCGTGAGCGATATTAGCGAATGGTCCGCCGTGAACGATTGCTGGTACATGCTCCAGAGTCTGAACCAGGTTCGGTTTCAGAGCGTCTTTCAGCAGTGCGCACATAGCACCTTCTGCATGTAAGTCATGAGCTGTAACAGGTTTCTGCTCGGAAACCTTACCATATGTATAACCAACGATGATTCTTCCCAGTCTTTCCTTCAGGTCTGTAATGTCTTTTGCCAGACACAGAACAGCCATGATCTCGGAAGCAACTGTGATATCGTATCCGTCTTCTCTCGGACAGCCGTTTGTCTTTCCGCCCAGACCATCAACTACGAAACGAAGCTGGCGGTCATTCATGTCAACACATCTTCTCCAGGTAATCTTTCTTGGGTCAATGTTCAGGTCGTTGCCCTGATAAATATGATTATCCAGCATTGCTGCCAGCAGATTGTTTGCCGCACCGATTGCGTGGAAGTCACCTGTAAAATGCAGGTTGATATCTTCCATTGGAACTACCTGTGCATAACCGCCGCCTGCAGCACCGCCCTTTACACCGAATACCGGTCCCAGGGATGGCTCACGGAGCGCTACCATTACATTTTTACCTAATTTCTGAAGGCCATCAGCCAGACCTACGGTTGTGGTTGTCTTTCCTTCTCCGGCAGGTGTCGGGTTGATAGCTGTAACCAGAACCAGTTTTCCGTTCGGTTTATCAGATTCTTTTAACAGATTGTAGTCAATTTTAGCTTTGTACTTACCGTACTGCTCCAGATATTTATCATCAATACCTGCTTTTTCTGCAATCTTGGTAATTGGCTCCATTGTGCACTCCTGTGCGATTTCGATGTCTGTTTTGAATCCCATGTTAATACCCTCCTTTTCATGGCAATAGTCTTGTTTTCTGCATGATTCCGCCGCTGTCTGCATATGAATGCTTTTGAAAAAAAAGGGCAACATTTGTCAATTACACAATTACAAACGTTGCCCAGACGGTCGGCTCTCACTTACATTTTGATTTCACTGTGGTGCTCCACATTGTAATCCGTCAGAAATCAAAACTATTATTTTGTTATGTCTATAATTTATCACAATTTCCGATTACTGTCAATGCTGTATTATATTAAAAATTCACAACAACATTTCGACAATTTTACTCTATTTTCCGGCGATAAACGTTAATACTTCTTCTTTTTTGGGCATAACACGGAGTGCCCCTTTCTTTGTAGTGATAAGAGAGGAAGCTCCGTTGGAGAATTCCAGCATTTCATAGAGCTGGTCCTCTGTAAGACCCTCAATTCCGTGCTCCAGCACATAATTCAGTGCGCATGCACCGAAGGTATCGCCTGCTCCTGTTGTCTCAATAGTATTCTCCTGCAGGAACGGTGCGTGGAATACTTCCCTGCCCTCATGGAACGCTGTGCTTCCCTCTTTTCCCATGGTCACGTTCATCAGCTTCAGATTCGGATACCGGGACAGCAGCATATGGGCGCCTTCCTTCACATCTTTCGTCCCGGTCATGAATTCCAGCTCTTCCTCGGAAATCTTCAGGAGGTCACATTTTGAAAGACCGTATGCGATCTGTTCTTTTGCAAGCTCCATGCTGCTCCACAGCGGAGGGCGCAGGTTCGGGTCAAAAGAGATGAGAAGTCCCGCTTCTCTAGCAATATCAATAGCCTTTGCAGTCGCCCGGCGCACACCCTCATGGGTCATGGACAGGGTGCCGAAATGAAAGGCTCTGGCTGATTTTATGTATTCTTCGTCTATCTGGTCAACGCTCAGCATCATGTCCGCACCGGGATTTCTGTAAAACGCAAAGTCCCTGTCTCCATCCTCAAAAGTATGGACAAACGCCAGTGTTGTGTGGACTTCCTGATCCTCATACAAATGACTGGTATCGATTCCCAGGCTGTTCAGCGTATTTCTCAGGGATGTACCGAACTGGTCTTTACCCACAACTCCCAGAAAAGATGTCTTTTTTCCAAGATTATTGAGCATAGCCAGCACATTACACGGCGCTCCGCCGGGATTTGCCTCAAAAATGGGGTTGCCCTGTCCGCTCACTCCGTTTTCCGTAAAGTCGATCAAAAGCTCACCAAGCGCGATAACGTCAAAATTCTTGTTCATATATGTTCTCCTTGTCCGTTTTATTCTACTGTGAATTATATTCGTTTTGCCTGCTTTACGCAAGTACCGCGGCACAATTATTCATAAAAAATACATTGTATGTAGAATTATTGTAACTGTTCAGTCAGGTCTGCGCATTTACTGCGCTGACCGTGCAAAAGAGTAGTGGCGGCAGGTATTCGCCCCATCGCAAAGCGATTTTTAATGGGCGAATACCCGTAACGATTCAGCTGGCTGAATAGTTACGAATTATTCTTAATGAATCGAAAGGTTTTCTTTAGAATTTCTTTAAAATTGAGCCTGCTAATTCTTTTAAATTCTATGGTGTAATTAAGAAGGTAAGAAAAACGTCGAAATTGAGGTGAATTTTATGAATATATTGAACCAAATATGGGAATATGCCTCCATCTGCCCGGAAAGAACAGCCATCTGCTGCGACGGACAGTCTGTTACTTACGGAGAGCTGGAGTTATATTCTGAGCGTCTGGCCCGTCATATTGAGCAGCAATGCGGACAGAACTATGCCCCCATAGCTGTATACGGCCACAAACATCCCCTGATGCCTGCGGCATTTCTGGCCTGTGTCAAATCAGGCAGGGCTTACTGCCCCATTGACACCTCAGTGCCGGACTCCCGGGTGGAAATGATTCTGGATGCCCTGGATTCCCCGATTCTTCTCTCCCTCTCTCCTCTCCATGCGGACTGCAGGGATAAACGAATCCTTTCCCTGCAGGATATTGATGTCATCGTACATACAGATTTGTCCCGCATGGATAACAGCATGGGCGATACCGTACCCGAACCGGTTTCCGGGGATGATATCTTTTATATCATATTTACTTCCGGAAGCACAGGAACCCCAAAGGGCGTCACGATCACGGAAAGGAATCTCAGCAATTTCCTGGACTGGTCCATCACCCTGGGAACCTCCACCAATGCCAAAAAGGGAAAGGTATTCCTGAATCAGGCCCCCTTTTCCTTTGATCTGTCCGTAATGGATCTGTATACATGCCTTGCGGTGGGCGGAACTCTCTGGTGTCTGACAAAGGATGTGCAGAAGGATTACCAGAAACTGCTGGAATCCCTGAAACGATCGGATGCCGCAATTATGGTTTCCACACCATCCTTTGCCGATGTGTGCCTGTCAGACCCGGCTTTTGCACAGACGGCTCTGCCAAACCTCGGACTATTTCTGTTCTGCGGGGAAACCCTTACCAACCGGACAGCCCGCAGGCTTCTGGAGCGTTTCCCCTCTGCAAAAGTCATGAACACCTACGGTCCCACAGAGTCCACCGTGGCAGTCACCCAGGTGGAAATAACGCCAGAGCTGGCTGCCGGCACTTCCCCTCTGCCTGTAGGCAGGCTAAAACCCGGCACCACGCTGCAGATCTGCGGTCCCGACGGGCGCGTACTTCCTGAGGAAGAAAAAGGGGAGATCATCATACTGGGCAATACCGTAAGCCCCGGCTATTATCAGAACACACTGCAGACAGAAAAGCACTTTTTTACATACACAGAAGAGGGAATCCCCGCACAGGGATACCGCACAGGGGACAAAGGATATCTGAAAGACGGCATGCTCTATTACTGCGGACGCATAGACCTGCAGATCAAGCTGCACGGATACAGAATCGAGCTGGAGGATATTGAAAACAATCTTCTCCGTCTCCCCCAGATAGAAAAAGCTGCCGTACTCCCCAACATAAAAGACGGGCGTGTCAAAAGCATCAGTGCCTATCTGGTCTGCCCCGGCATGACGGCGCCGGAGCGTACTTACGCGGAAATGCTGAAAGAGAGTCTGCGCACCTTCCTTCCGGAATACATGATACCGAAAAAACTCATCTTCATGGACAGGCTTCCCATGACCGGAAATGGCAAGGTTGACAGAAAGGCCCTCGGGAGCGCAGTTCTTTGAGTTTTTATGAAGGGCTTTCCTTCTTTATCTGCCTCTTTTTATTCCTGATTCCTGCCGTCATTCTGGGCATCATGGAAAAAAAGATGGGGCATTATACCCTGGCCGTATCCCTGGTCTTCATAGTACTGGTCTTCGGCCACAGCCCCGGACAGTTCCTCTATCTGCTTCTCTTTTACGGATGGTCCTATCTGGTGGTGCGCGGCTACGCTGCTGTCCGCGCCAAAAACGGCAGGAATGAAAAACAATACTACCTGTTCCTGGCAGCCATGCTGCTGCCCCTTATATTATGTAAACTATCGCCGCTGTTCCATATGAACATATTCGGATTCACCGGCATTTCCTATATGAGCTTCCGCAGCATCCAGATGGTCATAGAGATTTACGACGGAATCATTTTGGAGGTCCCACTCCTGGAATTTTCAGGATTCCTCCTTTTCTTTCCCTCCATCAGCTCCGGTCCCATTGACAGAAGCCGCCGGTTTCACGATGACTGGATGCGCATCCTGCCAAGGGCAGAATATCTGGATATGCTGGCAGAAGGTATCTTCAAACTACTGCTGGGCCTGGTCTACAAGCTGGCGCTGGGCACCCAGCTCTACACCCTTCTCACTATATGTGAGCAGTCCATGGGACGCCGGGACGCCCCCTGGTATTTCGCCGCAGGCTACGCCTGGCTGTACGGCTTCTACCTGTTCTTTGATTTTGCAGGCTATTCCCTCATGGCAGTGGGAACCGCCTATATTCTGGGTGTCAGGCTGCCGGACAACTTCCGCGCTCCATTTCGGAGCCTGGATATAAAAGAGTTCTGGGACCGCTGGCACATTACCCTGTCCCACTGGTTCCGCGATTTCCTCTTTACCCGTTTCATTATGAAATGCTCTAAGAAGAAATGGTTCTCCACCCGTTTAAACAGAGCCTGTGCCGGATTTATTGTCAACATGGGCGTTATGGGACTGTGGCACGGCGTCACGCCATCCTACATACTATACGGACTCTACCACGGCATTCTGCTGTCGGCCACAGAAGTTTACCAGAAAAAATCAGGCTTCTACAAAAAATATAAAAACCGGAAACTATACAAGGCAGTCTCCTGGCTGCTTACCATAAACCTGGTGATATTCGGCTTCTTTATCTTCTCCGGAAAATTCCTGGAGCTTTTAACCGCCTGATATCCTCAATAAACTTTAACAGAAAAAGGAGAAAACAAAATGGAAGAAAAAATTTTAGATTTATTAGCAGAGATCTGTGAGGATGATATTGTGAAAGAAGACTTAAAAACCGAGCTTTTCCAGTCCGGTCTTCTGGATTCCCTGGGATTTGCCGAATTTCTGGCCGGCCTTGAGGAGGAATGCAGCATCGTCATAGCCCCCTCAGAGGTCACCAGGGAAGAAATGGATACCCCGGAAAAAATCCTCAATCTTGTAAAATCCAAATGCTGACCAGAGAAAGGCAGGCGTAAGAAACATGAAGAGACTGACTGCATTTTTCACGGCCTTCGTGCTGTTCCTTGTCACCGCGGCAGGCATCCACCTGGCTGTCCGTGACAGGAAGATTCCGGACTCCCGGACATTTTCCACCTGGGCCAACGAGACAAAGACACGTTCCCGTGAAACCATAAAACAAAATCTTGGCCCTGACAGCCTTCTGGTATTCGGCTCCTCCGAGTTTATGCACGGGCAGGACACCCCGTACCATCCTTCCTCTATGTTCGCGGACAGTGACTTTGAGCCCATGCTCATAGGTGCCGGCTATTACCAGTCCCTGAGCCATGCCATTGCTTTAAGCGCCGTAGGGGAGGGCCAGAAAAAGGCCGTCCTTTTCCTATCCCCCCAGTGGTTCAGAAAACCCGGCATCCTGCCCCAGGCCTTTGCCTCCCGCTTCTCTGAGAACAACTATCTGGGCATGCTGCAGAACGAAAACCTCTCACCGAAAACAAAACAATACATCATAGACCGCACCCATACGCTTCTGAAAGATGACCCCAAAACCAAAGACCGTTTAAGCACATATGAGCGCGTATGGGTCACCAAAACCGCAACCACAGAGGACACCCTCATAGCCGGCGCCTGGCAGCACTTTCTGAACGAGAAAGAAAAGATCACCGTCCCTCTTCTCTTTGACCTCACCGCAAAAAAGAAAGCGCCGCCGGCCACTGACATATCCATAAACTGGACCAAATGGCTGGCCAAGGCCGAGGAAGACGGCTCCCGCCACCAGGAGAACCAATTCTACATAGACGACAAAAACTACAAAAAGCTGAAACCCCACCTGGCCAAAAAGAAAGGCCGCAACAAAAAAGCGATACACGGCTACGGCTCCTCCCCCGAATACGACGACCTCCGCTGCTTCCTGGATGTATGCCGCGACATGGACATCGAACCTCTTCTGGTCATTCTCCCTGTTAACGGCTATTACTACGACTACACCGGTTTTCCCCGTACTGCCCGGGAAACCTACTACTCCAACATCCGCAGTCTTGCCTCCGCCTACAACGCCGAACTTGCCGATTTCTCAACAGATGAATACACCAAATACTTCTTTGAAGATCAAGTCCACATAGGACGGAAAGGATGGGTTCTGATCAATGAAAGCCTTTACAACTTTTATAAAAAACCTTAAAACCAACCGCAAAGTCCGTTTCCTCCTCCAGGTGCTCTCCTTCTACATCCTCCTCATGCTCCTCTACCTCTATTTCATGACCGCCAACCTCTCCACCGCCCCACCCTTCCTATATTCCCAATTTTGAAGCCGCGGGGCGGCTTCTTTTTTCTTTTTTCTCCAACGCCATCCCTAGCCTCTTTCCCCCACAACCTGAATCCCATGAAAAACACCGCGGCCGGCAGTCTTCTCTCCGGACTGCCGGCCGCGGTGTTTTTCATGCTCACTACTCCCTTTTAATCATCCGATACCCAATCCCAATATGCGTCTGTATATACTTGGGCTCCGATGGCTCCTCCTCAATCTTCTTCCTCAGCGTCGCCATAAACACCCGCAGCGAAGGCACATCACTCTGCATCACATTCCCCCATACCTCATTCAGTATAAAGTTATGCGTCAGCACCCTCCCCACATTTTTAGCCAGAAGACACAGCAGCTTATACTCAATCGGCGTCAGATGGACCTCCTCATCCCTGATAAACACACAACCGGATGCATAATCGATCTTCAAATCCCCGTTCACGAAGACCGCGTTGTCCTCCACGCCCCCGCTGCTCTGATACATAGCCCTGCGAAGGCTTGCCCGCAGCCTTGCCAGCAGCTCCTCCACACTGAAAGGTTTCGTCAGATAATCATCTGCCCCCGCATCCAGTGCGCTTACCTTATCCGCGTCCTCGCTCCTGGCACTTACCACGATGATCGGTACATTTGACCAGGACCGCACTTTTTTTATCAGGTCCACACCGTCCATATCCGGCAGCCCCAGGTCCAGTATGATCACATCCGGCCTCTGGGATACCGCCTCCATCAGGGCCTGTGCCCCGTTTTTAGCCATATGGTATCGGTATTCCTGCATATCCAGTGTGGTTCCCATCAGATTTCTGACAGCCTTGTCATCTTCCACAATAAGTATCAATGGTTTATTCATGTATCACTACCTCCTCTGCCGGCAATGTGAAATAGAAAACGCTTCCCCGGGGGCTGTTGTCCCTTACCCCGATTTCTCCGCCGTGTGCATTTATAATGGCTTTACAGAGTGCAAGGCCAAGTCCCAGCCCGCGCCTGCCATCCCCTTTCTGATTCTCTGCCGTATAAAACATCTGAAACAGCTTATTTTTATCCGCATCCGCCACCCCGTTTCCGTTGTCCGCAATTTCCGTCCACACAAATCCATCCTTCTGGAACACATGAACCTTAATCTCTGACCCGGCCGGTGTATATTTGATGGCATTGTCTATGATATTGATAAACACCTGCACGATCAGCCTGGTATCCATCCTGGCCATCAGGAATTCGTCCTCCTGCTTCACTGTGATCTTGTGTTCTCCGCTCTTTCTGTCCAGGTGGTGCATGGCCTCGTTGATCACATCGTCCAGAAGTTCTGTCTGCCGCTTCAGGTTCATGGTCCCATTCTCAATCCTTGTGACAGAGAGCAGATTCTCCACCAGGTTGATGAGCCAGATGGCATCGTCATAAATATCCCCGTAAATCTTATGCCTCTGGCTCTCCTCCATCTGGGCGCTGCCGTTTAAAAGCACACTGGCATTTCCGGAAATACCGGTCAGCGGAGTGCGCAGGTCATGGGAAATGGCCCGCAGCAGATTAGCCCGCAGCCGCTCCTGTCTGGCGTTCATCTCCACTTCCTTTTTCTCCTCATCCAGCTTCTGCTTTTCAAGTGCCAGGGCACATTCATTCAACATGGCAAGCAGCAGGCTTCTCTCAAAAGCAGTGAGTTCCTCAGCCCCCATAACAATACCTGCCACTGCCAGAGCTTCCTTCCTGCCTCTCACAGCCAGGTACAGACATTTTGCATCGGGCAGCGTATCTGTTGTGGCACCCGCATGCTTATTATTCTGATACACCCAGGATACCACTTCCTGTTCCTTCTCATTGAGATACTGCCCGGCATCCGACATATCCTGTTTTTCCATTCTGGGAACCAGATTTCCCTTCTCATCGGGCATATAGAAGATAACCGTTCGGCCCAGCATTTTCTCCATCTGCACCATGATCTCCCGGATGATCTGGGACACATCCCTGGCCTTCTGCAGCTTCTGGCTGGTCTCCAGCAGGATTTCCGTGCGGTATGCCTTTTCCGCTGCCTGGTGCGCCTGCTCCTTCACTCTGGTCGTCAGGGTGGAAATGAGGAATGCCACCAGGAACATAATGATAAAGGTAACAGGATATTCCGGCCCGTAGGCTTTAAACGAATATCTGGGGAGTGTAAAGAAAAAATTAAAGGTAAATACACTGATAAAGGAGCTCACCAGACTGTATGCCTTGCTCTCTGTCCACATGGCGGTGAGAACTACCCCCAGAATATACAGCATGATAATATTGACCTCTGAAATCCCATGGCTGTACATCCATCCGCCAATCCCCGTGGAGGCCAGCAGCACGCCCACTGTCTTCAGGGTATCCTTGAAGGTGAAGCCGGTTCTGCTGTGCCTTATGCGAAATCCCGCAGTACCGGTATTCTGCTCCATGGATGGGATAATATAAATATCAGGATTGGAGCCAAGTGCTGTCAGTTTGTCGGCAAAGCTGACTCTGGAAAAAGAGAGGCCTCCGATCCATTTGGTACGGCCCAGCACAATTTTTGATACACCTGCCATTCTGGCATACTCTGCGATCTGCTGGACCACATCATCCCCGTACATGGTGATGACCCTGGCTCCCAGTTTTTCCGCCAGTTCCATATTCTCTTTTAATATCCTTTTATCTGCATCCGGCAGATTTTTATCGTGGGACGTCTGCACATACAGAGCGGTAAACGCCCCGTGGAACGCATCCGCCATACGTGCCGCGGTCCTGATCACCCTGCCGTTGGAGGGAGATGCGGAGATTCCGGTCAGGATATGTTCTCCCGGATAGGAGGTCTCCTGTACATCCTCCCCCTTTTCCGCGATCTTATTGATCCTGTCCGCCATTCTTCTGAGGGCCATCTCCCGCAGGGCAGTGAGGACACCTGTATCCGCAGCATTATTTCCAAGGCACTCCCGTACCTTTTCCGGTTCCGCGTCCACAAATTCCACCTGGTCTGCCTGATCGAATACTTTATCCGGAACGCGCTCCCCTGCCGGTCTGCCGGTCAGGGAGGAAATCACATCCGAAAGACTCTCTATCTGCTGTACATTCAGGGTCGTATACACATCAATCCCGGCCCGAAGAAGCTCCTCTATGTCCTGATAACGCTTTCTGTGCCTGGAACCCGGAGCATTCCCGTGGGCCAGCCTGTCTATGACCAAAAGCCCGGGCCTTCTTCTGATCGCGCTGTCCAGATCAAACTCCGGGGACAGATTCCCCTGATAATTATGAAAAACGGGGGCAAGCTTTTCCATTTTCTCCCCCAAATCCAGCTCCAGGGGAACACATCCGACCACTACATCGCAGCCCTCTTTTTTCATCTCCGCTGCATCCCGCAGCATCTGTCCTATCTTTCCTGTTCCTTCCGCATAGCTGAAAAAGATCTTCAGCCTGCCGCTTTTATCCGTCTCCATCCCGGCTCCCCCTTTCTGCGCTGTTTGGTTTATTATAGCCTATTTCCCGCGGGAATCAAATAAATTATGCGGGGAAAGGCAAAGAGCGCCGGCTATCTCGCCTTTGCCAGCGCTCTTACATCTTTGTAATGTCCCATGATGATCAGGGTCTCACTTCCCCGAAAGATATACTCCGGGCGGGGAAGAGGATAGATTTCCTCCTGTTCCTTGACTGCCAGAATACTGATATGATATTTATTCCGCACCCCCTTTTCCACAATGGACTTGCCCACCCACGGTGCCGGGACCGGAATCTCATAAATGGAGTAGTCAGGGGTTAATTCAATGTAATCGAAAATATTATCTGTGCCGAATTTGACAGCCAGACGTTCTGCCATCTCCCGTTCCGGGTAGACTATCTTGTCCGCTCCGTTTCTGAGAAGAAACTTTGCGTGCACATCCCTGTTTGCCCTTGAGAGGACAAAAGGCGCCCCGTAATCCTTGAGAAGCGCTGTGGTCTCCAGGGAGCTCTGAAAATTATCCCCGATGGCCACAACGCAGAGATCAAAATTACCCACTCCCAGAGAGGCAATGAAATGCTCATTGGTGGTATCTCCAATCTGCGCATTTGTCACTAGGTCCAGCGCGTCATTGACACGCTCCTCATTTATATCAACTGCGAGGACTTCATTGCCCTCCTCTATTAATTTCGCTGCCATATGGCGGCCAAAGCGGCCCAGTCCCACTACAAGAACCGATTTCATTTTCTACTTTTCCTCCTTGATCAGCCTACAGATACCTTTTCCATAGGCAGTTTTGATGGTATGTTGGCAATCCGGTTGCCGAAAGCAATGAGTATGGTAATGCCTCCGACCCTTCCGATAAACATGAGCAGTATCAGAACAATATGTGAAACGGTTCCAAGCTGCGCAGTGATCCCCAGAGACAGTCCTACGGTTCCGATCGCGGAGGCCGCTTCAAACAGAGCGTCCTGGATCGCAGTTCCATCTGCAGAGGCGATCAGCACAGTTCCCACCAGGATCAGAAGCCCATAGAGCATGGTTACACAGCTTGCGTGGCGCAGGGCATTCTCCTCCATTCTTCTGCGGAAACACTCGATATCCTTCCGTTTTCTGAATTCAGACCATATACTCAGAATCATGATGGACATGGTGGTTGTCTTAATACCTCCCGCAGTGGAACCGGGAGAACCGCCGATAAACATAAGCCCTACTATGAGGATTTTACTGCAGCCCGATAGCGTTGTCAGATCCACGGTATTGAACCCCGCTGTTCTGGGCGTTACGGCCTGAAAGAACGCGCAGAGTACCTGTTCCCCAAAGCTTCTTCCCTCCATGGAAGGTTTCCCCAGCTCAAAGAAAAACATGAGGACAGCCCCTCCGAGAATAAGTATCGCTGTTGCCATGAGCACGACCTTTGTGTGGAGCTTATAATTTTTATAATGCCATTTATGGTTCCTGACATCTGCCCATACAAGAAATCCCAGGCCGCCCACTATGATCAGCAGCATAATGGTGATACTCACCAGAGGGCTGTCTGAAGCGGTCATGAGGGAAGTTCCCGGATCAAAATAGCCCATCAGATCTATTCCCGCATTACAAAAGGCAGAAATGGAGTGAAATACGGAAAAATATATACCTTTTCCCGTACCCAGTCTCGGAACAAAATAAAAGCTCAGCAAAATGGCTCCGATCCCCTCGAATAATACCGTTCCGCCGAACACAAACTTTGCCATGCGCACAATTCCGCCCACCTGGGGTGCAGCCACGGATTCCTGCATCAGAAGCCTCTGCGACAAACCAATCTTTCTCTTGGTGATAGCGAGCGCGGAAATGGCGATCGTCATAAATCCAATGCCGCCTATCTGTATTAATAATAAGATGACACCCTGGCCAAATTCAGACCAGAATGTATAGGTGTCATGCAGCACCAGTCCGGTGACACACGTTGCTGATGTGGCGGTAAACCAGGCATCCATAAACGGAGCTGCTGTCATCTGCCGGTTGGACACAGGCAGCATCAGCAGGAGCGTACCTGTGGTAATCACTGCCAGATAACCGAATACAATAAGTTTCGTTGTGGTCCAGTGATGTTTTTTTATTCCTGACATAAGAGTCTTCCACCCTTTTTATTCTCTTTCTGTGTTATCCTGTAACTACATATTCTAAATTCTTTTATATTAAAACGGCATAAAGCTATGTTAAGGACGCATTAAGATAGCATAAAGATTTTACTCTTTATGCTATCTTGTCCTGTTCTATGATTCTTTATTCTCTATGTGCTCTTCGTCCCCATTGTTGCGGCAGATCCACTCCAAAAGATCCTCCATGGCTTCCTTTGCTGACTGGAGCGGTCTGTCAAACATACCTGATTTATAGAAATTGATCACAACTGCCCCTATGGGCACTGCAAGTATCATGCCAATGACACTGCTGACCCGGTATCCTGTATACATAAAGATTAGTGTAAGGAGCGGGTCCATGCCAATGGAATCCCCCACCATCTTGGGCTCTATGACCCTCCGCACCAACTGCGTCACCAGGTAAAGGATGATCAGACCAACCGCAAACTTTGTATCACCGGACAACAGCTTGAATACAGCCCATGGTATAAGGGCTGTCCCTGTTCCGAAGAACGGAAGCATATCCAGAAAAGAAATGAGGAATGCCACCAGCACGGCAAAGCTCACCTCCAGAAACAGCAGCCCTACACAGAGTATTGCCCAGATAACAGCCATGATCTTAAACTGTGCTTTGAAATAACCGCCGAAGACCTTTTTAAAGCTGTCTGCCAGCAGTCTCCATTTTTCCTGGATGATCTGCGGTGTGTTGTTCCGCCCAAACTCCAGGATTCCATCCCGGTCCGCGATGAAAAAATAGGCGGACAATATGGTAAATATAATAGATATCAGCACACTCGGAAGATGCTTGGCCATATCACCTGCGTAGCCAACGGTCCACTCGCTGATATTTCCCACCAGTTTCCCGATCCGTTCTCCCAGATCGTCCTGCACATTATTGATGGAAGTCTGTACATTTTCCGGAAGCTGTTTCATGAATTTATTGAGATTGTGCTCCACCTCCCGAAAATCCTCCCGGAATCCACTGTAAATATCCGGTGCCTGATTGATCAGGTCACTGGCCTCCTCCACCGCTTTTGTTCCTATAAAATACCCTGCTCCGATTATGGCGGCTAAAACTGCTATAATGATCAGCATGGATGTGTGCTTTCTGGCTATTTTCATCCTCTTTTCCACCATGCGCACCAGAGGGCTGGCGATCATGGCGATGATCCATCCGATGACAAAAGGCATAAAAAACCTGAGGAATTTAAGTCCCAAAACAATGACCAGTATAACGCCTAAAACTGTAAACAATGCCGCCAGAATACCTTTTACATACTTCTTCCACTTCATATATAAATATCTCCCATGCCTGCCTGTTTTGACTGCTGTCTGCGCAATCTGACAGTAGCCGGGGCAGATTTTGCCTGCACCGGCTACCTTAAGTATACTCTCATCCGCCCGGGATACAATGCCTATCCCGTTAATTTTTTATGAAAAATTTGCGAACGGTTTCTGATCTATAATTGATTCTGTGTCTTAGATTTCCTTCAGAAAAGCAAACGGCTCATCATCATGCAGAAAATGCATCAGCATATAAGCCGTCATGATCGCCGCTTTCTCTTCCCTCAGGATTCTTCTGACCTCTTCCCTGTCAGCCAGCACAATCTCCAGCTCCTCGGAATCCTCCAGTCCATCCCCGGACACCTGGCCGGAAGCATAACCGTATACACTGGCGCAGGATTCATCGGTCATGCCAATGGTAGTAAAATACGGTTTCTCATATGCCGGGTCCACATCAAGAGGAGTAAGCGTCAGGCCGGTTTCCTCTTTCATCTCTCTGATCGCGGCTTCTCTGTAGTCCTCACCGGGCTCTACCAGGCCTGCCGGGAACTCATAGATATAGCTGTCAATAGCATAGCGGTACTGACGTACCAGCACGACCCTGTCTTTCTTCTCCCCATAGAGGCTGTAGATAATAACTCCATCCGGGGTGTTTTTCCTTGTTTTGATCTTCAGTTCATTCTCAGTCTTTGCCCGTGACGCCACATAGTAATGTCCCTTTCTTCCTGTCTTACTCTCCACATCCAGGTGGTAGAGATTTACATGGGGATTCTCTGTGAGCGGCGTCACCTTTTTTATATCCGGCATTTTTATTCTCCTCGCAGTAATACTCTGATTCTCTTATAAATAAGCAGTGTTACAACAGAGATGATACATCCCTTCACCAGGTTAAACGGCGCCACTGCCAGCACCACAAAGGTAAACAGGTTATTGATTCCTGCATTGATAGATGTGCCCATCTGAATAAAGGCGCTCACCGGCATCCCGAAAGCTGCCCCGTATGCGGGGAGCAGGATAAATGCATTCACAACACAACCCACAACAGCCATACAAATGGTTCCGATCACCATTCCGATCACTGCAAATTTTTTGTTCCTGCGGTATTTATAGAAAAATGCTGCCGGAACGATAAAAGAGCATCCCATCAGGAAATTGGCGATTTCACCCACACCCGCTGTGGCGGAGCCGTGGATGACTGCATACAGCAGTACCTTCAGAAGCTCGATCATAATACCTGCCACCGGTCCCATAGCAAACGCGCCAACCAGCACGGGTACTTCTGAGAAATCCATCTGATAGAAAGGCGGTGCGATCACCGGGATGGGAAACTCAATCATCATCAATACCGTAGCCACGGCTCCAAGCATGGCTACCTGTGCCAATGTCCTGATTTTAGAACGATTCTGTGCACCTGCAGGTCTTTTGTTTACAATTGCTTCATTACTCATTTTTATTCTCTCCTTTTTATGATGGTTTCATAAAAGGAAATTCTTCTTTTTCCGCTGCCGCTTCCGCGGCTGAAACGAAAAAACGCCCTGAAAATCAGGGCATTGATGAAATCTGCATTATGAAATACATTTTCTTCTCTCATCCAGACTTTAACTGTCGGTACCGGAATCACACCGGTTCAGCCATTTACATGGGTCGCGGACTATACCGCCGGTAGGGAGTTGCACCCTGCCCCGAAGAATTTTCTTTTATCTGAGAATTATTATAAACCTTTAAAGGCTTGATTTCAATGGGTTTTTGAAGATTTTTAAAATTGTTTTCTTCATAAATTCGCATAACTTTCCGTATTTACCAACAGATTTCTGGTAAATAATTGGTGAATTCAACCAGCTCTGAACCTATTAGAATCAAGCTTTTTCAGTTATTCCCTTACTCTTTCCTGGGTCACATCGTCATAAATCCTGGATATCATCTTGTAATCATAGCCCGCTTAGAGCTTTTACCTTCCGGATAATCCCTGCAGCATCCGTCTGATGGATTCACGTTTATGACATGGTCTTCCACAGCAAGTCCCAAAACGGAATGAATCATTTTCTGAAAATTTACCATAATCAGCAATACAGGATAATAAAAATATAGTATACTTTATGCATAGTCATATTCTCCTTTTGTCTAAGCGTAGAACAGAATAACCACCCGAAATGTTCCCTATAATATATAATGAAAGGAGTGTTCATTATGGCATCAGCACAGGAAAAAATATATACTATCAACGATATTAACGCCCTTCCCGAAGGCACAAGGGCTGAGCTTATCGACGGTCAGATTTATTATATGACTCCCTCTACCCGGGCACACCAACAACTTTTGCTTTCCATAAGCAGACAAATCGCAGATTACATTGACCGAAAGGGCGGTCCATGTGAAATTTATATTGCTCCCTTTGCCGTATACCTGGACAAAAGCACACATACCTACGTAGAACCGGATATTTCTGTTATCTGTGACAAAAATAAACTGGATGATAAAGGCTGCAATGGTTCTCCTGACTGGATTATTGAAATCGTCTCTCCCAGTAGCAGACGGATGGATTACTCTGTCAAACTATTCAAATACCGTTCTTCCGGCGTACGGGAATACTGGATTGTAGACCCAGAAAAACAGAGGGTAATGGTTCACGATTTAGAGAATGAAGATATCGATGAATACTCCTTCTCAAATATAATCAGCGCCAAGATTTATGATGACCTGTCCATAGATTTTTCGCACTTCAGGATATAATACTTTCATATTATATGAGCACTCTCCCGAAACCTCTATCTTCTGGCACTCGGTGGCAACTATACAATATCGGGTGCCAAAAGGTTCTCTATTATTTTTCGTACAATGCACTATAAAAAAGCCTGTAATCCATGCCTATCCGGCTGAACTACAGGCTCTCTCAGAGCTCTCTTATAATTAACTTTTATTCAATACCTTCACCTCATCAACCGCATGCTGTCCACCTAGTGCATACCAGTTTTCAAGTAGTGTATCCCACTCTTCCACTGCATCTCCTGTAATGATTTTTATGATGCTTTCCACTGTAAGGTTTTTTAAGATTCCCGCAGTTTTGGTAACCTCCCTGGATGGCAGAGAGGAATAGGCCGATTTTACAAAAGCATTTGCCTTCATCATATTATCAATGGTAACCCAGGCACACTGCGGATCTCCGTACACTGTATAGAAGGATATTCCTCTTGCCTGCTTCTGATCCCAGGGATCAAATCTGTCCTCTTCTACTGCGTGGAGATAGGATGTCATAGAATCCACATCGTCTATCTGGGAGTATGTAAGTCTCTCTGTCTTACCGGTCTTCAACGCATAACTCTCTGCTTTCCAATCATCATATCCTCTGTTTACAGGCTGCAATCTAAGAAGAGATGCTTTCCAGCCTGAATAATTCGTTCCGTCCCCGCTATATTTCAGGAACTCCTCCGTATTCTGGGGATTACATATTTTCTGTACACTCAAATTCATCATCTTAATCAGAGTTTCCGGTCGTTCACACTGACTGCTGATGCAATGTACCTCCAGTATAGACGGCGGAAGATACGCCTTTCCCCTGGCCTGGTTCGGAGCTGTCGGTATGGGCGCTGCCACAATATGTGCATTGGTATCCTTCCTGGCTGCATCAATAGCAGGAACCATACCAGCCCACCTTGGTCCAAACCAAATACCACACCTCCCTGAACCTGCTGCCTCGAAAATGGCATCACCATCCATTGTCAGAAAATCTTTACACAGAGAACCATCCGCGTAAAGCTCCTGCAGAAATGAGAGGGCGGCTTTCATACCTTCCGCGTAAGAACCTCCCCACACAACCTCTCCCTCTTGATTCTCGACCATAGCCATTCCATCCGAACCAAAATAAGCCCCAAACGCATTAAATATCGGGTCGCCATTACCGATCGTATCAGTGAATAGCTCAACACCATCCAGAACCAGCCCGCAAGTGTCATCCACACCATTCCCATCCGGGTCATCATAGGTAAAAGCATGTGCGGTCCTCTTCAGTTCTTCTGTCGTCTCCGGCACTTTCAGTCCCAGATGATCCAGCCAGTCCTGGCGTATAAACATCATAGAATATTCTTCATAGGGATTTCCAAGCCTCGGCAGCCCGTATAGCCTTCCATTAACTGTCAGCATATCCAGGGCCTCGCCACCGTCAGACATCAAGTATTCTTTCAGTTCATCACTGGCATAAGTTTCATATGCTTCTGTTATATCAGCCAGTACACCCTCATTTACGTAATTCATATAATTAAGAGTACTGGTCTGGAATATATCAGGATAGTTCCCTGATATGATTGCTGAGGAGAGCTTACTGTCTGCCTGTGATGTGTCCACATTGTACATGATTTCCAGATATATATTATGTTCTTTATATAAATCCATCCAGGAATTATCTGTAAGGCTTTCTTTCCCCACCCATTCAAAATCTCCGGCATAAACCACCCCTGCCTTAACCCTGACAGGCGATTCAAATCCATACAGATCCCTGTCTTCTGTAGATGGCGCATCCTCTTTTGCCATCCCCCTGCTGTCCGTTTCCCGCTCTTCTCCACTATTCCCGCAGCCTCCTGCAACTGCAGCCGATATCAGAAACACAGCAGCTGCCATAATCTTCCTCTTCATGGACTCTCTCCTCCCCGGTCAGTTTCATTCATCCTCATTTCCCTGTATTCTTTCGGTGAAACCCCGGTCTCCTTCCGAAAAGCCCTTGTAAAAGAATGGGGGGAAATATATCCGGTTTTTGCCGAGATATTCTGTATCTTCTCATTGGTTTGGGCCAGCAGGTATTTTGCCAGATTCATCCTTTTATTCAGGATATAATCGCTGAGCGTCTCTTTCTTCACCTGTTTAAACAGGCGTGACAGATAGCTTGCATTAAATCCACCCACTTCCGCCAGTGCAGTAAGTGACAGTTCCTCTGCAAGATGTTCATCAATATACGTCACGACCCGCTTAAGCGCTCTCTCTGTAAGAGTATTTTCATTGATATCCATCACGGAAAATACAGCTTCCGAGACATCCCACAGATACCTGGCCGCGTCATTCCAGTTGTCATGGGCATCTGCCTTGGTCAGTTTGTACAGTGCTGTTTTGAAGGCCATCTGCCCGCTTAAATGGTTTTCATTTATAAACTGAAGCAACAGGACTGCAACACTGTAATATATTTCTAGTGCCCTTCCGTCGTGAAGACTGCATTTTTTCGTCATCTGTTCCAGACAGACACAAAGGCAAGCAAAATATTCCTTTTTCTTTCGAAGCTCCAACAGTGATTTCAGAGATGGTATTCTGGCCATAACACTATGCACAGCGCTCTCTCTGTCCGCATCTTCCTGCTTTTCCAGATAGATCAAGGCCCCCTGGTCTTCACCCAAATACTGTATCATATGCTGACGCAGAATGCGGATCCGTTCCGGATACTCCATAAGAACCGCCGGAACATTCCACAAAACCGCTGAGAATGAACCGCCGCATGCATTGCCGAATATCTCCTGGCTGTATTCCACCGCACCTCTGGCAACGACAAAGACTTGTTCCCAGTTCACCTCATCTAAGCTGGCAGGCTGGAGAAAAAGCACCCCCTGACGGATATCTGTCATGTGAAGATAAAATCTCAGTTTACTCGGCATATTTTCTTCAAATATCTGTGACAGGCACTCTGCCATATAATAACCGTCACGCAGCGGCTCGTCCTCCCCGGCGCCTTCAATCCTGATCCAGAACAGCAGTGACGGGGACTTTGCCAGAAATCCGATTCCAAGTTCATTCATACTTTTCCCTATATCCGGTTCCAGTATATTTCCCGACGCGATTTGGTCCAGCAGGGATTTTCGGATCCAGAATTCTGCTTTTTCCAGAAGCTGCTTCTGCTTTTCCTGAAGTTTCTCCTGCTCCAGTTCTTTTTGTCCTTGTTCAAGCAGTTCCTTCACAGCCCCCATGATGGCTTCGTCTTCCTCACTTTTCAGAACATACCTCACATCCCTGTCATTGATCACCCGGTACATATCGTCAAAGTTCCTGTACCCTGTGAGAAACACTGTTTTACATCTGGGCCAGTTTTCTTTAATCCGTTCAAACAGGGTAATTCCATCCATCCCTGGCATTTTAATATCTGTCAACACCACATCAAATCTCACACGGTCGAGAAGTTCCAGCGCCTCATAAGCAGAATTGGCTGTATATACGTCCACCTCCAGGTCAAACTCATACCGAAACATTTCTTCCAGCCCCAGCAGAATTTCATATTCATCATCAACTATCAGTAAATTCTGATTCATATCTTCACCCCTCCTTCCCGTCCTCTCTTCTAAAGGCTGCCTCCGTCAGAATCCAGATTGTGACAGACACTCCCCCAAGCTCACTTCGCCTTACAAAAATACCTGCTTTTTTATCAAAGTAAAACTGCAGCCGCTTATGGATATTAATGATTCCTGTCACCTCATCTGACTCCATCTCCTCTATACTTCTCTGCATCTGCTCAATATCAGAATCCTCTGCCTCCTCTCCATTGTCCTCTACTGTAATGTGTATTTCTGAAGGAGTCTCCGTAAACGATATACGCAGCAGACCGTCTTTCACCCGGTTCTCAAGCCCATGTTCAAAGGCGTTTTCAAGCAGTGGCTGAAGGATAAGACGGGGGACTATCACAGGCGCGAACCGTTTTGGCAGTTCTTCAAATTCAATACTGAGACGTCCGGCAAACCGTACTCCCTGTATAGCGGCATAGCTTTTTGCATGGCTGACCTCCTGATCCAGGGTAATATAGTCTGAACCGCTTCTGGTCAGATATCTGAAATAATTTCCCAAATGCTTTGCAAACTCCTCCGCATTCTCGTAATCCTGCCTCTTGATCCTGCGGCTCAGTGTAAAAAAGCTGTTCTACAGAAAATGAGGATTTATCTGAGCCTGAAGCTGCTTTAGCTGTGCTCTCTGCGCCAGATTAGTCTGAATATAGACTTCGTCAATCAGATGTTTCAACCGGTCCTCCATGTCATTAAAACCACTATATAGATAAGAAAATTCATCCTCTGTATTTCTGTATATATGCTGATTCAGATTTCCCTCCTTCACTCTTCCAAATGCCTCCAAAAGCAAACCGATAGGTTTATGTATGGTTCTGTTGGTATATATAACAAAGAATATAGATATTCCCAGCAAAATCAACAGGCCAATAGACAGGTAGATCCAGGACTGTTTGATATATCCCATGACAGCCCCTTCTTCCGTATATTGGACAAATGTACCCATACTGCCGTTTCCCCCCACAAACACCAGATAATTTTCCCCACCTGCCTTCACTTCCTGCACCTTCACATACTCCCCCTGTTCATCCTTCTTCAGTTCACTGAGGATTCTGGCGCTGGAACAGTGGGCTGTGCTGCTCTGTACCATTGCATGATATTTGTCGCTGTAGATAAAGGCTCCGCTGTTCGCTGTGGTATTCAGCAGGGATAATTTGTTTTCAATCTGCCCGCCGGAAAATGTAAGGACAAACATAAAATTAAACGCCTCATCTTCATCTCCTCTGGTCTGCCCCATCTCAACAGAATAAAATTTTTCACCATCATAGCTGATAGAACCATTTTCATAATCCACAAAGCTCCACATCTCTTCAAAATCATCTGCGTTCATTCTCCTGACAGCGCTGTCAGTAATCTTATATTCACTTTTCGGCATATAGATCGTACAACTTTCCACAAGGTTGCTGACTCCCGCTATACTGCTGAGTTTTTCCTTCACAGACAGCAGCGCATCCCTCTTCTCGAAATCATCCAAACCTGCTTCCGGCTGTGCCAGGAATGCCAGCTTTCTGTCGTTAAATATTTCAATCTGCAGATTGATAGCATGGCTTACTTCCATCTCAAAACTTTCCAGATAATATTCTGCCTGAGCGCGCATTTTATCATATGTCATCTCACGCACAGTCTTCAAAGTCCTGATATGCAGGAAAAACATAATTGCCATAAAACTGACAATAATCGTCGTAAATGCCAGTATCTGCTTTGTCTGCAGAGAGGACCGCTTCCACCTTTTGCGCTGTTCTTTGTCCATATTCCGGCTCCTTCTTTCGGAAATATTTCACCGTATTTTTATACTCTTTATTATAACAGACAAGTATGATTTTTTTAACGGAATTCTTCTGCCGTCTTCACAGAAATAAGACTGCAGGCCCTGTCTTCTATGAATACAGGACATTTTTCAAGAAAAATATCATCCTCTGCGAAGAGGGAATGTACAATCACTCTGAGCTGTTTTGGAAAATCAAAATACCCAAGGCTGAGAGGTACTTTCTGTCCGGTATAGAAATGATCATTGAGCTTCTCCCCATCTGCATATATCTCCAGACTCTCGCCCGCATATTCCAGATACAGGATCGTATCGCGCCCTTTCCGTCGGTCCTCCCTTTCCCCGTAAACAATCTGTATGTCATAGACTCTGTTCTCCCGGTCTTCTGCTGTCAAATTCACTTCTATTTTTGGACTTATATACTCCGCTTTCCGTCTATAGACAGTAAATTCTGCTTCCTGCCGGTATTTTACAAATCCTGGAATTCCCTCTTCTGCCTCCGGAAAACAACGGATCTCTGTCTCTTCTGCCCCTGTTATCTTCAGCACGCCATCCTCTTCCCAGACATAGTTCTCTGAAAGGATTAAATAGTCCTGGTCAAGTGTAACCTTCCAGGCATTCAGAGCCTGCTCTCTGCTAAGAGACAGCACCCGGGCCTGTTCCTCTCCCTCCCACTGATACTCTGGCTCCTGTTCACCGTAAAATACAAAGATATCTTCTTTCTTTGTATGCAGGCAGCACAGAGGGGTAGCCAGCGCTGACCTGAGCACCGCATTTCCCAGCCTCATCCGGTACGGAAAAAAGCCGAAAGCACCTTCTCCAATATCTACAGGCGGAAAATTTACAGGCTGACGGCACTTTCCAATCAGCATGGTCCTTTGATGGGCGTCCATCACTCTACGGCGCTGATAATTGTTGTAAAATACATATCCATGTTCATCGTCATGCCTGCTGGAAAGACGCAAGGTCTTGGTATCTTCCGGTTTTACCCCTCTGGTAAGGATATCCGTCTCCAGAGCAGCCATGTCATCTCCGAAGTCTTTCAGGAAATAAGCCAGCAGCTTAATTTCACGATAACTGTCTGAAATTGCTCCATACTGCCGAACAGGTGCATTAAAATCATAATTGACCTCCGGAAGGTCATTTAAATACCCTGTCTCACGGCTCTCCTGCAGGGTGGAAAGCTTTCCCTTCGGGTTGCTTCCCCCGTGATACATATAATATCCCAGCAGCGCCACCCCGCTTCCAAGTTTCGTCAGGGACATAGCTCCGATATCTTTTCCGTGAGCTACCGGCCTTCTGTGTTTTGTAACCTGAAGGCCGCCTCCCAGCTCTGCTGTCAGAAACGGAAACCTGGTCTGGTCAAAAGTAACCTGGTCTCCTACATGATGATCACAGGCAATCAGTGCGTCATTTCGTTCACTGCTGAACACATAATTGGCATTGGCCTCCAGCTCTGTAGTCCTCTGGTCCCAGGGAGCCTCGCAGTATCCGCCCATGACTGGAAGTAAATCTCCGATACAGGCCCCGCCCCATCCTGTCGCTGTGTAATAAGGCACAATAAAACCCAGTTCCTTTGCCAGCGATGTCAGTGTACGCATATGTGTTTCCCCCGCCTCTCCTTTCAGTCCTCCAACATGCCCATACTCATTTTCTATCTGGACTCCCATAATCGGGCCGCCATCTTTATGGAAATATCCCTCTGCCTGCTCATACACCTTCTCCCAGAAACGCCGGACATATCTCAGATATCTCTCATCATTGCTTCTCAATATGACTCCCTCCCGCTCCTTTTGCTGCAGCCAGTCGGGAAAGCCTCCGTTTCTCACCTCGCCATGTATCCAGGGTCCTAAGCGCAGAAACATGGAAAGTCCTACTTTTTTACAAATCCTGATAAACCTTCCCAGGTCACGGCAGCCTGTGAAATCAAAGCTATCCTTCTCTTCCTCATGATGTATCCATATCACATATGTGGACAGGACAGTAACTCCTCCTGCTTTCATCTTTCGTAAAGATTCCTCCCACAAGTCCTCCCTGTATCTGCTGTAATGCATCTCTCCCATCACAGGAAACCACGGCTGTCCGTCCATGGTAAGATATTTTTCTGTGTAACCGTATTGTCTCATCTCTGTCTTCCTCCTGTCAGTCCCTTCACCTAATGGTGCTTTACCTGCCTTCTGATTCTTATCTCTGTATCTTAAAAGGGCTGCCGCAAAAATGTGGCAGCCCTTCCGACTCAATATGTTACTGTTTTCCAGCTACGTAATCTGCTGCCTGTTTGTCTAATTCAGTCAGTATATCACGGATTCCTGCGCTCTCCAATGCCGATTTCATATCTTTAACAGATTGATCCACATCATCAACCAGACCATTGATCAGCGGTTTATAGTATGTATCAACTGCTGCTTCCACTGCTGCAACCTGTGAGGTTACATTTTCTGTGTTAAAGTTAAATCCGTCATAGGGGTGGTCTTCTCTCTGATTATTGGTGAAGCTTTCTTTCACAGCATCATAGGTATCATCCAGAGCTGTTCTGTTCTCTACATATTCTGTTCTGTAGATTTTCTCATTTTTCCATCCCCAGTTACAGTTATTATCCAGACCATATCCACTCTCGTCAAGCAGTTTATACTGATCTTCTCCCACTGCTTCCCAGTGTTTTCCTTCGATTCCCAGCATAGTCAGATCCTGAATCTCAGGGTTGGTGTAGAACTCATTTAAGGCCATCATGGCACGTTCCGGATTCTTACTGTTTTTGTTGATGGCAACGCCATTGTTGATGTAGGGATTAGCATGCTTGGGATGGTCAGATACCGGGTCAACAAGTGTTGTATTCCAGTCCGGATTCTCAGTATTAGCCTGTCGTGCGTAAGTAAGGCAAGTGCCCATATTCCATACCATTGCCGCTGTTTTTCCAGTGAGCAGTCCCGTCTGCCTGTCCTCTTCATTGCTCAGGACATCGGGAGACCAGCAGCCTGCATCGGCCATCTCTTTTGCCTGCTTACAGTAATCAGTAAATCCATCCCAGTCAATAATACATCTGAAATCCAGGTCTTCCGGGTCTTCTGCATTGTACAGGATCAGCTCGCCGCTTTTCGGCGTTCCGCCTACCAGACCCATTCCCTGGCTCTGGAAATACTGGTACCAGGGGCCGTTCTGTACTGCATAGATTCCGTTTTCAGCACATCTCTTGAAGAACTCTGTCATCTCATTCCAGTTGCTGATACTCTTCACATTGTACTCTTCCATGAGATCCCCGCGGACTGCCAGCACATCCTGCCCAAATTCTGTCTGGTTGTTGGGAACCATATAGATTTCCCCATTGATCTTTGCCTGCTCCCAGGCAACCTCAGGAACAGTCTCCCAGGTCTGTGGGGCATACTTCTGTATAAAATCCTCCGCCATGGGATAGAATCCACCCAGCGCTACAGTCTGCTCATAATGTCCCCAGCTTGTAGCTGTGAAAATCAGATCGAAATCTTCCTGTGAGGAAAACAAGAGAGAATATTTTTTCTCATGTTCACCCCAGGAAAGGAAATCCACACTGACAGAACAGTTTAACTTGTCCTCCAGGATTTTGTTGATCTCATCATAGACTGCATCGAAATCCGGGGTACGCTCTCCCAAAAGGTACATCTTCAGATCCACATGCTCCGATACATCAACGCCGTTATAGGTCTTTCCTTCCACATTTTTTGCGCTCTCTTTGCTGTCAGAACCTCCCTTGTCAGAATCAGAACCGCATCCTGCAAGCATTCCTGCCGCCATTGCTGCGCTGAGTGTCAGCGCACACACCTGTTTTGTTTTCTTCTTCATGATAATAAGTCCTCCTTGAAATATATTTTTCATCTCAGCCCTTCACTGCTCCAATAGTGATACCCTGGACAAAATACTTCTGTACCATGGGATAGGCAAGAATGATAGGGCCGGTTACTACAATCGTCAGCGCCATTTTTAAAGTCTGCGTAGGCAGCGATACCGCAGTTACCACCGCACTGCTGACTGCGCTGTTGGCTATCAGTTTCTTATAAGCTTCGATGTTATTGACCTGCTGATAGAGAAAATACTGAAGCGGGTATTTGTCCTCTGTGTTTATGTACAGCATGGCATTGTACCAGTCATTCCAGTATGCCAGTGCAATGAACAGTCCCACTGTAGCCAGCGCCGGCTTGATAAGAGGCATAACGATCTGGAACAGTGTCCTTACCTCCCCGCATCCGTCTATCTTCGCTGCATCTATAAGGGAATCCGGCAAAGCAGTGATATAACTCTTCATAATCAGAAGGTTATACACATTGAATAACAGCGGCAATAAAAGCGCCAGATAGCTGTCTTTTAAATTCAGCGTCCGTGTCATCAGTACATAGTACGGTACCAGGCCTCCATTGAACAATGTGGTGAAGTAGAAAAAGAATGAAAACTTATTTCTCCACTCAAAATCTTTTCTGGACAACACATAGGCTGTCATAGTCTGCAGCAGAAGGCCTATCATAGTCCCGCCTATGGTCAGGCAAATCGTGACCGCGTAGGCACGGAATACCACAATCGGTTCTTTGAATACCGTCTTGTATGCCTGAAGACTGAAGTCCTGGGGCAGAAGGCTGAAACCGTTTTTGGTGATTGCAGCCTCTGATGAGAAAGAACCTGATATTATCATCAGAAAGGGAATCAGACAAATCAGCGCTACTGCAATACAGAATGTGTAAGCAATTATATTCAGCTTCCTCACATCCGAACTCATTTTTTTCTTTGTCGCTCGTGCGTTATCTCTCACCTTAATCCCCTCCTAGAACAATGTATAATCTTTGTCATATTTGCCCACCAGTTTATTGACCACAATGACGGTTATAAAGCAGAGCACCGACTGGAACAGACCTATGGCCGCTGCCATTCCAAAGTCATTACTTCTGATCAATGCCCTGAATGTCAGTGTGTCAATTACGTCTGTATAGTTGAACAGCAGACCGTTATTTCCCACCAGGTTGTAGAACATATCGAAGTTGCCTTTAAAGATACCTCCCACTGCCAGCAAAAGCAGGATGATAGTTGTCGGCATAATCATGGGAATCGTAACTTTTCTGATTCTCTGGAATACATTTGCCCCGTCTATGGCCGCCGCTTCATACACTGAAGTATCTATTCCCATGATTGCCGCCAAATACATGACCGAGCCATACCCGATGTTCTTCCATATATTGAAGAATATCAGGATAAACGGCCATGCCTTCGGGTTTGTGTAGAATGGAATCTTCTTCCCGCCCAGGCCGGTGATCAGTGTATTCAGAAATCCGTAATCGGAACTGAAGATGTTGAAGGCCATGACACCGACGATTACCCATGAGATAAAATACGGAAGAAACATCAGTGACTGGGCTGTTTTACGAAAATGTTTGTTATTGATCTCTGTCAGGAAGATGGCCACTGCAATCTGGAAAATCGTGTTAAAAGCAATAAAAACCAGATTGTATAAAACCGTGTTCCTGGTAACCAGACCTGCCTGGCCGGACTTGAAAAAGAACTTGAAATTATCCAGTCCGCACCAGGGACTTCCCAGAATACCGTCCGCGTAGTTATACTTTTTGAATGCCATCACAATTCCGGTCATAGGATAATAGCTGAAGATCAGCGTATAGACCACTGCCGGTAAAAGCATCAGCAGAAAAATCCGGTATCTGTAGAGTTTACTGAAAAAACCTTTTACTCCTTGTTTTTTTTGCATCTTTCTTTTCTCTCCTCCCCTGTTTGTGTTATCTGTTATCTTCTTGCTTTGTATGATTTTATTATAAGTTCTGATGCTTTCTTTTTCTATGTGCATGTTTTTACATCGGTAACCTGAAATTACTTATTTGCTGTTTTTCAATTCCCGCACTTCTGCACCATCTTCACGACAAACGCCCTGCAGAGGAATAACCTCTGCAGGGCGTCTGTCTCAAAATTCGCTGATCTTCTCCGCGGTATACTGGAGAATCACTGCTGAATCTGTTGCATCTGCCTCACCGTCTCTGTTCACATCTCCGGTTTCTACCTGCTCCTCTGTAAGCTCCTGCAGCTCTGCAGTATACTTCAGTATCTCCGCCGCATCATCAGACTCGACGATACCATTCATGTTCACGTCTCCAAGCAGACGTGCTTTCATGATAACAGGAACCAGAGTTTCCACAGCTCCATTGATTTCCTTCTGGGTTGCGTCAATGTTATCATAGACTGTCTGTGCTTCAGCTGTCGCCGCCTCCAGATCTGACACTGTGGACGCCACATAGCGGTTTCGCTGAGCCAGAATTTCATTTGCTTTTGCCAAAGCCACTTCCAGTTCCGCCTTATTTCCACGTTTTGCCATGGAAATCAGGGCATCGAATAACTTATCATATGCAGCATTGATTTCTTCTTCTGTGGCATTTTTGTTTCCGGCCACTGCCTTTGCCTCTTCCAGTGCTTTCTGAAGTGCATCCACGCTGCCGGAAGTATAACTATCGGCATCTGTCAAAATCTCTTCTGCCTTCTGGATCAATGCATCCAGCCTGCTGTTGTCTATCCTCAGAAGGGAAGTTACTGCATCCATCAGAGATTTCAGCGCTGTATTCACAGCTTCCTGTTCTGCTGTTTCATCTTCGTATACGGTCTGCGCATTGGTAAGCGCCAGACGGACATTTTCCACGCTCTCTTCTGTATAGCCGGCAAGGGTTTCTTCATCTGCAAGCACTTTTTCCGCCTCATCTATAGCAGTCTTCAGACCAACCTTAGGAATCTTTTCCACCAGTGCACTGCACACGCCGATAAGAGTCAATGCAGCCCCGTCAATTTCTTCCTGGCTGGCATTCTCATCCGCAAGTACGGCTGACGCTTCAGCAAGTGCTGCCTCCACGTCTGCCCAGCTAGCCTCAGTAAAGCCCTGTTCTGCCTCCTGCTGTGCTTTCAGACCTTCCGCAAAGGCAATTGCCTTCTCAAGTCTTGTGGTGGTAACAGGCATCCTCACTGTAACCTCAAATTCACATTTCAGAGTGACATCACCCTCCGTGTAAGCCACAGTCACAGTCTGGCTGCCCAAAAGACTGCTGTCATAGCCCTCAATCCGGTACTCCTGTGCCTCCAGCACTCTTGAATCTCCGTTATCATATCCTGCTGTCAAAGTCAGACCTGTCAGATCCAGTTCTTCACCGTGATCATAGACCGTCTTATCCGGGCCGCTTGTCAGCTCCAGAGAATCCAGGGTACGCTGTGCTTCCGGCTCAAAGGCGCCGTCCACTCTCATGATTGAAATTCCGACCCAATCAGTACTGGTCTTTACTCCAAGGGTAGTAACACGCACAAACCGCGCACTGGTGTTTTCCGGAAATGCCTCGGTAAACACCTCATTCCCTATGGCTCCGGCAAACTCACCGGAATGGTCCATAGTCATATTCCATGTAATACCGTCATCAGAAGTCTCTACTTTATATTTCATCTGCTGCCAGAATGACGTGGTGAGGCTCTCCAGGGATGTCCTTGTTTTGAAATCAACAGTCAGACTTCCCATGTTAGTATTTGAGCCCGTTGACCATGCATCGACAATTGACGAAGTCCGTGCATTAATAAACGGCGTTGTATCTTTATATTTACTGCCGGTTCCCACACTGCTTATGGTGACACCGTTATCCTGGAACCAGGATGTCAGGTCTTTTGTAACTGTAATTTTCTTTTCAGCCGACGCACCGCTTGATGCCTCTGCACGGATTGTTGCTGTTCCTTCGCTGAGAGGGGTGACCACACCACTTTCATCTACCGCTGCAACTTCGGGATCTGACGAAGTCCATGTCAGCGTCTCTGTGGCATAAGCCGGTTTAAGTTCCGCTTTCAGGGTTGTTTTCTTGTTAATGGACAGCGGGTTGTCTCCTCCGCCAAGTATAATACTCTCTGCAGGTATGTTATCTCTTATGGCAAGCCCCTGAACTGCCTGATCCAAATCCTCTGTAATCTTGTCTATCTCACCCTGCTTCTCCGCCTGCCATCTCTCGCTCCGGGCAGTCTCCAGAGTCTCTCTTGCTTTACTCAGGGCATCTTTGTATGCTTTCAGGCTCTCCTCGGTATAACAGTCCTCCGGATACTCCATTGCCATTTCACCTGCTTTGACTGCCTCTTCCAGAGCTCCTGTATCTGCTAGTTCTTCACCATCAACCTGACAGTTTACTTTCAGTGTCAGCGGAGTTCCGCTATAGAAAGATACTTCCACAGTCAGAGCTGCTGTACCCGCCTTTTTGGCACGAAGCTCACCCGTTGCCGCATCTACTGCGACCACATCTGCATCATCTGATGTCCAGCTGATCCCGGCAATATCTGATTCGCCATCTCCGCCGCTGACAATCACATTCAGCTTTTTCTTATCTCCTGTCTGAAGTTTTATGGCATCGGCCTCATCGCCAAAGGGAATTTCATTTCCTTTTTCATCACTGATACTCCAACGCTCAACTGCGTTCGGGGTATTGGTAACTTCTACCTCTACTTCCGCCAGAATAGATTTATCTGCAGTGGAGGCTGCCGTGATGACGCAGGTTCCGTTTTTAATGTCACTCAGGTTATCGCAAATCTTAGCTGCTTTCACCAATCCATTTTCGTCCACAGTTGCCACTGTCTCGTCAGAAGATGACCACACGATTCCCTGGTCTGCAGATTCCGGCAGCACTTTGGCATTTAGCTGATGCTGTATTTTCAGTGTGTCTTTCACAGGAAGCAGGCGTACAGACTTTGTATCCACCACCACACTCCTGGGAGATATTCCGGCAGCATAAACATTGAAATTATCAAGAGCCGGATTCCAGTCCGGATTTCCCGCATCCCTGTTCCTGGTTCCCATGAACTGAATACTCCCCAGATCATTGTTGTACTGGATTCCCTCCCCGAAAGCAGCTTCCTGTGTAGCTGTAACAGACGGATCATCCAGACTTGTGACCGTAAACCGGGACATGTTTGCCTTCATATCAAGTTCAATATCCATATGATACCATGTATTCTCTTTGTCAAATCCCTGTCCTATTACAGTGCCGTTCACTAAAGGCTGGTTATTCACAAGCTCTTCACCGGCGCTGTAAACCAGTTCTGTATTCTTATTTGTCTGAATCGCCAGATATACATGATTGCTGCTGTCTGTGACAGCCAGGTAATTGCCGTTGGAAGCTGTGCTTGTACCTACGTTGTACTCAAAATCAAGGATTATCTTGTCACTTGTGATCTCCGGTGAGAACCTGTGCTGTGTACTCCTTCCACCAGAACCGCCTCCGGCAATCTGAAGCACCTTGCCGTCATCCGTCTCATTGACACCGGAACCCAGTGCGCCTCCGCCTACAGAACCAACTGTCATATCCCAGCCTGAGCCTGTCTCCCTGTTGTCAAAGCTTTCGCTGACTGCCGGTACATAGACCATTGCAGAAGCAGTATGGTTTCCATCCACAGTTGTTGCCGTTATAGATGCCACCCCGCTGCTCACAGGTGTAACGATTCCATATTCATTGACCACAGCCACCTCTGGCGTGTCAGAGCTCCAGACAACATCTTCCTCTGTAGCCATATCCGGCTCTACGGAGGCGCTGAATCTGACAGTTGGAATCTCCTCTAAGGGTTTGGTGTCCGAAAAATAATCAGATGCAAAACGGTAGCTCCCCTGATTCAGGCTGACACCTGTAACAGGGACTGCTTCCTCCTGTACCGTGACCTGGCACTCTGCAGTGAATCCACCGTCTTCTGTAGTAACTGTAACCTTGACCGGACCGCCAATCTGCTCACCTGTAATAACACCATTTTCATCTACGGACACAACAGACTCGTTTTCTGAAGTCCAGGTAAGCTTTTTGTTAAAGGTGTCTTCAGGCATAACAAGTGCCTTCAGTGTCTTGGAATGCCCAATCTGAAGTGTGGCTGTCTCTTTGTCCAGCACTACTCCCTCTGCCATTACCGGCACCACATGTACTTTGCAGACAGCAGAAACATCCGGGTTGTCATCAGATACTGCCCTGATTTCTGCATCGCCTACACTTACAGCAGTCACCAGGCCGTTCTTATCCACCGCTGCTGTCTCCGGGTTGTCTGACTCCCATAGAATTTTGGAAAGTGTGGTATCTTCAGGTTCCAGAGCCGCTTTAAGCTGCAGCTTTCTGCCATTGCTCATTGTCACTTCTGTCTGATCCAGGGTAATCTTGCCGGCATCCACCTTCTCTGCTTTCAATGTAAAACTCAGGGAAGACTTTCCGTCCTGAGTGGCTGCTGTAATCGTGGTGGTACCTTTTTTCTTCACATTTAGCTGTACATTCTCGGTCTTATCTGACTGCTGGCGCATATATCCCCTGGGTGTCTGCCATGTCTCACCGAAGAAGGATGCCACTTCAGGGTCTGATGATGTGTAGATGACCACTTTATCTGTGACCTCATCCGGCAGTTTTGCGGCAAGCTGGAGTTTAGAGAGGACCTGTACAGTTATCTCCTCTCCATCACTTACAGGCGTTTTGTCAATTGTCGAATCTCTGCCCAATTTAAGAGTCAGATCGTCTTTGGCTGCTTCTTTTGGCTCTCCCACTGTCACATTTACAGATGCTGCCAGTCCATTTACCTCCGCGGTAACTGTAGCTGTGCCTGCCGCCACGCCCCGGACAAATCCCTTCTCTGTGACCTCAGCCACCGAGGCGTCAGACGTAGAATAGCTGACCGCTCCGTCTGTCAGAACCTTGTCCGCAGGAGCCAGATTTACTTTCAGTCTCTGGGTATCTCCCGGCATCAGATCAATCTCACTTTGCTCCAGACTGATTTCAGATACCTGACCAGCCTCCACTGTATACTCTCCGTATCCTCTCAGGGGAGAAAGGGTTGACGCCGCCTTTTCTTTCACACAGCCTCTCATCAGATAGGCATACATGCTGTCCATCATATCTCCGGCTTTTCCCGGCTGGCTGCTTCCCATCTCCACGATGCCCGTATCTCCGTTGTTGAACATGGTCCTGCCGCTTACGCTGACAGATTCATGATAACTGCTTCCAGCCCCTGGCGTGGGTGTCCAGTCAGTTTCCCAGTAATAAAATCCTCTGAGCTGATTATGAGGATTGGGAATATCAAAGGGAGCCTGCATATAGTCAAGCAGCCAGTTATACTGACCATTTCCGCTTGTCCTGTAGTAAGAGGATTGGCCCATGGCTGACCCCTCCGCGTTCCATGTAGGTCTGTACCTGGTAAAGGAAAATCCTGTCTCCACATTCACATAATCTCTGTATTTCAAACGCTCATTGGTCAGTGAGTTAGATGCCATATTGAGGATATTATCTATTCCCCGTCCGCCGTACAGAGAAAATGCCGCACCATCCATCTTTGCTCCCATATCCAGCAGATTTCCGAAAAAACTGTTTGCATCTGCCGGGCTGTATCCATTATTCGTATGGATGAATCCGGGCACTCCTCCCAGCACATCCTCCGCAGCTTCATAGGAAGCTGCAACAAGCTCTGCGTGCCCTTTACTCTTGGAGCCTTTTCCAACCGGCCAGATGATTCCCTGGTTCTGCTCATTTCCGTGTTTTACACCGATAATGTCCACACCGCCGTCTCTCATGGCTGTCAGTGTGTCATATACATAATTGTATACATTGGTTTTCATATGATCCAAATCAGAGTTGCTTAAGTTGCCCTCATAATCTACATTCAGCCATTCCAGAGGCGTATTTGCCTTTCCGGCGCTGATCCACGCATCGCTGTACTGGAAGCCCGGCATATAGCTAAGCCCCAGATCCGCCCCTCGTTTTCCCACAGCCACGAGATGTTCTTTGTCGAAGTAACCCTCCTGCATAAAGTACGGGTATGGCTGTCCGTCAGGTCCAATGTTATAATCCTGGAAGATCTGCTTCAGCCCATCATCCGGGTTATAGATTTTATTTCCTGCATGTACAAATACCATGCTGATGAGTGAATTGACACCATGATTGGAAAGGATTCTCAGACAATCCTGCTGGACTCCATTGGCAAAATATTTTCCTCCGTTGTCCTCAATCAGGGGCAGAAAAGAGACATCTGCTCCCCGTATGTAATTCTGGTCTTTGAACGCAAACAAATCAAAATTGTCCACATAGGCAAAATCCTCTCCGTTTCCCTGCCAGTCGTCTGCCAAATGTGTCTCATAATCTGACCACACTGTAACAGATTCCTTATAAGCCTCATCACAGATGGTATTCGCATAAACTGTCACCTCACTGTCATTCGCTCCTGTTGTGAAAGTCAGAGTCACAAGTGAATAGTCCTCTGTCCCTGACGGCACCTGGCGGAGCACCGTGCCGTCTGCAGCTTTTACACCCAGATTCAGCCTGTCCCCAAGTGAGGTACGATCCACAAGTTCACCGATTGGACGTTCCATCTCATCCGTATATTTTGTAGTTGCAAAAGTATCCTGTTTATCAACCTTTGCCCGCACCGTCAACGCATATTTCGTATTCGGCTCAACTGCCACCTTCTGTTCCACCTGGCTTCCTGCTGCCAGACGGATGGCCTGTTTCCCCGTATCAGCGGAGTCAGTGACCACCTCTGCCGTGCCTGCAGATGACCATCCTGTAAGTCCATCCTCGAATCCCCAATTGGAAAGTCCGTTTTCATCCTGCGAATCCAGAGTGAGTTCCAACTGATCTATATACAACTCGGTGGAATTTCCTGCACTGATATCAATCTGGGCCTGACCGTTGTACACCAGCACATTTCGATGGGCCATCTGCTGCCATACACTTTTATCCCCGTCCAGGTATGTATCCACAAGTGCAACTGCATCCGGCGCTCCGGTTCCCCTTACCACAAGCTCCGCGCTGTTGCTGCTCTTAACGCCCTGACCCATGCTGTCAGAGTGTAACTTCCCTGGGGAATATCCCCCACCAACAGGGATATTTTAGAGTCTTTTCCCATCCTGATACACTTGCTTCCCTGCCTGACATTGGATTCCTCAACCGTCACATCTCCTTCTGTCGTCCAGCCCTCTGTACCAGCTTCAAAGTCCATATTAGTTCCGTAGCTGTCTTGTGAGGAACCCACTGTCTCCGCCATTACAGGCAGACTGCCCCCGCCAAAGGTCTGGGCTGTCATAGCTGTTGCCAGCGTCATTGCCAGCATTCTTTTCTTTTTCAACTGTTTCACTTTTCTGCCTCCTCCTTTTTCTTCCTTCTCACCATCCAAACAGACACGCCTGCAGCGGCGCCCCCTGTCAACACAAATGGTATGATTCTTGTTTCATCTCCTGTCTTGATATTTCCTTTGGGCCTGGATGTACTTTTTTTGCTGGTGCTTCCCTGGTTCTTACTGCCTCCCTGGTTTTTCTTATCACCATTCCCTGAACCATTACCGCTCTGCCCATCATGATCCCCCTGATTCTGATCGTCTTTCTTATCATCATCCGGGTCTTTCTTATTATCATCGTCTTTGTTGTCGCCGTCCGGATCATCCGGATTGCCTTTCTCTGATCTGATTATCAGATTTTCTGTATTGACCTGCACAGTCCCTGCATCTCCACCAATCTTCTCAGCGACCACTGTCACCTCCAGCGCCCCCTCGTCAGGAATTCCCTTGGGCAGATTAAAATTCAGTTTCACAAGGCTTCCTTCCTCCCGGATACTGGATGACGAGGCAAATGCCACCACTATCTCCCCTTCCGGTTTATTGCCTGTCAGACAATCATTTACCTCACATAAGGCACCGTCTAACGCCTCATCAGCTCCTGTATCTGTCAGCTTCATCCATTGAGCATCATACATAATACGCAATTTGCCGTTAGTGATTCCATCCCCGTTTTCAACAGCACAGACAACCTCCATCATTTTATCCTCTGTCAGATCGCCCAACTGTTTCATCAGAATCCTGGGGCCTCCTTCAGCCAGGACCGGGATCGTCTGTGTGAACATCCACAAGACTGTAAATATTATCAGACTGATTCTCCCATTCTTTTTCATCCGTCTATCCTTCTCCTAATATCTGTTTTTCAGCCTGAGATATTCTTCATTAGTAATTTTCAGAATACATCCATGCCGTTTTTTTAGTTTTCCCAAATCATACTCCTGATGCGAAAGCACTTCAAAATCGCCCTTTTCAAGCTCATTGCACACAAGCGGCAGATACCCCCCGCCGCTGGCAAACTGGTCCGCGATCAGGCACCACCGACCGTCGGGCAGTTCATACGCCTCCGGGCCCTCCACTCCAAGAAGTTTTTCAAGAATCTCAGAGTGGATGGATTGTGCACTTTCCCCGCAAAGTTTCCTTACCCGGTCCGCTTTGATCCCTTTTGTTGTCTCATCCTTGACAAAGCGATAATACCATCCCTGGGCACGGACAATGTTCATATCAATTACATGGTTTCCGGTTTCCAGATAAATAAATGGTTCTGTAAAGTTCCTGAAATCCCGGGTATAGGAACCATAAATCCTCTGCTTTGGCTCAGATTCTCCCACAAGCTGTACCATAGATGCCCAGAAGACAAAGAATGCTTTTTCATCCTGGTCATATACGCTCTCCGGTGCCCACACGCATCCAGCTTCTGGTACCCCCACCGTACAGCTTCTCGGACCGCTCCAGTCTGCAAGATTTTCAGATTCCCATATGATCAGATTCCTGCTTCCCCTGTACTGCGCTTCCTCCCAGCCCTTTCCTGCTCCAATCCTGAGGTCTGTGGCCATCATATAGAATCTGTCATTCTCCGGATCCCGGACCACAAACGGATCCCGGATACCTTTCTCACCAACACAAGACCGCAGCACAGGTTTACCCTGATTCAGATCTTCCCAATGTAGTCCATCGCTGCTGACTGAAAAATAAACCTGTTCTCCATCTTCCTGTTCGCCAATAAAGTAGATAAACAGATATTTCATCACACGCCTCCTCACACTTTTTGTTTTATTATAGTGTTAAATCAGTCAGATATTCTATGTGCATGTTTTTACTTTCTTACCTGTAGTTTACTAATTGGTTACTGTTTACACCCAATGTCATAAACTTTAAGAGTATTCATGTCAAAACAGTGCTGCAAGGGGCATTTTCATAAAAATCCTTTCTCTCATACCTCTTGTATTTAAGCATACAAAAAGCACCTCAAAACAGAGATGCCGGATAATCCATATTATGAAATTGCAGGCTGCCCAAACTATTGTCTAATATTATGTACTCCAAAAAAGCCTGTAATTCATGCCTATCCGGCTGAACTACAGGCTCATTTATCATTCTGATAACAGGAGGCTTATGACAGCACCTCTACTTTGCAGGAATGCTTTTTCGTCTCCTTGTTATAACTGATTCCTACAGCCAGAATCTCTCCTGAATATCTGGACTGTTCCCCTATTTTCCCCTGAAAACGAAGTGCATATTGTTTTTCTTTAATCTGATTAATTGCTTCCTCTGGTGTAAAACCGACTTTTAATTCCAGAATGATACAGTCAGCATTCCTATCTGTTTCCGGATAAAAGATAAAGTCAACATATCCTTTTCCCGCTTTATCTTCCCGTTCTATCCGATAAGAATCTCTTGCTGAAAGATAGGCGAGATTGACAACTGCCATAAGTTCCGTCTCATGATTGTAATGAAAGAGGGGTGTTTCTGTATCGTGTACCAGTTCCAGAATCTCTGTCATAGTTTCTGTATCCCCCTCAAGCGTTGCCTGCAGCATTCGATCGGATTCTTTCGCCAGGCGGTAGACATATCCCAGAGATGGTTCTTTCTGCAGCATATCTGTGAATTTTTCCATTAATTCTTTATTGGGTATACTGACTTTTCCATTCTCATAACTCAGAAAACCATAAACCACCATAGCAGAAAAAATTTCATCCCTCGTCTGCAGATTCATGGAGGTTGCAGCATACTCCTTAATTTTTGCCGGAACAGCCACACCGGATACCATAAGTGCCAGGTCATCTCTTACATCATCCACATTATTTTCAATATAATAATAGATTTCATCGTAGGGACCGGAACTGGTCCAATAATTTCCAAGGTTGTTATTTTTCAGTGAAGTTACTACCGAACGTGGATTGTAGAGTCTCCTGCCGAATTTTGAATAATATCCATCATACCAGTTTTTTAGTTCTTCTCTTGTCAGATTTTGGGGGCCTTCTGTGTACATGCAATACTTTTGAAATAAGATGTCCACCTCTTCCTCTGTAAACCCAAAATACTGTGAATATTGTTCTTCAGCAGCCATCGTATATTCTAAAAACATATTTAATTCTGAACCACTGGAATATTTCGCAATAGGAAGGATTCCCGTCATATAAGCCAAAAGCACATATGGTCTGTCCTTCAGTAAATTCCTCAAAAATTGCAGATATGCCTTTTTATCCCTCTCGGTCACAAAATCCTGATGAAAAATAAAGTCCCATTCATCCAATACAAAAATAAAACGGGCCGTTGGTTCCTCCGCATTGATATACCTCAGAATCCCTGCCACATCCGTTTTTCCATAAAGCTCCGCCTCCGGGTATTCCTTCTTCAAATCATGAACCAAACACTCCCGAATCTGTTCAATATACTGTTTATAGGAGATGCATTCCTCGCCGATGTCATTGAATGAAATATGAATGACAGAAAACTTGTTCCTGTATTTATCATACTCTGGACTTTGCGCAACCGCAAGATTCTGAAAGATATCATTCGCATCACATCCCTTTGAGAAATAAGCGGCAATCATATTCGCCATAACAGTCTTTCCAAATCTCCGGGGTCTTGTAATACAAATATGGCTGTTTCCTCTGCTCACCAGAGGGAACAATTCTTCTAGCATCTGTGATTTGTCAACAAAATAAGGGTTTTGAGTTTCCCCTTTATATAAAATATATGCCGTTTTACTGTTTAAATAAATGCCCATCATTTTTCACTTCCTTCCAGCATATTGCAAGATTTACTTTGTTATTTTATAATTATAGCCCAAACTATTGTCTGATACAATGAACTTTAAAAAAAGCCTGTAATCCATGCCTACCCAGCTGAATTACAGGCTCTCTCAGAGCTCTCTTATAAAATTCAATTTTTTTGGTAAATTATTGGTAAAATGCTTATTTCATTCTTCCTATAAGCGCTGAAACCCGCATAAACACTAGGTTTCTCTGATGTAGGATTAACTACCTGCCCCGAAGAATTTTTTTATCTGAGAATTATTATAAACCTTTAAAGGCTTGATTTCCATGGGTTTTTGAAGATTCTTAAAATTAGTTTTCTTCATAAATCCACATAACTTTCCGTATTTACCAACGGATTTCTGGTAAATAATTGGTAAATTCAACCAACTCTGAACCTATTAGAATCAAGCTTTTTCAGTTGTTCCCTTACTCTTTCCTGGGTCACATTGTCATAAATCCTGGATATCATCTTGTACTCTTCATGTCCCATGATATATTGCAGGCTGTCAAGATCCACTTCCGCCAACATATCCTCTTGCCTAAACTTTGAAGTTTTAAAGCTTCAACCAGAAAGTCTGTCAGACTTTCTGAAAATTTTTCTTGACTATCACATGGAAAGAGCCAGTAAATAGGGGCATTCCGAACAGAGAGCATTTGAACCATATCCGGGTATTTGAATTCATTTAAACGTAGTTGATCTTCTGTATAGTTCCCGGAAACGTCCAAAATATAAGTATTTTTCCCACTTTCTCATATTTCTTCCAGTTTTCTGCAGCAAAAATATGTTTTTCCGTACCCTGAACTTCCTAAAATCAAAATAGATCCGTTAGGGAATTCCCTTTACAATCTTCTTATTCCAGTGATTCAACTGGGTCGTCTGTTGTACAAACCAGAGCAAAGGGGTCTGCCCCCTTTGCTTCAACTTCACAAAACTCTGTTCTTGCAATCTGTACAATAATTTACAGACCGCGGATTGATGAAATCCCGAGTTCAAATATTCACAAGTTCATGTTTATCATAGTCAAAATATGTCCCCTCTAGCATATTTGCCAACGTATTTGTACGAATCAACTCCACATGATTTTTTCCCTGCTTTAATAATTCTGCCTGGCATTTCCATTGATATGGTGTAAAAGCCCGGACGCCCAGAGATGTTCCGTTTATTTTTAGTTCCAGACAATCCATACATGTATCATAAAAATCAAATGATACGTTCACCGTACCGTCACATTTATCAAAGACCATCTCGTTCTCAAATGTCATATCTCCGCTGTAATACGGAAATCCTTTTATATAATGACTGTCAAATACTGCCTTTTCCGGTTGTCGTATCAGAACATGATTGTCCGAAACCCCGAAATTTCCTAACAGATAAATCGGATCCTTTAATCCATCTGATTCGCGCTCTGCTTCAACTTCTATTTCGACTGTATTGTTTCCTTCTTTTAACAAATTAGAAATATCCGCCACAAGATTATGCTCATCATTAATAAAACGATATTGAAACACATCCCGATTCACTTCCGTTTCATTTATTCTTATCTTATATGTGCCTGTAATCGCCCTCCTATCCAGCATTATTTCCGCAGATTTCGGTTTGCTTTCTGCTTCAAATTCTGTTCTGTAAGCAACAGAAATCGGAAATTTCATCTTCACATGCTTAGGCGTTCCAAATGTACTTTGGTAAATATAATCTTCTTTTTCAAGCAAAGGGAATGCTGCAGCCTGTTCAATCAAAGTCATAGGTTCTGTCGCAAACCACTGTTTTCTATCTCTTGAGATTTTCCATTTTGCAAGTCGGAACACATTACTTCCGTGAACTCTAACACTAAATGGTTCTTTCGTGGAAATTATCAGATTCCTCTCTTTTCCGTTGGTATTATCTTTTTGTTCCAAAGTCACTTCTTTAGTAAGCCGGAAATATTTACTTTCCAATGGTGCAAACTTCAGCTTCTTTTTATTTTGAAGACATCCTGAGGCGATACATGTGCCATCTTCCATTTTAATCTGTTCCATTTTATAGTTTGAACTTCTTCTGTTGTACAAAATGACATCCGCTGGACGTTTACCTTGATTCACAAGCGAAAGGAACAGAGTTCCATCCTCATTCTTTCGAATTGACGTGATAAAATTCTTTCGTTGTGTTTCTTCTGCAAACAATATATCCACCGGTTCATCTGCCAATTGTTTTATTTTTTCGATGAATGCATTCTCTATGTCTGCATTTTCAAACCGCCCTTCTGCTTTCATAAATGTAACCTGTGAAGGATATTCCTCTAAAAGCCAGTTCCATTTTTCCTCTGCTTCGCAATCTGTCTCGTGTATATCCATAGACAAGTACGGAAGATTCCCCAAGAAAACCATATTTCCTCCCGCTTCTGCAAATTCCTTAAGTTTCAAATAAGCGCTGTGTTCATAAAACAAAGACGGAGGAATAATTACAATCTTATAAGATGCATCACCATGTTTCAGTCGGCCGTTCTCTACCGTAAACTCCGGAAGCATTTCAGAATCCAGGTGATTATACTGCAATTGATTCAAAAGTAATGTTTTTGTTGTATACATCCAATTGTTTCTTAACTGTTCACATTTTTCTTTTTCCTCTTTGTCTTCCCCTTCATATGGGAATCCGTGAAACGGATTTCCTAAAAGAGCCCACAAACTCGGTACCGGGTCTAATACTGCAATTTCCGTTGTTTCTCGCGTTTCTGTAACATAAACACTTAAGCGCGCTGCATAATCAGCCAGTTTGCGATAATGCTTCCAATACGGATTCTGATAAAACTGTGAAGGAGGTGCGTCATGTTTGTTAATGGATTCTATTGTGTAATAGAAGGCATGAAATACATACTGGTTAATTCCACTTGCTGCAAGACGATCCAACATCCATTTCGCATCTTGAAGCGTCATAGTCCAGCCCACACTGTGAAAACTCTCTATCAGACACTGTTTTCTTCCCAGCTGCCTTGCAAGAGATGCTACTGCATTTGCGCTGTATCGAAACGCACAAAGATACTTATCATAAATCCATTCCAATTCTCTTCCCGCTTTTTCATGACCTGTATCCCCTCCCGGAATATGACTATATCGCTGCGTTGACAATCGCATAAACGGAACTTCTGTACAATATTGTATTCCTTCCTGTTCACACCAATCTGATACCTGTTTATGATAGCTTTCCACAAAAATCTGATTTACCACATCATAAAGATCATAGCGTATCCTATACGAATTTGGCCATGAGGCATCGTATATTCCAGGCATATTTTCCAGAATGGAATACCCCTTTATCCGTTCAAATGCCTCCGGAACCCGATCTGACCATGGCACCGGGCTAAGCATACCGACTTCATCCGAAAAGATACCTTTCGCATAATCTGACAGATTAGATTTTTGTTCATCTTCCCCTGTCAAAGCTTTTTTATAAGCTTCATGTGTTGTATCCAGGAAAGTTTTCACCGCATCTTCATGGCATGGATCAATGTATCCACCGTAAAATTTGAAATCCCCCATTGGTTTTTCGTAATAAATTTCAACAATCCATTTACCTTCCGGCAACGTAACATTAAGAATGTTCTGTGGTCCATATGAAAAGAAACGCTTATTATTGTACATCGTAAGCCCGGTAATCTGATATATTTGCTCTGTTTGAAGAATACCGATGTTATCTCTGACATCAATTACCGATTCCCTATCTATACTTCCATTCCCCTGAACAAGAAATGCTTTTGCATATAATATGATTCCATTTTCCAGCTCATGGGATAACTCTGTACCACCTTCAGCTTCAATCCGGACGTGACTTAATACTTTATGTTCTGCCTCTGGATGCCGACGCAGTACTTCTCCGCCTCCCATTCCACTTGGATATGGATATTCATCATACAGCCATGCTTCCATTCCATATGCTTTTGCACACTCACAGGCATATTTTACAAGCGAAAACCACTTTTGTGATAAATACGGCACTGCCTGTCCCTGACGAGCAGAAAGATAAAATCCACCTACACCTTTTTCATGCATTTCTCTGATTTGCTTCTCAATACCTTCTTCCGTAATATCCCCATTCCAGAACCAAAATGGTTTCACACGATATTGTACCTTGGGATTTTCAAATTCTGTTTTCAGCCAATCTGTCATTATCTTTCCTCCTCTACTCATCTAACCAGATTTTTTCTGACTATAATAGTATTTTTATTTTAAAAGAAACACGCCTTATAAGGGCGTGTTTCTTTTGACAATTCACAAGCGTAATCTTATTTGTTCACAACATTCTCATCGTACTGTTTTTTCAGTGCAGTCATCTGATCTGCCCATTTATCCAGATACTGCTGAGCTGTTTCATTTCCAAGAAGAACATTCTGGAAATCTTTTGCCAGTGTGTTGGAGTGCAGATCAAAGTATCCTGTAACATTTACCGGAAGTGTAGCAATCTTCGTTTCCTGATTTAAAAGTGTATCTGCTGCCGCCTGTACAGGTTTAGATTCTTTTACCCACTCATCTTCCATTGCAACTTTATTACATGGAAGAGAGCCAAATTTTTCACAGTAATAACTGTTATTTTCATGTTCACTGAGGAAGCTGATAAATTTGAATGCTTCATCCGGATGCTCCGAATTTTTAAATACCGACAACGTTACAACTCCGTTAGAAACAAGTACGCTGTCTCCATCTTTGGACTTCAAATTAACAATTGCTCCAACTTTGTTGTCTCCAAGTGTCTCTTTGTGCATTGCATAGGAAGCTATATTGTGGAAAATCATTGCTGCAGAACCTGAATCAAATGCAGAAATCATCTCTGTACTTGCATTTGTAATATCGCTTTCCGGAGTATATTCATTATAAAGAGAAGCAAACTCTTCCAGGAATTTTACATGTAAAGGATCATTGATAGTAGAATTTCCGTCTTCGTCAAACATCTCTGTAATACCTGAATACTGATACAACATCTGCTCTAACTGCTGTGAACTACCTGCACCTCCTCGGATAGAAAATCCGTATACTCCGTTTTCTTTATCTGTCAGCTTTTTCGTATCTTCAAATACTTCATCCCATGTTGTAGGCGCTTCCAATCCTGCCTTTTCGAATAATTCTGTGTTGTACCACAGTGTCGGCGGAACAACAGATTGTGCCAGACCGTAAAGTTTTCCATCCGGAGCTGTATCTTTAATACTTTTCTGGAATGTCTCGAGCATTTGATCATAATTTTCCCATTCTGCAACATAATTATCCAATGGCTCTAATGCATCCTGAATAATAAAGTCATTCATCCAATACTGATAGATAACGCCACAGTCCGGAGTAGAACCTGACTGGATTGCTACATCATATTTTGATTTTGCCTGGTCTGACGGAAGCGGTACATGTTTTACTGTAATATTCGGATTCTCACTTTCGAATTTTGCGATGAGATCCTTAAATCTTTCTGTACTCTGTGGAGTTGCATAATTATCCCAGAATGTAATCTCCACTTTTTCGTCCTTATCTGTGGATGTTTCCGCACTCCCCTGCTCTTTTGCAGTATCTCCTCCACCACAGCCTGCCATCATGGTTACTGCCATCGCACACGTCATTAACACTGCTACTACTTTCTTTTTCATCCTTTTTTACCTCCATTTTTTTATATGTTATCCGTAACCGGGATTAACCTTTTACCGCACCGGAACTTAATCCGCTGACGAGATATTTCTGTAAATATGCAAATAATGCAACGGGAATTACCATCGCAACAATTGCACCTGCTGCCATCGCACCATAATGAATACCATATTCTCCCTGCATCATCTTCAATCCAATCGGAACAGTATACTTCACCGGATCATTCAAGAACATCATCGCAAACAAGAACTCGTTCCAGCAGCCGATTAAAGCAAAAGCCGCAACAGTCACTATTCCCGGAATCAGCATTGGAAGTACCACTTTAAATACTCCCTTCACTCTGCTGCATCCGTCAATCATCGCCGCTTCTTCTAATGCAAACGGTATTCCTTCCACAAACCCTCTCATCAACACACAGCAAAACGGGGTCTGAAATGTGACATTTACAATCACTAACGCAATATGTGTTCCCACTAAATGCACATGATTGAAAATATTAAACAACGGAACCATCAATACTGCTCCTGGAATAAACTGTACTGCAAGCAGCAACCCAAGAAATGCACCTTTAAACCGAAATTTATATCGGCTCAATGCATATCCTGCCATAACTGATATCATCACGATAAAAAGGACAGATATTGTACTTACCTTCAAACTGTTGAAGAAGTACTTATCAAACCCTACATTTGTCCATGCATCAATAAAATTAGCCAGTGTCGGATTTTTCGGAAGGTATGTAATATTTTTTCCTAAAATCTCACCCTCATTTTTAAAAGCGGTGTTAATTGCCCAATAAATCGGAAATACCACATAACTGCATATGAAAAGCAATGGAATCCATCTTAAAAAAATAATATCTCTTTTTTTCTCGCGCATTATTCTTCACTTCCCTTCCCAAACCCTGATGCCTTCATATAAATAACCGCAATAATTGCCAGGATAAAGAAGCTGACTACGGAAATTGCAGATCCGTATCCATAATTATTTGTGGTCAAGGCCTGATTTGCAATTAACATACTAAGTGTTGTTGTTTTTCCAACCGGACCTCCTCCTGTCAAACTATAAATCAAGTCTACACTGTTAAACTCCCAAATTGTACGCAACAACGTAGTAAGAACAATCGTATCTTTCAAAAGTGGAAGCGTCACATATATAAATGTCTTAATTTTGTTTGCACCATCAACTCTTGCAGCTTCATAAACATCTTGTGACAGTCCCTGCATTCCAGCAAGAAGACTGATTGCAAAAAATGGAATTCCTCTCCAAAGTTCAGCGACGACTACCGCACCCAAAATCACCTTTGTACTTGCGAGCCATGCAACATTTTCACTAATCAAACCAATCTTTGTAAGCAAATCATTCAGTACTCCATAGTTCTGATTGTAAATCAAGCTAAACAATACCGCAGTCAGTACCCCTGACATTGCCCATGGTACAAATACCAGCGCACGAAAGAATCCTCTTCCACGGAATTTTTGATTCAAAATCAAGGCTACGATCATTCCGAATACCACCTGTAAAATAACTTCTGCAACAACCCACTTCAACGACACAACAAGTGCGGAATAAAATTCACCGGTCGTAAATATTTTTATGAAATTGTCAAATCCACAGAATCCATTTGCAAATGGCATTGCCGGATTGTAATTTTGAAACGCAAGATAAAATGTCTTGCAAAGCGGATACAGCATAACACCAACAATCAAAATCACTGCCGGTGATATCAATAAATATGGAGCCCACTCAGTTTTCTTCTTCCCAAGAGCAGGTGAACTCGGATTCCTCTTTTTCATCATTTTTTCCCTTCTTTCTTTATATTTCATCCTTTATGTGTATTTAACCATGATTTTCAGAGATAGTAAATTCAATAACTTTGGGAAAAATTTATAATATCTTTACTTTATATCTTTGCATAAATGAGGGAAGGAATCCTACCGTGAATTCCTTCCCTCATTTATGCGTTTCTATGCGCCGTTCGATATTGTGTAACTGTGCAATTATAATATTTTTTAAAGCTTAAGCTGAAATACTGTGGATTTTTATATCCGGTTGCTTCTGCAATTTCATAATTTTTTAAATCTGTGTTTTTAATGAGCCTTGCAGCATTTTCCATCCGTACCTTGATAATATAATCATACAGATTAATATTGAATTTTTTCTTAAATGCGCTGGTCAGATAACAATGATTAATCCCAAAATGCTCCGCTATCTGAACAAGTGTAAGCTCCTCGTCTCCAAAATGTTCTTCTATATAATGACGCACCGCAATGAGCAGATCATCTACATTTGAATTAATTTTCTGCAGTGCATTCTGATAGGATTGATATAACTCATAAAAAGAATGCATCACGCTTCCATAAAAGAACTCTACGCTTTCCGACTCTAACTGCCCCTTTGCAAACTGCCGAAACATAAATTCCATATTTCCAAGATTTTCATACATTATAGATACTTGTTTGCTCTCTTTCTCTGTATAGATCATAAAAATCTGCAAGTTATCCATGCAAAAAAAGAAACTTCCTTTGAATGCATTTGTCAAAAAATCACAATATTTTTCTATTTTCTCTTTAGCCTCATCTACCGGAATCATTTCATTATAATGAAAATTGATAAAAGCAACCATTCCAAGGCCACTGGAAAGATTAATATCAAATATTTTGAAAAAATCATCGTCCAAATGCTGAAAATTCTCTCTCATTAATTTCGATATATAGTTCCGTTTAATCTGCGGGTACTCTTCCTTAAGTATATGTTCTGTTTTCCGCTCCTGTCGATACAAATTTTCTGCTTTTTTCACTACTTCAATCAATTCATTCTTATCGAGAGGTTTTGTCAGGTAATCCACAGCATTCAGTTTAAGCACCTGTTGAGCATATTCAAATTCCTTATACCCTGAAATAAAAATGAACTTAAGATACGGATAATAATCTCTTGCAATCTCTGCCATCTCGATTCCGTTCATTCCCGGCATTTTGATGTCTGTAATAATAATGTCAGGCATATTTTCCTTGATAAAGTCCAGAGCTTCCATCGCATCTCTCGCAGTATATATCAAGTCCCAGCCATTTTCTTTCCAATCTATCTTTGTTGTAATTCCTCTCCTTATAATTGCATCATCATCTACAAATACAATCTTTGTCACTTCTATTTCTCCTTGTAAGGTATTGACACTATAATTTCCGTACCACAATCCGGTTCTGTTTCTATTTGAATTTTATATTGTTTTCCATATGCAAGCTGAATTCTGTCCTGAACATTTTTTATTCCGTACACACCATAAGATTTTTCTGTATATTCACATATTGGCTCGTCCAACGACTTACAGATTCCCTCCAGAACATCCTCTGCGATTCCACCTCCATCATCTTTTACATGAAACGCAATTAACTCTTCCTCTTTTCTGACTATAATCTCAACAATCCCGTCTGTTTTATACGGACGTATTCCATGGTACACAGCGTTTTCCACAATTGGCTGCAAAATCATTCTCAATGTATAGCAGTACTTCAACTCTTCCGGAACTTCAACCCGGAACTGAAAATCTTCAAATCTCGTCTGCAAAATCGATAAATAAGAAGTAATATGGCGTAATTCATCCTCTATGGTAATATAGGATTTTCCTTTACTTACTCCGATTCTGTAAAATGCCGCAAGCTGATCTATCATCTCAGCAGCCTTCTCATTTTCTCTGCACACACATAATTCCCTGATACAATCCAGAGTGTTATACAAAAAATGAGGATTAATCTGTGCAAATAGATACTGTAATTGAGTTGCCTGTTTTGCAGTCATTTCATGCTGAATAGATTCTGTTAACGCATGGATTCGACCTATCATCTCATTGATTCCTGTACCGATCTGATTGATTTCCCGATAGCCATCCACACCAATCATCCCTGCATCATTTGGTCCGTTTATTTGTCTCATCTGCCCAAGCAATTTCATAACAGGGGTGGAAAAATAATTTGGTATTACAAAATAAAGCACAATAAAAATGAATACCGCCGCCAATATGGTAAATAAAAAAATATGCGTAAAATCATTCAAGCTCATATATAATTCCTTTGTCGGTATCACTGCAAGTATTCCTATATCCTTAATTACAATCGGTGTATATACCACATAATAATCTCCCGTTTCAAAAGAGAGCACCTCCTCTCCCCGAACTTCCTTCATTTTTACCTCTATATTTTTTCTGTCGGACTCTGTCAGATTATCCAATGTATTATTTTCGGAATCCGGTGTAATGATTTCTCCATCCCGTCTTATAAAGGCCATACTGCTACTGAATGTCAATCTGCTATTCTGTATTTGATTAAGAAACACATCATCCCGAATTCCCATGATTCCAAATCCGCTCACTTTACTTTCTTCATCTCCAACAGTCTTAATAATAGCAAAATGACAAGTTTTTCCCTCTGACATTTCCTCAGGCAACAGCTCATCCAATTGAATCCACTCTAAAGTATTTTCTGACAAATATTGCGTATAATCAACATTTCTCAACATACCCGAGTCATCACTCTCCTGATTGGAAAGCCAGTAATATATGGAATTATCAGACAAATATATTCCACCGAAGTCCATATAAACTGAATAGTGACGTACAAATTGTGTAACACTTGTATCTAGCTGCAGATACTCAACCGGAGTTATCGGATTATTTCCATTCTCAAGGTTGTAATCCATATTGTAGAATGCCCGTGCAGACAAAATTCCTTCTGCCATTTCCTGTATATTTTCAATTTCCCGGTTCAGGGAGTCTCTGCTTTGGTGCACAATCGTTTGCGCATTCTCTTTTACAAGTCCTGAATAATGATGAATTCCGGAAAAATAAAACACAAAACAGCAAAATATCAGGAAAAGGAAAAAAGGGAACAACATAATTGTTAATGCAGTTCGTATCGGCAGATTCATAAATTTATCTCTTATTTTTTTCATCATTCTTCCACCCTTTTGGAAGATATTTATCTGTTGCAGAGATCATATCACTCACCAGCATGCGTATCTCTCTCTCGCTGCAATTTTTCCCCTTTACAATCGGATCATTCATAAAAGCTTTCACAACTGCATCTTTATCGCAATTCAATGCTGCCTGTAGGATTGTCTCATGGTTTTCAATATGTGGCATGATCAGCTTTCTTACTTGATCCGGTACTTTTCCTGCGGCAATAGGACGCACATGACCATACTCAAATACAGCATTTGTTTCTACGATTGCATCTTTAGGAAGATTGCTTATCTGAGCCGCTGTGTTTGGAATATTTACATTGCTGATTATACGTTCCAAACCACAGAGTGCCTTTATCAGAAGAATTCCTTCCTCACCTGTCGGTTTTAATTTAACCTCTTCTTCTCCCGATGCCAGTCTTCTGCTCTTTTCCATTCTGTTCTTTAAATCATTTTTTCTCCATGCTACAGATGTAAGAGCAAAGCCCCACTCATCTACTGTCTGTGGATTATTAAGATACTCATTTCCCGGCATGAATTCCGCCAGATGACGATTGCCGGCTGCTGCGATCAAACCGTATTTTCTAAACAAATCAAATTTGACACGATGATTACATGCAAAACATGTATTTGCCCAGTTTGTATCATGTTCATAATAACCTTCCGCAAAATGTTCTTCTATATATTTTTTATAAACCGGGAATAAATCTATTCCCTTGTAAGACGCCTCATCGAACCACGTAAAATGATTAATCCCCAACACATTCACATGAATGTCCCTGCGCTCAATATTCTGCAGATTCTGCGTATCTTCCAAAATTCCCTTTAGAATTTTCTGTGTCCCAAATACTTCATGGCAACAACCAAAAGCTTTAATTTCTGGGAATGTATGATACAACGTTTTCACGCAAAGCGACATCGGATTTGTATAGTTGATTATCCACGCCTCTGGTGCATATTCTCTTACGCCTTCTGCAATTTCAACAAACATCGGAATTGTCCGAAGCGCACGTATCATTCCTCCTGGTCCTGCCGTGTCTCCTACTGATTGATAAATGCCAAGTCTTTCCGGCATATGCACATCACTTTCCATCTCATCAAATGTACCCGGAAGAATAGAGATTACAACAAAATCTGCTCCTGCTAATGCTTCTCTTAATGTATTGCAAGTGATATAACTCCACTTTCCGACAGCTTCTTCCCGCTCACTTATTCTATTGCCGATTATTTCATTTGCTTTTGCAGCTTCAAAATCCAAATCATAGAGACGTATTGTTCCGCTCATTGACTCTTCCAATGCCAAATCTGTCATGAACGTCCAGGCCCATCCTCTGGAACCACCTCCTATATAAGCAATCTGTAGGTCTTTTACTTTCTGTTCTCCGTAAATCATTTCACATCACCTTTCTGCATTTATATCTTTTTTCATTACTATACTAGACATTATAGTGAAATATTATATAATATTCTTATACTAATTTTTCTTTTTTCATCTTTTTCGAACTATATTTACTTTTAAGGAGATTTTACATGGAACGGACAATTTTTAAAGATAGTATGAACGGACTTTTCATAGAGCGTATACAGAGAAACGAACCTTTTACAATGCCTTATCGTCATGTTCACAGCAATTCCTATGAGATATACTATCTTCTTGAAGGGGAACGTTATTATTTTATAGAAACTCAGACCTATCATCTGCACAAAGGAACTCTCGTCTTCTTAAACCGAGGGTGCATTCATAAAACAGCACATTCCGGCAATACTCATCACGATCGTATTCTGTTAAATCTTGACCCGATTGTTTTTGAACCGTTACTGAAAACACTATTGACGTCTACAATGCCTGATTTTTTTCAATCAGACTGCACTCTTTTAACGTTCGACACAGATGGACGACGTACAATTGAACAGTTACTGTTTTCCATTCACACGGAACTTCTCAACCGAAAAACCAACTACACACTCATGATAAACGGGCTTTTACTTCAGCTTTTTGTAATCTGTCAGCATTATCAGAAACTGTTGCCTGACACAGCATCATCCTTATTATGCAACTCGCCCAAACATCAACTAATCAAAAGTGTCTCCGACTATATTAATACACATTACAATGAAACTATTTGTTTGAGCCAACTTTCCGAACAATTCTTCGTTAATAAGTGCTATCTCAGTCGAATTTTTAAGGAAGTAACCGGGTATACTGTCAGTGAATACACCAATATTCAGAGAATCAAGCGTGCTTGTTCTATGCTCAAACATCCCGGCGCAAATAGATGCAATATCACCCAGATTGCAGATGCCTGCGGATTTGATACGATTACTTATTTCGAACGTATTTTTAAAAAATATGTGGGAATTTCTCCTTTAAAATATCGTAATCATTCTGCATAAAAAGACCTCCATTCTTTATGACTTCTATGAAAAGCAGGAACACAGCATCGTGCTGTCTCACTTTGCTGTGTTCCTGCTTTTCATATTGTATTTTCTATTTTAATTAATCTTCTTTTCCACACTTTAAAGCATCACGGATCTCTCCTGCCATCTCCACATATTCCTCATCAGACAAGAATTTTCTCCCGGGTTCATGACAAATACACCACCCCACTCATACTCATCCTTGTATTTCGGAACAAGATGAAAATGCAGATGATGTCCGGTATCTCCGTACGCACCGTAGTTAATTTTCTGTGGATGATATAACTCATGGATTGCATTTACAACTTTTTCAATATCTTCCATATATGCAGCACGTTCCTCCGCTGTCAGCATACCGATGAAGTTTCCGAGCAGTCCTAAGTTTGCCAGAGAAGTCATCTGCTCAGTCATACCTGTCTTGTTGTCATTGAACCACCATCCGCTTCCCTGCTGGATTTTACCGATGTTAGATGAATCCTGGAAACATCCGATGATCGTTCCGATTGATGCGTTATCATTCGGGTTCAGGGAATACTGAATTGTCTTTGGAAGTTCATCTGTCTCTGCCAGTGCATTCAGGTAATCTGCCCTCTCAGAGGATGGGGCAAAGTTATTGATACAGTCAATTCCTGCATCCGGTCCCAATTCATTGAATACGCGGCGGTTGTTATCTCTTTTCACTCCGTAATGTATTCCGATTGCCATCTCCAGTGTCTCTTCCCATTTCTGGAATTTCTCGCCATCGGAAATTTTCTCATATCCGAACAGGCATCCGTAAATAGCAAGGCAGGTATGCAGTGGGTTCAGGCATGTGCAGACTTTCATCTTCTCAACTTTGTCTACTGTCTCACGGTCTGGTGGTTCTACTTGTTTGACAACCTTTTTGGGGGCAACTGTAAGACCTTCCATTAACCAGTGAAACTGTTGCTGAGAGAGATTATGAACTTCTGATTCAGATCGTGGCCATTGGAAGTTTCCTTGTTCCAATCTTTTGTATAAAAGCAGATAACCGTCAGATTCCCAAACCAATCCTTTGATGCGATCCGTTCGTCTGCCACAGAACAAATACAACGTGTCCGGAACAAATGGTTCCTTCCCTGACTTTGATTTTATTAATGCTGCCAAGGAATCAATTCCAAAGCGTAAATCTGTATATCCGGTTACGATATAAACATTTTTAAAACAAACAGCATCATTTAACATCCGCAGCCACCTGCTATACCATCTTCAGAAGTTCTGGTGATGTTGCATCAGAAACTCCGAATCCTTCCGACAGTGATTTCAACAGCACGATTCGCACTGCTGGTAATCAGGTTTGAAGGAACTGGAATAATATTTTGTGTCATTGGTTTTGCTGGAATATTTTGCAGACATGCCTTACGTACTTCACGAAGACGATAGTAATAATTCGCTACGTTTAAATCGTGCTGCCCACACCATTCTTTTACAGATGTTCCAGGAAGTCTGTTTTGGCATTCTCAAATCTGAGTTGCCCACTCTTGCAGGCCATAGTTTCTGGCGACTGATGATGTTACTGATTTCATAGACTAACCTCCAATACTATAGTGGTATAAAAAGTTAAGCCTCAACTTTTCATACTTGGTAAGTCTATTGTCTCAAAAGTTTAGTAAGAATTCTGCGCACCCACCATGGTGCGTTTACGTTATAACTGATTCCTACAGCCAGAAACTCTCTTGGATATCTGGACTCTTCCCCTATTTTCCCTTGAAAACGAAATGCGCATAGCATTCCTGTCTGTTTCGGGATAAAATATGAAGCCAACATATCCTTTTCCTGCCTTATCTTCCCGTTCTATACGATAAGAATCTCTGTCATGGTTTTCATATCCCCCTCAAGCGTTGCCTGCAGCATTCGATTGGATTCTTTCGCCAAGCGGTAGACATATCCCAGAGATAGTTCTTTTTATCCTCTAGGTCACAAAATCCTGATGAAAAATAAAATCCCATTCGTCCAATACAAAGATAAAACGTGTCAAGGGATTCTCAGAATTAATATAGCTGAGAATATCTATCACTTCTGTCTCATCATATAGTTCCACTCCCGGATACTCTTTTACCAAATCACGAACCAGACGATTTTGAATCTGCTCTATATACTGTTCATAGGAACTACATCTTCTTCTAGTATCGTTGAAGGAAATATGGATAACAGAAAATAAGATATTAATCTTAAAAAGCCTGTAATCCACACCCAACCGGGTCGAACTACAGGCTTATCCAGATTTCTCCTCATTTAACTATGTTTTTCAAGCGTTTTCACAGATGTCAGCTCAACCTTTCCACTATTTAAAAATCTTCTTCGCAATGTATAAGAAAATGCACGCCCCCAAAACAGATACCATAATATTGGCAAGAAAACCGTACGCATAAAATCCCACTAACGACATGATTCCTCCGCCGACAAAGGAGCCTGCAATTCCAATTGCGATGGTTTTTATGAAGCCTCCCTTTTTTACGCCCATGATTCTTCCGGCTATCCAGCCTGATATGATTCCTATAATTAATGATGTAAGCATTTTTATCTCCTTTATGATGCCTGATTCCGCAAATTTTTCACTATTTTTTGATTTTGGCTTTCTACCTATTATACCCCATTCCATCTACTTTGTACATCTGACTTCCTAAAACATAGGCCAAAGCTTGTCTGCATCTGCTGTTCACTCCGGGCCCGGAAGCACGCTTTGCAATATACAGATATGGAACATTCTGCTCCTTATCACGCTGGCAGCTCCCAATCCTCTGTACACAAGATAAATAAAAAAATCCTTCTGCCGGAAACATTTCTGTTATCCGGCAAAAGGATTTGCATATATCAGAAGATTTCTCTTCCCTGTTCGTCGGGAATCATGGATTTTCTGTAGAAGAAGCTGTTGATCACATCGCACCATTCCCGGCTGTTTTCAGCCTGGCGCGTGAACCGTTCCTTAACTCTTAAGAAAATGTGCTGCGGGATTCTGCCCTCCAAAAGTTCCCAGTCTTTCTGCATCTGCAGGACCTGTTCGTGTCCCTCAAAATGACTGTCATAAATGTGCTGTATCAATGTCTTTCCGGAATGCAGCCGGTATGTGTAGGGAACACGGTGGAAAAACAAAAGCAAATTTTCCGGGCAGGTTCCCTTTTCTCTGAACAGGGCAGCATTTTTCTCAAAATACTGTTCGCTGTATCCGGTCCCCCCTGCGCTTCTGTCAACGCCCACTGCCAGGTGGTCGGCTCTGTGGTAGGTACCCCATTTGGAATATTCGTATCCCTCGGGATTGGGACCGTAATGATGTGCGGGGTTCACCATAAAACCGATTCCAAGAGGCGCAGTGTATTTTTCATAAACCTCTCTGGAACGAAGAAGGATATCTGAAATACTCCTGTTCACGTCGCTGTCTCTGCTGATCTGCAGGGAAATCCACTCGCTGGCGATCTCCTCTGCGGATAGCCGCGGATCAAAGGCCAGACGTCCGAATCCGTACAGATTGGCGCCTGCCAGGTCATGGCCTGTCCAGTTGGCATCCCTTCCTGTGTTGGCTACTGCTGCCATACCGCATCTTTGCTGTCCGAATGTCCTGCCGGAAATGATATCCGCCACTGTGTCCTCCGGTTTTCCACATCCCGTGGAGAAATCCAGCACTTCTTTCCACATAGGAACCAGATAACACACATCGATCTGCTGTCCTGTGTACTCCTGGGCGATCTGAACTTCCAGCATCTGGTTTGTATGCTGCAGACCCCCGAAAAGAGGATGGACAGGTTCTCTCACCTGGAAATCAATGGGTCCGTTTTTAATCTGGAGAATGACATTATCATCGAATTTTCCGTCCAGAGGCATGAAGTTGTCGTATCCGGCACATGCCCGGTCTGTCCTGCGGTCACGCCAGTCCTGCTGGCAGTTGTACACAAAACATCTCCATATGATGGTCCCTCCGTACGGTTTAACCGCGCGGGCCAGCATATTGGCACCGTCTGCATGGTTCCTCCCGTAGGCAAAGGGTCCGGGACGTCCTTCGGAATCCGCTTTTACAAGAAAACCTCCCATATTGGGAAGCCGTCCGAAAATTTCGCCGCATTTTTTCTCCCACCAGTCTTTTACTTCTTCCTTCAATGGGTCTGCGCAGGAAAGCCCGCCCAGAGTCATGGGTGCTGCAAAATCAATGCAGAGATACATGGAAATCCCGTACTGTGCAAAAATATGGGAAATCTGCTCCAGTTCTTTATAATGCCTCTCTGAGATAAGCCATTCTGCACCGTTACGCACATTCACATTATTAATAGAAATTCCGTTGATTCCAACAGAGCAGAGCAGTCTGGCATAATCTCTGATCCGCTCAGTCACACAGACTTTCCCGTTTTCATAAAAAAAGGATCTTCCTGCGTATCCCCGCTCAATGCTTCCATCTATGTTGTCCCACTGATTCAGCATCCTTACAGGATTCGACGGTATCTCCCGAATAGAAACGCCGGTGATCTCTTTTCCGGAGGATACCATAAGAAGAAGGCGGAATGTTCCGTATAAAAGCCCGTTTTCTTTTGCCGCGCGTATATAGATCCTGTCTTCTTCCTCTGTGATCTGATACCCTTCTTTTCCCAGATTCAGGGCCGGATTCAACTCTAATATAAGCCCCGCTTCCTCTCTGTTTTCTCCTCTTCTCACTGTGATAGAAAACAGTTTTTCGGCTGCTGTCTTTATTTCTCTGAGTGCGCTTTCAACCAGCACTCCGTTCTGCTGTGTATACACAGATTCAAAATACTTCTTATCTTTTTGATTTTCTATCGGTTCATATGCAAGCCATGCCTGCTCCCAGTTGCACATAGTTTCCTCCTAATCACTCTTCTGTGAGGTAATGTTTTAATCTGTCTGTCTCCACGCCTGCCAGCATAACGATACCGATTCCATGAGTATCGTTGAAATTCCATTCCAGGGCTCTGTAATACTCCCGTTCATAGGACCAGCCTGAACCCTGGCAGACACCGTATAGATTTCCCTTCCTGTCTATGGCCTTTTTCGCCAGACCGTTCCAGGCCCTGAACACAGATTCAGCAAAATCTGCCGTCCGTTCTTCCGGCAGCAGCCCATAACGAATCCCTCTGGACATGGCGCAGATGAACATGGCTGCAGCAGATGTCTCCTGGTAGGTATCCCTCTCGTCCAGAATCTGATGCCAAAGACCGTCCTCATCCTGGAGCTCCAGATAGCCTTCACACAGATCATGGAAATAAGACACAAGTTCCTCCCGCATAGGTACATCCGGATTCTCCCTCATGAGCAGTTCACTGAGTGAAAAAACTACCCAGCCGTTTCCCCTGCTCCATGGGATCATATTCGCATGTTCAAATTCCAGTTTATACATGTGGGACAAAATGTGCCCGCTTCCCTTCACAGCACGCGGTTTGAAATAAAAATGCTTCTTATATAAGAGCAGTTGTCTGACAGCTTCCTCTATGGCATTGTCATCATGAAAAACTTCTGCGTACCTGATCAAAAAAGGAACACTCATATACATATCATCAATCCACATGCTGTTGTCTCTTCTCTTAAAAGAGCCGTCCGCATTTCGGATCTGTTCTTTTAAAATATATCTGCCGATTCTGCCGGCAATCCTCTGTACTTCTTCTTTAAAATATCTGTCTTGTTCCCCGGCGTATGTTTGAACATTGCTTTTGGCTATGCCGCAGCGGGGCGCACGCCGTATGTCCGGGGGAGTTTTCTGACATGCTTCCATGCAGTTCAGAAGGTATTCCAGCATACAGGAACCGAATGACCCACAGTCATCCAGGGCGTCCATCCAAAGAAGCTGCTGGTTGACACCGGGAAATCCGTATTTTTCCCGGTCATAGACTGCATAACGGTCAGCCATGACCACCATTTCTATGGAATCACGCACGTATTTTATCAGTTCCTGCATCTCATAATACAGACCTGTCTGCAGCATTCCGTACAGAGTCACCCCCAGGGGATATGTCCAGCGGCCGAACAGACAGCTCTCTGCAAAGGGACGGATAACAACAGATGGATATTTAGTTCTCCAGAAAACACCGGAATCAGATATCCGGAAGGGCTTTGTAAGAAATTCCCGTCTGTCGGGGATCCAGGTCATCAGTGCCTCTTCCGCCCGGCAATCCAGAGGCCCCAGAAAGAGAACATCACCGCAGTTTCCCTTTGCCTCCACCGGAATACGACATTCCCAACGGCTGTTTTCCCAATCAGGACAGGTCATCCCGCATGTTCGTTCCTCTGTGCGGATCAACCAGGATATCTGGCAGCAAGCGCGGAAGTGCTCCTGATATGGTTTTCTGCAGCATCTCGATTCCTTATCATCCGCATCCATCCTGCATCCATCTATCATAACTGCTCTGATACACGGATTCTTTTCTTTTTGCTCCCTCAAAAAGCGTATCAGCTCTTCCCACGCCTTTTTCAGGTCCGTACCCGGTACAGCACCTACCTCTGTCCATGCAAACCATATCTGGCCCGCTTCCTTCCAGGGTAATCTGGGGACGTCTGCAGCCGGCAGCCAAACTCTTTCTGTCTCCTTCTCCGTTTTTTCCCAGAAGGATTCCCTGAGAAAAAAATTCACGGCTGTTTTCTCATCCGCCTCCTCTGCTTTCAACAAAGTAAAGTTAAAACCAGCCTCTCCTCCCCTCTCCTCAAAGGGCATAAGATAAGAACATGGCTCCCACTGAGGCATTTTATTGGTCAGCGTACAGCAAAATCCTGCTTCTTTTCTGGAAACAAGGAAAAGCCGGTTCATCCCTTCATGCAGTTTGGCCGTCAGTTCATATTCTCCCGCTCCCGGACAGAGAAGTATCAGCTCCCGGTTGAGATATACTAATGTCCGGCTCTCACACTTCACCAGGAAACGGCTCATTTTCCCTTCCGGGCACCACATTTCACCGGCTGCTGCCCCCCAGTCCCCCAAAAGGGCCCCGGGAAACTGCTGCTGAAAATCCAGGACTGCGTCCCCGTTCTTTCTCCTTCTGGCCCCATTTTCATGGAAAGCCCTGAGAAGAAAGGGCATGGGCGGATGATTTCCCATAAACCGGTACGCCATTGTGCGCAGCACGGCTTCTGTGTCATCGCCGTATATATAATGCATGCTGTCTGTTTCGGATATGTAGCTCTTCATATATTATCATCCCTTTAATCCGGAGGTTGCAATTCCGTCTGCCAGATATTTCTGGAAGAAAATGAAGATCAGTACAATAGGCACGATGGAGAGAGTCGCCATTGCGAACATTGCGCCATAGTCCGAGGAGGAGCCGGGATCGCAGAACAGTTTCAGCGCCAGGGCAACCGGATACATGGCAGCATCATTGATATAGAGCAGCGCTGACATAAAGTCATCCCATCTCCACATAAAGGAAAAGATACCGCCTGTGATCAGTGACGGAGCCATCAGCGGCAAAATAATACGGAAGAAGATCCCGTAATAGGAACAGCCGTCAATTTTGGCTGCCTCATCCAGCTCTGTAGGGATACCCTCTATAAAGTTCATCATAAGATATACAAAAAATCCCTGGATGGCAAAGAAAAACGGAATGATAAGGGGCGAAAAACTGCCGACCCAGCCCAGTTTTTCATACCACAGATACTGGGGCACCATAAGGATCTGTCCCGGCAGCATCATAGACGCCAGCATGGCGCCGAATAAGATCTTCTTGCCCCTGAACTGACATCTGGCAAATCCGTATGCCACACATGCGGAAGATGCCAGGGTTCCTATGGTTCCCACAACTGCTATGAAAAGAGAGTTTTTAAAAAATGTGCCAAAGGATACGCCTGCAAATCCTCTCCAGCCATTGGCATAATTCTCCAGTGTGAATTTCTCAGGGATCAGGCTTCCCGCTGTTGTAAATATAGTACTGGTTTCCTTAAAAGAGCTCATGAACATCCAGCAGAGCGGATACAGCATGGCTAATCCGAAACCGCAGACTAAAACATGATAGACAACTGTTCTTATATTCTTCGTTTTCACAATCTCACCCCTGTTCATATACCCAATATTTTTTGGTCTTAAATAACACAAATGTTATCACTGCAATAATTCCCAGCATAACCCATGCCATTGCGGAAGCATAACCGGATTTGCTGAAGGAGAAGGACTGCTGATACATGTACACCGCGTAGAATAAAGTGGTATCCATTGGTTTTCCCTGTGTGATGATCAAACTCTGTGTAAATGCCAGGAATCCGTTGATCATCTGCATAACCAGATTGAAGAAGATCGTGGGAGTCAGAAGCGGCAGGGTAACACGGAAGAACTTTGTCACCTTGCCCGCGCCGTCCACGTCTGCTGCCTCATACAGAGATTTCGGAATCTGTTTTAATGCGGACAGGAAGATCAGCATGGAAGAACCAAACTGCCAGACAGCCAGCAGGATCAGTGTCCAGATCGCTGTTCTGGTGTCACTGAGCCATGCAAAGTTGGTGTCAATCCCGAATATTCCGAGAATGCTGTTCACAACACCGTCGGGTGCGAACATTCTCTTCCATAAAATAGCTACAGCCACTGAACCGCCGATGATGGAGGGCAGATAGTAGGCTGCACGGTAAAATCCCGTAGCCTTTGTGGGTTTCACCAGTATCATTGCCACCAAAAGGGCAAAAATAAGCCTCAGCGGCACAGACACCAGCGCGAAATAAAGGGTAGCCTTGATGGAATGCCAGAACACTTCATCATTTGTAAACATATCTATGTAATTTTTCAGTCCCACAAACTCCGGCGGTGACAGAATGTCGTAGTCACAGAGCGAGTAATAAAAAGAGATTCCCATAGGTATGATCAAAAACACCAGAAATCCTATAATAAAAGGAAGACAGAACACAACTCCCGCTGTCTTTTCCTTATTTAAAAACTTATATAATCTTTTGCTAGTAGGTTTCAAAATCTTCTCTCCTTTCCAAAGGCAGAAAAAGGGCTGCCGCCGTCCAAAAGACTACAGCAGCCCTGATTATTTATTGATGTTCCGCGTAAATTTCGTTTGCGCTGTTGAAATATTCCTCCGCAGCCTTCTCGGAAGTATATTCCCCGTATTTCACCTTCTCTTCCAGTTTCCTTAACAGATCCTGGGCCTCACTGGTTCCCTCCGGTGCCAGAGGAGGCAGTGCACTGGAATTCGGAGTGATGACATCTGTGATGAATGCAGCATTTTCCTGGTCTTCCTGGCTCAGCAGAGGCATGATCTCCTCAGCGATCTTGCTGGATACCGGGATACCTCTCTCTGCAAGAAGAATCTTGTAAGCTTCTGAAGAGTTTGTAAAGTAATTCAATACCTTCACTGCCTCTTCCGGGTTCTTGGTATCAGCGCTCACACAATAATACATACTGGGTTTTACATAGTTTGATTTTTTCGGGTCTGTGGAAGGAATTGTTGTGATGGCTATATCGGTTCCCTCCGGAGCTGCTGTCTGGTAAGCGGTCAGCATGGCAGATCCGTTGATGGTACACCATGTCATGTTATCAGGATTGGAGCCGTATACCATGGGGTCCTCCTCCACACTGGCTGTATCGGCAGCCTGACTCGGGGAGATGTGCCATCCTTCTTTTACACCGTTCTCAGAGATTTTAAAGTAATCCACATAATCCTCTGCGCTCTTGCCGCCAAGCTTGTCAACCACCTGGATATCATTTGCCCTTGCGTAAACTTCCATGTACATTCCGTAGTGGATCAGGTTTGCACGGTAGCCTGATTTCTCATAAACCTGTTTCGCGATCTCAATGAACTCATCCAGAGTCATATTGTCCTTTACAGTAATCCCCAGTTCATCAAGCAGTGTTTTATTATAGAACATACAGGAAGAACTGGTTCCGGATGCAACACCGTAAATCTTGTCTCCTACCTTGCCCATGTTGATCGCGTCCTCAGACAGATTGGAGGTATCCAGGGTTCCGTCTTCAATATATGGTGTCAAATCTAATAGCTGGCTCTTGTCTACGTACTGCTGCAGATATGACATATCCATCTGAATGATGTCCGGCATTTTTTTGCCTGCGGCTGAAGTAGCCATTTTACTCCAGTAATCGTCCCACTGGAAAAACTGTCCTTTGACTGTGGTTCCCTCTTCCTCTTTATATTTATCCAGCACCTGCTGTGTACGCTCATTTCTTACCTGGTTTCCCCACCAGGCCATGGTCAGTTCCCCTGACGCTGCTTCCTCTTTACTTCCGTTTCCGCCCTTATCTGATCCGCATGCTGTCATGGAAACTGCTGCCAGCGCACATGCCAGTGCCGCTGCTGCTGCTCTTTTTAAAAATTTCCTCTTCACCTGTTTTTCCTCCATATTTTCTTTTGAGAAGCTCCTCTTGATGTAACTCATTATATAATGGTTTCCCCCGGATGAAAATTGATAAAACTTACTTCTGCGCTCAAAAAACATACCTGCGTCCGCAAAAAAATTACTTTACCTGTAAAAAATTGACTTCCCGCATTTTTTCCGGGCAAATCAATTGCGCTTTTACTTTTATTTTAATATAATTTTTTTATCATTACATATAAGAAGGGCGTAAACCATGAAAAAAATGGGAAGATTACAAAGCATGTCCCTGAAACATAAAATTCTGGCTGTTATCCTGACAGGATTTCTGGTCCTGTTTCTGGCAGGTATTGTCAGTCTGGAGTTTGTATCCAATTCTTATGAAAAGAAACTGTATAATTCCATAGCGGCTTCCCTTACAGACTCCGCCCTGGAGATTTCTGACCAGTTAAAATACATAGATACGATCGTAGACTCCATACTGGCCAACCAGACCATACAGGAAAGTCTGGACCGGTCAGGCAAAAGCACACAGAATTCGGAAAAACAGCTCTGTTTCAACCAGGTATATTCCACACTGTGTGATTATTTCTTTATTTTCAACAGTGACGCCATCTCTTATATTTCCGTGATGCAGGGGGATGACGTTATCAGTACCTCCAACCGGAAATTTCAGACAGTGCCGGATTCTGTGCGCAGTAAACTGAAGCGGACAGCCTATGACAACCAGGGCGCAACGGTGACTGTCACGGACTACGGACCTGACCACGGTATTTTCTTAGTGAAAGAACTGCGTAAAATAGAAGGGCTCAGCCTGGATACTCTGGGTGTACTTATTATAAATATAGATATGAATGCGTTCATATCCGCAACCACGGAGGCCAGCACGGAATTTGAGGATATTTCTTATTATCTGTACGATGACAACAGCCTCATCTTCAACGACAGTGCGCTGTCCCGCAAAGAATCCGCAGAGCTGTATGATAAACTGCGGGGAGATTATGATGTGGTCACCCTGAAACATGAAAAACTGTTTGCGGTAAGCGGTCTGATCCCCACCTATGGATGGAATTACATCTGTACTGTCTCCTACAATTCCATCTACCAGGCTATCACTCTTTCCAGCCAGTCCTTTTTCCTCATCATGGTATTGGCTGTGATACTGGTGGGGATTTTCAGCACCAAACTGGTCTTTGCCCTATTCAGGCATTTTGACCGGCTGATCGAGAATATGAAACAGTTCGGAGAAGGAAAATATGAGATTGCCGTGCCCCCGATAGAATACCGGCAGGACGAGATAGGGCTTCTCTACAAAAATTTCGACACCATGGTGGAAAAGATCAATACTCTGATCAATGAGAATTACATCAACGAACTGCTGAAAAAAGAGGCGCAGATCAAGGCAATGGAGAGCCAGATGGACCCCCACTTTCTGTACAATACCCTGGATTCCATCAACTGGCGGGCACGCATGATCAAATCAGAAGAGATTTCCCGGATCACCACAGCCCTCGGCAATCTGCTGCGCCTGTCCCTTGGCAACAATTCCAGGGATTTCACACTGCGCCGGGAACTGACCCTTGTGGACAATTATATTATCATACAGAAAATACGCTATCAGAAACGGCTGGATTTCTCTGTGGATATTCCTGAGAGCCTTCTGGACATTCCCATTCCCAAATTTACTCTGCAGCCGCTGCTTGAAAATGCCATACGCTACGGACTGGAAGAATCCTCCGAAACCTGTTATATTACCATTACTTCACGGACAGAGGACGGCACATTGATTCTGAAGATCATGAATACAGGCTCCTCCTTCGAGGAAAATTTCATGGAGAAGCTGCTGGACGGAGAGATACAGCCCCATGGATTCGGAATCGGAATCCTGAATATCCATAAGCGGATACAGATGACTTACGGCAGTGCCTACGGACTGCGTTTATATACGATAGAAGACGAAGAGACTTACGAGGAATGCGCGGCAGCGGAGATACGCATTCCCTGTACACAGAAAGAGGAGAGCAAGCCATGTTAAAATTACTGATCGTGGACGACGAGGAAATGATCTGCCAGGCCATCGCCAATATCATTGACTGGAAATCTTACAATATCCAGCTTGTCGGAACCTGTACCGATGGTGTGGAAGCTTATCACACCATTCTGGATGAATGCCCGGATATCGTGATAACAGATATCCGGATGCCCGGTATCTCGGGCCTGGAACTGATTGAGAGGATCAACCGCACGGATTTATGCACACAGTTTGTGATCCTCTCCGGATACGGAGAATTTGAATATGCGAAAAGAGCTATGAAATGCGGCGTCCAGCACTATCTGCTGAAGCCCTGCACGGAGACGCAGATCATTGACTGTATTCAGGAGGTCACAAAAGATTACTATAAGGTCGCATTTGCAGGGGACTTAAAACCGGAGCAGGACAGCCGGGCCTTTCATAACCTGCACAAAACCCTGATTCGGAATATGATACGGGAAGGAATCTCCGGCACGCAGGTGACGGATACCTTTTTCGATCTGTACGAGCATTACATCAACCTGACAGATGTGCCTTATCAGTTCTGCAGTGTCTATTATCTGGAAGAGAAAAATCTGGCAAGGTGTCTGGAACGTTTTGATGATTACTGCCGGAAAAATATGCCGGAGGTGGAGCGCTACGCTGTCTATATACAGAATGTACTCCTGGTCTTTTTCCCTAATTTTGAAACCTCTTATGTGCAGCTTGACAGCTTTTTCAAGTCTCTGGACTTTCCCGGCCAGACCGTATCCGTGGAATACAGCCGCATGAGATACACGGACTTGAAAACACTGCTCACCGTGCTGATCAAAAAGCTGAAACGGTATGACATTCTCTATTTTATAGACGGCACAGACGCGGTTCCCAATTTTAACTACGGACAGATCGTAGACCGGGTGAACAGGCTGGTGCCTGTGCTGGCGGATAAAAATGCCATGGGCAGGGAAGACACCGTGGCAGAGCTTAAGAAAATCCTCTCCGCCATCTCTAATAAGGACTTTCTGCTGCAGCTCTGCGACAATATTATTATTTCCCTGGGAACACAGCTTCCCTCCCACACGCTGCCGGAGATCACGGATTTCCTGTATCAGCTCCACAAGGAGGAGGACGCGGTCAGCATAGCGGACGCGGTGCTTAATCATATCAATAAGCTCTCCGAAGTGCAGTCCTTTAACACCAAACAGTACAGCCCCTTTATCTCGCGGCTGATTGACTATATCTATGAGCATTATTCCAATCCTGATCTGACGCTGAAATGGATCTCTGAGAATTATCTGTATATGAATGTAAATTATGTAAGCCGGTGCTTTACAAAGGAGACAGGGGAAAAGTTTTCCGGATTTCTTATGAAACTGCGGGTGCAGAAGGCAAAGGAAATTTTGTCCACACGGGATAATGAACAGATTCAAAATGTGGCGCAGCTTGTGGGGTGCGGGAATACGCCTTATTATTTCAGTAAGATTTTTAAGAAGTGTACAGGGCTTACGCCTTCGGCTTATGTGAAGAAGATGAGTAAATAATAATGATTCAGTTACGGAAAAAGGGGCTGTCGGGAAATCAATGTCAATAAGTTAAAGTAACATCTTCAAGAGCAGATTATACAATGTATGACCTGCTCTTTTTTTGTAATAATTCAAAAAAAGCTTGACAAATCACTCAAATTTTGCGGCGAAGCCACTTAAATATACGTTTATTTAAGGAGATATCTGTTTTATTTGTCGTGCAAAAAAATGGTCAAAAGCTTAAAAACTACTTTTGACCATTTAATCAGTGAGGCTTGAATCAATATCTGTAGGCTTAACTTATTGACATTGGTCGGGAAATAGACAGCCCCTTCCAACTACGCCTCCGTCCCATACACCTCCAGCTGAACAAGTGCCGGAAATGGGGATGGTTCCTCTGATTTTATCAATTCTCCTATCTGCAGCCATTCTATTTTCTTTTTCTCAAAAGTAAATTCCTGGGCTTCTCCTGTCTTTTTCAGCTCCAGTTCCATGGTGCTGCCGTCAGAAAAGGTGACTGTGGCCTTTTTCCACCAGTTATCGTGGGGATAGTCCGCTCTTGTGTAAAGAATGATGCGGTCAGCTTCCACCGTCCGTCCAAACTCCAATTTTATGGCTGCGTCTGCACGCTGGTTGATTCCCCAGGACTCATACGGCCATTCTCCGTGGCAGGCTGCTGCAGTGATTCCGTCAATGGCGTTCATGGCAGCGAAGACGGACTCGCCTCTGGTCTCCACATTGGCTGACGCGTGGGGGTAGCAGTTCGTCTCCCCGTGGCAGTCATTTATATTCAAAGCCAGGTTCCTGTATGCCTCATACTCAAAGGAATAGGCTTTGCGGATGTGGATCAGGTGTTTACTGCCGGAAAAGGTCTTGGGTGACATATTGACACGCTTTTCCCCAAAAGGTATCTTATACCACATATTTCCTGTCAGGTAAACCAGGGAGTGCCCTCTTGCATCATCCAGGGACAGCCAGTAAAAGGCCGGCAGTTCAGCCGCTTCCACAACGATCTGGTCCCCTTCTCTGTATTCGGCGGAGTAGGGAAGGTTTACTTCCCTCTCCCCACGGGCTACTGCCAGTGTGAAGCCGTTTTTATCCTGTACTTTTAAACTTATTGACATCTCATACCTCTGCTTTTTTATGTTCAGTCCAGTATCTTCTTTACTGCATCTGCAATCTTGTCACACTTGCAGTCTGCAAAGAAATATTCCCGGAATTTCTCACCACCCAGGGCTCCTCTTACAAGCTCCCGGTCCAGATTCTCCAGAATTTCGGGAAGGTCTCTGTATGTGACTTCTTTTACCTTGTCCAAAATCTGTTTGTTGCGTTTTTCCGGAACTGCCCGTTCTCTCGGGTATCCCTGACCGCTTTCCTCAACAAAAAGCTTCTCAAAAATATACTGGAGATTCAGGTCACCGCCCCATCCGAATCCCTTTGCAAACGGAATGGCAATGGCATTGCCGTCATTGATCTGGGCAAAGGTGTATGCGTCCAGAGCGTCCTCCACATGGCCGCAGATGACTCCCGGGAAGGAATTACAGGCCAGCATGGCTCCCTCTCCTGTGCCGCAGCCTGTGATGACATAATCAGCCGCGCCGGAATTTAACAGAACCGACGCAAGGATTCCCACCTGCACATAGGTGAGCTGGCAGTCATCCTCTGCGGTATACATACCGTAGTTACGGACTTCATGGCCCATTGGCTCCACTACTGTTTTCAGCGCACTGCAGATCATTCCGTTTTTAGCTGCCTGGCTGTTTTCATTTATTAATGCGATTTTCATGATTTTTTACTCCTCACTTGATGAATGGTTCGTAACGATTGAAATTTATCTGTTTTCTGTCACGGCTGTTTTCCAATGTATGCCAGAATGCCGCCGTCCACATAGAGAATATGGCCGTTTACAAAGTCGGACGCATCAGAAGCCAGGAAAATAGCAGGTCCCATCAGGTCCTCCGGGGTTCCCCAGCGTGCCTGCGGTGTCTTTGCAAGGATGAACTGGTCAAAGGGATGTCTGCTTCCGTCCGGCTGTGTCTCTCTTAAAGGTGCTGTCTGAGGTGTGGCAATATAACCGGGGCCGATGCCGTTGCACTGGATATTGTATTCGCCGTACTCGGATGCAATATTTTTGGTCAGCATTTTCAGGCCGCCTTTTGCTGCAGCGTAGGCGGAAACTGTCTCGCGGCCCAGCTCGCTCATCATGGAACAGATGTTGATGATCTTGCCGTGTCCCTTCCGGATCATACCGGGAATCACCGCCTTAGACATAATAAACGGGGCGTTTAAGTCAATGTCAATCACCTGGCGGAACTCCTCTGCTTTCATCTCTGTCATGGGAATCCTCTTGATGATACCGGCATTGTTCACAAGAATGTCAATGGTGCCCAGTTCTTTTTCAATGTCAGCCACCATATTTTCAACCTGTGCCTCATCTGTCACATCACAGATATAGCCTCTGGCCTCAATGCCTTTTGCCTTATAGTCCGCCAGCGCCTTATCCATGTGCTCCCGGCCCCTGCAGTTAAACGCGATTTTGGCGCCGGCTGCCGCATAAGCCTCTGCAATGGCAAATCCTATGCCGTAAGCTGCTCCTGTCACGAGGGCAACTTTTCCCTCTAAAGAAAATAATTTATTTGTTTCCATATGGAATCTCCTTTCTGTTTTCCGGTCTGCTTTCCTATCTGTATTTTCAGCCTGCTGTTACAGAATGTCCTCATTTCTGATACCGTCCATGTCATCAAAATCCTGGTTCTCGCCTACCATTCCCCAGATAAATGTATAATTCCTGGAGCCCGAACCTGCATGGATAGACCAGCTGGGGGAGATCACAGCCTCCTCATTTCTCATGACAATATGCCTTGTCTCCTGTGGTTCTCCCATATAGTGCATAACAAAGGCATCCTCCGGCATATCAAAATACAGATACACTTCCATCCTTCTGTCATGGGTGTGGCAGGGCATGGTGTTCCACACACTTCCCGGTTCCAGGCTTGTCATTCCCATTTCCAGCTGGCAGCTCTCCACCTGTCCCGGAAGAATATATTTGCAGATGGTCCTATGGTTGGACTGCTCCAGACTTCCCAATTCCACCTTGTTCTCCTCTTTTATGATTACCACGTCTTCCTCCGGCGTTCCCTCACGCTTTATGAGCACTGTGGGATAAGAAGTGTGGGCAGGCGCACTGTTGATGTAGAACTTGGCGGGATTTTCCTTATCTGTACTGGAAAATGTGATATCTCTTTTTCCCATGCCAATGTACATGCCTTCCCGCGGTGCCACTTCAAAGGTTCTGCCGTCAACACAGATGCGGCCCGGACCTCCGATATTGATCACGCCCATCTCACGTCTCTGAAGGAAATATTCCGCTCTTAACTCCTGGCCTGCCACCAGCTTCAGTTCTTTTTCTGCCGGGGTGGCGGAACCTGTGATGATCCTGTCAATGTGGCTGTATACCAGTCTGATCTCATCGGGTACAAATACATTCTGTATTAAAAATTCTTCTCTGAGGCGCTGGGTTGTATAGTGTTTTACATCTCTTGGTGATGCTGCTGTTCTGAGTTCCATTGTGATTCCTGCCTTTCTTTTGCTTTCCCTGGAGCGTGCAGATCGTCGGAATGGATTTTCAGACACGCTCTGAATCTTTATACCCATCTTATCATGACAGATTTTCTGTTTCCTGTGTTTTTCTTTCAGAAATCTTGCAAATCTTACACTGATATCTTATACTGGAAGATATTAATGATCAAAGGAGGAACCGTCATGAAACTCTGCAGTTCCTGTAAGGAGGGCATCCGCTCCTGTATTGAAACGCAGACCTTCTCCGCTGCGCATCTGTACAGCTATGAAAAGCCCATGGATATCCACATCCACGACTGCTATGAAATCTATTATTCTGTCTCCGGCGGAAAACAGTTTCTGATTGATAACCGGTTTTATAATTTTAATCCCGGAGACATTTTTTTCATTAACCAATATGAGAGCCATTACCTGTCCCAGGTTGACAATGTGAAGCATGAACGGATCATTGTATCCATCTATCCCGATTACCTGAAACGATGCTGTACCGGAAAGACAGACCTGAATTACTGCTTTACCTGCAGAAATACCAACTTCGGACACAAGATATCCCTGTCCCCGGAAGAACAGAAACGTTTCCTGTATTTCATACATAAACTGTCGGAGAACGAAGGCTATGGACAGGATATCCTGGACCATGCCGTCTTTCTTCAGCTTATGACCTTTTTAAACGGTATTTTTTTGCAAAACTGCGACCATGACCTGCCCAGGCATGAACCTGCCGGAAGCCATCATGAACAGATGGACGCCATCCTTTCTTACATTAACCAGCATATTGCGGAGGATCTGAGTATTGAGCGGCTGGCAAAACATTTTTATATCAGTACCTCTTATCTGTGCAGGATATTCAAAAGTGAGACGGGTACCACTATCAACAAATACATCACAGCCAAACGTATCACTCTTGCCAAATCATACCTATCTGAGGGGTATTCCGTCACAGATGCCTGCATCCGCTGCGGTTTCGGGGATTACAGCAATTTCCTGAAATCTTTTACAAAGGCAGTGGGTATTTCCCCGAAAAAATACGCTCAGTTTTCTGCGTAAAAAAGCCCTGCCTGCGCAGCAGCAAGGGTCAGCCCCTTGCCTACTTGACAAGGGGCCAATCAAACTGCTATGCAGACAGGGTTATTTTCTTTTGCGGGACAAGGGGAATCTCTCTATTTACGCAGCATACGTACGGATCAACTGCTCCAGATTTCCAATTCCTTCATCTGAATAGATTTTCAGTTCTACTTTCTTTCCTGCACCGATCGCCATCATTCCCATAATGGATTTGGCATCTACCATATAGCTGCCACAGCAGGCATCAATCTGGAAGGGCGCCTCAGATACTTTGTTGACAAACTTCACAATTTCGTCGATTTCTTTAAAACAGACCTGCACACACATAAAATCATTCTCCTTTTTTTAATCTTTATATAATCCGTGTTTTTTCTTCTTTCTTTGACTGAGTACATTATAATCGAATCATCCCTGAAAAAAAATGGATTATTTTTCGATTTTATGTGATATTTTTTTCTTTTTTACGCCTTTTTCTATTTTTCCTGTCTGACCCAAACGGTCATTTCATTTTCTCCCCGGTTTGCCCAGACATAATATGGTATGAAACGCAGCTTAACCGGTTCCTTCACAGCCGTTTTCAGAGGATGGTACAGGCCCTTTCGTGAAGTCTGTACCTGCTGCCTGAACCCATCCATGACAACAGCGATCACCTGCTCCCCGGCAACTGTAAATTCCTCAGTCTCTGCCTCTTTGCCGCAGTCCAGCGTCAGCAGGTGCAGGTCCGTACCATTGTCAGCCTCCTCCAGACAGTATACCATGGGGCCTCGTGTCACAGCCACTTTGCCGATATCCTCCCTGACTCTCGGGTCTGCCTCCATGATCTTCACATCCATGGCAAACTTAAGGGATAAGCGCTCTTTCGGCTGCCAGCATCTTGTCACATACAGATATCCGTCTTTTCTGGTACACTCACTGTCCCTCACCCCTTCGATGGAGAATCCGGTATCTCCCTCCCCGCACCAGTCGGGTATGCGGAGGGCTATGGTAAATGGTACCGATTCCCCGCTCACCTCTATTTCCACCTGCCCGCTTTTGGGAAGCTTTGAGGATACTGTAATGGTGAGTTCTTTTCCGTTTACCTGTTTTTTAATGATACTTCCCATGTAGAGGTGCACGAACAGGGTATCCTCTGTCTCCGTGTAGGCGTAAGAGCTTATGGAACTCAGCATTCTTGCCAGGTTGGGAGGGCAGCATGCACAGCCGAACCATTTCTGACGCACCGGCTTTACATGGGCTTTTCTTTCATCCATGCGGCAGGCCTCCGGGTTTACTTCCAGCGGATTTACATAGAAGAAGCTTCTGCCGTCCAAAGCCATACCGCTGAGCACACAGTTGTACAGAGCGCGCTCCATCACATCCGCATATTGTGAAACAGGCTTGATCTCCAGCATTCTTCTCGCCAGAAATACAAGGCCGATGGCTCCGCAGGTCTCCGCGTATGCCGTGTCATTCGGCAGGTCATAGTTAAAGGAAAACGCCTCCCCTATGTGTGTGCCGCCTATGCCGCCCGTAATATACATCTTGCGTTCCACCATACTGTCCCATAATTTTTCACAGGCGTGATAAAGGCTTTCATCCTGTGTTATCCTTGCCATATCCGTCATCCCTGCGTAGAGATAAACCGCGCGCACCGCATGCCCCACGGCTTCGTCCTGCTCACGTACCGGGATGTGTGCCTGATTGTATGCATAGCGGAGGCCGTCCGGAGAATTTTTGACGCACTCCGGATGCTCTTTATCGAAATAGTATGGTCTGGCTCCTCTTTCATCTACAAAGAAACGTCCCAGGTTGAGATATTTTTCATTTCCTGTCACCTCATACAGACGGACAAGGGCCATCTCCGCTATTTCATGCCCCGGATAGCCCTTGCATTTTCCTTCCTCCGGTCCGAAATGTGCTGCGGCATAGTCCGCATATCCCATGGCCGCTCTCAGCAGCTTATCTTTTCCTGTAGCCTGATAGTAAGCCACTGCCCCTTCTATTAAATGTCCCAGACAGTAAAGCTCATGGTGGTCTTTCAGATTTGTAAATATTTTATCCCTGCCGTTCAGGATATAGTAGGTGTCCAGGTAGCCGTCCTCCTGCTGGGCCGCGCAGACAATGTCAATGGCAGCGTCCGCTGTCTTTTCAAGCTCCGGGTCCGGGTGCTGGGTGAGGGAATATCCCACCGCCTCGATCCATTTATAAAAATCACTGTCCTGAAATACAAATCCGTAAAATTTATCTTCCAGATGCTCCGGGTCCTCGGGAAGCGCCTCAAAACCGCGGAAGGTGTAGGACGGCTCCTGATACGCATCCCCCATCTCTTTTCTTTCCAGATTTTTCTTTCCGGCTGTTTTAAAATTTCTCATGCAGTAGCTGGGTGCCGCACCCTCCACCCGGTCATTCAGGGCATCCCACTGATAAGGAAGCATTTGGGTCCTCACCAGCTCCATCTCTTTTTTCCAAAAATCATCGGTTACCTGTACACTTCTAAGGGAAAGCGGTCTGCTGAAATCCTGTCTGTTCATGTGATTCATCCTCCATCTGTTTCTGTTTTTGAATCCCGGCATGGAAGCGCGGACCCCAAATAAATTTTTGGCCACGCCCGGGAATGTACCGTATTGTTCTTGTCATGGTAAGTGTATCAAAACTACATTCCCATATCCATTGCCAATGAGGAACATAACATGTATAATATGGAAAACGTCATCAAAAAAGGAGGGAGTCCCATGCTGCTTTTAGAAAAAATGGCACATCGCCGGATCACCAGCGCCAACTATATCACATCTGTAAACGGTATGGTCCACCCTGACCGTATTCTTGCAGAACATGATTTTCTCTATATGCTGGATGGAGAATGGGAGATCATAGAAGACGGGCATATCTATGAAATGCACCGGGATGACCTGCTGATCCTCAGCGCAGGAAGGCATCACCGGGGTGAAAAACTCTGTAACCCCGGAAACAGGCACATGTATTTTCACGTACTTCCCACGGCTGCTGAAACAGGCAAAAAAAATGACATGGAAGAAATGGAATCATCCAAGTTTCTTCCATGCCATACCCTGCTGCACTGCCGGCACCATCCGCATATCCGCATGTATTTTGAGGAACTCATATCTGTCTTCTGGTCAGACAGCCCGGAAAAACTCTGCCGCCTCTCCCTGCTTTTCAACCTGCTTTTGTGTGAAATCGCAGAACTGCATACAGTTTCCGGGGACAGGCAGCCCTCTGACCCGCTGGTAGAGGAAGTATGCAGGCAGATCCAGTCAAATCCTCAGACTTTTTACACTGCCGGGGAAATGGCGGAGGCGCATTTTATCTGTGCCCGCACCTTGAACAACCGCTTCCGGAAAGCCTGCCAAAAAACGTTCTACGCTTACCAGATGGAGACCAGACTGGAAATGGCTGGGCATTTCCTGACGCACCAGCCGGAGGCTACTCTCCATGAGGCTGCCGTCAACTTTGGGTTTTATGATGAATTCCATCTGAGCAGGGCCTTTAAAAAGCATTTTAAAGTATCTCCCTCGCAGTTTCGGAAATCTCATGCCGTGGGCCGTACCAGCCCTTTGCCGTAAACTACCGTTACGGGCTGAAATAGGCATCGATACCGTCCGCAATCCCCTGTACCATATTTTTCTGCATATCAGGGTCCTGCATTTTCTCGTCATCGCTCTGGTTGGTCATGAAACCCATCTCCAGAATGGTGACCGGTACTGTGCTCCAGTTGATCCCTGTCATATTGTCATAGAGTCTTACGCCGTTGTTCCTGATTCCCGTTGCCTGGCAGTAAGCATTGATGATATTTTCACCCAGCCTGCTGCTCTCCTCATGAAGCTGCCCCACATATGGGTTCTCGGCAGATGGAATCATGGTCATGGCACCGTTTGCGCTGTTGTCCTCGCTGCCGTCCGCATGAATCCTGACCAGGATCTGGGCTCCGTTTTCCGTGGCAATCTGCGCGCGCTCCACATTGCTTACGGCTGTGTCGTTGTCCTCCCTTGTCATGATCACCTCATATCCCCGGCTCTGAAGCTCTGTCTGAAGCTGTTTGGAGACTGCCAGGGTCAGCTCATATTCGGGAACTCCGGTGTAGACGCCCTGGGTGCCTGACGCGAATTTATCCTTCATCTCTTCAGAACCCGGGCCAAGGGGTTCTGTACCGCCTGTATCTGCTCCGGGGCCCTGGTGCCCGGGGTCGATGGCTACTTTTCTTCCGTTACTCCTCGGTTCTGCGGCGGATGACGCTGCTGTATCATCGGCATCCCGGGCATTTTTTCCGGCTTCAGCAGACAGGCTGTCTTCTTTTGTTTCCCCGTTTTGGCCCGCTTCTGCGGTATCTCCTTCAGCCGCCTCCAACGCGCGCTTTTCGGTTTCCTTTTTCAGTTCCTCCAGCTCCTTTTCCATAGATTCGGAGGATTTCTGCATTTTGCTTATCTGTTTGTCCATGCGCTTCATCTCCTGCTGAAGTGACCTGCTTTTCTGCGCGCCGGTTACGGCAAGGACCGCCAGCACGGCGGCCAGCACAAAAATCAAACTGCCGAAGATCATTCCCATTTTCTTCATTCTCCCATTCCTTTCCTGCTGTATTTACTGCCATTGCTCTCCCTGTAACTGCCGGGGCTTATGCCGACATGTTTTCTGAATATTTTGGCGAAGTAATTCCCATTGGAAAACCCATTTGTTCTGGCAATGCTGTCAATGCCGTGCTCCGTTCCCAGCAGGTCATTCATAGCTGACTGCAGGCGAAGCCCTGTAAGATAAGCCAGAGGTGTTGTCCCCATCTCTTCCCTGAATGCCCTTGAGAGATGTGCCGGGGAGATATCCAGCCTGGCTGCCAGCTCCTCTATTCCGCCAAGCCTCCTGTACTCCTCCTCCATAATCTCCGCTGCCTTCTGTACAGAGGAGCTTTTCTTCTGCGTAACCGGATGCTCCGTTTCCCTTAAAAGGGCGCAGAGAAAACGGTACAGAAACTCACCGCCTTCGTATTTTTGCAGACGCTCCCCGCTTGTCAGGCGCTTCTGCAAATGCAGGGCCATGCGGACAGGGGGACTGTTCTCATCCAGGGACATGATATCCGGACATATGTGTTTTATTTTTCTTATAAAAGGCAGGGCCGTGTTTCCCTGAAAATGCAGATACAGAAACTCCCACGGCTCTTCCCTGTCATGTTCCAGAAAGTATCTGCTTTTTTCCGGGAACTGTATGAGAAATCCCCGGCCGCGTCCTACGGTGTGCCTGAACCCGTTTTTCTCATACACACCCTCCCTCAAAAGCGTGTACTGGAAAAGAAAGCCTTCGTACCCCGGCCTGCTGTCATTTATAAAATCATATGCCTCCCCGCACCGACGCTCCACACCGCCGTCCAGAAGGACAAGCGGCTGTTCTTCCATGTCATCCTGATTCAGGACACCGAAGATACCCCTGTTGTACTCCATCAAAAATTTACCTCTTCATATCAAATTTCTATTCTTTTGTTTTTTGCACACTCTTATTATAATTACTGATATAGGATAAGTCAAAGGAAACAATAGAAGTCAAATTTCTACCTATTTTCGCGTATCACCAACATCAGGAGGTTCTTATGAATAAAAACAGTTTCGCCAAGGTTCCGCCTATGGGCTGGAACAGTTATGACTATTATGACACAACGGTAAATGAGGAACAGGTAAAGGCCAATGCCGATTATATGGCTGCTCATCTGAAGGATTTCGGCTGGGAGTATATTGTGGTTGATATCCAGTGGTATGCCCACAAAGCCGGTTCTATGAGGGAACAGTTCCAGTATATCCCGTTCTCGGAGCTGGAGATAGACGAGTATTCGCGCCTGCTGCCTGACCCGGAGCGTTTCCCCTCTTCTGCAGACGGAAAGGGATTCGGCCCTCTGGCCGAATATGTGCACAGCCTGGGACTGAAATTCGGCATTCATATCATGCGGGGAATCCCCCGTATGGCAGCCCAGAACCATATGAAAATAAAGGGGAGTGACGTGACCGCCGATATGGCTGCCAATCCCTCCTCCATCTGTCCCTGGAACCCCGACATGTACGGACTGCATAACTCTCCCGCAGGACAGGCTTACTATGATTCTCTGCTGGAACTGTATGCCTCCTGGGGGGTGGACTTTATCAAATGCGATGATATCTGCAACACCTGCAACCAAAGCCCCCACCGGGAAAATCAGTATAATGCTGCCCATGAAGTGGAGATGCTGGCGAATGCCATCAAACACTGCGGCCGCCCCATTGTATTCTCCCTCTCCCCGGGCCCCGCTCTCATAGACAGGGCATGGCATTATGAGAAATATGCCAATATGTGGCGCATAACAGATGATTTCTGGGATGAATGGAAATACTTAAAGGATATGTTCCGCCGCTGCGAACTGTGGCAGACACAGGTTTCCGAGGGATGTTATCCTGACTGCGACATGCTCCCCCTTGGCTGGATTGGAAAAGGATTCGGAAAGGAACGGATGACAAACTTCACCAGAGAAGAGCAGCGTACCATGATGACACTCTGGTGCCTCTTCGGCTCGCCCCTCATGCTGGGCGCAGAGCTGACCAAAATGGATGACTGGACACTGTCCCTGCTCACCAACCGCAGAGTTCTGGCACTTCTGCCGCCCTCCTGCCGACCCAGACAAATTTGTCTGGATGAAGAGAAGGCTGTCTGGATTGCCTGTGATGAAAAGGAAGGGACTTTATATATTGCTCTGTTTAATTTAGGAGACAGGGAGGCTTCTGTCTGTGCCAGCCTGGATGAAATCGGAAAGGAATTTCATGGGGATGTGGATCTCACCGATTTGTGGGATGGAACTTCCCGCAGAAGTGTAAATCAGGAAATAAGCGCTGTGCTGCCTGAACACGGGTGTGCGGTGTATCAAGTTTCTATGTAAGACTAAAGCTTAACAGGACAGCAGTCAAACGTGAAAATTGAATTTTATGTTTGGCTGCCGCCCTGTTTTTCATATGCCTTGATTTCTACTTTGTTTGACTGCACTTCTTTCCGTCTTTGAAATTATTTGTTTCATTAAGATTCTGACTTGAATTTTTGGGGTACTCAAACGTACTTTCGGCTGATGAGATTTTATTTCTTCTGGTTGGTAGAGCCTTATCTGTGTTTTCATTGTTTCTGGCATAGATTTTTTCCTGTTTACCTATAATTTTCTCCTAGTGATTGCTCTTTATCTGCTTTTCTAAGTTTCCGGCATGGATTTTTTCCTGATTTACCTATAATTTCTTCCTAGTGATTGCTCTTTATCTGCTTTTCTAAGTTTCCGACATGGATTTTTTCTTGATTTACCTATAATTTCTTTCTGGTGATTGCTCTTTATCTGTTTTTTCTTAGTTTCAAGCCTGGATTCCTTCCTGATTTACCTATAATTTCTTACTGGTGATTACTCTTTATCTGCATTTCTAAGTTTCCGGCATGGATTTTTTCTTGATTTACCTATAATTTCTTTCTGGTGATTGCTCTTTATTTGTTTTTTCTTAGTTTCAAGCCTGCCTTTCTTCCTGATTTACCTATAATTTCTTCCTGGTAACGGGATTTTATCTGTTTTTTCTTAGTTTCAAGCCTGCCTTTCTTCCTGACTTACCTATAATTTCTTCCTGGTGATTGCTCTTTATCTGTTTTTTCTTAGTTTCAAGCCTGGATTCCTTCCTGACTTACCTATAATTTCTTCCTGGTGATTGCTCTTTATCTGTTTTTTCTTAGTTTCAAGCCTGGATTTCTTCCTGATTTACCTATAATTTCTTTCAAGTAATGGAATTTTATCTGTTTTTTCTTAGTTTCAAGCCTGCATTCCTTCCTGATTTACCTATAATTTCTTTCAAGTAATGGGATTTTATCTGTTTTTGCTTAGTTTCAAGTCTGCCTTTCTTCCTGATTTACCTATAATTTCTTTCAAGTAATGGGATTTTATCTGTTTTTGCTTAGTTTCAAGCCTGGACTTCTTCCTGATTTACCTATCATTTCTTCCCAATAATTGCGCTTTATCTGTTTTTCTAAGTTTCTGGCATGGATTTCTTCTTCATTTACCTACAATTTCTTTTCCTTTTTTAGTCGTTAAATATATTCCCAGAAATTTATGCTCTGATTGTCCTTTCAGTTTACATAAGATCCCAAACAATTTCTCAAACCCACTCCCCAATATAAAGCAGCCGGGCCCGGCCATCCATTTCTCTCCTTCTGTTCACACGGAAGAACTGATGGTCAGGCCCGGCATCTGAAAAGTCAGTACCACCCGGCTGTGCTTTATAGAATAAAACTTAATACAACACTTCTGTCTCTATCTTATTTATCCCTTTCTTAATCTCATATCTCACAACCGGGATCACTGTCTTACTGTGGATCAGATTCGTATTCGGGTCCGGCTTTACCAGCATAGGTTCTCCGCCACCCAGCAGGCAGCGCACCTCACATCCCTCCCCTTCTCCCAGAGGCAGCGCAAAGCCGGCATCATAAGCTATGCACTCATATTCACTCTCAATCACATGTATCCTTTTATGTCCCTCACGGGCAGGAAGGATTTCAGACTGTACACGAATTCCCGGGAGTGGGGACCAGACGGAAACCACATGTTCTTTTGTCACCTCATAATTCTTGGCCTGCCCCCGGATAAATATGTGCCCCAGCACTTCAAAAGACAGCACACTGTCCGGTGCAGCCTCCTGGAAATTTACCGGGGAGCGCATGACACTGAATCCGTATTTGGTAGAGTAAGCAAACTTTGCGTACTTTTCCTCCGTATGTCCATGCACATGCCCAAATGTCCGTCCCCCGGGAAGTGCCACAACATTGCCGTCCGCCCTTCTCTGTATGATCATATCCGCCTTCTCCAGATATTTTTCTTCTTCCAGCTTCGGAAGCGGCGCTGCCTCACAAGCCCAGAAGGGGTCATCCTCAGGGAGGGCAAGACACGCAAAAATCTTCATGGCCCAATAGGGCGACTGCGGGGAGTTATAGCTCTCTGTCATCTGCAGATTAGGATAACAGTACCCGATAGTCATAAGACCTGTATGGTCAAAAATAGGCTGTTTCATCCAGTATTCCAGATGACGGACAATGATTCCCTTCATCACCGGCAGCGGCAGCGGCTCAATGTGTGCCATGATACAGGCGGAATAAAAAGCCGCCTGCGCAAAACGGTAAGTCAGGGATCGTCCATAGGGAAGGGCACTGCCATCCTCTGCAAACCAGTATACAAAGTCCTTTCCAAACGCCTCTGCCCGTTCCAGGTAACGCCTGCAACGCTCCGGTTCTTCCTCCTTCATGACCATTGCATACACGATCCCGTAAAACTCCATGGCAAAAGGAACATAATAATCCGCCTGCCCGTTCTCACCGTCCAGATACCATCCTCCGCCGATATAACAGGATTCAATAAACTCCAAGCTATCCTCCATCCCCTTCTTATCATACGGCATTCCGGCTTTCTTAAGCGCCGTATTCACCAGAATATGAAAGAAACGCCAGTTACAGTCACAGCATTTATTGCGGTTAATCTCCCAGAGCCATACACTTACCTGTTTTTTCTCTCTTTCTGTCAGCGGCTCCCAGATTTTCTCACGGGCAAATAAAATGGCAAAGGCAATGGCGGCCATCTCAACCAGCTTCTGGTCATAATCCCCGCATTTTCCCCAGTATTCCGAAGACGCAGGGTCTGTGCCGGATACAAGACCTTCTCTGTATATTTTTTCAAATGCGTCATCACTTCCGCCCCCTGCCCAGAAAGCAGCCAGTCCCCAGAGCGGGCGAGAAAATCCCTCCATCCAGGCACTTTCATCCGGGTAATGGGCACTGGTGCATCCAATGTTCAGGCGTGCCTTTCCTGTACTGTAATACGGTTTCAGCGGTTTTAAAATAGTAAGCATCAGATCTGCAAAATCCTGTCTTGTGTTCAGCTTTCTCTCTACCATTACTCTCCTCCTACCAAATCCAGAAGTCTTTTTCCATCAGCCGCAGCACCGCCTCAAGAAAGAAATAATCACCGTAAATAATAGGCACCTGACGGTTTTCTCCCTCGTCATGATACGCCACTTTTCCCATGCCCAGGACTCCGTCCTCCTCAGGATTCCAGTTACAGAAATGCTGCTCCATTGCCTTAAGAATCCGAAGAGCACTCTTCTCATACAGGGCTTTTTCATTCTCCGGCACGTGTTTTGCTATCTCAAGAAGGCCGCAGGCCGCACAGGCACCTGCTGTGGAATCGTAATACAGCGGTTCTTCCGGCGCTCTGAAATCACACAGCGGAAGATACTCCGTAAGGGAGACATTGGCAATAAAATAGTGGGCTGTCTGCTTTGCCGCATCCAGATATTTCTGTTCCTTTGTGTGGGCATAGCTGATGGCAAAACCATAGACTGCCCAGGACTGGCCTCTGGACCAGGAAGACCCCTCCGCGCAGCCCTGCCCTGCCGGTGCCTCCAAAAGCTCTCCTGTCAGCGGATCCAATATGGCTATGTGATTACAGGAGCCGTCCGGACGCAGTATTTTCTCCATGGCCGTGTCCGCATGTCTTCTGGCAACAGCATCAAACCGAGGGTCCCCTGACTCCTCAGAAGCCCAGTAGAGAAGGGACAGATTCATCAGGCAGTCTATGATCATCCACCCGGTTTTATCATCATTCCAGGCCCGGATAAAATTGCCCAGCACATTGAACCTTCCTGCCAGCAGATTGGCTGCATGCTGACCTCTGATATAGGATGCATGATTCCCTGTGAGCCTGTAATCTGCCACTGCTGTGTGCATCCACATAAATCCCACATCGTGATAAAGTCCCTCATATTCTGCCAGGGACCGGTCCAGCCGTCTCTCCGCGTTTTCAGCCTTTTGGCGGTAGATTTCTTTCCCCGTGGCGTGATACATCTGCCACAGGATACCGCCCCAGAAGCCGTTGGTCCACCAGGCAATATCCCTTTCTCCCCAGTCCTCCTCATAGTGTCCGTTCTGTGGAATGTAGGGAATTTTATCTCCCAGTCTTTCACATTCCTTTTCTATCTTTATATCAAATTTTGCAAAGGTCTCCTCCAGCCATTTACAGTCTGATTCTGATAAAAATTTCTGCATTCTTCTGTTTCCTCCATGTCTCTTTACAGCCCGCTGTCTGCAATATAATTCTGTCAAAGCAGTATGTCTGAATATCTCCCGGTCTTATAAATCAGCTCTACGGCCGTACCTGTACCGGCTTCATTCTGCCGTCCGTTCCGAATTCCACCCGGTCAATACATGTCTCGCGGTGATACCCTTTGCCCTCAGGATAATCACTGACTGGAGTGGCAAAACGGTGATACGCCATATAATAAATATCCTCCTGCGGCTCCCTGAAAATGCAGTGATGGCCTGTTCCCAGCACACCGGCTCCCGGCCTTTTCTCCAGTACCGGATACAGGTATTTCACAGGCCCGTAAAGGCTGTCGGAAATACCGTAATTTACATGGTAATCCTCACTTCCCGTATCGTCACACGACCAGGTAAAATGATAGATGCCTCCTCTTTTCAGAACTGTCACAGCCTCCCTGAAATCCTCTGCCCCTTCTAGGTTTTTCATGGTTTCCGGGCAGATATGAAGCAGGTCTTCACTTAATTTTACAACAGCCGGACTGCCGTTTCCGAACAGCATGTACACCTGTCCATCCTCCTCATAAATGGATGGGTCTATCACCTGGCTCATCTTTACACCTGCTGCCTGTACCATTTCGGGAGTCAGCAGAGGTTTGGACTGTGCCCGGTATCCGGATGCGGGAGAACTGCTTACCGCAGCACCGATACAGGATACTCCATCCGGCCTTTTCGCGCAGAAATAAAAGTAAAACAGACCGTCCCTCTCAAAGACAGCCGGGGCCCATGCTGAGCCTGCCGACCATGGAACCTGCTCCGAGGCAGCATCCAGAATGACGCCCTCATCTTTCCATCCCCTCATATCCCGGGATGAGAAGGCATGGAACTGTGTTCCCGACCAGTTGGCAAAACCATCTGTTGTGGGGTAGAGATAGTAGGTATCTTGATATTTCAGCATATCCGGATCTGCATAAAGTCCGGGAAGTACAGGGTTTTGTCTGCGGTGAAGTCTCAAAATACACAGAGACTCCGGTTTTATGTCAACTTCAAATACGGGACTGTCAAACGCAGCTTCCGCCGCATCAGGTCTCACCAGTTCCGGGTGTTCAAAGGTATTTCTGTCGTCCCTATGATATCCTTCTATCCTGTATATACGCCCTGTAAAGCGGCTGTTTTCCTCACCCTCCAGACAGATCTGCACCTTCTCTTTTCGGGGCAGGACATTTACCATTTTCACAATAATATCGCCTGATTTTCTCTCCCGGCTGCTGGTGATATAGACTGGCTCTGCAGCAATGGGACACACCTCTGTCTCCTGCTCTGCCGCGCCGTCTACATAGGTCTCCACCCTTCTGCCCCGTACACGGATCTCCAGGTCATAATTCCTTCCGGCTTCCACGCTTCTCGTGCGCTGGACCAGACAGGAATTCCTGCCGTTTATATCCTCCCCGATTATAGAATCCTCATTGGCCCATCCGCCAAGTCTCCAGAACACACGGTTTTTCTCATCCTGCTGTCCGAAACTGACGGTAAAGCCTTTTTTGCCGCTCAACTCCCTGGCATGGAGTCGGATGGTATAATTCCGGCTGTCAACAGATGTAATTTTTTCCCTGGAACGTTCAGGACTCAGCACGGTTCCCCGGCAGGTATGCTGCTTTTCTGTGTCCTCCTCTGTGATCACAATATTCTCAAATGCCACCCGTGATTCATTGGCCTCCAGGACAATATCGCCCGGAAGGCTGTCAGGATACCGGCTCATCATTACAGAAGGGCCTTTCTCAGATATTTCCTGCGCAAGAACCACATCCCCGTGATGGTTCATGAAGAGTTTCTGCACATGATAACTGGGCGATGGCACTGCCGTGCAGTTGTCCAGCCATATCATATCCGGTCTCCAGTTTTCATAATGTAAATGGCAGAAAAGCGGCGCATAACATGCCATTTTTACCGCATGGGCGGCGTTCTGCATCCCCACCATATAAGAGGCTTCGGCCAATGCATGAAACCAGGTATTATCCTGAGAAGCATATTCCCCTAAAAATACTTTGGGGCCGTTTTCCGGAAATGCATCATAGCGGTGGTGATTCGTAATAAACCACTCCGGTGCCTGGTAATAATGTTCATCCACCAGGTCTGCCCCCACCTCCCTTGCGGACTGCCATCCTCTGTCATATTCCTTTCCCGCCGCGAACGGGCCGCTGGTTCCGATGATCTTTATCTCAGGATATTTCTCCCTGAGTGCCCTGTGAAAAAGAGGATACCGCTCAAAAAACGGTTCTCCCACCTCCTCATTCCCAATGCCGATATATTCCATATGAAACGGTTCCGGATGACCCATAGCCGTACGTCTGCTGCCCCAGTATGACTCCGCATCTCCGTTGGCAAATTCAATGAGATCCAGTGCATCCTGAATATATTCTTTCAGCTCATCTCCCACAGCCGCCTCATGGGTGTGGGGATTATAACCTCCCGGAAGCACCGGAACAGGCTTTGCGCCCAAATCCTCACACAGCAGAAAATACTCATAATATCCCAGACCCATGGTCTGATTATATCCCCAGTTATTTCTGCAGGAAGGACGGTTTTCCACAGGACCGATGGTGTTTTTCCACCGGTACAGACTATCTCTGTCCCCTGCATGAAGGGAACCGCCATGGACCAGACAGCCTCCCGGAAAACGCAGAAATTTTGGATGCATTTCTTCCAAAAGCTGCACCAGATCTCTGCGCAGACCGTTCTTTCTGTTCTTATATGTATGTGCCGGAAACAGGGATACAAAATCAAGCTCCACACACCCGCTGCCCTTTGCCGTCACAGCAAGTCTCCCCTGTCTGTCATCAAAAGGAGCCCGGAACGTGAGCTGGTATTTTTCCCACTTATCCGTAATATCAATGGCCTGGGAAGTATATATGTCCCCTGTCCGGGAACGCAGAGATATCACTAACCGATCACAGTCTCCCCGCTCCTTTCTGGCATAACAGGAGAAGTTATAACATGCTCCCTTTTCATAGAAAATCCCCGGATGGAATCCGTGATTACACACACCTGTGTCCTCTCCCTCTTCGAGTATTTCCATCACCAGATAGTGCGGATTTTCGGAGAAAAGACCATGTTCCTTCTCCACGCGAAGCTCTGTCTTTCCTCCCTTTTCTATCTTCTCCCAGGCAGTCAGTCCGTGATAGTCCGGATTGTCCACAGAGCAAAATTCAAATGCCCGGTTTTGGATCAGTTCCGCGTATAATCCTCCGTCTGCCGCATGGTTTAAATCCTCAAAAAAGATGCCGAACAGGTCCTGCATATCCGCCTTTTCTGCCCTTGTATTAATCTTTACCTGCATATTGTATTCTTCCTTTCCTGTAACCTTCAGCCGGGCAAATAGTTACCCTGTTTCATTCTGTAACTGCCCGGTCAGATACCCTGTTTCCAAAACAGGTATGCAGGCGCTCATATTCTTCTTCCTCCAGAACCAGGACAGAACCATGGCGTTTGCAGACATTTCCCATATGGCAGTCTCCGGGTTCTGCCACCTTAAAGTCGCCTTTTTCCAGACTTGTACAGATAAGGGGAAGATACCCCAGCCCCTCCGCAAACTGATCCACCATAAGGCACCATTTTCCTTCTTCCTCCATGGGGAATGCCGCAGGGCCTTCCACTCCCGTCAAAGCACTTAATGCCTCTGCCTCCATCTCTGTAAATTCCCCCTGAAGACTGGTGCCTCTGTCCATACGTACCTTTTTCGTAGTCTCATCCTTTGAAAAACGGTAGAAAACACCATTCTCCTCCACTATAGTGGTATCTATCACATGATGCTCCCTCTCAATGTATTTTTCCGGTGATGTGAACACTTTAAAATCTCTTGTATAGGAGCTGTAAATCCTCTGTTTGTGCGCGGTATCGCCTGCCTCTTTTGTCATGGAAGCCCAGAACACAAGATAGGCTTCCTTCTCCGGATCGTATACTGCCTCCGGTGCCCAGGCACAGCCTGCCCCGGGGACACCGGTTTCAAAGGTCCAAGGTTCTGACCAGTGTACCAAATCCTTGGAACACCAAATCACAATTTTTGTACTCCCCTCCATCTGTGCCGCGGTCCAGCCTTTGCCGTTTGCTATCCTCAAATCCGTTGCAATGATATAAAATTTTCCGTCTATGACAGACCTTACTATAAACGGGTCCCTGACTCCTTTTTCCCCGTCTTCCCAGCGGATCACCGGATTTTGTTCATTTAGATCCTGCCAGTGCAGCCCTTCCCTGCTGAGTGCAAAATACACCTGCTCCCCCTCAGGGGATTCCCCTGTGAAATGTACAAATAAATAACCTCTTTTTCTATTCCCCATGCAGCTTTTTCCTCCTTAGCTGTACTCTTTTCCCATTTTTTGAAATCGGTTTCAAATTTATTTCATTCTACTACACCCCGCGTATTTTTACAATGCTTTTCCGTAAAAAAGTCGCTGATTTACAATAAGTCTCTCTTAATTCCATTGTTTTCCCCGGCGGGTTCCCTATAATATGTTTTAGCAGAAAAATGGAACCAAAAGGATGACACTGTGTGGGGACAAAACAGTTGCCAAAAATATATATCAGGAGGTATTTCTATCATGAATACAACATATTATCCCATAAACAAAAACTGCAGATTCCACCTGGGAGACTGCCCGGATGCCTGGCAGGCATGGTACGATGATTCAGACTGGGAGAGTGTTTCCCTTCCCCATGACTGGTCTGTCACCCTGCCCTTTTCCAGAGAGTATTCCAGCGGGACCGGGTATCTGGCAGGAGGAATCGGATGGTACCGTTTCCGTATCACGCCCCGGGAGTCCTGGAAAGGCAGACGCCTGTATCTGGCCTTCGACGGCGTCTACAAGAACAGCCGTGTCTGGTGCAACAGCTATTACCTGGGAAACAGGCCCAACGGATATGTTTCCTTTACTTATGACATTACGGAACAGTTCAGCTTTGACCGGGAGAATGTCATCTGTGTCTGCGCAGACCACAGGGATATTGCGGATTCCCGCTGGTTCACCGGTTCCGGCATCACCAGAAAAGTACAGCTCCTTGTGCAGGAGCCCGTACATGTGATCCCCGGGAGCATGGCCTTTGAAACCCCTGAAGTTTCTTCCCAAAAAGCTCATTTCCGCGCTTCCTGTGAAATAAAAAATGACACACAGCAGGATGTACAGATTACAGCAAAGTTCAGACTGGTAAAAACTGAAAGTACAGAGTCTGCTATAGAAAACTGCAGTTCCGCAGCCGATAAGATGCAGGCTGAAGTCTCTGTAAATATGCACATCCCTGCCGGTACTGCATGCAGGGCCAAAGCCACAGGTGAAGTTCTTTCTCCCGCCCTGTGGTCCCCTGATTCACCGGATCTATATACCCTGGAAACCCGGCTCTGCCCTGCAGACGATGTTTCCGGCGAAGCCTGCTGCGGCAAAGAGTACATGGCTGACAGCCGCAGGGTCGGCATCCGCAGCATCCGTTTTGATCCGGATACAGGCTTTTTCCTGAATGACAAAAACATGCTGATAAAAGGCGTCTGTGTTCACCACGACGCGGGCTGCCTGGGCGCCGCTGTACCCGTACCCGTGTGGGAAAGGCGTCTGAAAAAACTGAAAGATATGGGCTGCAACGCCATCCGCATGAGCCACAATCCCCATATGCCGGAGCTTTATGACCTGTGTGATTCCATGGGATTTCTTGTTATAGATGAGGCTTTCGACGAATGGGAGGGGCCAAAAAACAAGTGGAGCACAGGACATAATGTGTATCCGCCAAAGCATCAGGGGTACTACCTGGATTTCCCCAGGTGGCACAAAGAGGACCTGACGGACCTGGTACGCCGGGACCGCTGCCATCCTTCCATTATCATGTGGAGTATCGGCAACGAGATCGACTACCCCAATGACCCTTACTGCCACTCTTCCTTCACCACCATGACCGGCAACAACGATGCGGATAAACCGGCAGAGGAACGGCAATATAATCCCAAAAGGCCGGATGCCGGACGCCTGGCTGTACTGGCCGGGAGGCTCACAAAAATCGTAAAAGAGATTGACACGACACGTCCTGTCACCCTGGCGGCTGCCTTTCCCGAACTGTCCTCCCGGCTGGGATTTCTGGATTCCCTGGATGTGGCAGGATACAACTACAAGGAGCATCTCTACGAGGAAAGCCACCGCAGGTTTCCGGATAAACCTTTCATCGGAAGCGAGAATGGACACAGCCTGGAAGCATGGGAAGCCGTGACAAAGAATCCCTATATCTCAGGACAGTTTCTCTGGACCGGAATTGATTATCTGGGGGAAGCGAAAGGCTGGCCCATCCACGGCTCCGGTGCCGGGCTATTGACCCTTGCAGGATTTGAAAAACCGGGCTATTACCGCAGACAGAGCCTCTGGTCCTCCAAACCTATGGTACATCTGTCCACAGCCCGTCCGGATGCAGACCGTGGGGAATGGACTCCTGTATCTGATACCTGGAACTACCCGGAAGAAGAGGAAGTGCTTGTGAAATGTTATACGAATCTGCCTCAGGCTGAGATATGGCTGAATGAAAAATGTCTGGGCACTTTTCAAAAGGACCCGGCCCGCGACGCCATTATACTCACCACTGCCTATGTTCCCGGTACGCTGAAAGCCCTTGGAAAAGCTTCGGACGGTACAGAAGTATCCCATGCTCTGACTACCACCGGCACGGCCTGTAAGATATCCCTGCACTGTTATGAGGATACACTTCCTTCCGCCACGGAACCGGCGTTTCGTCAGATTGAAGTGCTCATGAAAGACACCTGGGGAAATCCTGTTTTATCGGACACCTCACTTTTACATGTGAATGCGGAAAACGGCAGAATACTGGGTCTGGAAAATGGAGATCTGGCAGATGTGACAGATTACTGCGCCGCCTTCAGACGGGTATATCACGGCAGATTGTTGATTTATGTAAACTATATAGATGAGGAAAAAGAAATGACCATTACCGTTTCCGGTGATGCGGAGGCAAATATAAAAACGGCTGTCCTGACTCTTCCCCCCTTAAAATAACACAGCCAAAAACAGGAGCACAGACAGGACTGCGCCGTTACCCGCGGCCAGACAGCCAAAGGCCTTCAGAAAGGAAATTCCATGAAATTCTTTCATTATGACAAAACACTCAGCATTATGAAGACACCCCAGGGCACGATGACCCTGTCCCGTATTTTCGTTCCGTTTTTTACGGAAATGCTGCTGCTCAACATGATGGGCACCATCAATACCCTTATGCTCTCCCATTACTCAGATGACGCGGTGGCTGCCGTCGGCTCTGCCACCCAACTTCTGGGGATGATACTCACCTTTTATACCGTGATCGGCACAGGTGCCTCCATTGTGATCAATCACAATCTGGGCGCGGAAAATACGGAAAAAGCTTCGGATGCAGCCCTCACTTCCATTATCCTGTGCGGTTCCCTGAGCCTTGTTCTCGGCACCTGTCTCTCCCTGGCTGCAAAGCCGCTTTTGGGTCTTATGCATCTGGAGGGACAGGTATTGGATTATGCGGTCACTTATTTCCGGATCGCGGTGCAGTTTTCCTTTTTCCAGGCAGTGACCTCCAGTATCTCCGGCATTTTCAGAAGCTACGGAAAGCCAAAGATATCCGTCTGTGTCTCCCTGACCATGAATGGCATGAATGCGGCACTGGCTTATCTGGTCATTTTCCGGCCTATAGAACTTCCTGTCTCAGGGGTAACCGGTATTGCCGCCGCCTATGTGTGCAGCCAGCTTTTCGGACTGCTCCTGATCCTTACCTTCCTGCGGAAAATACCTCTTGGGCTGCATTTCAGACAGAAAACCCCTGCCTCTCTGAAGATTGCCGTGACCATGCTGAAGGTAGGAGTTCCGGGCGGGATCAGCAGCATATCCTACAACCTCTCCCAGGTGGTTTCCACCTCCATCATCGCCATTTTAGGGGTTGCTGCCATTTCCACCAAAATCTATGTATCCAATATTGTCTTTTATGTATATGTGTTCGGCATGAGTCTTGGGCTGTCCACCTCCCTGATGATCGGCTGGCTTGCCGGAGCGGGGAAGTATGAACAGGCATACCGTCTGAACCTGCAGAATCTGAAACTGACCATAAGCGCCAATGTGATGCTGTCCTTTCTGATCTTTCTGCTGGCGGAACCACTGCTTGGATGCTTTACCTCAGACCCGCAGATCATTTCCATGGGCAGGCATCTGATGCTCATCGATATACTGGTGGAGATAGGCAGAGGATTTAACCATGTGGAGGAAAATTCCCTGCGCGGTGCCGGCGATGTGATCTACCCCATGGCAGTGTCCATGATATCCTGCTGGACCATGAGCATTCTATTTTCCTACATTCTCGGAATCCGCATGGGGCTTGGGCTGACGGGATGCTGGATTGCCTTTGCCATGGATGAATTTTTCCGGGGCACCGCATATCTGATACGCTGGAGATCAAGAAAATGGACCACGAAAACAGTCGCGGTCCATGTCTGAAAAAGCCGTTTTGCCGGCTCTCCTATTTTCTCTGTATGCGGCCCGAATCCATCTCGTATACGGAGTCGCACAACTGCCGGATATCTTCCTGGTTATGGCTGGCAAGCAGTATGGCAGTTCCTTTTTCTTTTAATTTCAGCAGTAATTTACGGATATCTTCTACTCCCTGATTGTCCAGGCCATTCATGGGCTCGTCCAGAATTAAAATGTTCTGTTCCTCCATGATGGCCTGGGCAATTCCCAGTCTCTGGCGCATCCCCATGGAATATTTGCCGACTTTTTTATTCTTCTGCTCCGCAAGGCCCACCAGGTCTAAGACAGCATTTATCTTTTCCCTGTTAGCCTTACCGTTTAGTCCCATTAAAAATTCCAGGTTTTTGTAACCGCTGTAATGCCTCAGAAATCCGGGTGATTCTATGATGATTCCCAGATTTGACAGGGTACTTTTGTCCTTTCCCACAGCTTTTCCTTCTATCTGTATCTCACCCCTGTCTGACTGCAAAAAGCCGCAGATGCATTTAAAAAGCACCGTCTTCCCGGAGCCGTTTCTTCCTATGATTCCGCAGATACTCCCCGCATCTGCCTGTAAGCTGACATCATGCAGAACCTCAATATTTTTAAATGATTTGTAAACATTTTTCACTTCTATGGTATGGTTCATTCTTCAACCTCCGGAAGATCTTTGTGCAGGATACCGTATATACATCCCAGGAACAATATGGTGATCAAGACACCCAAAATAAGGATTTGCTGTATGGCGTCAGGGCCTCTGTAAGTGGGACTGTAAAACAGATACGAGGGGTCCAGCCAGGCCGCGGTTGCCAGATAATGAATAGAGGTCGGCATAAAAGAAAGGCGGTATGGAGCCAGGAGCACCAGCATTGCGGCCGCAATCCCTGCCTCACGTCTCAGGAACAGATTGCAGAAAAACAACACCAATCCAATCAGAACCGCATTTAAAATTCCCATCAGACAGGTCCAGCCCAGGGCCTCCATAGGCTTAAACCGATTCAAGATATCTACAGGCACCAACAAAGGGATTCCGCTGTTAAGTCCCGCATCTGTCCGTGCCAATGTATTCCAAACATTACCCCACTCATTTCTGAATGAAATATGGGGAAACAGAAAAATCAAACTCATAAGGTAAAGCATAAGAAAATATAACACGCTGCCCAAAACAATATAACATATCTGTCCCATTGCCCATACGATTTTTCCGGTTCTTATGGTCAAAAACATTTGGGAGCGGTTAAAAAACGGTGCATTGCTGAACAACAGAGCCACCCCTGCCAGAAAACAGAAAATAACCGATGGATGGATAAATAAAAAGCTGAATAAAAAAGGAGTTGCTTTCAACTGATGCATTTCCAAAAATGTGCGGAGGGAAGACATCAATGTACTTAAAAATATGAAATTACAGATAACGATCATATATAGTCTGGGATTGCGGATCAATTGTATTAACTGATATCTGGTTATCCGCAGAATACGATGTCTATGCTTCATACTCGTACCTCCTGATCCCAAAATACAACAAAATGCAGGAACCTATGTAAAAACAGAGTGCAAATATGGCAATATACAGAAAGAACAGAGTACAGGGCTGATTGGTACTGACCACCCAAAACATACTTTCCACATCTGCAGAAAATTTTATTATATAATTGGAAACAAAAATCAAGATAAAAAATAAGACAGGCGGTACACACAATACCAGGAATCCATCCCGTATATAAGCAGACAAAGCCAAAGATGCCGCCGCCATACAACTGCAGCAGATTCCATTCACCAGCGTTTGAAGAAAGATAAATCCCATTGTGTGCTCAGGAAGCATAAATCCAAAGGTTGTAATCTCTTTTAAATTTTCCACAGCCAGGCCGCTGTCCGATACCAGCGGATACTGGGTCAATTCAAAAGCCAGGTACAAAAAAGTTCCCAGGCAATAGACTGCAATAGTTCCAATAACGCAGACCAATACTTTGGATATTACATATTTTTGAAGTGAAACCCTGCAGAGTATATTTTTAATTTCATGGTCCTGCATATCTTCACATACGCTTAATCCATAAACACAATTACAGACTGCCATAGTAATATATACAACTGTACTCCGCCCCACTGTTCCAAAGAATATCCCCAAAACATCCATTTCCAGGAAAAACCTCCGGCTGTTCCAGTACCATAAAATCGCTGCTGCCAGAATGATCAGTACAAACCTCTTATTTAGAAAAGCCCTCTTCATATCCATTCGAAAAATTCCCATATAATTCTCCTGTTTTATATAAACCCAGAGTTCTAAATATTTCTTCTATGCCCGGGAGGTTGAGTGCAAAAGCCGCCAAAGCTGTCTGCCCCAACCTCCAACTGAGCAGTCCGATTAAACTGTCAATTCCTGACCATTCACAGCATCTATAACTATTTTACTTTCAAAAGAATAATCCTCACCCGAAACTGTCGTGTCAAAAACCCATACCGGCCTTAATTCTGCCGTATAATCCTTCCCCGGAATTATATCCATCATGAAAGAAATCCGTTTTACCTCATAGGAGGTACCGACAAGGCCCTTATAGTTTTCAAAAAATGTGTCGGCCGCTTTATCAAGTGATATTAAATCCACCGCATCTGTCTGTGTCCATGCATAACATCCTTGAATACCAGCCCCTACTATGCCGGATGGATTCAGCATAACTGTGGCCTCCTCACCCTCTTCAAATCCCTGGCCCGTGTAAAGATTATAGATAATAGGAATCCCGTTATATTCCTGCCGAAAATAAAAATAATAGGTATCATCTGCCGAAGACCAGGATTCTTTTTTCAGGGAGGGGTCTGCTTCTCCGCTGATATCTGTTGTATCCTCTTCCTGCTGCATGGTCTCATGATCCATAACATAAGCAGTTACCACCTCGCCCAGATTGATGCCATACTTTTTAAACAGCCGGCGGACAGTATCTGCAGCATCTGCCTGGCTCATGAAATCCAGATTTTCTTTCTTCTGGTATAAATCTGCATTATATTCTTCTGCAAAGGTTTCTGTGACAATGCAGTTGGAGTAATGCTGATATAATCCGGAATTTACTATAAATTCACAGGAATTATTATAAGCAAGGACAAATGCATTATCTATATCCTCTAAATTTTCCAGAGAAAAAAAGGCGCTGTCGTCTTCATGATCAAACTGCAGGGAAATATCAGGCGGAAGCAGATCATTTCTTATCTCTTCACTCATTTCACTCAAAGGCAGAGGTTCTCCCGATGCACAGTAAACCGTGTTTTCCTTTACTGCATCCGGAATCACCACATCAGCATCTATACTGATGTTTTCTTCTTTTCTTGTGAATGCAGTGACCGATGAATCAAAGAATGCACTTTTTGACTCTTGACTGGCATTTGTCTTTGCTTCTTTTTCTGAATCCACTGAAGAGAGCTGTTCCTTACTGCCACAAGAAATCAGCCCCGCTCCCAAAATCGCATATAATATGATAAATCTTAAAATCAACTTCTTCTTATTCATGGATTATACTGTCCTCTGATCGTTGTGCCCACACCGCCCATGGGATCGTAGTGAATATAGAACGTATCCTTCATATTGGCATATCCCATATATCCTAATTTCTTTGATTTCGTAGGAGACGAAAAAGACCAACTGCCTGTCGCCACACCATATATACTGCCGTTATCAACATTAATCGCTACGGATTTATTAGTAGAATGATATGTCGTGGTAACATATGCTGCTTGTTCCAAATCACTCTTTTTCCCCGGCGCCGTTCTTTTATCAACAGCATTCGTTGTGAATGCAAAATATTCTTTGCCTGCATATACGGGGATGGAACATGTAAATACCGTTGAAAGCAATAACCCGATTGCTATGATTCTTTTGGCACGATTCTTCATAATGTCTATCTCCTTTCGTAAACGATATCAGATATATATTGGTTACTCACTTAAATACTATATACTGTACAATGGAATCCCCTCTTTCTCGAATATATTAAATAATCCGTTTTACATATAATCATGTATTGACAATACCATATTAATAGCAACTCGTCAATATTAATATAATGTAATTAAATTACCTTTATAAACTTTGTATATTTTTATCAATTTTTATATTGACACTTTATGCAATATATCTTATTCTTATAAGGAAAGGAGGATAATATGATATCACTTTTTGAAAAAGAAGAAGCTGTCATGTATACAATCTGGGGTATAGGGCACCCATGCGTAATTTCTGACATCTTAAAGACTAATCAGGAATTGAACAGAAACACGGTTGTAAAGGTTTTAAAAACACTTACATCAAAGGGGTATATTAAGGTAGACTCTATTATTAAAACAGCAACAAGAACAGGGAGGGGATATATACCCATAATACAACAAGAAGATTATGAGGCACAAAAACAATTAATGCATATGATTATTGAAAGTCCCACCCCTCAAGATGGGATTTTACAATACTGTTCTACACTAGCTAATGGCAAACATTTAGATGCTGCGTTTATAGATGAGATGGAAAGACTACTTGATAATCTTAAGTCAAAGGAGAGCTAAAATATGGAGTTATCGTTACCTGCATTAATAACGTGTTCTATATCCATGTCCCTTCTCAGTATTATCCTTTACATTGCATTAAGATGGAACTATTTATTAAAAAAAGTGGGGATTCTAAGTGTTTATATATTAATGATTTTAACCATCATAAGAGGGTGTTTTCCACTGGATATATATAAACCCGGACTAACTAAGACATATGAATCATTAGTGATAATACCGGCAATACAGAAAATAATTATGACCCCTGTCACTTATGAGAACCATCATTCTTTTTCTGTCTTGGACTTAATAATCATCATGTGGATTGTTATAGGATCATTCTTATTTATCAAAAAATCCGTTGGGTATTATCGCTTAAAACAAAAAATTTCTCAAATGCCCAGATTATCATCAAATAATATCAACCAGGTGTATCAAAGAGCATTTCTAAATGTTTTTAAAAGTAAAAATCATAACATTGAAGTGATCAAAATGGAAGGGATATCCACCCCTGCTGCTTTCGGCCTCTTTCATCCGGTAATATTACTACCTAACATTGAGTTTACAGAAACGGAACTTTACTGTGTTTTATTACATGAATTAATACATATTAAACATCGGGACTGGGGGATAAAAGTCATTATGGATTTTATTTCCTGTATTCACTGGTGGAATGTATGTGTATCCATTTTGTTACCATCCATGTTACAACAAATTCAGGAATTATATGTAGATCATTCAATGGAAGCTATAGTTCCAACCCAAAACAGACTTGACTACGCCAACAGTATATTAAAAACATTGAGACATGCCCAAAGTAACAGAAAACAAGTGATGGATCAAACTTCTTATTACGCCTTATGTAATTTGTCGAATAAAAAGAACCTTCGGCAAAGATTTTATTATATAGAAAAATGGAAACATAAAAAAAAGTCAAATACCTTTATTGCATTTGCAGTAATACTCTTCATATTTTCCTTCACTTTCGTTTTTGAAGCGCGTAATTTACCGGAATACGACCAGAATGGAGATGATGTATTTTATTTAGAAAAGGACAACTCTTATTACTTAAAAAATGGAAATTTTTTTGATTTATATCTTAATGGAGAATATTTTTATACTACAGAAGATTTAACACAAGTTCCAAATGATTTTAAAGACCTGCCTATTTATGAGAAAAGGGATTTTAAATGAAAAAAAGAATACTTATTTGTTTAACAAGCTCTATGTTTATCTTGTCAATTTGCCCCGCCATTAATAATTCTTCTTATGATTTCTCAATAAATACCGCGTCATCAATTGATAGTACCGTGTTACCTAAAAAAGATATTATTGGATATCAATATAAAAAAGTCAATAATATAATTTATAGGCGATTATATAATTTCTCTGCCAATAAACCCTTAGGTGATTGGGAACGTATTTAATACCATTGTTAAGTTCTTATTCCTGCTCGCTGAATAACTTAAAAACTAATCCTATATAAACAGCAGGATATCGCCTTATCAGCGATCTCCTGCTGTCTCTTTCTTCTTCCCCACACACTGCCGCACCCCCGCCATAGTCCCATACTGCCCCGGTGATATCCCCGTATATTTTTTAAACACCTTGCAAAAATACCCGTCGTCCCTGAATCCCACCCGGTATCCCACAGCGGATATCTTCATGGATGTGGTTGCGAGCAGTTCCATGGCGCGGTGTATCCGTATCTCGTTGAGGCAGACGAAAATAGTTTTTCCGATATTCTTTTTGAACACCCGGTTCAGATAATCAAAATTACAGGAAAATTCCTCCTCGATCCCTGCACCGGATATCTGCCGGTGGTAATTTTCATTGAGATAATTCAGCAGCTCATGGACTCTGTGATAGGAGGATGGAATCCCATGAGTGGGCCTGACCGTCCAGGAAGACAATGCCTCCCTGGAGATTGTCACCAGTGCCTCCATAAACCTGCATTCACAGGCTGTCTTGTAATTTTCCATCTGGTTCCTGTGCTGCTCCATGGCTTCCTGAATCAACTGCAGCACCCGCAGATAGCCGCTCTTTTTTCCCAGGGAGACGAATTTCGGCAGCCAAAGGCAGTCATCCCGGTACCTTTTGTAGGAACCGCTGTCCTGCTGCAGACAACAGCCCCGGATTTTCAGAAGATTTTCCATAAACTCCTGGTCCTCATCCCTTCTGCATATCTGCGGATGGCGGAAATGGATATAAAAATACTCGCATTCTGAGGCCTTAATCCCCTCATGCACAAAGTCTGTATCTAAAAGGAGTATGTCTCCTTGCCGAAGCTCATACTCCTTTTGGTCTTCCTTTAGATACAGCACTCCCTGCTTCATGATATAAAGAATATATTCATCCGGCTGCCGCCTTCTGTGCACATAGGGCGGTTCCAATACCGCTGTGTCCACCAGGCGAATCTGAGGCAGGATATTTGCGTTGATCTCATAATACATTTACTGCAGGCACCTCTTTTTGTCAGCCAAGATCCGGTTCTTCGCAAAGGGCGATCGTGCCCGGCGCTTTCCCCTCTGTCTCGAAAATAAGGATGGTATTCTGTCCCTTTTTCAAAAGCGGTCCCGGTATATATAAGCGCTTCTGCGGACCAATCTCCCAGAAACGGCCTATATTAAATCCATTGACCAGAACACAGCCTTTTCCCCATCCTGAGAAATCAAGGAAGGTATCCCCTGTCTCCTCCGCCTCAAATGTAAACTCATAGAATCCCGGCTCTCCTTCGTTTACCGGAACATCAAAGTCCAGCCCGCTTAAATCCTCCATGGGCAGGCAGTATTCTGTCCAATAATAGTGCTGGTGTCCATTGATCTGCACACTTCTGTCAATCCCCTTGCGCTGCTGTTCCAGCGCGGGTCCGAAATTTACACGCCCCATATTTTCCATGAGAATAGAGATTTTTTCTCCCTTCTGTATCGGGCTTTCAAACTCATATTCTGTCAGCAGCTCTCTGTCATACAGTGTCAGTACCGACCTCTCATCCACGAACATATTTGCCCTGTCGTTTGCGCCCCAGAGACGTATCTTCTCGATTGGCCCCTCGTATTTCAAAGGGCTTTCATACATGATATATCCGTATCCCTGTCCCAGTTTTTCCATGGACTGGGGGTATACACTTGCAGCAGGTTCTGCAATATTTTTCAGATTTCCGAAGAGACCTGTCCTTCTGGATACCTTCAGGGTACCGTAATCTTTTCTTTTTATCTCTGTGCTCAGAGCAACTTCCGGAACCTCTGCATATTTGCTGATCACCTGGCGGAATGCCTGGTATTTCGGCGTGATCCTGCCATCCTCAGTCAGCAGTGCGTCATAGTCGTAGGAGGTTACATCAGGGGTCAGTACATCGTAATAATTAGAGCCATTGGTAAAACCGAAATTGGTGCCGCCCTCAAACATGTAGATATTGACATGACCCTCCGATAAGATTTCATCCAGATCCTTCACATGTTCCTCCAGATCTCCCGTCTGGTGGCACTCCACACCCCAGTTGTCAAACCAGCCCACCCAGAATTCCATGCACATAAGGGGCTTGTCTCCTATTTTCTCCCGCATAATGGAGAACTGCTCTTTTCCCTTTGAGCCAAAATTTCCGGTCTGCAGTACGCCCTCGACTTTTCCGCAGTCAAAGGCATCCCCCCACGGGCCGTCTGATGTGACAAGGGGTACCTCACATCCGCAGTCGATCATAAGGTTCTTCATGTACTCCAAGTATTCCCTGTCATCGCCATAGTAACCGTACTCGTTCTCCACCTGCATCATGATCACCGGTCCGCCCTGGGTGATCTGCAGCGGTGCGATGACCCGGAAGAGCTTTTCGTAGTATTCCCTCACATGCTTCAGATACGGTTCATACATGCAGCGCAGACGCATGTTGTCCTCTTTTAAAAGCCAATAGGGAAGTCCGCCGAACTCCCACTCCGCGCAGATATACGGGGACGGCCTTAATATCACCATCAGCCCCAGCTCCTGCGCTGTCTTCACATAGCGGGTAATATCTAAAATACCGTCAAAATCAAACTGTCCCTTCTCCTTCTCATGCAGGTTCCAGGGAATGTAGGTCTCCACTGTATTGCATCCCAGCGCTTTTAATTTTTCCAGTCTGTCCCTCCAATATTCAGGTACCACACGGAAATAATGCATTCCTCCGGAAATGATCTTGATCTTTTTTCCATCCAGATAAAAATCTTCCCTTATCTCAAATTTTTCCACTTCCTGCTCCTTTCTGAACTTTGCATTGTTCATACAGCAAATGGGAATGCCAAATGCCGGGCACTCTCAGCTGCGTCGGTATTGGTATTCCCATGCTTATTTACAAAAACTTCCTGCTTATGATTTTATCACTTTTCTGCTTTGAAATCATCAATATTTTTCTGGATTGATGCTTTTACTTCATCATAACCGGCTGCTTTCAGTTTTTCTCTCATCTCGTCGATTGCCTTTGCAGGATCCTCATATTTTCCGTATCCAAGCTGCGGAAGGTATTCGGACAATACGTTTGCGATGGCTGCCTGCTGTGTCTCGATGGCGTTTTTGTCAATAATCAGGTTCTCAAATTCATAGTCATATGCAATCTTGTCGTAATTGGCGATCATATCCTGCGTTCCGTCCCACCAGCTCTCATTTGGCAGCTCCAGGTCGTCGTTACGTCCGCACCAGAAGTTTGCGTCCAGCTTGTCTGTGGCCTCATCCCATCCTTCCGGGTATGACAGTTTGCCGTCATCTGTTACAATATAGTCAGTTCCTTCCACACCATAATTGATGTAGCGATAACATTCCTCATCGTTGCGGAGCAGATCGTAAACCATGAGAGCTCTCTCCGGATGTTTGGAATTGGCGCTGATGGCTGCGGCACCGTGGGTCTTGATGGGTTTTGCCACATTGTTATTTTCCTGTCCCCAGTAATACATCTTCACATCAGAACCCGGCTGTTTTACATCCATGTTGGGTTTTACCTGTGTATAGTAGGTCTGGCTGTGGTGCTGGTCTGCTGCACAGGTACCTGCATACATTTCTACTCTGGTATCCCCGTCATAATTCAAGGCATCCTCACGCCATACGCCGATCTCATTCCACTCTTTCATCAGCTCCGCTGCTTCATAGATGGTGTCATCCTCCATATACGGAGATGAAACAGTATAAGGATCTTCTTTGGATGTAAACCAGAATTCATAGTTACCTGCATTACATCCTACAAGCTGGCGGTAATTTGTGTTTGATAAGATATAAGGCTCCAGAAGGCTTCCCAGATTGTTCTTTCCCGCATCCCACGGAACCACATCCGGTTTGTTCTCTTTTACCCATTTGAAATATGTAGTCATTTCATCGAATTTTGTGATGGTGCCATCCGGGATTCCGGCCTCTTTTGCCCAGTCGCCCCGGTACATCATTCCATGGTTTGTGTACTGGGTGTAGTTGTCTTCCGGAATGAACATGATCTCACCGTCTAATTTACAGATATCCCAGTCACCGTCTGCCTCTACCTGCTCATAGGTCTTGGGCGCGTAGGTCTTCAGCATGTCATCTGTCAGCGGCAGGAATGCTCCCTTCTGTGCGTTTTCCCATCCATACAGCCAGTCTGTGGCGGTTGTGATGATATCAAGAGAGGCATCGCCGCTCAGAAGCTGGGTATTATACTGTGTCTGCCAGTCAGCCCATTCTACATAAGTCAGCTCCAGCTCTGCATTTACCTTGTCGGTCAGAACTTTATTCAGTTCCTTTAACATTTCCTCGCATCTGCCGTTGGACGGCTTGTTTCCCAGAACCAGCATGTTGATCACCTCATGGCTGGAAGTGTCAATGGTTCCGTCCTCCTTTACCTTGGAACTTGCACCCTCACTTTTGCTTCCGCAGCCAGCCAGGCTTGCTCCCATCAATACTGCCATTGTCAGGGCCAGAGTACGTTTTACTGTCGTATTCTTTCTCATTTTTGATCCTCCACTCATTATAATTGATTCATATAAATCCCTATACGGGAAATTCATATCATACATATAATACTGTCATCCTTTTACAGCGCCTACGGTGATACCGGAGATAAAATATTTCTGCACAAAGGGATATAAAAATACAATCGGGCCTGTTGCCACCACTGCAGTTGCCATTTTCAGCGTATTGGACGGAAGGTCCGCAACAGTGACGGCTGCGCCGGCCATGGAATTCTTAAGCGCGGCTGCCTGGTTAATGATATTGTACAGATAATACTGCAGCGGTTTGAAATCCACCTCTGAACCCAGATACAGGGAGGAGAGATACCACTCGTTCCAGTATCCCAGGGCCAGAAACAGGCCAACCGTTGCCAGCGCCGGTTTCAGCATGGGCAGAACAAGGGAAATAAAAATCCTGAAATCCCCGGCTCCGTCAATCTTGCCGGACTCTGTTATCTCAAACGGTACTGATTTTGCAAAGTTCTTCATCAGAATGATCAGCCACGGTGTCATGAGAAGCTGGAAGAACACGGCAAAATAGGTTCCCTTTAACTGCAGGTACCTGGATACCCAGATAAAAGTGGGCGCCATACCTGCGGAAAACAGGGTTGTAAAGTAGATAAAAAAGGATATCGCATTTCTAAAAGGAAAATCCTTTCTCTGCAGGGCATATCCGGTCATGGCAATGACGAACAGCCCCACCAGGGTTCCGCAGACTGTAAGCAGAATGGTAACTGCGTAAGAGCCCAGTATCATTTTCGGGAAACGGAACACCCAGGTGTACGCATCCAGCGTAAACTCTTTCGGAAGCAGGCCAAAGCCTTCCTTCATAATGACGCTCTCCGTGCTCAGTGAAGCCGATATGATCAGAATAAACGGCAATAGGCATATCAGCGCAAACGCTGTGATCACCAGATACGAAATTATTTTCACAACCAGGGTACTGGTGTCCTGTTTTATCTTTGTCTTATTTTGATTCTGCACTTAACCCACCTCCTAGAATAATGCGTAATCCGGATCGATCCGTTTTACCAGCCAGTTGCTGAACATTACAAGGGCAAATCCGAAAATGGACTGGTACAGCCCCACCGCAGATGATGTTGAGAAGTTGTTCTGCGTCGTCATGGTCCTGTAAACGAATGTCTCGATAATATCCGTTGACTGGAAGAGCTGTGAGTTATTGCCCACCAGGTTCCAGAATAATCCGAAGTTTCCCTTCATGATACCGCCCAGCGCAAAGAGCAGAAGAATGATAAAGGTAGGTTTCAGGCTTGGCAGGATGATATAGCGGATTCTCTGCCAGCTTGTTGCCCCATCCACCTCGGCAGCTTCCATCATACCGGAATCAATTCCGCAGATGGCTGCAAAATAGACGACGGAACCGTATCCTGTCTGCTGCCACATCTGGCAGAAGATAATGATGAAAGGCCATATACCGGCCATACTGTAAATCTTGACCGGATCACCGCCCGTCTCGCGGAGCAGGGTGTTCAGCGCACCTGTGTCATAATTCAGGATGTTAAACGCAATGGCTCCGATCAATACTACGGAGATAAAGTACGGCAGGAACATGATCGTCTGGGATACTTTTTTAAAATATTTATTGCGCACTTCATTCAGCATAACAGCCAGCGTGATCTGCACCACATTTCCCAGAACAATAAATACCACATTATAAAGCAGGGTATTTCTGGTCAGTTTCCACAGTTCTCCTGACTGGATCAGAAATTCAAAGTTCTTCAGCCCCACAAAAGGACTTCCGAAAATCCCATCACGGAAATTATAGTTTGTAAATGCTATGTATACACCCGGCAGGGGGCAGTAATTAAAGACTATAAAAAACACCACGGCAGGAAGGCACATCAACAGCAGGGTCCTGTTATCTTTTACCTTTTTCCAGAAAGGCTTTTTCCTGCCCGCCATAACTGCTGTTCCTGTTTTATTTTTCGTTGCTTTCACATTATTCTCCTCCTCTTTTTGAAATCGGTTTCAATAAATGGCTGATTTACTGCTTTTTCTAGGTTGAACGCACGTACATTTCCTCCTATTCTTGTTATCTTTTATTACAACTGCTCCTTTGCAGCAGATGTTTTTATGTAACTCAACGAACCTCACACCCCTCTTATTGAAACCCGTTTCAATAAGATTATTATTTTACCACTGTATCCGGTGAATATCTTATGCTGTCTCTTAATCTGTTATCTCTCTGCTGTGGACTCCCTGATCATCAGCTTAGGCGGTATGAGCTGCATTTTCGGCGGATTCTTTCCCTCTATGGCCAGAATGGCAGTATCCACCAGAGTGTTTGCAAATCTGTCGTAATTATATCCCACACTTGTCAGACGCGGTGTCTCGGCCTCCGCAATAAACGTGTCGTCAAAGCTTAGAATCGAGATATCTTCCGGTATTAAAAGCCCATGGCGGCGAATCGACTGCACGATGCCCATTGCCATAAAATCGTTGATCGCGATAACTGCGGTGGGAAGCGGCTTCCCGCTGTCAAAAATCCCATCCATCACCTGCAGTCCGCACTCTACGGAATACTCCGGTGTCTCCACAATATCATCCTGAGAAAATTCGATTCCATACTTTCTCAGACAGCTTCTGTAAGTGACCCGTTTCGTATAAGTGGAATTTACATCTCTGCGGCCTCCGATGAGAGCAATCTTCTCATGCCCCAATGAGATCAGATGATCCACTGCGGTCTCCATTGCCTTCTTCTGATCTATATTAACCTGATAGCAGTCACTGCCGTCCAGTTTACCTGTGATCACCACGGGGATCGTGTCTGTGATCTGGTTGATCTTCTCCACATATTCCTCGTCTGATACCATCTCGTCCACTTTGCCTCCGATCATGATCAGTGCATCCACCCGCATCTCGATCATCTTCTGCAGGTTCTGCTCCTGAAGCTCCATATCATTCAGATAATTGCTGAGCATCAGACTGTATCCTCTCTCGTTGGCAGCCCTCTCACAGGCCACGGCAAGTGTTGCATAAAAGGGGTTTCTGATATCCGGGATCAGGAAACCCATGAGCTTCGTCTTTGTACTGCTCAGACTGCGCGCCATGGCATTCGGCCGGAAATCATACTTCTTGATCAGAGCCTCCACCTTGATCCGCTTTTCTGTGCTGACATTGGCATTGCCTGTCAAAACCCTGGAAACGGTCGCCGGGGATACTCCTGCTTCCTTTGCGATATGATAAATACTTACTCTTTCTTTTCCCATTGTCTCACCTGTTCATATATTATTAATAGGTAACTGCCGGATACCTTTTCGGGCCATGGCATATTATGTTCAGTATAATATATGAAACCGATTTCTACAAGAAAAATCTTTTCGCTTGCTGCTTTGTCATATTCACCAATCGATTTATCTATATTATAAAGTGTGAATCACAATATGCACATGTAAATATTTTTTTATTTTGGTACTTTTTTTGGTTCCCGGTAAAAATATTGTCATAATTTGTCCATTCCTACAGATTCTTCCTGTATTTGCTGGGGGAGATTCCTGTGTTTTTCTTAAACACTTTAATAAAATAGAAGTAATCGTTGTATCCCGTCTGCTCTGCAATGGACTCCACGGAGAGACTTTCATCCGCCAGCAGTTCCTTTGCCTTCTGGATACGTTTTGAGGTAATGTATTCCGAGAAGGAGAGGCCAAGCTCTGCCTTTAACTGGCTGCTCAGATAGCCTGTACTGATTCCGTGTGCTTCCGCCAGACCGGAGAGTGTGATGTTTTCCGTATATCTCTCCTGTATCTCCCGGATTATCTGATTCATCATTGAGGAGTTGATGGGTTCCTCCGGGGCAGTCTCCTCCTCCTCTCCTCGCTCCCGTCTGAAGGCGGCAAGCAGCCTTATCAGAACCTGGTTTAATTTCTCCTGTTCCACCGGTTTCAGCAGATAGTCAAAAGACCCCATTCTGAGCGCGGACTGGGCGTACTCAAACTCCGCATAGCCGCTGATGAAGATCACCTTCACAGCGATTCCTTTTTCCCTGAGCTTTTCCAGTAACTGCAGGCCGTTCAGTCCCGGCATGCGGATATCCGTTATCAGAATGTCAGGCTTTTTCTCCAAAATTTCCTCCATGGCCGCCACCCCATTGTTCGCCTCACCGATCACCTGAAACGGCAGCCCTGATTTCTCAATCTGCTTTTTCAGACCGATCACTACCCATGTTTCATCATCTGCCAGATAAATCCTGTACATATTCCCTTCTCCTTTCTTCAAACAGGCTCAAGCTCATCCGGTATTATAATTGTGATCCTGGTTCCTTCTCCCAGTCTGCTCTCGATCTGAAAGACCACATCATCCCCGTAAAACAGTTTCAGCCTCTGATAGATATTGGCCACCCCGATTCCCTTCTGTCCCGTGGGTCTGCTGTCCAGGTTATCACGCATCCACACAAGCCTTGCCGGTTCAATCCCACAGCCGTTGTCCTCCACCACAAACATAATATGGTCCTCTCCATGCATGTGTATGGATACATTCACCTCTCCATCCTCCAGCTTCTGTTCCAGGCCGTGGAACACTGCATTTTCCACAAGAGGCTGCAGCATGAGTTTGATCACCCGCTTTTCCTTCACCGCGTCCTCCATCTCAATGTCCACATCAATCTTTCCCATGAAACGGTAATCTATGATCTTGGCATACTCCCGTATATAGCTGACTTCCTCCTCCACACTGACAATGTTCTCTCCTTTTACGGCAAAGCGGAAAACCTTGGACAGCGCCATGGTGATCTCCGCAATGTCATCCACCTCATAGTAAAGCGCCATAGAGCAGATGCATTCAAAGGTATTATACAGAAAATGAGGATTGATCTGATTGCGGTAAGCCAGGACCTGAAGCTGCTTTTTGGCGATCTCCGCCTCGTACATTCTCCTCTGGGACTCCTGGATCTCCTGATTCATTTTCTGCCTGGCATCCAGCATATGGTTCAGGCTTTGCACCACCGTGCCGATCTCATCCTCCCTGCCGATCTCCATTCTCTCCTCCGGCCTGTCTACTATCTTCTGGATAAACAGGTCAACCTGGTGAAGAGGCCCCACAAACCGCTTATAGCAGAACCATACCAGCAGTATCAGCAGCGCAAATGCCAGCACATAGGCTATGGTCACGAATTTCTTGCCGTCATCCATGCTGCTGTTCATTTCACTCTCCGGTATGCGGCTGACCACTTTCCACCCGTCCATGCGTACACTGCGCACTTTTACATAGAATTCGTCCGTGCTCCTCATCATACTTCTGTCCAGTTCTTCCAGGCCGTTGTTCCCTCTGGACGCTATGATCTGGTTGTTTCCGTCAAGCAGAAACACCTGTGTATTCTCTGTGGCCTGGGAATCCTCCAGAAGCCCGGACAGATTATCTGTCCGCATCATCATAACGCACATTCCGGTCTGAATGCCGTACTGCCTGTTGTTCAGATCATAGACGGGAAAATAAACCGTATAAAAGGGAACCCCCGCCTGATTCAGATAAAATATATCGCCAAATTCCATCTGCTTCTTCAGCGATTGGACAAAATCCGGGTTATCTGCCGCCTTTCCCATGGCAGCAATCTGATTCAAAGAAGTATCATAGAGATAGATCCCGGCTATGTCACTTTCCAGTAAAACCGTGTTGGAAAATATCTCTGACAGATCCTCTGAGACCATGACTCTTGCCACCGGGTCCATGGTAAAATAATCGTATGTTGTGGGCGCATAGGCCATGGATGTTGCCACATGGTTCAGTGTATCATGGAAATCCTCCATTTTTCCTTCTACCTGGAGCAGTATCTTATCGTTTAGGTCTATGGTCCGGTCCCGCAGTATCTTGCCGGAATAGCTGTCGGTAACCGCGTAGGCTGCCAGTAAAAAGAACATAATAAGAGCAGTGAACGCGATAAGCTGAAGCCACAGACTGTCCTTTAATCTCTTCCTCATTGCTGTTCTCTCCCTCATTCCACGTTTACTTTCTCTATTCTACCGCCGTATTCCCGGCAGTTTTTCTGATATATCTCATTCTTATAGGCGTCCAATGTCTCAATCCCCATACGCTTCAGAGTCTCTGTCATCTCGCTGTACCGGGCCGCTGCCTCCTCCCGGCTCCCTGCCAGGATAATACGCGGTATCTGTTCTTTTTCATAGGCTCTGATCTTTGCATCCAATATCCCTTCGTCACTCTCCGGAGGAATATCTTCTGCGGTTAAAGGGAGCAGGGACTCATCATAGGACACGGTCCTGTCATGACTGCCAAAGGCTGTATATACCTCTTTTTCCGCTGCCGTACTGCTGTCCTCCTCCGGTTCGGGCAGTATGCTTCTCTCCCAGGAAAAATTATCGAACATCCACCAGGCTCCCTGCCCGGTCTGTCCGTAATCAAGAGACGCGGCTTCCCCTTTTTCACTCTGTACCACATAGCCGTCATCATCCAGGCGGTAATCGCTGCCTTCGTATCCAAAGCTCCAGAACAGCAGTCCCTCATCGCTGGTCATATAATCGATCCATGCCGCTACCTGTTCCGGGTTTCTGCAGTCTTTTGATACAAATGTGCTCAGCCAGCCTGTAGGTGCTCTCAGATTTTTGCCCAGCACCGGTGTCTCCCCCCCGGAGGATAAGACAGGGCCTGAGGAAACCCATTTTGTAAAATCAATCCCGCTGTTGGCTACATTTCCTATGAAACAGAACACGTTTCCGCCAGCCATCAGGCTCTTTATCTTGGTATTTTCATAGGTAAGCTGTTCCGGGGCTGCATAGCCGTTCCGTATGGCTTCATTTAAAAACAGCAGTGCATGCTCTGCCTGAGGCTGCAGCAGGATATCCCGGTAGTTTCCATTTTCATCCACCCGTTCGGCGCCAAAGGTATATTCCAGGAATTTCACTGTGGGGTCAATGTAGCCTTTTCCGTCCACCAGAAGAGGGATCACTGCTTCTCCGTCCACATCCAGATGCATATTTTTCATTTTATCCCAGGCTGCCAGAACCTGCTCCTCTGTCTGTACCTCTTCCACGGTGAGTCCTGCTTTCTCCAAAAGCTCCCTGTTCCAGATGATTGCGTTATTGTCATTATAATTGGTCCAGTCCTCGTAAAACTTTGAACTCGGCTTCCAGATCTTTCTGGAATCCTGGGAATTCATATGGGATGGATAGGCATACCAGCCCCCGTCCCGTTTGATCAGCTCTCTCTTAATATCCTCCGGAAATGATTTCAGAAGATGGGACTCCGGGCAGTAACGCTTTAAAAACTCTTCCAGATCCCAGACTTTCCCTGATGTGATGAGCTGGCTGATCGTGGTCTCATTGGTAAGGGAGATGATATCCGGCAGATCATCGTTGAGAAGCATCAGGCTGAGCTGGGCATCCGCGTTCTGGGGTGGTACGGTAATGTCCAGGGCAAGGCCCGTCTTTTCGGTAATATCCCCGGTGATGGTTCCCTCCTCTGTGCTCCAGGAAGGAGGTTCCCAGAAATTCACATCACAGAACAGGGAGGCTCTGGCATAGGAATCTTCTCCCTCTTCTGTAACTGTAGGATTCTGCTCTGCGCCGCACCCGGAAAGCAGGATAAGGCCTGCTGACAGGGTGATCAAAAGTAACTCTCGTATTTTCATCTTTTCCTCCAGGTGGTGACACATACCTGTACCGTTTTGGTGGTTGGGCGACGGTACAGGGTTCTTAAAAAACGCCTATATCCATAACCAAATACAGATATAAGCGTTTTATGCTCTACTTCATTTCCCACATCGCTTCCACACTTTTTCCACGGTGTGCCAGTCCGATGCACAGCACACTGCCCTCCAGTCCAAAGGTATAGTGCCTCCGGTCAATCTGCTCCAAAGCTTTCGCTGCCAGGCATTTCAGATCACAGGATTCATCCTTTGTGTACTTGGCGCAGTGCACCGAATAGATTGCTGAAAGAACCTTCCTGTATCTGCAATGCGTATTCTGTCAGGCCGATAAAAGCTGATCTTACCTCTTTGTTCGGTATGCGTATCTGATAATATCCCGGATCCAGCCGTTTTACGATCGTGATCATTCCCGAATTCAGCAAAAGCCCCCACAGTGAGGATGTACCGGGCATTTCATAAAATGAATTCTCTGGCTGAACCGAGGCTGTCAGCGTTCCTGTCTCAATCAGCTTATCATAATTCCTGAAAAACAGTTTATCGCATTGTTCCATTGCTGATCGGATCATTTTATTCTCGCTCGTATTAACCCAGTAGGGTTCCAGTATCCTGCGCTGTGCATAATTGAGAACAGACCAGGGATTATAGATATCTACTCCGGAAAAGGAATATCCGTTATACATTGCCTTCACTTCATCATCCAGTTCCAGACCGTAATAATGCAGAAGAGATACTGTTTCCGCAGTCGTAAATCCAAAACAATCAGCAAATTCAGGATCCTTGACCGTACAAACAAGAAGATTGTTCAGACCGGAGAAGATATTTTCTTTTGCCACGCTCTGAATCCCTGTGAGCAGTGACAGGTGCAGGTACTCGTTGCCCTTCAGTGCAGAAGACAGCATAACTGCAAGTTCACTGTGCACCTCCTGATAAAAGCCGTTAATATGCGCCTCCAAAAACGGGGTATCATACTCATCGATCAGAAGGATCACAGGTCTCTCATAATAATTACAGGCGGTCTTTGATAGAAAATACAGTGCATTGTCTATTCCTGACAGACTTCCCGTATTATAATCCAGCAGTTCCTGAAGTGTCCTCTCATATATCACCTGTTCAATATGGGGAAGATGGGTAAATATACAGGAAAACCTCTGGTATTCAGCCAGCAGTGCAAGTTTTACCTGTTTTACCAGTAATTTTCTATTGCCTTTTGCATCCTTAAAGGATAAGAAAATCACAGGATACTGATTCATTTCCTTTGCAAAACAGGTCTGCATAATTTCTGTATTTTCAAAAATCCCTTCTGAGCTTTTTGTAATATCCAAAAATTCTGCCAGCATAGACATATTCAGCGTCTTTCCAAATCTGCGCGGACGCGTGATCAGAGTGACCTCTGCCCCACGCCTCAAAAATTCGCTTATCATACGTGTTTTGTCTACATAGTAGTAATTATACTCCCTGATCTTGCGGTAATCCTGTATGCCAAGTGCAATATCCTTTACCGGTCCCATAATCTCACCTCAATCCCTTAAATCTCAGCCGTAGCCTCCCTCAGCCACTCACGCTCCTCCTCACTGTCAAGAAGCGGCGCTATGGTTTCATACACATGTTTGTGGTAGGCGTTCAGCCATTTCAGTTCCTCCTGGCCGAGAAGTTCCGGAAGAATGGCTTCCCGCTCAAAGGGAACCAGTGTCACGACCTCGAATTCCATGAACTGACCGTAGGCATTCTTCCCGCCCTTGCGGCACATGAGCAGATTTTCACAGCGGATGCCGTATCTGCCTTCCAGGTACAGTCCCGGTTCGTCGGAAATCAGGACGCCCTCCTCCAGTGGTACATAGCCGCCCGGACGGATGGCGCTGTTCCAGTTGATGTTCTGGGGTCCCTCGTGTACGTTCAGCAGGAATCCCACACCGTGTCCTGTGCCGTGGTTGAAGTCAAGACCTCTTTCCCACAGAGGGCCTCTTGCCAGACAGTCCAGATGGGCACCGCCCATTCCATACATGAATTTTGCAGTTGCAAGACGGATATTTCCCTTGAGCACCAGTGTGAAATGCTCCTTCTGCTCCTGTGTCAGCGCTCCAACCGCAATGGTCCTTGTGATATCTGTGGTCCCCTGCCAGTACTGTCCGCCGGAGTCAATGAGGAAGAATCCTTCCGGCTCCACTTTGGCGCAGGCATCTTTTGTGGGCGCATAATGGCACATGGCTGCATTAGGGCCGTAGGCACAGATGGTGCCAAAGCTCAGATCCAGGAAATCAGGGTCCTGGGCACGCAGCTCGTAGCTCTTTTCTGCCGCGCTGTATTCTGTGATCTCCTCTTTCCCCACATTCTGTTTCAGCCAGTAAATGAATCTGCACATGGCCTTTGCATCCTTGATATGGGCTTTGCGCACATTTTCCTGCTCCACCTGATTTTTCATGGCCTTCATGGGCTTGGATGGATTTATGCAGTTCACAGTCTTAACGCCGGACGGAATGTTTTCAAAGAGAGTATAGTTGACAACTGCCTCATCCAGCAGCACGGTATTTTCCTCAGCAAACTTCTTCACATCCTCATATACCTGATAATACGGACGGATCGTGATTCCCGCTTTCTCCAGTTCACTGCGGATCTCAGCGGAAACAGCCTCCTCCTGCACATAGAAGAATACATCCTTCTCTGTGAGGATCACATAGGAGAGGATCACGGGATTGCATTCAATATCATTACCTCTGATATTCAGAAGCCATGCAATATCGTCCAGACTGGAGAGAAGATGGATGTCAGCGCCGTTTTCTCTCATGATGCTGCGGACATCTGCCAGTTTTTCTTCTCTGGATCTGCCCACATATTTCACATCCACAAGAAATGCCTGCTCTTTTGACATTTCCGGTCTGTCATTCCAGATTCTACCTCCCAGGTCATCCTGGCACAGAAAACGGCCCTGTTTCTTTTCCATCATTTCCGCGTAAGCCTTTCCCTGGCTGACGCTGATGGTCCTTCCGTCACATCCCAGGCAGCTGCCCTGCAGAAGATTTTTTTCCAGGAACTCGTCCACTGTGGGGACGCCCTCCTCCCTCATCTTCATAAGGGTCACTCCGGTGCCCTCCAGCTCTTTGCCCGCCTGGATAAAATACCGTCCGTCTGTCCAGAGATACGCGCTGTCCTTTGTCACCACCAGGGTTCCCGCGGAACCGGTGAATCCTGACAGCCAGGCCCGCACTTTAAAGTATGCTCCCACATACTCAGACTGGTGAAAATCCGCGGTGGATACCAGATACATGTCCATGCCCGCTGCTGCCATTTCTTCCTGCAGCTTTTCAATCCTTACTCTGTTTGCATTCATTCTCGACGCTTCCTTTCTGTTTTCCTCAGATTTTACTGTTCACTCCATGTCCTGCAGTACAGCCACGTGTAAGAAGTAATTCTCAGATACCTTTCATGGTAAGGGAAATTCTCTTCTTTTTCAAGTCCACACTGAGCACTTTCACATCCACCACGTCACCTACGCTGACTGCCTCAAGCGGATGTTTGATAAAGCGCTCTGTCATCTCGGAAATATGCACCAGACCGTCCTGATGCACACCTATATCCACAAATGCTCCGAAATCGATCACGTTTCTCACCGTTCCTTTGAGGACCATGCCCTCTCTCAGATCCTTCATATCCAGGACATCTGTGCGCAGCACAGGTTTCGGCATCTCCTCACGGGGATCACGTCCCGGCTTGGTGAGCTCTTTTACAATGTCCCGCAGGGTCATCTCACCCACGCCCAGCTTTTCCGCCATCTTTTTGTAGTCTTTCACATAATATACCGCATTGCCGCCAAAGATATCCGCAGGCTTCATTCCCATACTGTCCAGGAATTTTTCTGCTGCTTCATAGCTCTCGGGATGGACACTGGTGGCATCCAGAGGATTCTTCCCGCCTGTGATGCGCAGGAAGCCGGCACACTGCTCAAAGGCTTTCGGCCCCAGCTTGGCTACTTTTAAAAGCTGTTTTCTGTCCTCAAAACGGCCGTTTTCCTCCCTGTAGGTCACGATATTTTTCGCGATGGCTTTGCTGACGCCGGACACGTATTCCAAAAGCGATACAGAGGCGGTGTTCAGATCCACGCCCACCTTATTTACACAGTCCTCCACAACGCCGGACAGGGCTTCGCCCAGCTTCTTCTGGTTCATGTCATGCTGATACTGACCTACACCGATGGACTTCGGATCGATCTTCACCAGCTCTGCCAGAGGGTCCTGAAGGCGTCTGGCAATGGATGCGGCACTTCTCTGTCCCACATCGAAGTTGGGGAATTCCTCTGTAGCCAGTTTGCTGGCAGAGTACACGGAGGCTCCGGCCTCGTTGGTGATGACATAGTGCACGTTCTCGGTTATCTCCTTCAGCATTTCCACGATCACCTGCTCAGACTCTCTGGAAGCGGTGCCGTTGCCCAGGGAGATCAGTGTGATGTTGTATTTGCGGATGAGTTTTTTCACAGTCTCTTTTGCCGCGGTGATTTTGGCCGGGGTTGTGGGGGCTGTGGGATAGACAACTACCGTGTCCAGCACTTTTCCGGTGGGGTCTACCACTGCCAGCTTACAGCCGGTACGGAAGGCCGGGTCCCATCCAAGGACGACCTGTCCTACAATAGGAGGCTGCATGAGGAGCTGTTCCAGGTTCTTCTTGAACACCTTGATCGCTCCGTCCTCTGCCTTCTCTGTCATATCATTGCGGATCTCCCTCTCAATGGCAGGGCCAATCAGACGGCTGTAGCTGTCCTCCACCACGTCCCTTAAAACAGGTGTGGTGTTGGGGTTACTGCGGGTGATCACCTGTTTTTCCAGGTAGCGGATGATATCCTCTGTGGGAGCTTCAATTTTCACGGTGAGGATTTTTTCCTTCTCCCCGCGGTTCAGGGCCAGGACTCTGTGGCCCGCCACCTTTGCAATAGGCTCCTCATACTCATAGTACATCTCATAGACAGATGATTCCTTCGGGTTCTTGGCAGCGGAAACCACCCTTCCCTTCTTCACCGTCATATCCCTGATGCGGATTCGGTAGTCCGCCTCATCGGAAATGCTCTCTGCCACTATGTCTTTTGCCCCTGCAATGGCATCCTGCGGGGTTTTGACCTCTTTTTCCTCGGATAAGAATGCCTTTGCTTCCTCTTCCAGGGACTTGTCTGTCATCTGCAGCAAAATGATATTTGCCAGGGGTTCCAGGCCTTTTTCCTTGGCAATGGTGGCTCTTGTGCGGCGCTTCGGACGATACGGGCGGTACAGGTCCTCCACGACCACCAGGGTCTGGGCTGCCAGGATCTGCTTCTTCAGCTCCTCTGTCAGTTTGCCCTGCTCCTCAATGCTGGCGAGCACCTGGGTCTTCTTATCCTCCAGGTTCCGCAGGTAATTCAGGCGTTCGTACAGATTTCTCAGCACCTCGTCATTCAGCGCGCCGGTGGCCTCCTTACGGTAACGGGAAATAAACGGTATGGTGTTTCCCTCATCTATCAGTTTAACGGCAGCTTCCACCTGCCACTTCTCCACTTTCAGTTCTTCTGTCAATGCTAAAATGATATCCATGTATTTCTCCTTTTTTCCTTGGTAACAATTCAGACAAACTGAACTGTTACTTTCCTTGATCCAAACCCGGCAGCTGTTCAGCCAATTGAACCGCTTACCGGCCGGTACTATAACACCTTATCAATAGGAAGGGGATTTGTCAAGAAAACAGCGTTTCATTCTTCTGATACAGCTCCTGAAAACGTGCAAAACATTCCCGGTATATTTTAACACGCTCCTTGTCAGGAACCGTCACCTCTGTCCCCGGACGCAGCAGTGCACGGCACGCCTCCTCGTAGGAGGAAAACGCACCGCAGCCCACTGCAGCGGTCATGGCAGCGCCCACACAGGCCTGTTCCGCCTCCCCTGCCGTGTGGATCTCCGCCTCAAATACATCTGCCTGGATTTCTCTGAAAAGCCGTCCCCTGGCACCGCCTCCGGATGCTGTCACCCTGTCAAACCGGATGCCCATGCCTTTGAATATCTCCAGGGATTCCTTCAGTCCGAAGATCACACCCTCCATGGTGCTCCGTATCAGATGCTCCCGGCTGTGATACAGACTCATGCCGAAATAGATTCCCCGCGCATTTGGATCATTATAGGGGCAGCGCTCCCCGCTGAGATAAGGAAGAAAAAGAAGCCCGTCACTTCCCGCAGGTGCTGTCTCGGCAAGGTCTGCCATCTCCCCAAAGTCTGACATATGCAGTATGTTGTCCCGAAGCCATTTCAGCGCCACGCCTCCGGTCAGGGAGGAACCCTGTATCTCCCACAGTCCGCTGCCTGTATGGCAGAAGGTATTGGTCCTGAATTCTGTGTCGTGTATGGGTCTGTCCAGGGCACAGGCCACCTGGCTTGCGGTCCCGATATTACAGGAGAGTATCCCCGGCCTGATGATTCCGTTTCCGGCGAGCTGCATCATGGAATCGCCGCCTCCTAAAAATAAAGGGGTTCCCTCTGCAAGCCCCGTTTCCCGGGAACAGGAACCGCTGACGCGGCCTGCCTGCTCATAAGATTCCCCGCAGAAGGGAAACATTTCCCGCCTCAGGCCCAGTTTGTCGATCAGCTCCCAGGCCCACTGTCTTTTTTCCACCTCAAATATGCCTGTGGAGGAGGCATCCGTCACATCTGTGGCGATCTCACCGCACATGCGGAACCGGATATAGTCTTTTGGCAGCATGATACGGGCGGTTTCCGCATACCGCTGCGGCTCATTCTCCCTCATCCAGAGCAGGGATGCGATGAGAAATCCTGTACAGGGTGTGTTTAAGGTAGTCCTCTTCCACTCCTTCTCAGATATGGTATCCCAGATATGCCCTATGGCATCCCCGGAGCGCTGGTCTGCCCAGATAATGGCGTCCCGCACCGGCTTTCCGTTCTTATCCACTGCCACCATGCCGTGCATCTGCCCGGAAAAGCTGATACCCCGGATATGAGCCGCGGCCTCCGGATATTTTCCAAGCAGTGCCGCTATGCTCTGCCTTGTCCGCTGCCAGAGATATTCCATATCCTGCTCTGCCTCACAGGGTGAGTGTTTCCTGATGTCATATCCTGCCGACTCTGTGCCCGCCACAGTACCGTCGGCGCCCAGAAGCATGACTTTTACACTGGAAGTGCCCAGGTCTATTCCGCAATAGTATTCCATTTATAACCTCCCATTTTTATCCGGTATACGGAACCGTTACTTTTATTTATCATATCATGCGTCATACGAAATGGAAAGAAAATCTGCTTCATCAGAAGAAACATGGCGAAATGCGCTTCCGGATACGGAAGGAGCAGCAACATATAAAAAAAGGCGGAGGATCTATTTCGATCTCCCGCCCGGTCTGCATTCCCACAGGCCGCATCCCTTCCGGATAAATGCCTCCAGTTCCTTCTGCAGTTCTTCTTCAAATTCTTCCCATATAAGGTTCAAGCTGGACAGGTTGACCACGTCCTCCTCCAGTATGATGGACGGCAGGTAGCCCAGGTTCTCATAGAGCGCAGCCACCACCTCGGCGCTTGCCCTGGTATTTCCTTTTTCAATCTCCCTGTAGCGCTTCACGCTCACATCCAGCGCCTCTGCCATCTCGCCCTGGGTCATTTCATTTGCCATGCGGATTCTGTACCAAACCGTATGTTCTGAAGTATGGGGGAAGACCTGATACCTCAGAAGCTCAATTTCCCTGGTGCAGCGCACCGCCGCACTTCCTCCGATCTGTGCGTTTTCCATTCCCTGCTGTATGGTCCACACGATAAGCTGAAGCAGCTCCGCCTTTTTCTCCCTGCCGCAGGCTTCCATCAAATCATCCAGGACTGTGCGTGGACTTTTTATACCGGAGACCAGGTAATCTACATCAATGCCGTTCATATCCAGATTATGCAGCTCCTCACCGGAGATGATCTTCTTTCCGTTCTCCACCTTGCTGTAATGACTCTGCGTAATTCCCATGACACTGCCCATGCTCTCCTGGCTCATGTTCTGCATTTTCCTGTACGCATTCAACCGATTTAACAATTTATCATAAGCACTGCTCATGGTTCATCCATTCCTCACTTTACATATCGCGCATCGGATAGTTCCATGTTCAATTGTAAAGTGTTTTATCCTGCCCTTTTATATCCTATTTGTGACTACCGCTTATATTTTCCAGCAGCTGTGTACAGTAACCCAGTCTTGCCCAATTCTCCTATCCGTGATAGAATGTAGTTTGACAAACGAGAAAAATGTAATGATACAATTGAAAATACATGAAATGAGGTTTGATTATATGAATAATCCTTATGACGAAAATAACCAGCAGATGGGATACGGACAGGAACCCTCACAGGGGCCGGTCATCTACCCGGAACCGCCGGCAGAGCATATCTATCAAGGCAGTCCCGGTTTTGCCTCCGCCTCCCTCTCCATGGGAATCCTCTCCCTGGTATCCATGTGCTGTTTTCCGCCTCTGGCACTTCTGTTCGGAGGACTTGGCATTTTATTCGGTGTGATATCTAAGGGCACGTATGCACGTCCCGGTAATGCGAAGGCCGGTATGGCGCTTTCCTCCGCCGGAATTGCTATTGTGGCTGCCATTATACTTTTCTTTGCGTCCACCATGCTTTCCACTGTGGAAGGGCGCACTTTTGTCAGCCAGTATCTGCATATACTGACTCATCCGGAGCAGTATACAGAGGATGACATTTATAACTTCCTGCAGGATTATCTGTACCGCAACACCAATCCGGGCGGCGGTTCTTATGATAACAGCACTTCCCCCTACGGTGGAGAAGACCTGCCTGATTCCGGCGGGGACCAGGATCACTATTATCCGGCACCGGATGAGGGTGATAATTTTATCTGATGAAATTGTTTGCATGAAAAAGCGTCTGACCGGAGCCTGCTCCGATGCCGGACGCTTTTACAATATGTAACTGTTCCGTACCTTCACAGTTACTACAGGATATCAATTCCCCATATCAGTTTCAGGAGATTCCGCACTACCCACTGTATCAGTATGATGGCGGCTGCTAAATAGAGATACAGGTCGCGGTACCGCATCCCCGCCGCCAGCTTTCCCCTGGTCAGATATTCTATTGTATGTGTGATCATGTACCAGCCATAGATGACGGCCGTGTACAGCACCACAGGATGGCAGAGAAAGGATTTCACGATTTTTCCCTGCAGAAGGGCAGCACAGGCTCTGGTGCCCCCGCAGCCCGGACAGTAGTAACCTGTCAGCTCCCGAAAGACGCAGGGAAGAGAAAAGATTTTCATCTGCATATGTAAACCCTTTGTGATCCCCAGAAGAAGTACTGCTGCTGCGAGCAGCATCCATCCCAGGATATAGAGGCTTTTTTCTTCTTTTTTACTCATTCGCGGTTCCATTTTACCCTCTTGTAACCTCGTTTAGTTATGTTATAATAGTCATGACAACGTGCCGGAACAGCCGGCCATTTCCTTAAATACGAAAGAATGGAGATTTTATTTTATGAAAAGAAATTCTGCTGCTATAAAGCTTATCGCCCGTGAAAATCTCTCCGGAAGATACGGCACTCCCATGGCTGCACTGCTTCTGATGGTTCTGTGCAGTCTTCTGCCTTCCATGCTGATCGTGAACACCATGAGCACTGCCACCGTTCTGGGGATCGTGACTACACAGCTCCTGAACTATATGGTCTCCCTGCTGGTAGCGGTTGTGGGCGCGGGTTATGCCAAGCTGATGCTCAATATCAGCCGTCAGGAGCCGTTCGCGGTGAAGGACCTGTTCTTTGCCTTCTCCCATCACCCTGACCGTTTTATCATCGTACATCTGATCCTTCTGGTGATACAGTTTGTCTTTGCCCTGCCCTTTGACCTTCCGAATTATCTGAATAAGAATATGTCTGACAACGGGGTTCTGCTCCTTATGCTATTCGGCAGTCTGGCGAATATGGTTGTGAACATGATACTGGGCCTGTTCTTCGGCCTTGCAGACTATCTGCTCCTCGACAACACCGAGATGAGTGCCATGGAAGCAATGAAGGAAAGCCTGCGGCTTATGAAGGGAAACAAAGGACGCCTTCTCTGCATGGACTTAAGCTTCATTCCTCTTATGCTGCTGTGTGTGCTCTCCTGCTATGTGGGATTTCTGTGGCTGACACCATATATGAGGGCCGCCGGTACTGTATTCTACATGGATGTGACCGGAGAACTGGATGCTCCCAGACCGGAACCTGCCCCACAGCCAAATGACAGCTTCAGCAATCCTTTTGGGCGCTATTAGGCTCTCTGCAGACAGGCGGGCTTATGGTATATATCATACCGCTGATTTCGGAAGATAGCAATATTTATCAAATTTATTCTCTGAATAGCAATTTTTGCCTGTAGGCAGTGTTGTCTGCATGGATGGTTATATTCGGTACACGGACAAAAGCGTGAGATCCTGGTTGTGGTCTCACGCTTTTTTTAGATTGGAAAATGTTTGAAAACTGCTTTCGGCAGGCTGTGTGTCACATTCTGAGTCCGGCACTTAGCAGACTGTTTTTGAGGGCGTCCGCCGCTGATTTTCCGTGTAGTTTTATGTAAACCTTTTTCACCTGGACATTCTGTCCTTCTGCTTCCAGAAGCTTCCTGCCGCTCTCATAAGAAAGATAGATCTGCCCATCCTCTCCCCTGACACGGGCGGCCAGGATTCCTTCCGTCCCTGCGGGGACCTGCCGGTTCTGTTCGGTATTACCGCTGCTGTCTGAAGCAGCATCTTTCACCGGGCCGGCAGCGGCTCCGGCTATACAGACAGTCATTCCAAGCGCACGGTTCTGCAGTTCTTTTTTTCTGCTTTTTGTAATGGCATAGGAATATCTGTCCGTCAGGTTATCCAGACTCCGGGCAGTGAAAAAGACAGGTATTTTACTTCCGGTCTCCAGCCCGGTCAGGCATTCCTCAATGTGAAGCGGAAATGTCTCCATATCCACGGCTTCTGCTGTCACCTCCATCCGGTATCCCTCTATCTCTAAACGGACAGGCACATCCAACACTGCGGAAACAACTGTCACGCCTCTTCTCTCTGCCAGCTCTTCTAAAAATTCCTGCGGTATCTCCTGCTCTTCGCTGACTGCAAGAAATTCATAATCCTGCTGCTCCTCCAAGCCGGTCTTTATCAGCCGGTATCCGCACCAGATCAGCAGCAGAATGCCGGCAAAAGCCAGAATCTTTATTTTAAAAATACTCCCCTGTAATTTACTGCTTTTCACCGGATTCCCTGCCCTTCTAATGTGTATTGAGATTGTTCTTTTTCAGCCCTCTGATCCTTAATGTCTGAATCAAAAGAATGCCCAGCAGGCCCGCACCGGCCAATACAAGGACAGATACCCACCATTGATTCGTCTCCTGTTCTTTTTTCTCCGGTTTCAGGCTGAGAATTTTGGGCGGCTGTATCTCTGTTTTATAGTTTACCTCCTGGCTGTAGGTCTGGCCGTATACATCCTCGTACGCAAGTACCAGGGCTCCGTCTACTTTCCCGTACTTTTCCTCATCTGTTCCCGCGAGTGTATCGTTGATGGATTCCATATTTTTTGCCCCTGCATAGAGTTCCATGCTGCCCTGTATGCTCTGTCCTGCCTCCAGAGTACCTGCATAAAACGTCTGCAGCGCGAAAATCCCGGCCCCCTTTGCTGAAACTCTTACATTATATACAGGAGCTTTTCCCAGGTTCAGAATCTGCATGTCCGTGGAAATGGTATCTGTGGAATATACACTGGAGGGAATGCTGCAGTTGGACAGCGACACCCTGGCGGGCTGCCTTATCTGCAGTACAAGAGATTCCGTACCCATGTAGGCGGTTCCTTTTTCATCTTCATACTCAAAAGAGAACTTCACCGGCACATTTCCCTGGGGGGCATTTGTCTGTATCCGGAGTTCCTCTGTAAATGTGATGGCTTTGCCGGGCTGTACTTTTTCAAAATATTCGGATGTACGGCCAAAAATCAGATTACTTTCCTCCCCTTCGGCTGCCAGAGAAACTTTCACGTTGCAGGCAGCAAATTCGCTGCTTTTGTTACGGAAAGTAACCTGCATCTCCCGGCTGCTGCCGGCATCTAAAACGATACCGTCAAGGCTGCTCTCTTCCAGGATGAATTTGGGCTGATGTACTACAGACTCCTCTCCGCTCCCTGCGGAAGGTGCCATGGTATCTCCACCGGCTTCAGTCGGCAGTATTTTGCCTTCTCCGCCGGTTTCTGCCTCCGGAATCTCCTGGTTTTCCGGATCTTCCGGATGTTCTTTATCCTGCTGATTTCTTCCGGCTCCTGTTACATTCGTAAATATCACATATTCCAGAGTGACCTGATTTCCTTCACCGTCAATCCCCCGCGCCTGCACACTGACAGGGTACTGGCCTGCATGCCGTTCCTCCTGCAGGAATAGATCCACGGTGTAGAGGTAGACATCTGCCTGTTCCTCTTTGAAAGTGAAGGTCTGCAGTTTAACATCTGCCTGATAATTCTTTAATTGAAATGGTGTCTCTTTTATTTCTTTAAATCCGACAGTCACTGTCAGGGTATTGTCTTTGAGGGCACCGTCAGCAGTGAAGGGAACAACAAGGCTTATTTTATTGTCTGCTTCGGTTGGGACGTATCCTTCGCCATATGAATGTTCCATGCCTGCATATACATGGGTGTTGTCTATTCCCAGATGAACCTGTTGGGCCGGGTGGCCTTGCTGGGATGACTGACTCTCCTGGGACGACTGACCCTCCTGGGATGACTGCCCCTCTTGGGACGACTGACCCTCTTGGGATGATTGACCCCCTTGGGATGATTGACCCTCCTGGGATAACCGGTCCTCCTGGGATGACTGGCTCTCCTGACCGTCCGAGCCTGATTGTCCTTTCTGCTCTATTTGCCGCGCCGGCTCCGGCGCAGTTTGATCCGTCCCGGCGTATGCTGTCCGGCTGTTCTGCAGCATCATACAGAAAGTGAGCAGAAACACTGCCGATTTCCGTATTCTCTTTAACATACGCACACCTCCCCATTTTTCTCTTTTCCTCCCCGCACACGCCGGAGGACACCTGCATCCATCTCATAGACTTCGTCGCATAAAATATCAATATCCATACTGTTATGACTTGCCAGCAAAATTGTTTTGCCCTGTTTTTTCAACTCCAGCAGGATGGCCCTGATATCAGCCGTCCCCTTTTTATCCAAACCGTTAAACGGCTCATCCAGAATCAGAAATTCCGGATTTTCCATTATTGCCTGTGCTATCCCCAGTCTCTGCCGCATACCCAGGGAATATTTCGACACAGGCTTTTTCAGATCCGGGTCAAGCCCTACCTTCTGCAGGCACTCCCGAATGCCCTTTCCGGAGACTTTGCGTTTCAGATCAGCCAGAATTTCCAGATTCTTTCTCCCCGTATACTCTGTCAGAAATCCGGGTGTCTCAATGATCAGACCCAGACTTTCGGGAAAATCCGTATCTCTTCCTATATATTTCTGCCCCACACAAATGCTCCCCGATGTGACAGGCAGAAAGCCGCAGATACATTTCATGAGTACAGTCTTGCCGGAACCGTTATTTCCTACGATCCCGTACACCTTTCCCCGCTTCATCGTCATGGTCGTCTCCTTCAGAACCATTTCCTCACCGAATCTCTTTGTCACCCGGTCTACCACTACATAATCAGAGTTCTCTGCATCTGCCATATAACAGTCCTCCATACAATGCCGCTGTAAGAAACACCAGCAATATTAAAAACAGCCAGATTCCCATACTGTCCTTTCCCCAATCCCCTGCCCCCTTGATCCAGGACTGTGGGTCTATGACATAGACACTTTCCAGATAACGTTCATGCAGAATCGTCAGAAGGTAATATCCTGCAAACGGAATCCCATATGCCATATACACAGAGCCGGACACAACCGCCATGATTCCGCTCAGATCCGCCAGTACAGCAGCCACCAGAAGCAGTCTTGCCGCGGACTGAAGAAGCGGAAGAAGCATCACCCACTTCCACTCAGATTTCACCTCCATGGGATAAAAAAGCGCAAAATAAAACAGCAGCGTTACAGCAATCGCTGATGTCCATGCAAAACAGCTGCTGAGTATAGTTGTAAACAGCCTGTCAGCCGTATATTCCTTTTTCCCTTTCCGGGTCACATAGAACCGCAGAAAACCTGACGTTTTCTCCCCAATCCATACATCCCCATACGGCAGAACCGCTACTATGGGCACAAAAAAGACCACGGTTTTAGAGGTAAGGGCTTTCTCCGCCATTTTATACCAGCTCCCACCTGTCAGAGAACTGTTAAACTCAGGGAATTTCGTCCCTATGACCAGTCCCATAACGCCCAGAATCACAGCCAGCCAGGTGGTTCTGCGCCCTATCATACGTTTCCCATCCATACTCAGTACCCCATAAAAGTAAAATTATAGCTTTTCAGCGCCCTGCCAGCCAGCAGAAATAACAGGACCAGAAAGGCCAGGAACAGCGCACCGGACTGGAAGACAGAGGGCAGATCATCATAGCCGAACGTATGCCCCGGATAGGTCGCGTGATTTAAGGGACTTATCCAGCCTGCCAGAATATTGACCTTGTAGCGCTGCTGCTTCTCCAGCCCCAGTATACCCGCAATGGTCTCCGGTTCCAGAAGAAATCCGTACAGACTGTAGAATATTCCCGCAAACATTCCCCGTGATCTGCCGAACCTTATATTGACTGCCAGCATGAGAAAGCAGAGGGTCCAGGAATAGAGGAGCATAAGACAGACAGTCTGCAGCATACATCCATATGGAGTAATGCTCTCCATGGCCTTCACGCTTGCAGGGATTCCCAGGGAATCTCCCAGCCCGGAATATGCGATTCTCACTGCTGTCTCACTCCATACATTTCCCGGATAGGTGTATTTCTGGCACAGAATGACGGTTACGAACATAATGAATGCCACATACAGGGCAGTTCCCGCTGCAATATAGAGAAACTGGGATATCATCCACTGTATCCGTTTCATTCTGGACAGATAGAAGGGAGTCACCGGGCTCAGCTTCGGAACATCGGAAAACATTAAAATCAGCAGCAGAGAGGCCAGAAGTACATTTGTACCGTCTCCGAACGTCCATATGAACGGCTCCGCTCCCTGCATGGTTGTCTCAAAATGCGCTGCCACCCGAAGTACCCGGTCACTGAGCAAAAAGCACAGTACCACAGCTAAAAGAAAGGTGATGAGAATCCGTGGATTTTTCCAGAAACCAAGAAAATGAAAACGGACCATTGCTTTTATTTTCCCCAAATCTCTCATCAGTACCCCAGTCCCCTGTCTATCACAGTACCGTCCACAGCGTTTATAGTGAGAAGACTGTTGTATCGCTCCGTATCCTTATCTGCCGGGCCCTCCCCCTCATTCAGTGTCCTCTCATAATTGCCAAAGAAATCCCACACAGGGACCAGCACACCGCTTCGGTTATCCTGGGTCGGGCTGTAAATTCTGGAATATCCCAGTGTTACCCTGTTCACATTCACTTTACAGGATTTTATGTATCCGCCCTCCAGTTCCCCTGATAATTTATACTGCATCATCTGGGAGTAGATCTGCGCAATCTCCTCAAAGTCCAGCAGCTTTACATTTTCCACCTGCACCTCCCCCAATTCATAGGGGCTGCCATATGACAGTTCCTCCAATCCCTCCTTAGAGATGACAATACTCAGATGTTCATATGTCCAGGGCTCAATGGTGCTGTCCATATCCTCAAGGCCTCCCCCGATCGCACTTGTATAGGTAACAGGGCAGCCGTCTATTTTCCTTGTATAATAAAACACAAACCCAGTTTTGATAACCTCGTCACTTCTTTCTATATCACGGCATATGGCATAATCCCATGCGTCAGCGGACATATCCGAAATGCCTATGGACGCAGCTTTTTCGTCTGCGGTCTTCTTTGCCTCCTCATAGGAAATACCCACAGCGGATTTTATTTTCTCCTCTGTTCCCAGCTCCTCCGGGACATACTGAGACGCAGGTGTATAATCGCTCCATAATGCCTGGTCAGATGCGTTTTCTGTATCTCCAAGATATTTGACCTGTACACTGACCGGTTCGTCCGCTGAGGCTTTGACAAAATAACTGTACGGCCGTCCATTTTCATCCTCCGCAACACCGCTGAACCTGGGGTCTCCCGTGCCGTTCTCGGTCAGCAGAGGGGCCGTCTCCTTTTTTTCCAAGCTCTTAGGTGCCTCCGCATATGCAGCTTCGTATTCTTCCAGCATTTGCTGCAGATCTTCCTGTGTGAGTGCCTCCCCGGATTCCGACTCTGCGCTGTCCTGCGCCATAAGGGCCCTCACTTCATTGATCTTGTTTTGGTAGTATTCTTTTGTCATTCCGTAATAGTATTCCGGTTCATACATTTTCTTCTCAGGGAACAGGCCATTTGTAATGGTATCCATGAACTCCTGTGTCAGCGGCACAGCCTTTACTTCCACAGTGGAAAATCCTGTGGTGTCCGGCTGTTCCACCGCAGCATCGGTATGGATGATAATCTTTCCGTCCTCCGCTGTTATGTCCTCACTGAAGGTTTCCGGCACACTCAGTTTTTCCCTGATATTCCGGGATGCTTCGCCGGAAGATGTATCTGTTTTCTCTTCTTCATATTTCTCAATTGCCTTTTCGCCCTTTTGTTTTACGATCACAGAATCGGGTGTTTCCCGACAGCCGGTCAGCAGCAAAGCCCCGGCTGTTATACCAGTCAATATGCAGACTTTAGATTTCTTCATTGTCATTCCTCCTGCTTGTCTCTGCTTCCTAACTCCATATTAACCTGCTTCATGTAAAAAAACCTCGCCGATTTGTAACCAATTTGTAAATCTCTGGTAACTGTTCAGTCAGGTCTGCGCATTTACTGCGCTGACCGTGCAAAAGAGTAGTGGCGGCAGGTATTCGCCCCATCGCGAAGCGATTTTTAATGGGCGAATACCCGTAACGATTCAGCTGGCTGAATAGTTACAATCTCTGCTTATTTCCACAAAATGCTGACTTTTGTCCCTTCTCCCTGCCTGCTCTCTATCCTCATTTCCGCATGGTGCAGCTCTGCGATCCTTCTGCAGAGGGCAAGTCCCAGGCCGGAACCTCCTGACGCCCTGGCTCTTGATTTGTCCACCATATAAAAGGCATCCTCTACTTTTGTCAGCTCCTCCTCGGGAATGCCGATACCGCAGTCACTCACATAGATTCCCCGGCTGTCCGCTTCCAGATATATTTTCTGTCCCTCATCAGATGCCTTGCAGGCATTGTCCAGCAAATTCAGAAGAAGGCTGGTCATCAGATCTTCATCCATATCATGACACAGTGCATCATCTGCCAGGCGGATTTCCAATATCTGTGCCCTCTCCTGCAGGCGGAAGGATATGAGAGCTTCTGCCCGTTCCAGCAGCACTTTTACAGATGTATGCCTCATTTCCAGACTTTCGGGCTCCTCCTCATACAGACCTGTAAGTTCCAGCATTTTGGCGGAGAGCCTGGACAGACGTCTGGATTCACTTCCGATATACTGCAGGGCTTTTTCCTTCTGTTGTTCCGAAAGGCTCATTTTCAGGAGAATGTCAGAATATCCGATGATTGCCGTCATGGGCGTCTTCAGCTCATGCGCCAGGCTGCCGAGAAGCTGCCTCTGTTTCTCATTGGTATCGGATAATGTCTCCACATGCTCCTCAATTTTCTCTGCCATGCGGTTGAAATTCCCGCTGATCTCCCCCACCTCATCCATCTTTTTTATTGGTATACGGAACGCGTAATTTCCTCCCGCGATTTCATTTGCCGAATCTCTCAGACTGTACAGAGGATGCAGAATGACACGGATGACCAACACCATGCCCGCCGCAATAACAGCGGTTAAAAGAAATGCGGCTGCCAGTCCTTTCAGAAACATTTTCCAACTGTTTTCATGGATGCCTGTCACATCATTAAAATGCCAAATGTCGTAGGTATTTTCCCCACCGGGATCGTATGTGCTGCCCATGATCAAAAGATAGCGCCCGTCTATCTGTACTTCATAATAGGAGGGATAGCTGTCGCCGTTTTTCCCGAAATCATATGGCGTGGGGTTGTATATTTCCTCTCCGTCCCGGTAAACCGCATATTCCAGTCCCAGATAGTGCCTGATGCCATCCTGCATGATTTTCTCCTGTATCTCAGTGTCCGTCTCAGCAATACCAAAATTCCGCATACGGGTATCCAGTTCTTTCAGCTTGTTATGAAACGTATTGCTCTCATACGCATAAATCTGCGCAAGCTGAGTCTTCAAAGAGACATGGAGCATAAATGCAGAGTAACACTGAGACATAACCAGCATGGCAGCCACACAGACCAGACAGATTTTTGTCCGAATCTTCACTCTGTCACCTCCAGCCGGTAACCGATTCTGGGAACTGTCCTGATGATATCCTGCCACCCCAGTTTTTTGCGGATTCTGGCCACATGGACATCCACGGTCCTGGTCTCCCCTTCAAAACGGATGCCCCACAGCTCATTCAGTATCTGATCCCTGGTAAGCGCAATGTTTTTATTTTTCACAAACAGCATCATACAGTCAAACTCCATAGGTTTTAAGACTACTTCCCCGCCGTCCCTTACCACTCTGCGCTCCCTGGGATAGATGATCACACCGCCCATATGGATCTCATCCTCCTTCTTGTGGCAGCGCTCCAGGATCTTTTCTATTCTCACCAGCAGTTCCAGGATTTCAAAGGGCTTTACTATGTAATCCTCGGCACCTTCTCTCAGGCCCTTCACTTTATTGTTTATCTCCCCCTTGGCAGTGAGAAATATAACCGGTATTTTTCTCTGTCTGCAGAGGGGCAGAAGTTCAAACCCATCCCTTCCCGGCAGCATGATATCCAGCAGTGCCAGATCGCAGTCTTCTGCATGGCAATCCTCCAGAAACACTCCGGCCTTCCCTCCATCCCGGAAGGATACCGTTTCATATCCCGCGGTTTCCAGGCTCAGGCAAATCAAATCGTTGATCGCCGCCTCGTCTTCTACAACTAATATTTTGGATCTCATGGCTATCCTCCGTGTCTTGTTATGTATATTTATAGTATACCACAAGGTTTGTATATAACAAAATCCGCTGTTTGGCAAATGGGCAGGGAAGGGGCCTAGACAGCAGAATAAAAAACATATTGACGCTTTGAATCTTGACAGATATACTTGAATCTGGATAAGCAAATAATTATATAAGGAACATACATATGATATACGCAATCATGATTTACACTGCAGCCAGCTATTTTACGGAGGTTGTCATCCATTATCTGAGCTGCAGAATACTCGGGCGCAGAGTCCCCTGGCCAAAGCTTCTGCTTGCTGCTCTCATCCTGGACCTGCTTGTTTCCCCCATGGTTTATCTTGGGGCTGCCGGACAGATCTTTACTTTTATACCGATCACAATATTGTCTTATTTCCTGGATATGACAGCGTTGCTGTTCAATCTGATCTCCATTTATCTGGTCATTGAGCGCAATATTGCGAAAACGGCCATTGCCGGGACCTTTGCATATTTTATTTACTACCAGACGTATCTGATCACTTTCTTTTTCATTCCGAAGCAGTACGCACTGGGTTCCCTGGAAAACCAGTGCATCTCCATCACACTGCTGATTATCTTCACCTATTTTATAGGAAAAATAATCACGAAAATAGATGCCTGTTCCTTCATTGAACGCTGCCTGAAAAAGAAACGGTACTGCGTTATGGCAGCGCTGATCGGATTCCTTCTGTCCGGTTCGCCGCATATTCTTCTTATATTTTCAATCCTTCATCTGGATTATAACAACACGCTGGCGGTTGTGGGACTTGGTCTGCTGTTTTTGTCCGCCGCATTTTTCCGCTATCTTACCAAAAACATCATTCATGATGAAAATGAAAAGGCACAGCAGAGCATCATTGCCCAGCAGACCGCCTATATTCAGAACTTAGAGGAAATCCAGAAAGATGTGCGCCTGTACCGCCACGATTTTAAAAATATGATGTCAGGCATGTATCTTGACATAAAAGAGGGAAAAACAGAGGCGCTGGAGCGGTATATGCACAACATGCTGGACGAATTTGATCAGAGCATTGGTGCCAAAATACAGTCTGCCAACCAGATGATGAATATTGAAATCATAGAATTAAAAAGCCTGCTCATGACAAAAATCTCCCAGATGCACGCTCTTAACATTCCCTGCCATGTGGAGGTTCTGTATCCTGTCAGAAGCTGCCACATGAAACTCCAGGATCTTCTGCGCTGTGTGGGCATTCTGACTGACAATGCCATAGAAGCGGTGAAAGAAACCCGCGGGGACATTGACATCATACTCACCGCCCAGAATCACCAGGTGGTTTTCCTTATCAGCAACCCAATATCCGGGGAGATTGACATGAACCGTATTTCTCAAAAAGGATATTCCACAAAAGGAAAAGGCCGTGGACTGGGACTTTACAGTTATCAGGAGATCACACAGCAGTATCAGAATGTGAGCTGCGCCGCATTCTGCAAAAGCGGACGTTTTTACCAGGAGATCAGAATTGGAGGATATGATTCATGATTCAGATATTGTTATGCGATGATGACGATAGAATCCGTAAGGAGATAGCCAGACATATTGAGAACCAAATACTCATCATGCAGTATGACATGCAGATAGCACAAAGCTGCGACAGTCCGGTTGTCCTGCTGGAGGAACTGAGACAGATGCAGGACAAACGAAATATTTACTTTCTAGATGTGGATTTGAAGCATCCGGAATATGACGGTTTTCTTCTCGGAAAGAAGATTCGGGAGCTTGACCCCAATGGCACCATTATCTATATCACAAGCTTCGGTGATCTGGCTTACAAGACCTTTCAGTATCATGTGGAGGCCTTTGACTATATTGTAAAAGACATGACAGACGGGCTTTCCGCCTCCATTGCCCGCTGCCTGTCCTCCATCCAGAGCCGACTTGTAAAAGAAAAAGCTGACCCGGTGGAATACTATACCTTTAAGACAGGCGATACCATCCGGCATGTTCCGCTTAAGGATATTTATTTCTTTGAAACTTCCTCCAAACCGCATTTTGTGATTCTGCATGGAAAACATGAACGAATGGAGTTTTTGGGAAGTCTGAGCGATATTGAAAAAGAGCTGGATGACCGGTTTATGAAAATCCACCGCTCTTACCTGGTGGCAATCGATAAAATCGAGAAGGTAGACCTGCGGCACAATACCGTCACAGTGGGCGGAGAGATCTGCGCAGTATCAAGAAAAGAAAAGTCAAAATTACTGGGACGCATGAATTGATCGTGCGTTCTTTTTTTGCGGAATCAGCACAGTTCTGCCGTTTGGGAAGCAGCGGATACCATTTAGGAAGGAAAGGACAAATCCTCCTCCGGAAATGATATTCTCGGAACAGAAAACAAGGAGGAACCCATATGAGTAGAGAATATATCAGACTGGAACACATTTCAAAAAAGTATAAAACAGAACCTGTGCTGAAAAACATTGATGCCAGGCTGCATGAAGGCGAAATCCTGGGATTTCTCGGACCCAGCGGTGCCGGCAAAACCACCACCATAAAAATCATCACCGGACAGTTAAAACAGACCTCCGGCGAAGCCTATATCCTGGGGATCAATTCCAGGGACATCGATGAAACCATTTACGAACAGATTGGAATCGTCACAGACAACAGCGGAATCTATGAATATCTGACAGTCTATAAAAATCTGGAGCATTTCGCAAAAATACTGAGAGTAAAAAAGGATAGGATTGACGAAGTGCTCAGACAGGTTGGCCTGTACGAACAGAAAAACAAGCCTGCAGGCAAGCTTTCTAAAGGCCAGACCCAGCGTCTTGTTCTGGCAAGAGCCGTGCTGCACAGCCCCAGGGTACTGTTTCTGGATGAACCCACCTCAGGCCTGGACCCGTCCACAGCCATAGAGATACATAAAATGCTGCTGGAATTAAAAAGACAGGGCATGGCTATTTTCCTGACCACCCACAATATGGAGGAAGCCACAAAAATGTGTGACCATGTGGCACTGCTAAACGAAGGCGTTATCGTAGAATACGGCACGCCGAAAGACATCTGCCTCAAACATAATAAAATCAAAAAATACGCAGTGCGGCTGCATGACGGAACGGAACATCTGCTGGAACAGAACGAAGAGAACATAGGCCGGATCCATAATTGGATGACAGAGAACCAGGTGGAAACACTGCACTCCTGCGAGCCGACACTGGAAAGCGTATTCTTAAATGTCACAGGGAGGGAGTTATCATGAAGACTTTACATATGAACAAGATCATGGCCATTGCCCAGGTAAAGACAAAGGCATTTATGGGAAAAAACTGCATCATCATGCCGTTATTCGCACTGGGCTTCACATTGCTGATGCGTATCCTCTATGGAAAGATGGCAAACGGAGGCTCCTCTGCCGAGTCCATGAATGCCTATGCGCTGAGCATGGGACTGGTGATGAACATCGGTATGTGCGGCATATATTGTACCAGCCTGCTGCTGGCCGAGGAAAAGGAAAAGAAAACACTCCGGGTCCTGATGACCTCCTCTGTAAACGGAATGGAGTATTTCATCGGCTGCATCCTGCCTGTGTTCGCGGCAACTGTCATTCTGAACTATGTGCTGATGCCGGTCAGCGGTTATATTATCAGCGGTAAAAACCTGGTGCTGTATTCCGTGGTGACAATCTTATCTTCTCTGATCAGTTGTATCATCGGTATGCTGCTTGGTATTTTTGCCAAAAACCAGGTGAGTGCGGGTACGATCACCACACCGGTCCTGCTGGTACTCATGATGGTTCCCATGTTCTCCAATTTTATTGAAATTCTGTCCACCATTTCCAAATTCTTCTTTACCGGGATACTTATGGATATGATCATGGATATTGCCGCTGATAAAGGCAGTGTGCTGCAGGCGGGGAGTGTTGTGATCATGGTGGTGGAGGCTGTGCTGGCTGTTGGGTTATTTGTGGTGTGTTACAGGCAGAATGGGTTTGAGAGGGATTAACCCCCATAGGTCTAATATAATAAAAGCCATCCCACTCCTATAAAAGTTGGGATGGCTGACAAAAACATATGTTTCCTACAAATCTCCTAATTTTTCAAAATCTTTCTGTATCTTTATGTATTTTTCCCATTCAATATTTTTCAAAATATTCTGACGTTCCATAAATTGTTCCGCAGCAGTCCTGACTGAAAAATAAACATCAAACTTTGCCTTTGTTATATAACGGCGTTTTGTTAAATATCTTTTTTCTTTATCAATATTACTTACAAAGGTGTTACAATTTTCTATTATACCAGCATCATAGCTATTATTTTGTGAAATTGCATTTACTAAAAAGGTCTCCATTGCTCCGGTTTCCTCAAAAGGGATTACCAAAATCAATAAAGAAAACACGCATTCTTTACCGTGCCCATTTTTGTACAGACAACCAACCCATTTATTATTTACACACTCCTGCGCTTTCATATTTCTTTCCTGCAGAATTTTTTCTAATTTTTCTATAAAGACTCTTTCTGTCTCACATTCATCACGGTCTGTAATTATAACAACCTTATCATACGACTCCGATTCTGCTGATAGGCTATTGTATTCCATTATATGATCAAACCCCGGCAGTATCCTGTTGGAACCTCCACATCCGCCGATACTCAGACTGTCAGCATCTTTAAACATAGTGCGGATATATCTGATATATTTACTTCTTGCCTGCTCATTCGTCTTTTTATCTTCCCATCCATATACTTTTCTCATAAAGTATTGCAATAGGACAAAATCCGTAGACCCCTCACACAAAATTATGCTCTTCATCTTATCTTAGCTCCAACCCCATTTCATCCTGAACTTCAATTGCTTTTTCTGCTGACAACCTTCGGACTGATGTCTCTGCACCTTCTTTATAGAGCGTATACACTGCCATATCCTTTCTTATGTCCGGAGCGCATTTCAACATTTTATCAATCGCCTCTTTACTGTGAGATGTCAAAAAAACCTGCACATTTAACTTCATACAATTTTCCAGGATCCATTTAAATACCTTATCCATGGCTGAGGTATGAATCGCAGTCTCAAATTCATCTAACAATAACACACCATTTTTCGCACGAATCACCGCACTCATTAGTAATACTGCCTTTTTCATGCCATCCCCGTACATATTAAGCGGCAATGCCTTTTCCAGCGATTTTGTCAATATTTTATATACACCTCTGGCAGCCCCTCTGCTGTCATCAATACTATAATTGATACTTACTATGTTATCATCAAATTCTCTCAATACTGTCAGCATCTCTTCGTACAATTCGGGATTATTTAATACCTGGTCTAAAAAAATAATACTGTCCGTATGACTAAATGGAGCAATATATACAATATTCCTGCGTTCACTATAGTTTTCTGAATCCTTCTTCCTAACAGGCATATATCTTCTTTGTCCCTCATACAGGACATCCTGTTCCGCTACTTTACCATTGATCTTTATCTTCATTTCCAATTTTGGTACAATCTGCAGATTTTCCGTTAGATTTTCTTCTTTATATTCTTTAGATGCAGAAAGTCCCTGTAATTGACTATATTCCTCCTCTGTAAATTCTTCTTCTGTCTCGACTGCAGTCAATTCAATATTTACCCTCTCACTTCCTGTTTCAATTATATAATCTACTGCTTTTTCTGATGAATTAATATCGAACAAATCATAAAATCCCTCATAGTATGATATTCCCCATCCAATAGTATACCTTGTCTCTTTCCTGATCATGGAACGCCAGGTCCGAAAGCTTCCAGGTTCTTCAAAACTTCTGAGTACTTCCAAAACACTGGTTTTCCCACAGTTATTATCTCCAGTCAATATATTAATTTGTGCCAGATTTTCTAATTTCAAAGACTTAATTCCTCTAAAGCTTCTTATATAGACACCCGAAATGAAATCCATTGCTGCCACCTCCCATTTTCTATATCTAATTTATAATTGATATTTCTATTTTATCCAATTCATATGATTTTATATGGATTTATACTCGTAACTGTAAATGCGCTCAACAGTTACCCATTTATTTGCTTTATTATACTTCATTTTTCTCTCATCCACAATCTAATCTTTCCTGCATCGACACCATAAATAACAACATATTAAAAATGGCGGAAACACGACTAAACAGCCGTAATTCCGCCAAATATTCTCATCAGTATTCAAACAAATATCCCATCAGCTCATGCCCTTTTTCCACCAGTTTTCCCCCCGCCATGGCTTCTTCTTCATTATATTTCCAGTCATGAGACTCTTGTCTCCGGCTGTCATACAGAAGATAAGGAACCGGGTTCGATGTATGTGTCTTCACACAGATTGGTGTCGGATGGTCCGGGAGGATCAACATGCGGTAAGCCTCGCCGGAAGCGTCCAGCGCTGCTTTTACCGGGGCGATCACTCTTGCATCCAGGTATTCGATTGCTTTTATTTTCTTTTCCACACTGCCCTGATGGCCCATCTCATCGGGAGCCTCCACATGGATATATGCAAAATCATATCCCTCTTTCAGCAGTGCGTCCACAGCCGCCTGGGCTTTTCCTTCATAATTGGTATGCAGGCCGCCGTTGGCACCTTCCACGGTTATGTTGTACATATCCGTGCCCACAGCGATTCCCTTCAGCAGGTCAACCGCAGAGATCATGGCGCCCTTTTTGTGGAATTTCTCCTCAAAGGGAGACAAAGCAGGTTTTGTTCCTGCACCCCAGAACCACAGGCTGTTTGCCGGATTCAGGCCTTTTTTCCTCCGCTCTTCATTGAGCGGGTGACGGGCCAGGATCTCGTAACTCTTTTTCTGCATATCCAGAAGCTGCTGCTCTTTGGGCAGGTACTCTTTGATCTCTTTTCCGCGGATATCATGGGGCGGTGTCAGAGGCACCACATCGCCTTTTGCCCAGATCAGGCAGTGGCGGTAGCTGGTTCCCACATAGAACTGGAAAATCTCATTCTGCAGTTCTTTTTTTACCGCTTCCAGTAACACTGCGGCATCCTCTGTGCTGATCTCATCGGAGCTGTGGTCTAATATCCTCTTGTCCTCGTAGTTCTCCTCTTCCTCGGAGAGTGTGACAATGTTGGCACGGATGGCAACATCCCCGTCCTTCATATCCACACCGATATTCAGCGCCTCCAGAGGAGAACGTCCTGAATAATATACTTTCGGGTCATAGCCCAGAACTGACAGGTTAGCTGTATCACTTCCGGGATTCATGCCCTCCGGTACGGTTTTCACCATACCGATCTCCGACATGGATGCCAGTTCATCCATTGCCGGAGTATTGGCATAGGCCAGAGGTGTCCTGCCGCCCAGTTCCTCCAGGGGCTCATCTGCCATACCGTCACCTAACATTAAAACGTATTTCATTTTTAACACCTCTATGCACGCATACGGATTCTTGTGATGATATCCGGAAGCCCGGCAGCCTTTTCTTCGAATTCCGCCTCGCTCATGGGAGCCGTGACAAAACCGAATTCACCTGCAACGTCAGGCACGCCCACAGTCTTCACTTTTCCGAATACTTCTTCCACGCTGCCGATATCGCCTGTCATGCTGCCCTTGATGCGGACAAAGAAGGGATGCTCCACATCCTTGATGTCCATCAGTTCCAGACGTTTGCTGCTCCAGCTCATCATGATATTTCTGTGCAGATGCTTTGCACAGTCAACCACATCGCCCACCACTGCACTTGCAGTGGGGAGCTTGCCTGCGCCGCTGCCGTAGAACATGGCGTCACCCAGCACATTGCCGTGTATGAAGATGGCGTTGAATACACCGTTTACGCTGTAGAGCGGACTGTCCTGGCCTACAAGCACCGGGCTTACCATGGCATAGAATCTGCCGTCTTCCCTCTTGCTGGTTGCCAGAAGCTTGATGCTCATACCAAGACCTTTGGCATATTTTACATCCTCCACAGTGATTCTGGTGATTCCCTCTGTATAAATGTCCTCGTAATCCACATGGCATCCGAATGCCAGTGAGGAGAGAATCGCAATCTTCCTGCAGGCGTCATAGCCTTCCACATCCGCTTCCGGATTGCGCTCTGCATATCCTTTCTCCTGCGCTTCTTTCAGCACATCCTCAAAGTCAGCATTCTCCTCTGCCATTTTGGTGAGGATATAGTTGGTGGTTCCATTTAAAATACCGGAAATCTCGTCAATCTCGTCCGCTGTCAGAGAAGAGTTCAGTGGACGGATAATGGGGATCCCGCCGCCGCAGCTTGCCTCAAACAAATAGTTGATGTCCTTTTCTCTGGCGATTTCCAGAAGCTCCAGTCCGTGTCTTGCAACCAGCTCCTTGTTGGAGGTGCAGACACATTTTCCTGCCTCCAGCGCACGCTTTGTAAAGGTATAAGCAGGCTCCACGCCTCCCATAACCTCAACGATGATCTGTACTTCCGGGTCATTGATGATCGTCTCATAATCATGCACAAGAACATCTTCCACCGGGTCTCCCGGGAATTCTCTGAGATCCAGCACGTATTTGATGTTGATCTCCTCGCCGGCCTTTTTGTTGATGCTCTCATGATTGGTGTTGATAACTTCCACTACTCCTGAACCTACGGTTCCGTATCCTAATACTGCTATCTGTATCATGCTTCTACTCCCTGCCTAAGATTTTCAGATAATGTACGCCCTCAATGTGCTCTATTTCATCCACCATGGTCTCCGCATCCCCCTGTGTGGGCAGGATTTCCACGCTGATGGTCAGACTGGCAATCCCGTTGATCGGAATACTCTGGTGAACGGTCAGAATGTTGCCGTGATACTGGGCAATGGTCTTCAGGACCGCAGAGAGCAGCCCGGGTTCGTCATCCATCTGAAGTATGAATGTAATGTTCTGTCCTTTGGTTTTCTCTTTAAAAGGAAAGATATCATCCTTATATTTATAAAAGGAACTTCTGCTGATACCCACAGCTTCCACTGCTTCCTGCACCGTAACAGACCTCTTGGATTCCAGTAGTTTCTTGGCTTCCACTACTTTCAGGAGGACTTCCGGCACTGCTTTTTCTGTTACTACAAAATACCTTTTATTGTCCGACATTTTCTTCCCCTTTGTTTGTTCTTGAAATACATTTGTATGTCTCCAAAAGATATTAGCACATTCAGGCAATTTTATCAACTGTTTTTCTTATTTCCCAAGGCAATCCACTTCAAATAAGCATTGATAAAGTTATCAATGGCACCATTCATAACCGCATCCACATTGCCGGATTCCTCGTTTGTACGGTGGTCTTTTACCATGGTGTACGGCTGCATGACATAGGAACGAATCTGGCTGCCCCAGCCGATATCAGACAGTTCACCCTGGATGCCGGAGAGCTTCTGTTCCTGCTCCTGCTGCTTCAGGAGATACAGCTTTGCTTTCAGCATCTGCATAGCCTTGTCTTTATTCTGGAACTGTGACCGCTCATTCTGGCACTGCACCACGATTCCTGTGGGAAGGTGGGTGATTCGTATGGCGGAAGAGGTCTTATTGATATGCTGTCCGCCTGCACCGCTGGAGCGGTAGGTGTCTATCCTCAGATCATCATCCTTGATCTCAACGTCCACATCCTCCTCAATATCCGGCATCACATCGCAGGACACAAAGGAAGTCTGCCGTTTTCCTGCCGCATTGAAGGGTGAGATACGGACAAGGCGGTGTACGCCCTTCTCGGACTTCAAATAACCGTAAGCATTTTCGCCGTTGACCTGGAAGGTTACGGACTTGATCCCGGCCTCGTCGCCGTCCAAATAGTCCAGCACTTCTGTACTGAAACCGTGACGGTCAGCCCACTTCATATACATACGGTACAGCATGCTGGCCCAGTCACAGGACTCGGTTCCGCCTGCACCTGCGTGAAGGGTGACAATAGCATTGTCCTTGTCATATTCTCCGGACAGCAGTGTTTTCACACGGATATTTTCAAAATCTGTGATAAATTCATCCAGCATTTCCTGGATATCAGGGATGACAGAGGCATCGTTCTCCTCGTATCCCATCTCGATCATCAACTCGATCTCTTCCTTCTGGTTCTGGAGCTTGTTATAAATCTCTATATCTTCTTTGAGGGTGCTCAGCTCCTTCATCATCTTCTGGGACCGCTCCGGGTTATCCCAGAAATCCGGTGCCTCCATTTCCCTCTCTAATTCTTCAACCCGCTTTTCCTTATTAGCCAGGTTAAAGTGAATCCCTCACTTCCACTAATGGTCCTGTGTAGTTGTTCAAAGTATATTTGAACTGGTCTAATTCTACCATTTAGCTTCACCTCTTTCTGTGAATATTTTTTTAGATTTTATTCTTCGTCGATCTCCACAGTCACCATGTAAATGGATACCTGCTGTTCGACCCTGCGCACAGTGCCTGCAAGCTTTGTGAGCGGCCGTTTCAGATTACTGGACATGGCAATGGCATCCTTGATGGTATAATAATACATCATACCCGACATGGTGCTGGCCCTGTCTTCCTTCAGCTCTACGCGGTCGCCGGGTTTTACCAGACCCTCGCGCTCCATGGTGAAATCCACCATCTGTCCCATTTTCTCACCTTCCTGCTCACATAGGATGTATTTCATACATACCCGTGTGCTGACATATACCGGGGCCGTTGCAACCCGGATAATTTCCGGATGTAACAGCCCCGTATCTTACTGTGGTCTTTTGTGCGTACTGTTTAAACCGGCTTTCTGCCGCAGCACTGTTTGTATTTCTTACCGCTTCCGCAGGGGCAGGGATCATTTGGATATACCTTTTTCTCTGCGCGCTGCACCGGTTTCTTAGGACCTGATTCGTCCTTGTTGGTACCTGTCACCTGGGCAACCTGCTCTCTCTCCACTTTCTGCTCGATCCTTACGTGGTACAGCAGACGCAGGGTGGTCTCCTGAATAGCGGAAATCATGGTGTCAAACATTTCATAAGCCTGCATCTTGTACTCTACCTTTGGATCGCGCTGGCCGTATGCCTGCAGGCCGATACCCTGGCGGAGCTGGTCCATATCATCAATGTGGTCCATCCATTTCTGGTCGATCACCTTCAGAAGGATGACACGCTCCAGTTCACGAAGCTGCTCCGGTTCCGGGAACTCTGCCTCTTTCTCCTCGTAGAGCTTGACTGCCTCTTCTTTGAGATTCTGTTTTAACTGGTTCTTCTTCAGACCTTTTACTTTCTCTTTTGTGATCGGCTCCAGCGGAATTGTGGGAAGAAGAACGCTGTCCAGTTCTCCCAGATCCCATTCTTCAGAATCCAGGTCATCGGAGATACACATGTCAACCGCGTGTTCCACGGTATCGGTGATCATCTTGTAGATGGATTCCCTCATGTTTTCTCCGTCCAGAACCCGGCGTCTCTCTTTGTAAATAATCTCACGCTGCTCGTTGTTAACCTGGTCATATTCCAGCAGGTTCTTACGGATTCCGTAGTTGTTGCCCTCGATCTTCTTCTGTGCTTTCTCGATGGCACTGGAGAGCATTTTGTGCTCAATCTGTTCATTTTCCGCAACGCCCAGGGATTTGAACACGGACATCAGCTTCTCGGAACCGAACAGACGCATCAAATCATCTTCCAGGGAAATGTAAAAGCGGGATTCACCCGGGTCTCCCTGACGTCCGGAACGGCCTCGTAACTGGTTGTCAATTCGTCTTGACTCATGGCGCTCTGTACCGATGATCTTCAGACCGCCTGCCTCTCTGGACACATCGTCCAGCTTAATATCCGTACCACGGCCGGCCATATTGGTGGCAATGGTAACCGTACCCGCCTCACCGGCATGGGCTACGATCTCAGCCTCCATCTCATGGAACTTGGCGTTCAATACCTGGTGCTGGATGCCTTCGCGTTTCAGCATGCGGCTTAAAAGCTCGGAGGTCTCGATTGTGATGGTACCCACAAGCACCGGCTGCTTTTTGGCATGGGCTTCCTTGATGGCCTCCACAACGGCATTGAATTTTTCTTTCTTAGTCATATAAACAGCATCGTCATTGTCGATACGGGCCACCGGTCTGTTGGTGGGGATCTCAATAACGTCCATGCCGTAAATGTCACGGAACTCTTTTTCCTCCGTGAGGGCAGTACCGGTCATACCGGATTTTTTGTTGTATTTATTAAAGAAGTTCTGGAAGGTAATAGTGGCAAGTGTCTTGCTCTCTCTTCTCACCTTCACATGCTCTTTCGCTTCAATCGCCTGGTGAAGACCGTCTGAATAACGGCGTCCCGGCATGATACGTCCTGTGAACTCATCTACGATCAGGACCTCGTCATCTTTTACCACATAGTCCTGGTCGCGGAACATAAGGTTGTGGGCACGAAGTGCAAGAATAATATTATGCTGGATCTCCAGGTTCTCCGGGTCAGCCAGGTTTTCAATGCTGAAGAATTTCTCCACTTTGTGGACACCCTGCTCAGTCAGGTTGACGATCTTGTCCTTCTCATTGACAATGAAGTCTCCGGTCTCGATGATCTCCTCACCCATGATGGCTGTCATCTTCGTCATTTCCCCGCTGGCCTCACCGCGCTCCAGCTGTTTTGCCAGAATATCACAGACTTCGTAGAGACGGGTAGACTTTCCGCTCTGTCCGGAAATAATAAGAGGTGTTCTGGCCTCATCAATCAGCACGGAGTCAACCTCATCGATGATGGCATAGTGCAGATCTCTCTGTACAAGCTGTTCTTTGTAGATCACCATATTGTCACGAAGGTAGTCAAATCCCAGCTCGTTGTTGGTCACATACGTGATATCACATGCATACTGGGTACGTCTCTCGTCATTTTTCATGGAGTTCAGAACCACACCTACGGTCAGTCCCAGGAACTCATGCACCTTGCCCATCCACTCCGCATCACGGTGTGCCAGGTAATCGTTGACGGTTACAATGTGTACGCCTTTGCCTTCCAGCGCATTCAAATATGCGGGAAGTGTGGAGACAAGGGTCTTACCTTCACCGGTCTTCATCTCGGCTATACGGCCCTGATGAAGAATGATACCGCCGATGAGCTGCACTCTGTAGTGCTCCATGTTCAGCACACGTTTTGCAGCTTCTCTCACCGTGGCAAATGCTTCCGGCAGCAGGTCATCCAGTGTCTCTCCCTCTTCCAGACGTTTTTTATATTCTCTGGTCTTACCGCGCAGCTCGTCGTCACTTAACGCCTGCATGGTGGGGCGCAGAGCTTCGATTTTGTCCACAGTGGAAGTAATACGCTTTAATTCCCTCTCGCTGTGGGTTCCAAACATTTTTTGAACTAAACTCATGTTTTATGCTCCTAATTTTCCAATTTTCAGACTGCAACAGATTTTCCGTAAATTAGGGAAACCTATTTTCGTGGATATTATTCCACATTACTTTACATTGTAACACTTTCTTTCTTTGAAAACAACAAAAAAAAGCGGGTGCTCAATGGGACTGCTCCATGTCCCGGCCCAAATGCTTTTCTTTCAGGACTGCCGTTATCCGCTCCTCCAGATAAATCAGACTGCCATTGTCAATCAAATAGTGGAACGGTATGACCTTTCCGCCTTTCGCAATATACTGTTCCAGCAGCCCGTCTGTTATCCGCTGTTCCAGCAATATGGAATCAGGATTAATGACAATGGCATCATATTGTCCCAGCAGCATGCCGTCTGCCTCCACGGACAAGGTGTTCTCAAAGTGGGTGCTGACAGATTTCAGTTTTGGCAGGAAATAAGCAAGCTGATCTGTAATAATCTGTGCAAACTTATTGGTTCTGCAGAAAATACCAACGGATGAAGAAGGATCCAGTCTGGAAATATTCACGATGGTATCTCTGCTGGGTGCTACGGCGACCTTCACCAGAATATTTTTCTGTTCTCCAATGTGCTCCGCCACCTGTTCATAATGTGTGGTTGTCGTTAGAATCAAATCATAACTGGACAGCAGTGCCTGCGGGTTATCATCCAGCAGAATTGTCTCCACTAAAAAAGCCGATATGCTGATATCCGGTATGTAAAGAAGCTGCTTTTTGAAGATTTCCAGTGACTCCGCATTACAGTCAATCACTGCCACACGCAGTCCTCCGTTTCCTCCCTCCCTCTTTGCAAGGCTTATATTCATCAGATTGAGGATTTCCGAAATTGAAAAATTCCAGTCTTCCAGTGTATCAAGAAGGTCATCCAGCAGCTCAATTGCGGCCATCCTTTTCTCATTCCCAGTCATTATTGTATTATTATGGATATACGAGCCGCTTCCCTGTATTACTTCGATCACTCCGTTATCAGCCAGTTCCTTATATGCTTTTTTAACTGTTCCCCTGGAAATCCCCAGTCGTTCGGCCAATTCCCTTTCTGTAGGCAGTTTATCCTCAGGATTTAATCTTCCCTGTTTAATATCTTCCAGAATCTCATCCACTAATTGTTTATAAATTGGTTTGTTTTTATCTTTATCGATCATCTAAGGTCTCCTTATTCATTTTCCATCTATCATTTCCAAAACATGGTCATTTATTTAGTATTATACCAATAATGTACCATATTAAGCAACAGCACATTCTGTTTTGACTGTTATATGTTACAATTAAACAATTTTTTGCCCACACTATTGGTACATATTTTATAAATATTTGGTTGATTTTTATCCTCATTGGTATTATCATTTTAGTATACCAATTAATAAATGGTACACCAAAGAATCATATTTCATCGTAAAAAGGAGGAGAAAATTATGTGGTATGGAGGAGACTATAATCCAGAACAATGGGAACCCGAAACGATAGAGGAAGATATCCGTTTCATGAAAGAAATGCATGTAAACTGCGTTACATTGGGTGTCTTTGCATGGCCGAAGCTGGAACCGGAAGACGGTGTATTTCAATTTGAATGGATGGATCGAATTCTTGACAGATTATACCAGGAACATATTGATGTTATTCTTGCAACCCCCACAACAGCAATGCCTTACTGGCTGGAACAAAAATATCCTGATATTATGCATGTGGATATTGAAGGACGCAGAGTCCAGGGTGGGTCCCGTGAAAAGATCTGTCCCAACAGCAGCGTATACAGAAAATATTCTGCCAGGATCGCCGGTGAATTAGCAAAACGTTATGGGCATCACCCTGCCGTAAAACTGTGGCACATCAATAACGAATACCATTTTTACTGCTACTGTCCGGCCTGCGCAGAGGAATTCCGCAACTGGCTTAAAAGGAAATATGAGGACATTGATGCTGTCAACACTGCATGGAATACTGCATTTTGGGGACATACATATACTGATTTTTCCCAAATACTTCCCCCCAGCTATCTCACAGATATTAAAAAGAACCAGCTGGCAGGGCGGGATGTGGCCTGTTTCCAGGGACAGTACATTGATTACATGCGTTTTATGAGCAGCAGTGTCCGTTCCTGTATTGAAAATGAGAAAAAAGAGATACGGAAGTACTCCAGCCTCCCCGTCACCAACAATTTTTCTGATTTGGTAAAGACTTATGATTACTGGGAAGTTTCCAAAGCGATTGATGTAATTTCCTGGGATAACTATCCCACGATCCATACTCCCATGTATAAACCAGCCTTTATCCACGACCTGATGCGCTCCATGAAATCACAGCCCTTTTATATGATGGAACAAAATCCGGGCAATATCTCCTGGGAAGATTACGGCCCTGTGAAGCGTCCCGGAGAAGTTGCCGATATCTGCTGGCAGAGTACGGCCCACGGCGCTGACAGCAACCTATTCTTCCAGTGGAGACAATCAAGAGGCGGTGTAGAAAAGTTTCACGGCGCCATGGTTCCCCACAGCGGAAGACTGGACACCAGAATGGGAGCCGAACTGATTCTTCTTGGTGAACAATTTGAACGGTTGAAAGATACTGTGGAGGGCGCTATGCCGGATGCCAGAGCTGCAATCCTGTTTGACTGGGAAAACTGGTGGGCCATCGAGGGGTCAGCGATCCATAACTGCCATCTGAAATATTATGACCAGGTTTTGAAATATTACCGCGCGTTTTACGAAATGGGTATATCCGTAGATATCGTCTGTGAATCTACCTGCATGGACAAGAAATATGATCTGATCGCCGCACCGTGTTTTTATATGTGTTCCCCTGCATTTTCAGAAAAAGTAAAAGACTATGTAAACACAGGCGGTACCTTTATCACCACTTTCCTGAGCGGTATTACAGACAGAACGGACAATGTAATACTGGGCGGCTACCCGGGTGCTTTCCGCGATATTCTTGGTCTTTGGGTTGAAGAGATAGACGGTATGTACCCTGATATGAAAAACAGTATCGTTTTAAATGATGGTTCCAGATACGAATGCGGAGAAATCTGTGACCTCATCCGCCTGGAAACGGCAAGCGTTATTGGTCTTTACGGAGATGATTTTTACCGTGACACACCATGTGTGACCGTCAACGCTTATGGTGACGGACATGCCTATTACATTGGTACAAGTCCGGAGCATGCATTTATCCGGAAACTGCTGACAGACATCTGCTGCAGTCTGAACATTCCAATATACAGCCTGCCTGAAAATGTGGAAATAGCCTTCCGCGCCAAAGAAGGAAAAAAGTATACATTCCTCATGAATCACAATAATGAAGCCGTAAATGTAAATCTGGATAGATTCTATTATGACATCATAAGCGAATGCAGAAAGTCAGGCCTGGTTTCCATGTCTCCCCGCCAGTGCATGATCCTAGAAGAGGTTATGGAGGCAGAATAACTTAAAACGGATATTTGTTGTAGAGATAGGAGGTTTTTACAATGAAAAGAAAAATAATCGCAGTCATACTCACCGGTCTTATGGTTTTTTCAGCATCATCCTGCGGCAAAAAACCGGCTCCGTCATCCGCCCCGGAAGAAAACACTTCAAATAGTGATACCCCGGAAGACACGTCTTCCGATATTTCTGCTGACAATACATTGACAGTCTGGACATGGGACCCCAACTTTAACATTTACGCCATCAACAAAGCCGCCGAATTATACGCAGCAGACGGACACGAGGGTTTTCATGTGGATATTACAGAAATTGAGTCCCAGGATATTGAGACAAAACTTACCACTATTGCTAACGCAGGGGAGCTGGACGCTCTGCCGGACATATTCCTGATTCAGGATGCCTCTTTTCAGAAATTCGCACAGAATTATCCCGAAATTTTTACCGATTTAACAGACTCAGGTATTGATTTCTCCCAGTTTTCCGCAGCCAAGACCTCTTACTCCATAGTAAACGGAAAAAATATGGGAATCCCTTTTGACAGCGGAACTGCTGTTAACTGCATACGCACGGATTATCTGGAACAGGCCGGATTCACAGTGGAAGATTTTACAGATATTACATGGTCTGATTATATGGAAAAAGCTAAAATAGTAAAAGAGAAGACGGGACAGCCTATGCTTACGGCAAAATCCGCAACTCCTGATATCATTATGATGATGCTGCAGTCCTGCGGAGCCTCGCTCTTCCTGGAAGATGGAAGCCCGAATCTGGATCAGAATGATGTCCTAAAAGAATGTATGTCAATCTATGTACAGATGGTAAAGGACAAAACCCTGGAAGAAATGCCCGGCTGGGACCAGTATATTGCCTCCATCAACAACGGCACTGTTGCAAGCGCCATGAATGGCTGCTGGATCATAGCTTCCGTTGAAGCCAAAGAAGACCAGTCAGGAAAATGGGCTGTAACCAACCTTCCGCGCCTTGACAGCGCACCAAACGCAACTAATTATTCCAGCAACGGCGGTTCAACATGGGCGATCACCTCCCAATGTCAAAACAAAAAACTGGCTCAGGATTTCTTTAAATCTACTTTTGCAGGAAGTCAGGAACTTTACGATGACATCCTGTCCAAAGGCGCTCTGTCTACATGGCTGCCTGCCGGGGATTCATCAATTTATGAACAGCCTGTTGACTTTTTTGGCAATGATGCTATTTACAAAAAAATTGTTGAATATTCCTCTGAGATCCCATCCAGTGTAACCAGCCCCTTCTACTACGATGCCAGGGATGCCATGTGCACTGCTCTTTCAAATGTCATACAGGAGAACGCTTCATTGGATGATGAACTTAAGACCGCTCAGGAGACGGCTGAATTTAATATTTCAAAATAATCTTACCAATGTTTCCGTCAAAAAAGGCTTCGGATTTCTCCGAAGCCTTTTTATTACTTACTGATCATTCACTAAAATCCGGCTCGATCAGTCCGTAAGTATTTCCTTTTCTCTTATAGACAACATTCACTTCTTCCGTCTCAGCATTCAAAAATACGAAGAAGTTGTGTCCCAGAAGTTCCATCTGTACACATGCGTCTTCCGGATACATGGGTTTGAATCCGAATTTCTTGGTACGGATGATCTTAATCTCATTGGTGTTCTCATCTTCAAAATCCTTCTCGATAAATGCCTGCTGGAAGGTTCCTGCGTTTTGTTTTTTGTCGATGATTTTTTTCCTATATTTACGTAACTGTCTTTCGATGATTTCTTCTACCAGGTCGATGGAGACATACATATCGTTGCTCACCTGTTCAGAGCGGATGATATTACCTTTTACTGGAATAGTCACCTCAATTTTCTGACGTTCTTTTTCTACGCTCAGTGTTACATGAATCTCGGTGTCATCTGTGAAGAATTTTTCCAGCTTTCCAAGCTTGTCCTCTACCGCACTTCTTAATCCGTCCGTAATATCGATGTTTCTTCCGCTTATAATAAACTTCATGATGTCCAACCCCTTTAACGTGTATTTTACAGGACCTTTACTCCTGTAATGTATTCTTATTATATCAATATTCCCGCGTTTGTTCAACAGTTTTTAGAAAATTTTAACCTTTATAAGTTTTTTGTATAGAGTATTGTTTCCTTACTTTTCCATATACTATATGTAGTGGCAGATACCCGGTTTCCCGGTGTATCTGCCGCATACAAAGATTACGGAGTGTTTGTGGTCGTATTGTTGGTATTATTTCCGGTATTGTTGTCTGTGGCATTGCCAGCGTTATTTTCCACTGCATCGCCTACATCCTCTGCTCCGTTTCTCACATCATCGCCCAGGTCTTCCACACCGTCTTTGATGTCTTCTCCCAGGTCGCCTACCATGCCGTCGCCTGTGCCGGCCTCTCCGCTTCCTGTACCTGTGTCATTGGCTGCGCCGTTATCATTGGTATTGGCGTCCTTGTTTCCGTTCTTGTTGTCGTCTGCCTTGTTGTCACCGGCTTTGTTGTCACCGGCGTTATTGTCACCGGCTTTGTTGTCACCGGCTTTGCTGTCCTCTGTGGCTGCGTTGCTGCCGCCATTGTCTGTGGCACCGCAGCCGGCTGTCATGCACAGTACACCTGCCAGAAGGACACTTAATAAAAGTTTCTTCATCTTACGCATGGTTGTTTCTCCTTTTCCTCTTTGTACTTAACGATAAAAGGCACCTCGCACCTTTTACTGTCACGATTAATATGTGCGTTTCCGTGAGAATTTATGTATGCGCGCATATACCGGAGAAAATGGAAAAACCGCCGTAAAACAACACTGCATCTGTACAGTCTTACGGCGGTTCAAAATTTAATTTTAAAAATGCGTCCACAACAGCGGCAGTATACACCTGCCGTTATAAATCATCCATTGATCACATTGCTCATGTTGTACATGCCCGGGCCTTTTCCCTTCAGGAACTTGGCAGCCTCAACAGCGCCTTTGCCGAATACGGCTTTTGAATAGGCTGTGTGCTTGAATTCGATCACCTCATCCGGACCTGCGAAGATCACCTCGTGTTCTCCCACGATGCTGCCTCCGCGGACAGCAGACAGACCGATTTCCTTAGCGTCACGCTTCTCGCGCGTCTGGCTCCTGTCATATACATAGTGGTACTGGTTGTCCATAGCCTCATTCAGGCTGTCTGCCAGTGCCAGCGCTGTCCCGCTGGGCGCGTCTACCTTCTGGTTGTGATGCTTCTCTACAATCTCCATATCAAAGCCGGCACCGGCCAGAACCTTTGCGGCCTCCTGCACCAGCTTCAGAAGCGTATTGATACCCAGGGACATATTGGCAGAGCGAAGCACTGCTGTGCTCTCGGAAGCCTTCGCCACCTGTGCAAGCTGCTCTTCGCTAAGCCCTGTGGTGCACAGAACCAGAGGCAGCTTCTTAGCCGTACAGTAGGCCAGGACAGCTTCCGTGGCTTTGGCGGAAGAAAAATCGATCATGGCATCCGCCTGCACATCACAGTCATTTATATTCGTGAACACCGGATATCCGTTGTCACGGTTATCTACAAGGTCAATGCCTGCCACAATCTCTGCCTCCGGGTCATCCTTCACAAGTCCGGATATGACCTGACCCATATGGCCGTTGCAGCCGCTCATAATTATTCTGATCATCTTTTTTTCCTCTTTCGTAATGATTTCACAGGTCTTCACAGTTACCGTCTTTTTACGAATCGGATATGGTTTGGTTTATGCCAGCTTCAGACCAAACTTTACCATTTCCTCTTTCAGTTTTTCCTTGTTGGCCTCCTCCATCTCAGTCAGCGGTGAGCGAAGCGGACCTACCTCCATGCCCATAAGGTTCATGGCGGCTTTTACAGGGATCGGGTTAACTTCCGAGAACAGAGCGTTGATCAAAGGCATGGCATCAAGCTGCATATCACAGCTCTCCTTTATGTCTCCGTTCAAATATTTTGCTACCATATCATGTGTGAATCTCGGTGCAACGTTGGAAAGCACAGAGATAACACCTTTTCCGCCCAGGGAAAGAAGCGGTACGATCTGGTTGTCGTTTCCGGAATAGATATCAAGCTTTCCTCTTGTCAGGGCAGCCATCTCAGCAACCTGCGCGATGTCGCCGGAAGCTTCCTTGATACCTACAATATTCTCCACATGTTCCACCAGATATGCAACCGTCTTAGGCTGGATATTAATGCCGGTACGGCTCGGCACATTGTAGAGGATCACCGGAATCTTGATAGAATTGGCAATTTTCGTGTAATGTTCAATGAGGCCCTTCTGAGTAGCCTTATTATAGTAAGGAGTTACAAGAAGAACTCCGTCTGCACCATACTTTTCAGCTTCTGTGGATAAGTAGATTGCTGTCTCCGTACAGTTGGAGCCGGTTCCTGCGATTACCGGGATCCTCTTATTCACTTTGTCGATTGTGTATTTAATGGTCTCCAGATGTTCTTCATGGGTGAGTGTGGAAGACTCTCCTGTAGTTCCGCAGATTACAATGGAATCCGTTCCCTCTTGAATCTGTTCCTCCAGGATTTCTCCCAGTTTTTCAAAATTTACATCACCATTTTCTTTCATAGGTGTAACGATCGCCACACCTGCACCTGTAAAAATAGCCATTTTTCTCCTCCTTATGTCTGCATTCCTGCTTTTTCTTCCTGTGTCAACTGCAACTTTTGGGCTGCCTGCGCAGCCTTTATTTTATAACCTCCAGAGAAACCACCCTGTCGGCTGCCTCCCTCAGACGGTCCGGAACCACATTTCCGGTCAGGATCAGCTCTGTCTCCTCATCCTTGGTCCGAATCAGTTCCTCCACCTCTTCCTCGGTTATAATACCGAATTCCACTGCTCCCAGAATTTCGTCCAGAATCAGCATGTCGCATTCCTGCGTAACCAATACCTTTCTGGCATAGTTAAGGCCATTCCTGATATTGCAGTTCTCTTCCTGCTTCTCTTCGTCGGTCAGGTCTTCGTAATACTTATCCTTCTTCTCAAACCGGAACAGTCTTACATTCGGTTCCAGAACAGAAAGGTAATCCAGTTCGGAAGTTGCTCTTCCTTTCAGGCACTGAATGACAATGGCAGTCTTCCCGTGGCCGACAGCGCGTATTGCCTGCCCGATGGCCACACTGGTTTTGCCCTTGCCGGGTCCACAGTATATCTGCACTAATCCTTCATTTTCCATACATTACACCTCTTGCGGATTCTATGACGCTTTATTTAAGAGTTGTGTATATATTACTACACATGGCCAAATAATGCAATATTGGAATCTCAGGCTTCTTTTATTTCGGAGGCAGTCATTCTGCCGTTTTAGCTGTATGTCTCCCCATACTCCAGCTTGCTTACGGACACCTCGTAGGCAATCCGCTTTTCTGTGTCTGTCTCACTCAGCTTCTTAATATATTCCCTGCTCTGGATCCTGCCCCAGATATGCAGGCGTCCGCCCACCTCGAAGGATTTGGCGAAATTGGCGTTTCTGCCCCAGCAGATACACGGTATGTAGTCGGATTTTCCGTAAGGCCGGTTGACAGCCAGCAGGATGTCTGCAATTTCCCTGCCCAGCGGAGTCATGCGGTGGACCGGAGGCTTACAGATATATCCGTTGAGTTCGATGAGATTGGTCTCTATGGATTCGTCCTCTTCCTCCACAAAGGTCAGTTCCCGCACGAACACAGAGAGAACCAGCCGGTTTTTCTTCTCCTCATGCCTGTTGTAGGAGCGGAACTGACCCTGCACTTGTATGTACTCGCCGATATAGCTCTGTGTCACATCCACCAGTCTCTCGGAAACCATAAGCGGTATTTTGTCCTCGGAACCGCTCAAACGCTTGACCAGCACATCCACCATGTAAAATCCTTCCCCATATACCTCGTGACTTTTCTCGAACTCCGATGCGATGGCTCCCATGATGGATACCTGATTGTTTTCAATTATTTTATCTGCCATTGAATTATTTACCCCTTCCTCTGACTTGTATTTTGTCTATATCATATTTATTCTGGCTATACTTTTTTTAGAACAACTTTTTTTATTTTTTTTGAAAAAATATTTATTTCTGCTTTGTATTTACTCATAAGTGTGATAAAATGTGACTGGATTTAGCCGTAAATCAGCGGTTTTTCCTTTAGAAAAGAGGTTATTTATGAAAACGAAAAGAGAAAACATCAGAAATGTAGCAATTATTGCCCATGTTGACCACGGCAAAACAACGCTGGTGGATCAGCTTCTGAAACAGAGCGGTGTCTTCCGCGAAAACCAGGAGGTCCAGGATCGCGTCATGGACTCCAATGATATTGAACGCGAGCGCGGTATCACGATACTTTCTAAAAATACAGCAATTTACTATAAGGATACAAAAATCAATATCATAGATACACCGGGCCATGCTGATTTCGGCGGCGAAGTGGAGCGTGTCCTGAAAATGGTGGACGGCGTTATCCTGCTGGTGGATGCCTTCGAGGGTGCCATGCCCCAGACAAAATTCGTACTGAAAAAAGCTCTGGAGCTCGATCTGCACGTCATTGTATGTATCAATAAGATCGACCGCCCGGAGGCACGCCCTGACGAAGTCATTGATGAAGTCCTGGAACTTCTCATGGATTTGGATGCCTCAGACGACCAGCTCGACTGTCCGTTCCTGTATGCCTCCGCAAAAGCCGGCCATGCAGTTCTGGACTTATCCGACTCACCGGAGAATATGGAGCCGTTATTTGAGACGATTCTCAAATACATCCCCGCTCCCACCGGAGACCCGGACGCAGGCACACAGGTACTCATCAGTACCATTGATTACAATGAATATGTAGGTCGTATCGGCGTGGGCAAGGTGGAGAACGGTACCATCTCCGTGAACCAGGAGGTACTCCTTTTAAACCACCACGACCCGGACAAGAAGAAAAAAGTAAAGATCAGCAAGCTCTATGAATTTGACGGACTCGGAAAGGTAGAGGTAAAAGAAGCCGGCATCGGTTCCATTGTAGCCATTTCCGGTATTGCGGATATCCATATCGGCGATACGCTCTGCTCACCGGAAAACCCTGAGGCCATTCCGTTCCAGAAGATCTCCGAGCCGACCATCTCCATGAACTTCCTGGTAAATGACAGCCCCCTGGCAGGTCAGGAAGGTAAATTCATCACTTCCCGCCATTTAAGGGAGCGCCTGATGCGCGAGCTGAACACTGACGTGAGCCTTCGTGTGGAGGATACCGACAGCACTGACTGCTTTAAAGTATCAGGCCGAGGCGAGCTTCATCTCTCCGTCCTGATTGAAAACATGCGCCGTGAGGGCTATGAATTCGCAGTCAGCAAAGCAGAGGTCATCTACCATGAAGATGAGCGCGGCAAAAAGATGGAGCCTATCGAGATTGCCTACATTGATGTACCCGAAGAATTCTCCGGAACCATCATCAATAAATTAAACGAACGGAAAGGTGAACTGCAGGGCATGAGCCCCTCAAGTGACGGAACCGTCCGTCTGGAATACCATATCCCGTCCAGAGGACTGATCGGCTTCCGCGGTGATTTCCTCACCTCCACAAAAGGCACCGGAATCATGAACACTGCCTTCGACGGCTATGCCCCTTATAAGGGCGACATGTTCTACCGCAAGCTGGGTTCCCTCATTGCCTTTGAGGCAGGCGAGACCGTTACTTACGGCCTCTTCTCCGCCCAGGACAGAGGTACACTTTTTGTCGGTGCCGGCGAGAAGGTATACAGCGGTATGGTAATCGGTGAGAGCGCCAAACCGGAGGATATCGAACTGAACGTATGTAAGACGAAACATCTGACCAACACGCGTTCCTCCTCCGCCGACGAAGCCCTGAAGCTGACTCCCCCCAAAGTTCTGAGTCTGGAGCAGGCTCTGGAGTTCATTGACACAGACGAACTTCTTGAGGTGACTCCCAAGTCCCTCAGAATCCGCAAGAAAACCCTGGATTCCCGCCTGCGCAAACGCGAAGGATATAAAAAATAAAAACAGAAGACACCGCCATCTCCCTTACGGGCATTGGCGGTGTTTTTTTGTCTTTATTATTCAGAATATTCTGTAATATTCAGACTTTTATTAATTTATGCAAAATACTAATTCTTTTTTGTTGTCTTATCTTCCATTTCATGGTAAAATAATCTACACAAACCGACAAGACGGAACATAAAACTTCACGTACTTCAAAATGAGTAAGGGCTCAAACCAAAAACCAAATATTTTAAGGAGGATTTCTATGGCAAAAAAACCAGAGAACAAAGCCCCGGAACCCATCAACAGCGTGGAAGCACTGCAGCAGCGAATCGCTTCCATGAAAGAAGCACAGAAAAAGTTTTCCGCCTTCACACAAGAGCAGGTTGACAGAATCTTTTTTGAGGCAGCCATGGCAGCGAACAAACAGCGTATCCCGCTGGCAAAACTGGCTGTTGCCGAGACCGGAATGGGCATTGTGGAGGACAAAGTCATCAAAAACCATTACGCAGCGGAGTATACCTACAACACCTATAAGCGGGTAAAGACATGCGGCGTGGTGGAACAGGACACCTCATACGGCATTAAAAAGATTGCTGAACCTGTCGGTATCGTAGGCGCGGTCATCCCCACCACGAACCCCACATCCACAGCTATCTTCAAATGTCTGATCTGTCTGAAAACCAGAAATGCCATCATCATCAGTCCCCACCCGAGAGCCAAAAAGTGTACCATTGAAGCCGCCAGGATCGTGCTGGATGCCGCTGTAAAAGCAGGGGCACCGGAAGGCATTATCGGCTGGGTTGAAGAACCTACCATTGAACTCTCCAATGAACTGATGAAATCCGTGGATGTTATTCTGGCCACAGGCGGACCCGGAATGGTGAAAGCCGCCTATTCCTCAGGGAAACCGGCAATCGGCGTAGGCCCGGGCAATGTACCTGTCATCATGGACAGTTCCTGTGACATCCCCACTGCCGTGTATTCTGTCATCCATTCCAAGACCTTTGACAACGGTATGATCTGTGCATCCGAACAGTCTGTCACTGCGATTGCCGACATTTACGATGATGTTAAGAAGGAATTTGTTAAAAGAGGCTGCCATGTACTGAATAAGACAGACCTTGACAAGGTACGCAAGATCATCCTGACAGAAGCCGGGACTGTAAACCCCAAGATTGTGGGCCAGCCCGCGGCAGTCATTGCTGAGATGGCAGGTGTCACAGTACCGAAAGAGACAAAGATCCTGATCGGCGAAGTGACTTCTGTGGATGTCTCAGAACCTTTTGCACATGAGAAATTATCACCTGTCCTTGCCCTCTATAAGGCAAAGGATTTTGATACTGCACTTGACATGGCTGACCAGCTGATCAAAGACGGCGGCTATGGACATACTGCATCCCTGTACATCCATCCGTCCCAGACGGAGAAGATGGCACAGCACGCAGACCGCATGAAGGCCTGCCGCATCCTGGTCAACACCCCGTCCTCACACGGAGGAATCGGTGACCTTTACAACTTCAAGCTGGCTCCGTCCCTGACCCTGGGCTGCGGTTCCTACGGCGGCAACTCTGTATCCGAAAACGTGGGTGTGAAGCACCTGCTGAATACCAAAACCGTTGCCGAAAGGAGAGAGAACATGCTTTGGTTCAGAGTCCCGGAAAAGGTATATTTCAAGAAAGGCTGTCTGCCGGTGGCTCTCGATGAGCTGAAGAATGTATACGGCAAAAAGAAAGCCTTCCTGGTAACTGATACATTCCTCTACCAGAACGGCCACACAAAACCCATTACGGACAAACTGGATGAGATGGGCATTCCTTACAGCTGCTTCTTCGATGTAACACCTGACCCCACCCTGCAGTGCGCCCAGAAAGGCCTGGAGCAGTTAAATGCCTTCGGCCCTGACGTGATCATTGCCCTGGGCGGCGGTTCTGCCATGGACGCAGCCAAGATCATGTGGCTTATGTATGAACACCCGGAATGCAGCTTTGAGGATCTGGCTATGGATTTCATGGATATCCGCAAGAGAGTCTACGAATTCCCGAAAATGGGAGAAAAGGCAATGATGGTGTCTGTCCCCACCTCTTCAGGTACAGGTTCAGAGGTAACACCCTTTGCCATCATCACAGACAAGACCACCGGAACCAAATGGCCCATCGCGGACTATGAGCTTCTTCCCAACATGGCGATCATAGACGTGGATTTCATGATGAGCCAGCCAAAGGGACTGACCAGTTCCTCCGGTATTGATGCGCTGACCCATGCCCTGGAAGCATACGCGTCCATCATGGCTACAGATTATACGGACGGTATTGCACTGAAAGCTGTCCAGCTCATATTTGATTATCTGCCGTCCGCTTACGAGAACGGCGCTGCCGACCCGGTGGCCAGGGAGAAGATGGCAAATGCCTCCACCCTGGCAGGTATGGCCTTTGCCAATGCATTTCTCGGCATCTGCCACTCCATGGCGCATAAACTTGGTGCCTACCACCATATCCAGCACGGCATCGCCAACTCCCTGCTGATCGAGCTTGTCATGCGCTACAACGCGGACCCGGCTCCCGTTAAGATGGGAACCTTCTCCCAGTATCCTTATCCTCACGCAAAGGAGAGATACTGCGAGGTTGCCCGCTTCATCGGCATCAAGGGCAAAAACGATGATGAAGTGTTTGAAAATTTCATCGAAGCCATTGCCCGGCTGAAAGAAAGAGTCGGGATCAAACGGACGATCCGGGAATACGGCGTGGAAGAAAAAGCTTTCCTGGCCACTCTGGACGCAATGGTGGAGGACGCCTTCAATGACCAGTGTACCGGCGCCAACCCCAGATATCCGCTGATGTCTGAGATGAAAGAACTCTATCTCAAGGCTTATTACGGGGAATAAGAAATCCTGAATCTACAAGGGAGGTCCGCAAACGGACCTCCCCTTCCTAAACTCCCCTGCAGGCATGTTATTTTCTGCAGATCTCTTCTATAAAATACCTGTGTATATCCGGGTTGTCGGTAAGTTCCGGATGAAAGGCCAGACCTAACTGTCTGCCATAACGGGCTGCCACAATCTTACCTCCTGTGACTGCAAGGACCTCCACACCATCACGGACTTCTTCAATATAAGGCGCCCGTATAAAGGTCATGGGAAATTGTCCTGCACCCTTCATCTCCTCCACTGTCTGAAAGCTTCCCAACTGTCTGCCATAGGCGTTCCGCCTGACAGTGACCGGCATGGTTCCGAAGCAGGGCTCCCCTCCCACCACGTTTTCTGCCAACAGAATCAGCCCGGCACAGGTCCCCATGACAGGCATGCCAGCCTCTATGCTTTTCCTGATCGGTTCCAGAAGCTCCAGCTCTGTGAGCAGTTTCTTCATGACTGTACTCTCTCCTCCCGGAAGGACCAGCGCATCCAGATTTTCACGGAAGTCAGTCCGCTGCCGAATCTCCACACAGTCTGCTCCGAGACGTTCCAGCATATTTCTATGTTCTGCAAAGGCACCCTGAAGTGCCAGAATACCTGCCCGCATCATTTGCCTCTCTCCGCCATGAGAAGCGCAATCTCCTGCTCATTGATTCCCACCATGGCTTCGCCCAAATCCATGGAGAGTTCCGCGATCATTTTTGCGTCTTTATAATTTGTGACGGCCTTCACAATGGCTGCTGCCCGTTTCTCGGGATTGCCGGACTTGAAGATACCGGAACCTACGAATACCCCCTCTGCGCCGAGCTGCATCATCAGCGCGGCATCCGCGGGAGTTGCCACACCGCCTGCCGCGAAGTTCACTACCGGCAGTTTTCCATGCTCCCTCACATACATCAGCAGATCATAGGGAACTGCCAGCTCCTTTGCCTTATCGTACAGTTCATCCTCCTCCATGGAAGTGATCCGGCGCATTTCTGACTGCATCATGCGCATATGGCGCACAGCCTGGATAATATCGCCTGTGCCAGGTTCTCCTTTGGTGCGGATCATGGATGCGCCCTCATTGATTCTGCGCAGTGCCTCACCCAGATCCTTGGCCCCGCACACAAAAGGCACCTTAAACTTTCTCTTGTCTATATGATACACATCATCTGCCGGGGAGAGGACTTCACTCTCATCTATGTAGTCAATCTCTATAGCCTCCAGAATCTGTGCCTCCGCAAAATGTCCGATTCTGCATTTTGCCATAACCGGTATGGATACAGCGGCCTGGATTCCCCGGATCATCTTGGGATCACTCATCCTTGCCACACCGCCTGCTGCTCTGATATCCGCAGGTATCTTTTCCAGCGCCATGACAGCACAGGCCCCTGCCTTCTCCGCAATCTCTGCCTGCTCCGGTGTGGTCACATCCATGATGACACCGCCCTTCAGCATCTGTGCAAGCTCCTTATTTAACTGGTATCTGTCTTCCATTTTTAACTCCCTTTCCGTCTTCCCACAGAGTATCCTGACAGCCTTTTATGCTGCTTTTCGGGAAAACCTTTTGTAAATTTATGTTGTTATGAATTATAGCCGTCATCTGTCCTTTTTACAAATGCCAGTTTTAATATTTTTAACCATACCAGTTTTGTCAAAAGAGAAAAAAATACCTCCCAGACATTACTGCCTGAGAGGTTATGTATCACTCTACCTGCTGCTCGCCTTCCCCAAAGAAGTAATGAGCCGCACCGTTTTCCAGTTTCACGCCTTTAGCCTCTGCCAGTTCGCTTACGGTCACCAGCTTGTAGCCCTGTTCCACCAGTTCCGGAATCGCGCGGATTGCCGCGTTCACAGACCATTCATGGATATCATGCATCAGGACTACAGAGCCGTCCTTTACATTGTCCACAGTCACCTGATACGTCTGGTCCTCGCTCTTGGTTGCCCAGTCTTTTGTATCTATGCTCCACATGATAAGAGGCATTCCGATGGCAGCCTGGACTTCCTCATTATACGCGCCTCCCGGCGGACGCATAACCGTTGCAGATTCTCCTGCTGCGTTTTTGATCGCCTCATTGGTCTTTGTCACTTCCTCTGTTACCCCGCTGGCGCCTAAGGTAGTCAGATTCTCATGGCTCCATGTGTGGTTGCCCAGCTCCATTCCGGCATCCTTTAAATCCTTCACAATCTCAGGATATGCCTGCGCCTGAGGCCCCAGCATGAAAAAGGTAGCTTTCGCATTGTTTTTTGTGAGACAATCCAGCAGGGCTTCCGTATATTCCCCCGGACCGTCATCAAAAGTCAGAGCCACCATGGGACGCTTCTTAGTCTCGTCGTATTTTCCGCTGTCATCAAAAAAGTAGTCTTCCCCGTCAAGTTCCAGCCATCCGGTCTTCATGTAGCCGTTTTCATCAAAATAATACTTGGAACCGTCAATCTCCTTCCAGCCGTTCTTGAAAAAGGTTCCGTCCGTGTCGCGGTACCACCAGCCCTTGTCATCCTGCTGCCAGCCCATCACACCGGAGGATGTCATCTTCGACAAATCTGCCGCGCTCATGACCGGCTGTTTCGTTGCCGCTGATGTGTCTTCCTGGGTGGTAGTCTGGGCTTTCACCTCCACTGTTCCCTCTTTCGGTACCCCTGTCTTGCCCGAAATCAGCTTATGTATGCCCGTTCCCACAAGTCCGATCACCAACACCAGCACTGCTGCCATGGCTACCAGGCGCATGATCCTTCTTCTGCGCATCTGCCGTTTCTTTTCGAGTCTTCGTCTGCGCATGCGTTCCTGTCTCCGCCGCTCGTACTCCAGATCTCTTTCGTCTTCCATCATTATACTCCCATCTCCACTTACACTAGATATTCCATTTCATGATACCTTTTTTCTCGACAAGTTGCAACAGCAAATCTCTTAATTTTCCTTAAACCGGATAAATCATCTTGTTCTTATTATAATACATTTCTGTGAGTTTGCATAGCCTAATCTTTACTATTTTTATCCAATTATTTTGTATAAAAAGTCCGGAGGAAAAAAATCATGCCTGCCTGAGCAGCGGGCACCTGTTTTTTCCTCCGGATTATGTTATGATTCTGCCGGCACCTCCGGCGTCAAATCTTCTTTTACATCATCTGCATTTCCGAAATAAGCCTTTGTCTCCGCGAACACCACACGGCTCAGAGCCGCCAGCGCAATCAGATTCGGGAAGGCCATGAGGGCATTGAATATATCCGCAATATTCCACACAGCCTGCACAGTCATGTAAGGCCCGATAAAGATTGCCAGGATATACAGCCAGCGGTATCCCCGGACTACTTTTCTGTTTCTGTTAAAGAGATACTCAATACAGCGTTCCCCATAATAATTCCAGCCCAGGATGGTGGTAAACGCAAAGAATACCAGACATACCATGAGGACCACTGACGCCACAACCGGCGGAAACGGCAGCCCCTTCTGGAATGCCGCTGTTGTGATCGCTACCCCTTCCAGTCCGGTGTTCCAGGTTCCGGTCACAACGATGGAAAGACCTGTCATGGTGCATATTACAATGGTGTCAATAAAGGTACCTGTCATGGATACAAGACCCTGGCGCACCGGTGATTTTGTCTGTGCTGCCGCTGCAGCTATAGGCGCGCTTCCGAGGCCTGCCTCGTTGGAGAAGATACCCCTGGCGATTCCCTTCTGCATGGCAACGATCATGGTACCCATGGCTCCCCCTGCCAGCGCACTGCCGGAAAAGGCGCTTTTCACAATGGACACAACCGCCGCCGGGATTGCTCCCAGATGTGTCACAAGGATAATGAATGCAAATCCAAAATACAATACAGCCATAAAAGGCACTACAATCTGCGAAACCTGCGCGATCCTTTTCAGCCCGCCGATGATCACCAGACCAACGCACACGGTCAGGATCAGCCCTGCAATGACGGTTGCTATGGAATAACTGCCGCCGAATACAGATATGGTGTTTGTTTTCTCCGGGTCAAAAAAGTTGCACACAGCAGAGGATATACCGTTTACCTGGGTAAAGGTACCAATCCCCAGAAGGCCCACGCCGGCTCCGAAGAACGCGAAGATTTTGGCCAGCCACCTCCATTTGACTCCCATGCCGTTTTCTATATAATAAAATGGTCCGCCCAGCACATGGCCGTCCCCGTCAATGGTGCGGTATTTGATGGCAAGCACACCCTCCGCGTATTTGGTTGCCATTCCGAAAAAGGCTGCCAGTACCATCCAGAAAAGTGCCCCCGGCCCGCCTGCCGCAAGAGCTGTTGCCACTCCTACAATATTTCCTGTTCCGATAGTAGCTGACATGGCTGTACAGAGAGCACCAAAGCTGGTCACCTCGCCGTTTCCGCCATTCTCATTCTTAACCATGAATTTCAGTGCTTTTCCCAGATGGCGAATCTGTAAAAAACCCATCCTCACAGACAGATAGATACCTGTGCTGAGGATCAAAATGATCAGTGGCGGTCCCCACACTACCTGATCAAACCAAGTGATAAAGCGATTCAATTCCTGCAAAATTACCTGTAACATTTTTTCTTCCGTCCTCTCTTTTTTTTCTGTTTTCTTCCGTTTATAACGAAACAAAAAAAGACTGTGGCTTCCCACAGTCTCCATAAGAGTACGACAAAACATATACAAGATATTATCTGTGTATACTCTGTCCTTTTGCCTGAGAGATTGGCAGCTGATGAAACTGCTGTACACCTTCGGCGCTCTTACTGAGACTCTCCAGAGCCGTTGCTTTCACAACGTTTTATACTTTATCATATTCGCCCTGCAAACACAAGTGTTTTTTCCGAAAAGACATCCGTTTCTATGTGTTTTTTTCAGTACAGTACCTGAACTGCATGTACTATGCGGCGACTGCAGTCCTTTCTGCTTTCTCCGGGGTTTCATGCGCCGGACTGCATGATATACAGCCCGCGCGCAGAACCGGATTTTTTCCGGGGAGATACTTATCAGAATTCTATATTCAGCTCCTGCTCCTCCACATGGTGTTTCTCAGCGTATCCTGTCAAAAACAGGGTCAGGGCACCGTCGCCTGTTACATTGCAGGCGGTTCCGAAGCTGTCCTGCAGAGCAAAGATGGTGAGCATCAGCGCGGTACCTGTCTCGTCAAAGAGAAGGACACCTGTGATCAGTCCCAGGGACGCCATAACCGTACCGCCCGGCACACCCGGTGCTCCGATGGCGAATACGCCCAGAAGCATACAGAACAGAACCATCATACCCACAGACGGCAGCTCGCCGTAGAGTATTTTTGACACTGTCATGACAAAGAACACCTCGGTCAGGACAGAGCCGCACAGATGGATATTGGCAAATAGCGGAATACCGAAGTTCACCATATCTTTTCTGAGAACCTTTGATTTTCTGGCACCCTCAAGCGCTACTGCAAGAGTAGCTGCGCTTGACATGGTACCTACGGCAGTCAGATACGCGGGGCCGTAATATTTCAGCACTTCCAGCGGATTTTTTCCCGAATATGCACCGGCTATGACGTACAGCAGTGTAAGCCAGATGTAATGTCCTGCCATAACGATGACTATGACCTTCAGGAAAACAGGGAGCTGTTTTGTGATCGTCCCTTCATATGCCAGTCCGCAGAAGGTTGAAGCGATGAAGAACGGCAGAATGGGGATAATAAATTTGGTTACAATCTTCAGCACGATCTTCTGGAATTCATCCAGAATGGCCGTTGTGTAGCGGGCTTTCGTCCACGCTGCCGCCAGTCCCAGCATAATGGAGAACACCAGCGCGCTCATAACCGGCATGATCTGCGGGATATCAAGCTGAAACACCACGCCGGGCAGATCCTTCAGTCCTTCCACCTCAGACTGTATGGACAGATGGGGAATCAGCCCGTATCCCGCTCCCATAGCCATAAACGCGGCTCCGATGGAGGAAATATAGGCGATTGCCAGTGCCACCCCCAGCATTTTGGAGGCATTGTTTCCCATCTTGGTAATGGAAGGCGCAATAAATCCGATGATGATCAGCGGTACACAGAAGGTGATGACCTGCCCCAGAATGTATTTGACAGTTACCACCACATTCATGACAGCCTCATTGGCAATAAGGCCGATGACCATACCCAGGACTACTCCGATCAGCAGACGCACAGGAAGGCTTTTGAATAATTTTTTCATCTCATTTCTCCTCTCTCTTTTTCCTTTTTTGTTTACCCCAGTATTCCCAGATGCTCCAGCAGTATTTTGAGCCCCAGAAGTACCAGGATAATACCACCGGCAAGTTCCGCTTTGGATTTGTACTTCATGCCGAAGACATTTCCTGCCTTTACCCCAAAGACGGAACAGACAAATGTGACAATACCGATGAAGCTGGCCGCCGGCACAATCGCCACATCCAAAAAGGCGAAGGTGATCCCCACCGCCAGTGCATCAATGCTGGTTGCCACAGCCAGAGGAAACATGGTCTTTGCATCCACTCCTGCCACGGGGCAGGATTCCTCTTTATCCAGGGATTCCCGAATCATATTGACACCGATAAATCCCAGCAGGATGAATGCGATCCAGTGGTCAATTGCAGTTATTTTATCCTTGAACTGTACTCCCAGCAGATAGCCGATGACCGGCATCAGAGCCTGGAATCCCCCAAACCAGAGACCTACCACTGCCATGTTCTTTATACTCAGCTTCTCCATGGAAAGCCCTTTGCAGATGGAGACAGCAAACGCATCCATGGACAGGCCAACCGCCAGTGTAAATAATGTAAATAAATCCATAGTTTTCTCCTGTTCCTATGTATTGTGTTGTGCTTTTCATTGCATTGCCCATTATACTATACGGAGCAGGTTTTGTAAAAATGTTTTTATCATGTTTTTTTCCAGGGAAAAGGCGTTTTTTTCTATTTACCAATACGGATTCTCTGCCTATAATGGAGAAAATGGAGAAATTTTGTAAAGGAGAATATGATATGACAAAAGACACTTTTCACAATCCGCTTCTTCCCGGTTTTTATCCGGACCCATCTATCTGCCGTGTGGGAGATGACTATTACATGGTAACCTCATCTTTTGTATATTATCCCGGACTGCCCGTGTTCCACAGCAGAGATCTGGTTCACTGGGAGCAGATTGGCCACGGCATCCACAGACCCGGACAGCTTAACTACAAAAACTGCGAAACCAGCGAGGGGCTGTGGGCACCCAGCATCCGTTACCATGAAGGGACCTTTTATATTATTAATACGTTCGTATCCGAAGGACGTGAAGCAAAACGCGATAATTATATCATTACAGCCAAAAATCCTGCCGGCCCGTGGAGTGACCCTGTAGTTGTGGAGGGCGCTGACGGCATTGACTCCAGTCTGTTTTTCGATGACGACGGTTCTGTATGGTACGTGGGTAACTTTATCAGTGAGGAGAAGCTCTACGAAGGACACCATGGCATTTACTTAAATGAGCTGGACCCTGAAACACTGCAGTTCAAAGGCCCCAGAACTGTCATCTGGGACGGAAAGAAGACAAGAAGTAAGTGGATCGAAGCACCCCACATTTACAAAAAGGACGGTTATTACTATCTGTTAGTGGCAGAGGGCGGTACCTTTGTCACCCACAGTGTACAGATGGCCCGCTGCCGTACCATTGACGGGGATTACGAGATATGCCCCAGAAATCCCATTGTGACGCACAGGCATATGCCTCTTCTCAATCCCATTTCAGTTACCGGACACGCCGATATTGTGGAGACACAGAACGGAGAATGGTGGATGGTACTGCTGGCAGTGCGCCCTTATAAAGGGGGACACTACAACCTGGGCCGTGAGACCTTCATGGTACCATTTGTATGGGCAGAGGACGGCTGGCCGATGATCGACAATGAGACCGGGCTTGTACAGGAGGAAGAACGCCTTCCGAACCTGCCCCGCACCATATATCCGCTCATGCCGGAATGGGACAACTTTGAGGATGACACGCTTCAGATGCAGTGGAACACCATTCATCCGCCGGTTGAGCCTTTCTATTCCCTCACGGAGCGTCCCGGATATCTGCGCCTTATGACAAGGCCGCAGGTCATGGAGGAGATTTGTACCCCTTCTTTCGTGGGCCGCAGACAGCGCCATAAGAGTTTTCTGGCTAAAACGGCCATGGAATTCTGTCCGGCCGCAGACTATGAGGAGGCCGGAATCGCGCTGGTACAAGATGACCGCTTCCATTATCTGATGGTCATGAGGAAAAAGGGCAGCACACCTTACCTGCAGTTCTACAAAACAGAGAACGGATGCCGCACTCTGGTAAAGGAAACAGAGATAAAGGACTGCAGACGCCTTTATTTAAGTGTTCAGGGGAATACCACGGACTATGATTTTTACTATGGATACAGGGAATCTGAGATGATACCTTTCCTGTCCGGTGTGGATGCCTCACTTCTAAGCTCTGTTATAAACAACGGCTTTACCGGCGTCTACATAGGAATGTATGCCAGCTCCAACCACCAGGCAGGCAGCGGCTGCGCTGACTTTGACTGGTTCCAGTATCAGGGAGAATAGTTTTATATTATCAAAGACACAGGCCGGGGCGCATTGATCTGCACCCCGGCCTGATTTCTTTATTTTTACAGTCCTTTCCTGTCATTATGCGGAAAATGCATCCAGTTTCTCCTGAAGCAGGCGGAAGAATTTTTCCGCATGATATCCGTCATTTGCCGCATGGTTAAAGTTTCCTGTCACCGCCATTTTCATTCTTCCATCAATCTCCCGGTATTTTCCCACAGTGATGAAGGGTATGTAGCTCTCGCTGCCCGATTCCGGATTTACAAAAGAAGCCGGACGCACGTAACATATGGACTGGTATGCAGTGTTCGGCAGGATGGTAATGTCCACACACCCCGGAACAGGGTTTCCGTAATAATACAGAGAGCTGCCGTTTTCCGCTTTCTCCTTATCTTCCAGAAAAGTCTTATAGAAGCAGTCAAAATCTTTGCTGAAATCTGTGACCATATGAGTGAACAGATTTCCTTCCCCTTTCCGCATAAGTGTATAGCAGGGGTTCAGCTTCTCATAATATCCTATGGCTCCGTCCACTTTTGCATAGCGGAAATCCCTATCACTGTTTACCGTATCGGCAATACACCAGCAGACAGACGGGTAAAATTTATATCCATTTCCATGAATCCTTTCCAAAAACTGTGTAACATCAACTTCTGCGGTGAGATTATAGGTATATCCTGCAAAACGTTCGAATATTTCTTTTCTCTCCCACTTTTCGTAATCGATCGTATGAAACATAATTTCCTCCTTACAGTCCGCACTTATTTGTACAGCGCAGCTCATTCAGACTGTTTTCGCCGGAAACTGCGCATCCTATGTATCATATTATAAACGATTTTAATCGCACTTACAATCACACAACACACGGCATGACAGGACATATACAGAAAAATCGGCACAGCCGGAATTTATCCAACTATGCCGAATTTTCGCAAGGGTGAAAGCCCTCTCCTTTTGTCAAATCTATTAGTCTACGCCCCCGGCGTTAAAATATCCATTTTGTAGTTTCCGAAACATCCATGGTAATACCAGGCCCCATCTTAGGATATAAGGCAGAGAATACAAGATCCGCTGCAAACAGGGTGATCAGTACCACACACAAAACCACTTTCGCTGTCTGCGGGATTTTTCTGTACAGGTTATCCATGGCAGGTGCCGCTATGTAAAGGATAAAGCATGCGCCCACAGCAAACAGTGCCAGGACTTCCAGACATACACGGCCGTTTATGTTAAACAGGCTTTCGCTGTAATCCCAGTATTTTACACCTCTGAACTGTTCCAGTGCCCAGCCTGTCGTATATTCCAGAATACCGCTTCCCAGATATGCAAATGCAAATACATGAGCCGGCTTGTCGGCAAACTTTCTGAGCAGAACCAGTGTCATCACACCGCCCACACCGTAAATGGGAAGCCACGGTCCCCATGTGGTGCCTCTGTTGATGAGTGCTCCGTCCATAAAAATATGAAGAAATACTTCCCAAAGCCATCCGACGGTTGATGCAGAAAAGAAAAATAAGATCAAACTGGTCAGGGAATAGGCCCTGTCATATTCTGCTTCCAGGTATCTTTCCTGCGCAAACTGTCTTCTCACACCTTCTGAAATCCTTACTACCATGTCTCTAGCCATATCTTTCCCCTCCTTCTTTCCTCTTCTTTATTATGGCTTTATCTTACCAACGAAAAAATAAGAAGCAATTGTAAAATTCCGAAAGAAATTATAAAGATATTATTTAAAAATTCCAAATGTTTCTGCATCTATGGTATAATTCCAGCATCAGGTCCGGCGAAAATCAGTCCGGACCGGACTGTATTTCACTTTAACATTGAGGAGGAGCCTTTGCATGAAGCTTAATAAAATACATCACGTAGCCGTTATTGTATCTGACTATGAAAAATCCAAAGATTTTTATGTAAACCAATTGGAATTTGAGATCATCCGCGAAAATTACCGGGCTGAGCGGGATGACTGGAAGCTGGACCTGCGGCTGGGTGACTGTGAGCTGGAGATATTCGGAGTAAAGAACCCGCCGGCCCGTGTAAACCGCCCGGAAGCCTGCGGACTCCGCCATCTGGCCTTTACAGTTGAAAATATGGAAGAGGCTGTTGCGTGGCTGAGCGCAAAAGGAATCGAGACGGAGCCTGTACGCACCGATGATTTTACCGGAAAGAAAATGACCTTCTTCTTCGACCCGGACGGCCTTCCGCTGGAACTGCACGAATAGTTTATACCATACAAAAAGGAACCTATCCGGCCCTGTACAGACGCCGGATCGGTTCCTTTTATGAAAATACCCTGTCATATTCTTATTTTAACGGTTGTACCCTTCTCCTCAGAGGACGCATAGTCCATTTTCCATCCGTGAAGCTTTACGATCTCATAGCAGAGGCCGATCCCGTAGCCGTTCCGCTCTGCTTTCGCCCTGGGAAATTCATGGTTCCGGTTCAGATAGTTCAGTTTCTGTTTCTCTATGTATTTCCCGTCATTCCAAATGCTCACGCAGTTGTCAGAGGCTGTCACTGTCACATGGCTTCCTGCCTTCACCGCATTGCCAAGCAGGTTCTTAAAAAGGCACCTGACCAGAGACGCGTCTCCCTCTATGGCATCCATATGATTTTCCACATGAATGCCGGGATATAATTTTTTCATCTCCGCAAACAGTTCCTGCACATCTAACCGCTGGTATTTCACATTTCCTTCTCTCAGATTTCCCATGACCAGCAGTCTGTCCACAGTCTCCCTCAGGCTCCCGGCTTCCTTTACAATCTGTTCCCCTGCGAAGAAACGGTCCTCCTCCGTAATATTTCCCATCTGGATATACTGGCCGTATCCCTGCAGTACCGTCAGTGGATTCCGCAGCTCATGGGCAATGTTATTGACCGGCATGTATATCTTCTTCATGGTCATATAAAGCATGGTGCCGATCACAGCCTCCAGGAGCAGGCCCGTAGCCAAGAAGGAGAACAGTCTTCTGTTCTGTGCCCGGTACAGATCCTGGATATTCTCCATATACACCACTTCGCATATCTCGTCCCCGTTCCCCGCCCGGCCGATAACGGCAGCATAATGTTCCCCTTTATACTTCACGATATCCGCGTTTCCGGAAATCCCCACTCCTGTCGGAAGGTGATTCACAATGGTTTTGCCGCCATGGCTCACATTGATGAAAATTCTGCTCCTGTAATATCCCTGTCCCAGATAACGCAGCTTGTCTTCCCCGTCCTCTGTGCCGTTTAGGCCTTCCACCGTATAGGCTAACTGCTGCTGCCTCTTTATCACTTCATCCATACGGGTTTCCAGGTCGTTCTTAAATCCCATGGTGGACAAGAGAAGCAGAGACAGGTTGAGAATCACCAGAAACAGAATATACGCTGCCAGATAATTTTTCTTCCAAAGCTGCATACTATATCTCCAGTCTGTATCCGTATTTGAAAACGGTTCTGATATAATTCTCCAGGCCCAGCTTCTTCCGTATTCTCTGAATATGGACATCCACAGTCCTGTCATCCCCGAAGAAGTCCATCCCCCAGGCCAGGTCCAGAAGCTGGGTTCTGGAAAGGGCTATATTCCGGTTGACCAGCAGCACACGCAGAAGCTCAAACTCCCGGTTGGTAAGCTCCACGTCCTCCCCTGCTCTGGTGACCCGGTGTCTCTCCACATCCACTCTCACGTCGTCAATGGCAAATATCTTCTCTTCCCTGTGAAATCTTCTGAGCACCACCTGAACCCTGGCAACCAGCTCCTCCATGGCAAAGGGCTTCACAATATAATCCTCTGCCCCGCTGTTCAGGCCCCTTACCCGGTCAGTCACTTCATCCCTGGCTGTCACGTAGATGACCGGTATCGTACCGATCTGTGCCATCACCTGAAATCCGTCCATATCCGGAAGGTTAATGTCCAGAAGGACGATGTCGGGCCTTTCCTGCTTTGCCGCTCTCAGGGCCTCCCGGCCGGTATATGCCTGACAGCATCTGTGACCTGTCATGGTGAGGGTTCTCTTCATCAATTCATTTATGGACGGCTCATCTTCCACTATCAAAATATCTGCCATTTGTATCTGCCTTTCTGTCAGTTTTTCGGATGGTCTGAGGTTTGATAGGCATTCTCTCCTATAGCTGTCAGATCCTCCGCTGTCAAATCCTTTATGCTGGCACTGCCCGCGTCCACTCCGTGTTCCCGGCAATAGGACTCAATCACCTGCTTACCGCCTTCAAAGGCGTAAATATCACAGATATACGTTTCCAGAGAATCCATTCCCTCTCCCTTTGCAGACAGAAGCGGTTTATCCCCCATCTCGTCAAGGAGCCAGAGTGCCTCCTCATAATTTCTCATCTCCCGGGTCACATCTTTCATGGCAGCGCTGTCGTAATCCAGGCCGTATTTTTCGCATACCTGCTTTACAATATCCTGATTTTCCACCACCTCTTTGTACAGTGTGTCTTCATCCCAGGGCATGTAGGACACCGTCTCATCCCGGGACAGCTTCTCCTCTGCTGCCTCCTTCACCTGCTTCTCCGCTGCGTTCTGTCCGTAAACCGCCATGGTTCCCGCTGCCGCGGTGATACACAGAGTAACTGCAGCAGCCACTGCTGCTGCCTTATGCTGTTTTAACTTTTTCCGCATCATAACTGTTCCTCCTCTTCCTGAAAGCTGCCGGCACAAATAGCTGCCAGCCGTTTCTCTTTTACAGCTACAGCATAAGCTCCCCATGTTGCAGAGTTATTACAGGAAAATTTTTTGTTAAATCTTTCTGTTTCTGTCCGAATCATCACCGTATCCCACATCAATATTATAAAATGCTGATTACTTTATTATAGTTATACTCTGCATCTCTCCGCTATCCAGGTTTTTGGCGCTTACTTTTATTTTTTCATCCCTGTCCATCTCAAACAGAACCTCTATCTGTGGCTCCCCTGCCTTTGCCGGCGAAATCTTATCCAGCCTGAATTGTCCGGCAAGTTCATTCTCTTTTACATAAGCCCCTTCCCCCAGGTAAATACATAAATCAACTGCTGTTTGATTATCCGCTGCAGTGGAAAAAATCTGCTTTTTAACGGCAGGCAGCACTTCTCCTTTTCTGATAACAGGTGTAGCCACTCCACCGCTTGTCTCCAGGGACAATGTACGGCTTGCATGCTTTCCTGTATTTTGAGGCCTGTCACGGCGGAATAAATCCTGAATATACAGACGCCTGTTGGTTTCCAGATCCATGGCTTTTACTTCGAGATGTTTTTGCTCATCTATATAAAATGTCACTTCTATTCTGGGAACTTCCCGTTTCTTTGGTCTTATTCCATACACTCGAAATTTTCTGACCATAAGATACTCCGACGCAAAAGGGGCGGTCTCTTTTACCACACAGAATTCCAGAAAATTCTGATTATCGGCGGTAGTGGTAAAAACTTTCCTCTTCACTGCCGGCAGCACTTCATCTCTCCCAATCAGAGGTGTCACTCCTTTACTTCTGCCCCGGAGGAATAAAGCTTCTTTTACTATATGTCTGCTATCTGTTCTCCGATATCCGTCATTCCCCCATTCTAATGCAAACTCCATTCTTCTTATGAGTTCGTCAATAGATTGAATACGGTTTTGTCTGTGCACCTCCAGTCCGGCCGTCAATACCTGCTCAAACTCCTGCGAAACGGGGATTCCCATTTCCGATGGCTTTTTGAGGTTGTCAACGCTCAGGCGGTGCAGACTGATATCCGGCGTTTTTCCTGTTATGCATTTATATATAGTGGCGCAGACGGCATAGACATCTGTCCATGGTCCCTGGTTATTTTCCCTGCAATATTGTTCTTCGGGCGCATATCCTTGTTTTAAGATAACGGTAATCGTCCCATCAGTATTTTTGACATCTCTCGCTGCTCCAAAATCCAGCAGCTTTATTTTCCCCTCTTTCACCATCATAATATTGTCAGGGCTGATATCCCGGTGTATGAATCCTTCTTTATGTATTTTGCTCAATACCTCCATAACCGGTTTCATATAGGTAAATGTTTCATATGGGGACAGCTTTCCGTTTGCTTCAATATATTGATTCAGGGTAATACCCTCCAGATATTCCATAACGATATACACCGTCTTATTTTCTTCAAAAAAATCCCTTACATTTACGATGCCTTCGTTGCCTGAAAATTTAGCCATGGTTCTGGCTTCATTCCAAAAATTTTGTTTTTCTTTTTCTGAAGTATACATCTGACATCTATATTCTTTTACAGCCACCGGCATGTTGAGAATGGTATCCCACCCCTGGTATGTAATGCCAAAGCCTCCGCTGCCAATGGTTTTTTTAATGATATATTTGAAATTTAAAATAGTCCCGGGTTTTAATTCACCCGTTTCACTGCTGCAGATATTTTCTTCCCACATTCCGGTTCACCTCTTTTTTAAGTCTAGAGTATGTCAGATTTATTATACAATAAAAATTTAACTTTTAGCAGGATTTTTTAGTTTCCCATGCTGCCGGGTTATTACAGGAAAATACTTTGTCAAAGAAGCCAGGATGCCACGGAAAGATATTCACGAGGCACGTGTTTTACCTGCCAGATTTCATTTTCAGAAATCCAGAATTTAAACCCGTCCCGGTACATACTTCCTGTACCTACCCGAAGTATCACTGTATCCCCTTCTTTTTTATGACGTGCACCTACACTCCCGGCAGTTTTTATATCCTTTGATAAATGTACAAAGTTGCGCTTCTGCGGTGTGAGTCCTTCCGTAAAAATCCGAGGCAGAAATCCCTGCGCGGTTCCATGGTAAAGAAAGTCCGGCGGAGCGGCTTCCCTCATTTCCACTTTCACTGGCACGGAATGCCCTTGATTTGCCCGTATAGTCCGTTTATCAGCCCCGTAACTGTATCTCTTTTTTTTGTCTTCCGCTATAATCTCCGAAAGAAGCGTTTTGTCAAACGCGGGAACATCTTCCTGCATTTTCCTGATAATCTCTGATACATCAGCCCATCCATACTCATTGATCATCTGTTCATCATGCCGAAGCAGATAGGATAGCTTCCGGCTCATCTGTTCTTTCGTCATATTCTCCTTCTCCCTCATGATAATATTAGAAAATACTGATTACTTTTATTATACAGAATTTAAATCCGAAGTTTATTTTTCTTTGACCGTTCAAAAAGGTTACTGTTCACTGCGTGCCCAGTAACACGCTTCGCGGGACAAGGGTGTGTGAACAGTAACCAAAAAAGGACCACACCGCATCTGTCTGCAGTATGATCCTTCCTCTCTGTTAAAATGCCTTCTGTATCTGTTCTGTCAATGCATCCACATCCGCCGCTTTCACCAGGAAACGCTCCCTGCCGTTTATGGAAACACTGTCATAGGTATCGTCATAAGGATAATATACCAGCTCTACCTCAGGGGCATCGTCCGTGTTTCTCTTATAGACAACGCGCAGTTTCTCCTCCCTGTCACCTTCCGGAAGGCTGCCTTCCTCTATCTCAGAATCCAGCATTACATTTAAAAGCGCCTGGTAGACAGCGGTGAAATCCTCTTTTTCCGCCTTCTTTCCATTCATTTTATACCGGTCCCCATCCGGCTCCATGGTGTATGTCTTCCCACCGGATTGGATCTCCACGCTCTTAACCGTATCAATGTTGATAAGAGCAGGAATTTTCAGAATATAGTCAAAGGGATTCAGCCCGTAAACAGCGTCCAGCAAAGCGGAGGGAATTTTGTACACAGCATCCTCATATCCCTTGACTGCCACGTAACGGCTGCCCTGCCCGTCGGCGCTGCCGATCAAAAGAGTTGCCGTACTGTCCGCATACTTTGTCTGTTTTGCGGTATCCGCATCCTGGGTGTTTACAAAATCAATGGTCATTGTGGTGGTGGTGTCCGCCACTCCTGTATCAACACCGTCCTCCACTGCCGCCGGAGTGGTGAGATCCATTTCTTTCAGCATATCAAACAGCGTATACATGGTCTCTGTATTGACTGTAACGATCTCATCATAGGGGTTTAAGATCTCCCAATAATCAAAATCCATCTTGTAGTCAGCAGGCTCTTTGGACAGGTCGAAGATCTCGCTGCCGTCCTCTGTCAGCACAAGCCTGCGGACACCGTCCGGGATGAACTGAGGATGTTCCGTCACTGCTGCTGTCGGTTTATCTTCCGCCGGTTCTGCTTCACTTTTTCCCTTTTCCGTCTCTGCTTTTTCCATCTTTTCCTGGGATTCGGCCTCCGCTTTCGTCTCCTGGCCGCAGCCGGAGAGCCCCCCGGCCGTCAGGGACGTGACAATACCCAAAAGCATCAGTTTCCGTAAAATTTTCCTCATATTCATCTCTCCTGTCTTATAAGATCACATCCAGCTCCACCGGTTTTGCACCTGTCAGCTTCTCACTTCTGCTATCCGGCTGGGAGGTTCCTGCAAACAGTTTGAAATGTCTGCTGTCAATATGGCGCTCACCTGCCTCGTCCACCACACACATTGCTGCGTTTGAGACTGTCATAGTTATGGTTTTACTCTCCCCTGCTTCCAGGAAGACACGTTTGAATGCACACAGGCTGTAGTTGCGCACTGCCAGAGGTGATTCCATGTCCTTGATGTAGATTTCTACCACATCCTCTGTGGCTGCGCTGCCCTCATTTTTGACTGTGACCTTCACTTCCAAATCTGACTGGGCATCTACTTTGCCTGTAAGCTCTGCATCTGTGACCTTCACGTCACCGTATGTCAGTCCGTAGCCGAAGGGATAGAGTGCCTCTTTTTCCATATAACGGTATGTACGGTTCTTCATGCTGTAATCTGTAAACGCAGGCATTCCCTCCAAATCCCTGTAGAATGTGATGGGAAGCTTTCCTGAAGGTGAAACCTTTCCGAACAGCAGGTCTGCCACTGCTTTTCCTCCCCTTGCTCCCGGATACCATGCGAGCAGGATTCCATTGCAGTTTTCATCTGCATAGTTCATGTCAATGGCACTGCCTGCCATGAGGACCACAACGGTGGGTTTGCCCACAGCAGCTACCTTCTCAATGAGCTCTTCCTGTGCTTTTGGCAGATGAAGGTCGTGTTTATCACCGGATGCGTCACTATTTCCCGTATCTCCCTCTTCGCCTTCCAGCGTCTCGTCAAGGCCCACGCAGAGAACTACCACATCGCTGTGCTCTGCCGTGATGACAGCTTCGGAGATTCTGTCCTGGTTCCAGGCTAGACTTTCCACTTTATCTTTATACAGATGGCAGCCCTCGGAATAGAGCACACGCACATCCTCTCCCACCTCATCCTGGATGCCTTCCAGAACCGTAATATATCTGGAAGAGGTTCCGTGGTAGTTTCCGATCAGGGCAGCACGGCTGTCTGCGTTTGGTCCGATGACACCGATGGTCTTCAATTTGGATTTGTCAAGCGGCAGAACACCGTCGTTCTTTAAAAGGACACAGCCTTTTCTGGCCATATCCAGGGCTTTCTCCACATGCTCCCTACACTCAACCACTTCGTATGGAATGCTGTCGTACTCGCTTCCGTCAAAAAGGCCCAGCAGGAAACGGGTGGTGAACAGCCTCTCAGCCGCCAGTGTAATGTCTTCCTCTGTGATCAGGCCGTCCTCAATGGCTCCCAGCAGGTGCAGATAAGTATTGCCGCAGTTTACGTCACATCCCTTTTTCAGGGCAAGGGCAGCGGACTCCCTGGCATTTTTCGTAACCCTGTGGTTTTCATGGAAATCCTTGATTGCCCAGCAGTCAGAGGTAAAATGCCCTTCAAAGTTCCATTTTCCTCTGAGGACCTCCTCCATCAGATAGGTATGGCCGCAGCATGGCTCTCCGTTTGTTCTGTTGTAGGCACCCATGACGGATTCCACATCAGCCTCTGTGACCAAAGCCTCAAAAGCCGGCAGATATGTCTCCCACATATCCTTCATGGTCACCTCAGCGTCGAACTCGTGACGGATAGATTCCGGGCCGCTGTGCACAGCATAGTGTTTGGCGCAGGCCGCTGCTTTCATCACTTCCCCGTCACCCTGTATGCCCTCCACGAATTTCACACCGAGTCTGGAGGTCAGATACGGGTCCTCACCGTAAGTCTCATGGCCTCTTCCCCAGCGGGGGTCACGGAAAATATTCACATTGGGAGACCAGAAAGTCAGTCCTTTGTAAATATCCCTGTCTCCATGTTTGGAATACTCATTGTACTTTGCGCGGCCTTCTGTGGCTATGATATCGCCCACCTTTTTCATTTCCTCATCGTCGAAAGCCGCAGCCATACCGATAGCCTGGGGGAACATGGTAGCCACACCGGCCCTTGCCACGCCGTGCAGGGCTTCATTCCAGTAATTATAAGTCGGCACATCCAGGCGTTCTACCGGAGATGCATCGTATTTTAACTGGGATGCCTTTTCCATCAGTGTCATTTTGGATACCAGCTCTTTTGCTTTTTCTCTGGCTGCCGCCCTCTCTTTTTTGTGGTCTCTCATCCGTTTTTCTCCTTTTATTTTCTATTTTCCGGAACTGTTTTCACAGTTTCCCGTTTTCTGCTTTTATCTTACACCATACCTGCCTGATGCGCATGTATTTCCTTGCTGTTTCCTCCTCAATTTTTGCGTTTTTACCTGCGGATCCACAGCAAAAAGGTATGGTACTTATACCTTTAAGCATAGTGTACCATACCTGCATTCCAACCGTAATAAAAAAAAGTTACTTCCTTCTATAAAATTCTTCCTTTTGTAAATGTCACGCTGCGATTCCGCTTTCTGCTGTCCCGCGGGGTGTGCCATGCAATTACAGGGAAATCCCGTGACAGCCGCATGCCGGAATGCTGTTTATACGGAATGCTGTATCTCCTCCCTGTATTTTGTGGGGGATTTCCCTGTATGTTTCTTAAATGCCAGAGAGAAATAATTGGTGTCCCGATATCCCACCATCATGGCGATCTTACCGGTCTTCATGCTGGTGGTCTCCAGCAGGGATTTCGCCTTCTCAATGCGCTTTCTCACAATGTACTCGTTGCACCCTTCCTTTGTCACGCGCTTGAAAAGCCTGGAAAAGTAGTTTGGCGTAATGTACAGGCTTGCCGCAATATTGGATACAGACAGCTCCTCCGTCAGATGTTCGTCGATGTAATGCTTTGCCTTTGTAATGATCTCGTGGACATTCTCCTCCTCGCTGCCCAAAAGCTGAGAGATAAACATGCGTGTTACATCACACGCTTCCTCCCTGTCCGCACAGATCAGACTTTTGGAAAGGGAATCAAGACGTCCGGACTCCACCTCCCCGGAATCTCCCAGATAGGAAAAATAGAGAGCTGAAGCGATCTCAAAGCAGTTTCTGCGCACCATGGCCGGGGACAGATTATAGGACTGCGTAGCTTTTGAAAATGTATTGAACGCCTTCATGACATAGTCTGTATTCCCCACATTGGCACACATGATGCCCTTTAACTCCGCATAGATGTCGCGGAAAATATCCGCCTTGTTCTGGGCACCAAAGGTCTGTACAATATCGCGTATTCCCTCTTTTTCATTGTCCAGCAGGTAACGGGCATCATTGTAGGAGATAAACAGATTGGAAAACCCGTGCACGGTACTTCCCACCACCATCTTGGGCTTTGCGTCAAATTCATCCTTCAGAATATCAGACAGCTCCTCAATGGCATCCAGCACCACATCCCCGGTCTCTGCCTCGAACCAGGTAATGGCAATGGTTCCGTCATCATCGGAGAAGGTAATCCCCCTCTCCTGGGCGTCCACCATGCTCATACACACATTCTTCACGGACATGGCCTGAAAATTCTCCTCTGTGGGCTGCTGGTTCATGTACAGGGTGGGCACGATCAGCATGAGCTTTAAGTCACGCTCTATATCAAAGTGGTAATACTCCTTCAGATTGCTCAAAAGCTGTCCCTTGTCCTCCCGCTTGTGCACCAGATTTCTCATATAATGCTCCAGCTCTGTCTGTTCCGCGGTTCCCTGGGTCCTCTGGAGAAGCCTCAGATTCTTTTCCTCCGCTTTCAGCTCCTCCAGGTAATTCACCTGCTTGCTCACAGCCCGGGCAAGCTCCTCCTCCTCGATGGGCTTCAGAAAAAAGTCCTGTACCTGCAGACGGAGGCTCTGCCTTGCATACTCAAAATTATCGTATCCGGTCAGCACAATGACTCTGAGTTCCGGCACAATCTTCCGGGCCGCCTCAATGAGCTCAAGGCCTGTCATCTCTGTCATCTGAATATCAGAGATCATGATCTCCGGCTTTTTCTCCCGGATGATCCCAAGGGCCTCCCTGCCTGAAGCCGCGTCGTAAACTTCACTGATTCCAAGACTCTCCCAGGGCAGAACTTTTTTCATGCCCAGGCGGATCATTTTCTCGTCATCTACAATCAATATTTTATACATGAATCATCTCTCCCCGTATGATACCGTCTTCCACTTGTGTCACGTAAGGCAGGCGTATCTCCACGGTTACGCCGCCTGATTCATTTCTCAGGTAATAAAGCCCGAACTCCTCACCGTAGAGAAGCTCTATTCTCTTATTTACATTCCTCACACCGTAGCCAAAAGAATCGTCGTACTCTGAGAGATGCTGGTTCATCTCATCAATCTGCTGCTGGCTCATACCGGTTCCCGTATCTGCCAGAGTGATCAGAACATCACTGCTGCGCTTTCTCACCTTCAGGAACAGACTTCCCGTCTTACCCTCCTTCACCTTGATTCCGTGATAGATGGAATTCTCCACCAAGGGCTGCAGGGTCAGCTTCGGAATCATTACATCTGATGCTGCCTCCTCCACGTCAAACTCACTTCCGATAATGTCATCGTACCGCATATTCTGGATGATCAGATAATTCCGCACATGTTCCAGCTCCATTTTCAGCGGAATCACATCATGGCCGCCGCTGAGGCAGATGCGGTAATACTTGGCCAGTGCCTTCACAAGCGTGGATATCTCCCCGTTGCCGTCCACCATGGCCTGCCAGTGGATACACTCCAGGGTATTATACAGAAAATGGGGCTGTATCTGGGACTGCAGGGCATTGAAACGAATCTGCTCAATCTGATGCTGTTCCATTTTCACCTGCTCCATGAGCACCAGGATCTCCTCCATCATGGAGTTGAAACCGACTGCCAGTTTTGTGAAATCCTCTCCCATGTGTTCCACGTTGATGCGGGTTTTCAGGGAACCTGAAGCCACATCATCCATCTTCCGCACCACCTTGTCCAGAGGGCGGTAGACTTTGCTGATGATGCGCTTGACCACCAGAAGGCTGATGGTGAGCAGGAACAGCAGGATAAATGCCATGAGGAAGATCGTCCGGATGCTGGATTTGTAAAGCTCCATCATAGGTACACTGCTCACCACATAGAACCGCCAGTCAGAAACCTTCTGGTAAATGTACAGCCTGCCGCCCATGCTGAAGGTGCCTGATTTTTCTTTCATCTTGGGAATAAAGTCCACATTGGTTCCGATCTTATCCTTATCCCTGGCAGAAATCATCATGCCGTCTGTGTCAACTACCATGGATTCCAGCTTATTGGAGCTGTCGTATTCCAGGATCTGCAGCAGGCTCGGGTCCGTAAAGTTCATGCAGAGAAGCCCCAGTTCTCCCAGTACACGGTTGGTGTCGTAGATGGGGAAATAGATGTTCAGGGTGTATTTGCTGCCGTTGAAATACGCATTGTTAAAACACATCTTAATGGAGCTGTCCTGCACGGTCTTGCACTGTTGGGCATCAAAAGTATATACCTGGGAGAACTGTGCGGCTGAGATGGCGATCTGCCCCTTGTATATGTAGTCATCCGGGGATTTTCCCACAACAGCGATGAAATTCATATCCGAATGCATGTTAGATATGCTTGCCAGAATGTTGAAGGCACTGCTCTTCAGCCCGCCTGCCTCTTTGTTATAATTGACTGCCTTCAGGTACTGTTGTATGGAAGTATCCATGACCGTAGCAATGGCAAGGGTTTTGTAATTGTCCAGGGAGCTTTTAAAGTTTTCCGCAGTTGTGCTGTTCTGTGCCTGCAGAAGCTCTATGGACTGCTGCTTCATGGATGTGACAGAGGATATGGTGGATACCACCAGCACAATAAGGGTGGTGGCTATAATGGACACTGTCACAAGGAGCTGCATTTTTTTGTCAAACTTCCATCGGCTTACTTTCTCCATCCACTTTCTCATAAATGTTCCCGCCCTTCTTCTGTTTTCTGCTCTCTATCATACCATGCCATGCAGCAGTGCGGCAATTTTTATCAGTTGGAAAAAGCTGCCGCCTGGATATAAATCCGGCAGCAGCTCTAAAATCACAGTAACCCCGTTACTGTTCAGACAAGCTGTACGGTGACGCAAACTCAGCCTTTTACGGCTCCGGCTGTCATACCTTTTACCAGTTTATCCTGGAAGATAATGAACATAATGATCATGGGAAGAAGTGTCAGCGTCAGGACTGCCATGATCATGGGCGTATTCATGGAATACTGGCCCTGGAATTCCCAGATTGCCAGAGGCAGGGTACGGTTTGCGGATGACTGTGTCAGTGTGTAGGCAAAGGAGAACTCATTCCACATATTTACACCGTTGTAGATCGCCAGTGTGGCCAGGCCGGGTTTTGCCAGAGGAAGGATCATGGAGAAAAACATCTGAATCTTGCCGCAGCCATCTATCTCGGCAGACTCTTCAATCTCCCGCGGAATCTCTTTCATGAAGCTGGTCAGAATGAACACGGAAATCGGTACCGCAAAGGCAATATAAGGACCAATCAATGCCCAGATACTGTCATACAGACCTGTGCTTTTTGCCATCTTGAACACCGGGATCAAGGTGATATGAACCGGTATGGACATACATGCCACGATCAGCGCATAGATGGGGTTCGCCAGTTTAAACTTAAATCTTGCCAGCGGATAAGACGCGCAGGCAGCGATAAACAGCAGAAGTATCAGGGAGATGCCAAGAACGATCACACTGTTCTTGAAGTAAGTGCCGAATCCGCCTTTTAACACTTCTGTGTAGTTGTTCCAGTTCAGACTGTCCGGAAGCTGGAACACGCCTTTTGTCAGCATCTCAAACTTCTCTTTAAAGGAGTTCAGAACCATAAATACGAAAGGCATAAAGGATACTACCAACCAGAAGATTGCCAGGATAAAGGCAACGGTCCAGGCTGTGATGCTTTTTGCTTTACTCTTCTTATAATTATCCATTATTTCAGTCCTCCTTCTTTCCATTTAACAGCTTCATGGTGATCAGGGATACCATACTGATGAGGATAAACATGCCGCCGGCCACTGCAGAACCATATCCCATGTTGAATGTCTTAAAGGACTGTTTGTACATGTAGGTTGCCATCAATTCCGTAGATGTTCCGGGACCGCCGCCGGTCATAACATAGATCAAGTCAAAGTATTTCAGAGAACCAACCATGGAGAGGATTGCCGCGCTTTTCATGGAAGGAACCAGAAGGGGAAGTGCTATTCTCCAGAAATACTGGCCTCTGGTGGCACCGTCTATCCTTGCCGCTTCAAATACATCGTAAGGAATATTGGTAAATGCCGCCATGAAGTACACCATGTAGAACGGGGTGAACTGCCAGCAGATAACCATGATAACCGTCAATAGGGCAGTTTTCGGATTGCCCAGAAGGTCGATGTTGCCGCCTCCGAACCAGCCTGAGATGGTGCTGACCAGGCCGCCGTTTGTTGCCAGCGCATATGTAAAAAGGAAGCCAATCGCAACAGATGACATCAGCAGGGGAATAAACCAGACCACCTTAAAAGGTGTCAGTTTCTTTCCTCCGAAATCCAGGAATGTTGCCAGTGCAAGACCGATGGGAATCTGAATACAGATAGACAGGATCATAATGAGAACATTGTTCTTAAACGCGATCCAAAAATTGGTGTCAGCAATCAGTTTTTTCCAGTTGCCGATTCCGATAAATTTCTTAGCTGCGGAAATTCCGTTCCACTGATAGCCGCTTGTGATAAATGTATCCACAATGGGATAGAAAATAAATATCACCATTAAAACAGTGACCGGTGCCAGGAAAAGCGCCGCAACTTTCCGTGTGTTCCTCTGCCTCATCTGGGCAAGAGAAATACCATTTTCCTTCATAATAGAAGCCCTCCTTTTTGTTTCTGAATCCTTTCTTTTCTTATTATATATACTAACAAACAGACTTCTGAAAGGACATAGAACAATCTACGCATTATCTATAAATATTTGTCTTTTAAAGCGCAGAAAAATATAGAAAAAAACGCCCTGTCCCAGGGGACAGAGCGTATTTTCATCTGTGATCCTTACTCGGCCTTTGTGCTTAAATAGTCATCCATTGCTGCCTGCATGGAATCCTGTGCCTCCTGAGGAGTCATGGTCAGACCAAACACTTCCTGTAATCCGTCAAGGTGAGCAGTTGCAACTGCCGGCGGCAGATACTGGTCATACCAAAGCTGGATTTCCGGAGCACTGTTGGCGGTCTCCACGATCTTCTTGGCAACCGGGTCTGTGATCTTCTCTTCGATTCCCTTGACTGGCGGAATCTTGCCTTTTTCAATCTCAAAATCTATAACTTCATCAGAGAGATGTGCCTCTGCACACTCAAACGCTGCTGCCAGTTTGTCGCCTTCACAGTTGAATGTGATGAACTGGTCACCTACGGTACCGATCTGGATAGAAGCATCTGCGTCAGAACCTTCGATAGCCGGGAATGGGAACCAGTCTATCTTCTGATAAAATTCTTCACTGTCAGAGGAGAAAGTACCTGTATACCAGGATCCACACAGAAGCATACCTGCTGACTCCTGATACATGAGCTGTTTTGCCTGTCCGTCATCCTCACTCAGAGAGTTTACACCCTCCGGGAAGTAACCTGCATTCACCCATTCCTGGATTTTTTCACCGGCTTTGATGAAGCAGTCATCTGTAAATTTGCCTTCGCCTGCAACTGCTTTCTGGAATGGCTCCAGTCCGCCGTAGCGTGCCGCAAGGCTCATGAAATACATGGAACCTGTCCATTTGGAACCGTTTGCCAGGGCAAATGGTGTAATGCCGTTGTCCTTTAATGTCTTACAGATATTCTCCAGATCCGCAAGTGTCTTCGGCTCTGAGAGACCGTATTTCTCAAACATTTCCTTGTTGTAGAATATACCTGCAAGAGAAACGTTCTGGTAAGGAACCGCATATACATGGTCATTGTATGTAGCCTGTGCAACGGCTGCATCCATAAGTTTGTCCTTGATCTCAGACGCATTGAACAGATCATCAATGGGCTGACCGAATCCGGAATCTATGTACTCGTACATAGGACCGCCGGACCAGTTGGAATACATATCCGGGCATTCGCCTGAACTCATGGCAACTACCAGTTTCTCTTTGTACGTATCATTCTGTGTAGGCACAACCGTAACGGTATAGCCTGATTCTGTCTCGGAATTGAATTTGTCAACAGCCTTTGCAATAACATCCTTGTCCGGGCTTTCTGTACCGATGTTCCAGTAAACAATTTCCTTGCTTCCATCATCACCGGCTTCTTTTTTTGCTGATTTGTCTTCTCCTGAGGTTTCACTTGAACTTGCGTTTCCGCTGTCACCGCCACATGCGGCCAATGACGCTGCCATGAGAGCTGTCATGGAAAGAGCGACCAGTTTTGCCATCCTTTTTTTCATACTTTTCCTCCTGAAATAATATATATGCTTTTACTTTATCCCTGATATCATATATTTTTTTCTGTCTGATAACCATAAAATAAAGTGTCTACATTATATAATTTTCTTACCTGGAGATAAAATGATCATTCTTCATTGTGGCTGCTGTTGTATTCATCCATTGCCTTCTGCAGTTCTTTATTCGCCTCCTCCGGTGTCATGGTAAGGCCAAATAATTCCTGGCAGGTATCTTTATGTGCCTCAGATACTACCGGCGGCAGATACTGATCGTACCAGAGCTGTACAGAGGACGCATTCGTTGCAGCTTCCAGGATCTGCTGGCTTACCGGATCAGTGATCATCTCTTTTGCTTTTTTAACAGGAGGAATCTTGCCGTTTTCTACCATGAAATCCAGCTCTTCATCATCGAAATAGTAGCTTGCCATCTCAAATGCAGCATCCAGCTTCTCGCCTGTACAATTGAAGGTCAGGAATCCGTCACCGATGGTTCCGATGATAATGGAAGCATCTGCGGAGGAACCGTCAACTGCCGGGAATGGGAACCAGCCCAATTTGTTGTAGAATTCTTCACTGTCCTGTTTGATCGTGCCTGTATACCAGGAGCCGATACAGGTCATGGCTGCCTTATCCTGGTACAGAAGCTGTTTGCCCTGTCCGTCATCCTCACTCAGAGAGTTCACGCCCTCCGGGAAATAGCCCTTTTTCACCCATTCCTGAATCTTTTCTCCGGCATAGACAAAGCTCTCATCCTCAAAAGTACCCTCCCCGGAAACTGCCTTCTGGAAAGGCTCCAGTCCGCCGTAACGGGTAGCCAGATTCATGAAATACATGGAACCTGTCCATTTGGAGGCATTGGCAAGCGCAAACGGAGTGATGCCGTTCTCCACTAATGTATCGCAGACTTTCTCCAGATCGCTTATGGTTGTGGGAACTTCCAGATTATACTGTTCAAACATCTCTTTGTTATAGTAAATACCTGAGATTGCCACATTCAGCACGGGAAGGCCGTACACCTTGCCGTTGTAGGTACCCTGTTCCAGGGCCGCGTCCATGAGCACATCCTTCAGATTGTACTTATCAATATATTCGTCAAGAGGCTGGCCGAATCCTGCCTCCACGTATTCGATCATAGGACCTCCGGACCAGGTCTGATAGATATCCGGGCATTCCCCTGAGCTGACAGCAACCACCAGCTTCTCTTTGTAAGTATCATTCTGTGTGGGAACATAGCTTACCTGATAGCCTGTCTCTTTTCCCTTACCTTCATTATACTTGTCAATGGCATAATTCCAGATACTTTTATCTGGATCTTCCGTACCGTTGGCCCACATTACAATTTCCTTGTCCCCGCCTTTGCTCTCATCTGCGGATGCTGTGCTCTCTTCTTTTTTGCTGTCATCACTTCCGCTGCTTTTGTCATCCCCGCCGCCGGAGCCGCACGCACCAAGGGAAGCCGCCATAAGCACAGACATAGAGATTGCCGCCAGTTTCATCATTCTTTTTTTCATATTCTTTCCTCCTTATGTTATTTAATATGAACTAAGATTATGGATTAATAGTAGCATTCTCTGTGGGAAATACCTATAAAAAAAAGTGTTCTCCTTCTATAATTTTCTTACTTCTTGTGCATTTTACCTATAAGGCAACTGCAGAGAGCGCCTGATTCATACACTCTCCGCAATCTGTTATTTTGCCATATGTCTATTATAGAAACAAACCGTCAGTCCCCAAAAGAGAGGAATCTCCACGGCCAGCGCCGCAAGCATCGCATGGGGCACCCAAAAGGATCGTCCTCCCAGATGAAGGAATTTAAAATCAAACAGTTCGTACAGGAAGCAGTTTCCAAGCCCCAGCCCTCCTGTCGGCAGGATACAGCGAATCCAGCCGGCAAGATTCCCGCTGCCCACCTGTCCGATGATGACAGGCAGCAGACACAGCACCATGCCAAAAATCGCTGTCACAGTGACACTTCTGCATCGGGACGATATCATAAGTGTACACAGAACCGCAGCGGTTATGGTCAGAAACCCGGTACCCGCCCCGGCTAAAAGCAGGTGCCACAAATCCAGATCAGATAAGCTCACTGCCGAATAGAGCATCTGCATGGAACTTCCCATACACTCTTCCCCGAACAGAGCCCTTGTCAGAAGCAGAAAAATGCCGGAACCCGCTGCCACTATAACAGAGGCCAGAATCAGCATAACTGCTGTCCTGACAGCCGCCAGCCTGATTCTTCCATGCCTGGTACAGCGCTGAATATCATCCGCCTTTGTCTGGTAGTCAGAGGAAAAGACCGGAGCAGCCAGAAGCACGCAGATGAACTCCAGAAGAAGCAGATAAAGGACCAGATAATCGGTTGCGTCCTTATTATAGCCGGGATAATACTCATATGGCTGCTCCACTTTTGCAAAGTAAGCAGCCGCTTTATTCTGCGCATCCGGGTAGTCCTTCTGCTCCATTTTCATGAGGCTGTCCAGATGCTCTCTGCACTGTTCATAGATACGGCCGGCATCTTCAGGACCAAGCTTCATGAGGTCAGCCGCAGTACCTGTTCTGCTGTCCGCATACACTTCACGTAAAAGGTGGATATAAGGCTGAATAGGCAGAATCTTTTCATTATATACATTCAGAGGGAAATCCTCGCTGTTGGTCGGCCCGTATTCCGCGATGCATGCCTGATATGTCTCCAAAGCGGTCTGCACTTTATCCGGTGTCACCTCTCCGGCATAGGGCGCCTGTTTCTCATTTATGATCTCCATGGCCTTACTGCCGCTTATGGTGATCTGTTTACCGCTGTCATCCATGTAGGAATATTGTACAAATGTCCTGGGAATACAGGCCATGAGAACAGATAAAAACAGTGCTGCCCCCAGAAAAACCCAGGTAGATCTTGTTTTCAGGATTCTCTTAAATTCCAGTTTTAAAAGTCTCATTTAATCCGCCTCCTTATCAAACCGGCTCTCCGGGAACATCCAGAGATAAAGGTCTTCCAGTCTCGGCACAGCAGGTACAGAATCCTCGATCCCGGGTTTCTCGGCGAGATACCGCACAGAGATGCGGCCGTCCGCCTCATTTCTCAGGTTCACGATCTGCAGTCTGTTCTCATACTCAGCAAGCTGTCCGGCAGGAATCGTACCGTTCCAGACCTTCCCATTCACTAGGGTGACCAGCTCTTCCGTTGTCCCCACAGCCTGGATCTTACCGCCCTTCATCACCGCATTGCAGGTTGCAATGTACTCCACATCTGAGACAATATGGGTGGATATGAGCACAATCCTGTCGTGTGAGGCAAACTCTGAGAGCAGATTACGGAATCTGACGCGCTCCCCCGGGTCAAGACCGCTGGTAGGCTCATCCAGAATCAGCACCTCCGGCTCATTGAGAAGGGCCTGGGCGATTCCCACCCTGCGCTTCATTCCGCCTGAGAGCTTCGCAATCTTTTTCTTTCTCACATCCAAAAGGGTCATTCTCTCCAGAAGTTCTTCTATCTTCTCCTTACTTCTCCTTTTCGGCAGGCCTTTCAGCACTGCCATATATTCCAGGTAATCCCGGACCGTAAATTCAGGATAAAATCCAAACTCCTGAGGCAGATACCCAAAGATATCCCTGTACTTCTCCCCCAGTACCTGGATAGAGATGCCGTCGTACAGAACCCTGCCTCCCGTAGGTTTCAGTGTTCCGCCCAGCATTCGCATAAGAGTGGTCTTGCCGGCACCGTTGGCTCCCAGAAGTCCCCAGACCCCCGGTGTCAGTTTCAAGCTCACATGGCTGACGGCTTCCTTGTCTTTAAATTTTTTTGATAAATCGTCTATTATAAGCTCCATTTTACTCCTCCTCACAACAGTGCTTTTGCTGTTCCTTTTCTTTCCGCTCTGCGAAGCTGAATGATATCACATATCACAGCCGCCGCACAGACTGCTGCCCAGCCCGTCTGAAAGGAATGTTCGTAAAACCCGTAATGATACTGGAATAGCAGCCAGAACAGCAGCGCTGCCCCCATTCCCACAGCCAGACAGATTTTAAGTACATGCTGTACATCCACGTGCAGAGCTATGGTAATATAGATACTGCCCAGTAAAAAAAAGGGCACCAGCAGGTATAAGACTACGGCCCCCAGGCTCTGGCCCATTCCCAGTACAATGCCTGCAGTCAGCACAGCCAGCATCAGGATATCCCCGGCACTGATGATCACCAGCCGGGCAGTCAGCAGATGGATCGAGGAAAACCTGGACGCCTGCTCCAGCTCTGCCATTCCATAACGCAGAGACCTTGCAATTGCGGGCAGGGCCGGCAACAGAAGAAACACACTGCTGAAACATAAAAGCACGGGAAGGCGTCTGTTCCACAGGTAAGCAAAATCCCCATTGACAGTAATATAGAGTGTCAGATAGATAGCTGCCAGCACAGCGATCTGCGTTCCCCATATACTCCGGCCTGTAAATTTGATCTGATATAACACAAACTGCCAAAAGGAAATCCTTTTTTCTCTTACAGCGGTGCGGTATGTCTGCCTGGCTGTCAGAATCAGCTTCTCTCTTCCTCCCCTGACCGCATCCGGCACGGTATTCTCCGAAAAACACTTCCTGAGGCCGCTTTCTATCTCAGATTTCTTCATATGATGAAATCCCCCCTCTCTCCAAATCCTTTTTTATGGTTTTCAGTGCTGCCCGCAGCCTGGACTGGACTGTCCTCAGCGGCTGGTTCAAAATCTGCCCGATTTCCCTTAACGTCAGGTCATGGGCAAACCGCAGGTAGATGATCTCCCTTTGTTCTGCCGGAAGTTCCCTGACCAGCAGCATGAAGTCTGTCTCCGTCTCAGCCCTTTGAAATCCCCGCTCCAGGCATTCCAGAGTGTCCGGTATCTGCTCCTCCTGATGTTTCTTTCTCCACATGTCCACACACGTATTCGCTGCCACCTGGTATAAAAAAGCGCGGAATTTCCCCTTGTGTATATACCTGTCCAGATACCGCACGGTCTTCAGAAATGTCTCCTGCACGGCATCCTCCGCGGTCTGCCTGTCCGCTGTGTGGCAGATACAGTACCGCAGAATGTCTGTGTAATACAGGGATATCAGCTCATCCAGGGCGCTCATATCTCCATTTTCCAGTTTTTCTATCAGTTTGTCTTCACGCGTCAAGATACTCCTCCTACAGGGCGTCCCCTACTCTATATAACGTATCGGGATATGGAAAATGATTTCATATTTTTAATTATAACCAAAAAAACCGGTCTGCATGATTTCTCATACAGACCGGCATTACCCTTACAGTTATGATTCTTTTTTCTTTTTCGCAGCTGTGACTGCAGCGATCACTGCTACTGCTGCGCCAGCGCCGAGAAGCGGGAATACCATATTCGTATCATCGCCTGTCTTTGCTGATTTTGAAGTTGTGGTGGTTCCGGACTTTTTGTTCTTAGCCGGTGTCGGGGTTGGTGTGGTTCCTTTATTACCATCGCCATCCGTACCATCATTTTTGTCACCGCCCGGAGTCTTATTGTCATCTCCGCCGGGGTTCTTGTTGTCATCTCCGCTCGGATCCTTGTCGTCTCCGCCAGGGTCCGGATTCTCGCCCTTTGCTTCCACTGTGATAGCTGCTGCATGGGTCTCATTGTGACCGATGTCGCCGCTGTCACCTGCCAGTTCCTCAATATCCACCTGAATGTCCGCTGTATCGCCGGCTTTTACACCGTCTGCAAGCTGGAACGTCATATCGAGCAGACTGCCATCCTCCGTAAGTGGTGATGATGAGGCAAAGGCCGCTACAATCTCGCCTTCCTCCTTGTTGCCTGTCAGACAGTCGTTGACTTCACACAGGGCCCCGGACAGCGCCCCTCCGGCGCTGTCCGCAGTGAGGGTAATTTTAGATGCATCGTAATGGATACGGATTTTTCCATTGGTCACTTCCCGGCCATCCGTGATCTCACAGGCCACCTGAACCTGACCGCCCTCCTGGGCCTTACCTGGGTTTAATGCTATTTCTGTTTCACCTGCGGCCCAGACAGGCATTGCCTGTACAAACAGAAGTGCACTCATACATAACATTGCAATTTTTCCGGTTCTCTTTTTCATATAGGTTACCTGCCTGTTCTCCTAGATTTTCCTCTGATATTTAAAATGTGGTGATCTTCTCTGCTGCCATCTGCAGGATCTTGGTTGCGTCAGTTGTGTTGGTCTGGTTGTCAACATTCACATCACCGATCAGGATCTGCTCCTCTGTCAGCTCTGTGAGACCTACACTGTATTTCAGCAGCAGTGCACTGTCGGCTGCATTCACAACGCCGTTCAGGTCCACATCACCCAGAAGCCTTACTTCTTCACATTCTTTCACAAGTGCAGCAATCGCTGCATTGATCTCATCCTGAACTGCATCCGGTTTGTCGTAAATTACCTTTGCGCTGTCAAGAGCTTCCTTCAGACCGTCAATGCTGGCTGCCAGATATCTGCCCGAATTATCCAGGATCTCCTGTGCTTTTGCCATAACAGATTCCAGTTCCGCCTTATTTCCCTTGAATGTAAGGCCTGTAATGGCTTCTGCCAGAGCTGCATAGGCGTCTCTTGCTTCCTGGCCTGTCAGTTCCGTGTTGGCTGCTGTCTCTTTGGCTGCACTCAGTACAGTCTTAAGGTTCTCCACGGACTCACTTGTGTACTTGTCGGCATCCTGAAGGATTGCTTCTGCCTGTGCAATGATCGCGTGCAGACGGGCAAAATCCTTATCTAACATCTGGGATACTGCAGTAAGCAGGTTTGTGGTTGCCTCATTGACAGCTTTCTGTCCTTCTTCTACTTCATCTTCGCCGTACACGGTATCATATACAGTCTTGGCTGCCTCTAATGCATCTTTGACTGCCTGCACACTGCCTTCCGTATAGCGTTCTTCTGTCACAGGATCTGCGAGGATTGCCTCTGCTCCCGCGATTGCCGCTTCCAGACCGTATTTCTGTACGCCCGGTTTCAGGTCAACAATGGCATTGATGAGTTTTGTAAACGCATCGTCTACCTGTCCCTGTGTTGTTTCAAGAGTTGTCAGAAGCGCGTTTGCTTCGTTCAGAGCCTCTTCCACGGCTGCCCAGCTCTCCGGTGAGAAGGACTGGCTTCCGTCTGCCAGTTTTTCAGCCATTGTGATGGCCAATTCCAGACTTGTAGTATCTACAGTCAGCTTAACCTGTACGGTAAATACTGCTGTCTTCTCAAGCTCACCTTCGGTATAGGTAACTGTGATCTCCTTTGGTCCGATCACACTGGAATCAAATCCGGTAATTGTGTAATCGTCTGTGCTCAGCTCTGTGGTGCTGCCGTCATTGTATACAGCAAATACCTGAATTCCTTCTGCGCTGAATTCTTCGCCTAACAGATATTCCTTCTTGGCATTCTCTGTATCGACTGTGATGCTTTCCAACTGGATCTTAACCAGAACATCTTTTGCATTGCCCAGGGCTACGATCGCATCGGTGATCTCCTTCTGGGATGTTGCATTTTCCATAACAGCTTCCGCTGCCGCGATTGCATCCTGGAATTTCTGATAGCTTTCCGGTGTATAACCGTCAGCCGTTATTTCCTTCATCTCATTGATGAGTGCTTCCAGACTGGAGGTCTCGATCTTCTTGAAGGTAACGTCCAGTGTATGGTCTTCGATCACATATTCAAGAGTTACTCTGTTGTTCTCGACTACTGCCGGTGCACCGTCAAGCATTACGGTATCTACAGTATAGCCTTTATCCGGTTTGATTACAAATGTTTTGTTCGTCTCGCTGTAAACAGATACGTCGCCTGTCTGGCTGACAGTTCCGTTTTCGCCGGCGGTTACTGTTACGGTGTGTGTCGGAACCTCATCACCGTAGTATACTTCTTTTACTGTAATATTGTGTGCGTTTCTTCTGGTCTGCAGTGTATACTGGCCCGGCTCTGTGCTGTAAAGAACATCCTCAGCATGACCGAGTTCTGTTCCGTCATACCATAAGGTCAGGTCATATGCCCCTGCTGCCCTGCCGGCACTCGGCATAAACTTAAAGATAATCTCATGCTCTTCGTTAGCTGTCAGCTCATAGCCGTAAGTAAAGTTGCCCCAGCCTCCGTCTGCCGTCTTATCGTAGAACCAGTTTCCGCCGCCTGCATCATATCCGAACATGATTCCGTTACCAACGGTAAACAGTGTCTGATCTTCCACGCTGTCTGTGCTGAAGCGGATGCGGAAAACACCCTGGCTGATTGCTGCAGCGTTCATGTCCTTAGCGATTCCGCCTGCATTTACAGATAATAACAGGCCGTCCTGCGTAAGCTGTCCGGACGCATTGCTGAGATCAAAGTTCATCTCCTCTGCTGCTGCAAAATCTTCATAATAAGTGTTGTACTGGGCCACATTGACTGCCTCGGTGAAGGCCTTCATCGCTGCTTCCAGTTTTACATATGCGGCTTCGTATTCTGCCGCGTCTTTTCCTTCCGGAACTGCTTTTGCTTCGTCAACAGCAGCTTTGAAGGTATCGACTGCTTCCTGGGTGTATTCGCCCGGTTTCGGTCCTACCACTGCTGCATTCATCTGTGCTTCTGCATCCTGGATCAAAGCGCCTAAATCTTCATATGTAAAGTTATTCGGTACATAGGTGATCACTTTTTCCAGATTCGTCACATGTCCCTCTGCGTTGCTGAAGGATACATTGACAGTTACCGGTTTCCTTGTTGCTCCCTCTTCTGCCGTAAAGGTTACATTCATAAGTTCCGCAGCCTTCTTGAATGCATCCTGTTTCTTGATTCCATAGGTGAAACGCACGGTCTGTGTTCCGTCTTCATTATCTGTCACAGTCGGCTCTACAGTCTTCAGAAGTGCGTCTTCATTTGCTGCTGCGCTGTCTGTGTTCAAGGTGATCTGAGACGGGTCATAGGTATACTCCACAACTGTGTTTCTGTACTTGTTGTAGATATTCTCAAGACCTACATTTACCTGATAGTTATGGTTTCCTTTATCCTCAGTATTGACAGTTGCTGCCGGGCTTCCTGTGATCTCCTCACCATATACGCCCAGTTCTGTCATGGACATTCCCCATTCGTTTGCATTGTTAATAGAAACAATTGCTACGAACTGTGCCTCGGCTGGCTCGAATTTAACCAGGTTAAGTCCCGGATATGCACTGTTAACCGTTTTAACAGTATTCCATGTCTCTCCGTCTGCAGATACCTGCACTTCATAATCTGCAGCGTAGGCACCCGGTGTCCAGTCAACTGCTACAGTGTCTACCATGTATTTCTTATCCAAATCTACGGATATCCACTGGTTCTGTCCCATACCGCTGCTGTAACGTGTGGACTGGCTGCCGTCAACTGCGTATTTTGCTGCCATGGACTCTGCTTCCTGTCCGCTTGTATCTGTTGTCTTATTCAGTGCCAGATTCTCACCTGTGATCTCCTGATAAGGCTCAACAAGAACTGCATTGACAATCGCTTTGCCCTCTGTGGCTTTCAGTCCGATATCGATCAGACCGTCTTTTGCCTCTGCGGTAACTGTGATATCGTAAGCTTTGTTCTGTTCCGGAATGGCAAATCCTTCTTCCACTACAGAACCGTTTACGCTCACATCAAATGTTCCCGGTGTAAAATCATCTGCGCTTGTGTCATTGAAGTACAGTTTCACTCTGTAAAGTCCCGGTGCAACTTTGAACTTATAGCCAAAGTCCTCACCTGCACGTCCGCTCTTCAGCGCGGTTCCCAGGCCTGCATCCGGCACCGGTTTCTGTCCGCCGAGAGAACTGTTGATCTCCTCAGTGGCTGTATCACCGTTTGCGTACCATCCGCTTCCTGTAACTTCAAATTCCGCATCCTCGAACAGGCCGTCATGGTTGCCCATATTGGATGTGTCGGAATTACCGGCATCCAGTCTCATATTCACTTCTGACATAACAGCCATGTCTGCTGCAATACCATTTAGAATCGGATTGGTCATTGTTCCGGCTTCCTCGCTGTATGCACTCTGCAGTTTTACAGTAATGACACCACCTGCCGGATATACAGAACCGATTTCAATCACATCTGTATCACCTGTTAAGGTATATCTCTCTTTTGCCACCTCACCGTTTACCAGAACGTCAAATGTACGTCCGGCAGCGTTTTCCATCTCAGAAACATAGAGTTTCAGATTGTGGGCAGCGTCTGATGCATAGATCTTGTACTCAATCGTGTCGGCAGTAACACCTGTTGCGTATACACCGCTGCCGCTTCCTGTCAGCTTGCTGTACTCACCAACATAGCCGGATAATTTCTTATTTTCATCATAAGCCTGGTCTGCGCTGAATCCGTCGATGACATCTCCGCCCACATTATAGGACTTGGAGTGCTCCTGAAGGACAAACTGCCAGTCAGTACCTGCTGTGCCAAGAGAAAGCGTTCCGTCATTATTGCAGACAAGGAATTTGTCTCCTGATTTGAGCTGATGAAGTCCGTTCTTCATATCAACGGCTGACCATACAGTTGTGTCTTTCTCTGACAGAACCGCATTGTCGCCGTCGGCATTCAGGTACAGATAAGCATTGTTCTCTGTATCCCAGATCTTCACTTTGTATCCGTCGCCTGCATTCTCCATTACGAACTGGCTTCCGGATGCATTTACTTCCAGACTGTTTTCTCCGCTTGCAAGATATTCTCCGCATTCCGGATCGTATACTTTATAAGCCGCGTTGCTCTCCAGTGCAAATTCTGCACCTTTCACACCTGTCATCTCCATAATACCGATATCAGGTGCTCCGTCGTAAAGAGCATTGCCGAAGAAATCTGTCTTGGCATTTCTGTCTGAAGTGTAGTCCCAGAGTCCTTTATTTTCCGGACTGGATGCAGGAACGACATTGACATACACACCATTACCGATTGCTGCAGAACCTTCTTTCAGGGCGTAAGCCTTCAAAGATTCCCAGTTGGAGGTGGCTGTCATTCCGTCTTCACTGATCGTGGCACTCTCGCCGCCGCCCGGATTTTCAAAGAGCGGATCTGCCTGGATGGCATTGGGAATCTCACCCGGGTCATGGATGCCGCTGGCTTCATATACCAGGTTTCCTGCCTGTTTCAGGTAAGAGTTGTTCCAGCTCTCAGCCGTTGTCTCAGCACTGCCCCATTTACTGGGAACTTCTGTATTGTAGTTATAGTAAATGTTGTTATACATACACCAGTTGTATGCATCACCTAATGCAGAACCGCCGCCGTTGCTGTGGTTGAATACCCAGTCCGCACCATCATAATAAAATACATTATTATAAATGTAGCTCTCTGAACTGGTATTTCCTGCCCCGTGGCGCCATGCAAGGCCGTCATTCTGGCTCACATTATAACGGATAATATCTGTATTGTTATTGCCCATCATAAGCATAAAGCCCATAGGTGTATCGTGGCTGTAGTTGTACTCAAAGGTAGTACCTGCACACCAGTAATCACTGTCGTAAGAGCAGCCATCCTGGTTATAAGCAGGACCGTCAAAGCTCTCATTATAGCGGAATAAGGTATCAAAAGAGTTCCATGCCCAGATACCTGCATTGGCGCCTTTCGCACGCATGGCCTGTCCGTTCACCACATTGTGCTCTACCAAAGCGCCCTGTGATTCGCAGACAAGGATACCGTCACCGCCGATATCGCTCAGATAGTTTCCTACAATATGAAGGCCTCTCTGTGCCTGGTCTTTATAACGGATATTGTCATGGCGCACACCATCATTGGCCCCATTATAATCCGCATCATTATTCGGGTCATAATTGTCAGTACCCGGTGTGTTGTTTCTGAAGTTGTCCAGGTCAGAAAGGCGGATTGCCTTGATTCCTGTACGGTCACACTGGTCAATTCTGTTGTTCTGGATGGTCACGCCGTTGAAGTAAGGATATACCCCTGCTTTTGAGCTGAAGATAACCTCAACGCCGATACCGCCGTCTACTTTGTTCACACCGCGGTTCTCATTTCCGTCCACATCATGTACATAACAGCCGTCGATGACAACTGTGTTGTATTCTCTGTCACCCTCCAGAGTTTTGTTAACTGTCTCTCTCTCGTCAATGGTAACATGGATACCGAGACGTCTCGGGATCACATCATCACTTCCGGAGTTCAGGTTGTTCTGGTCATTTGCTTCACTTGTCTCGTTAAATGCGTCGTCATTTGTAACTTCCAGACCAGTCACATAGGTATACTCCATGTTCTGAATCAGGACTGCTTCTTTGTAGCCTGCATATTCAGGTGTGCCGTCATCATTTTTTTCACCGGTTCTTCTGAATCCTCCTGCATTGATCACAGGCATGTTTCCCTCACCATATGTATCAATTACAATGGGTTTCTCCTCCGTTCCGGTGCCTTTCGGTGCAAGCTGCTGGTTGTCAAAAATGCTGCCTTTCTTCAGGCTGATGCCGTCTCCCGGCTGTAATTCAATGGTGTTCACCTTATCCAAGGTTTTGAACGGATTACTGATCGATCCATCCCCATTCTCATCACTGCCGTTCTCGCTGTCCACATGGTAGACCGTGCCGGATACTTCCGGGATACTCTCCGTGGCTGCTTCAGGTATACTTCCCTGGTTATCTGTGGCTGCCTGCACATAAACCGGGAAATTAACTGAAGTACAGACAAGAGCCGTCGCCAGAGTAACACCAAACGCCCTGTTCCATCGCTTCCATGATTTCATACATTGCTCTCCTTCCAAAAGAATATTTACGCAATGAGCTTCAACACGCTGCGCTGATCCGCTTCCGTCATTTTGACAGGTGTTGCATTGCCGTGTCTTCTATTATAGTCCACATATATACATAAATTTTTACGATTTCTACTTATTTTTCGTCATTTTCGACCATTTATATTTTATCGCAAACTAATAATACAAAAAAAATGACAGATAAAACAAACTAGGGGCATTTTCCCGGTAAAAAAGAGCTGTTCACACTTCCAGCTTTCTGTGTAAACAGCTCTCTTTTTATCTATCTGTTAAATGTTTTCTTACGGTCAGCGCAGTATATGCACAGTGATTGATCACCTTTGTTTTACGATTTTCCTTCCAGTGCGTCCTTCACAGCCTGTAACAGTGCCTGTTCATCCGGTATCTCTACTTTGGCCCCTTCCGCCATTTCTTTTAAATGCTCCTGATACTTGTTCTCTAACACAAGATTTTGGGCAGATGTCTTTACATTCTCATAATCCTCATTGTCAAAGTATTCCGGGTCTGCATCATAAACAGCCCTTGCCTCCTCATCGGATGCGGTAAGTACATCTTTATTGGTCAGCTCCCGTTTATTCTGAAGGGACAGATTTTCGTTGAAGTAATCATAGAACTGGTCCGCCGTGTACCGGGTCACTCCGAATACGGTTTCATTGTTCCCCTTTTTCTCTCCCCTGTCCTTGTTTTCTTTTTCCATTGCCTTCATCAGGGACGGATAATCAATCGCATCTGCAAGGCCGTTATCCATGGCCTCTTTCTGCATGGTCTTAATTTCTTTAAGCTCCTCCACCACTGCATCAGCCAGGTATTCATATCCCGTCTTTCCATCGGCCTCTGTCTCCCAGGTAAATTCTGACACATCAATCCCGGCCTTCTCTGCTGTTTTTTCTCTCTGGTATAATTTGATCTTATTGACGATACATGCCACTTCTTCCCTGTAGACCGGCTGTCCGTCAACGGAAAATACTTCTTTCTCTGTTCTGCCCTTCATGAAGATCACAACTGCTGCTGCCAATATTACGGCTATAACTGCCAGAAGAATCCATATCCATTTCTTAGATGCTTTTTTGCTGTCTTTCTGCATTTTACCCATACTCTTTCTCCTGTGTTTTTACTAGCCAATCAACTGAAGACCTTCATTTTCTTCGGCGGCATCCAGCAGAACGTTCCATATCCGCAGAAAATATTTCCCCGCCTGCTCTCTGTTCTCCACCTCTATCTCCATCTCTTCCTCATCTGTAAGACAGTCGTACAACGCGTCCAGATTGCCCCCATAATAATCCGGCAGCCGCAGTTTTTCTTTCAGATATGTATGTGCTGTCTCCTTCTCTTCCATACATAACGCGTCCAGGACTATCCTCATGGATTCTCCTCTCCATACAAAAGCTCAAAGGTTTCGTAGTGGTCCTCTGTGTAATACACAAGACCGTCATCGGAATAGACGATCCGCTTTGCCCCCCGATAGCCTCCATCGCTGTCAATGTCACATTCATAATACTGCCGCCCCTCTTTTTCCGGCAGGATTCCCTCATAGTTGCCGAATCTGTCTCCGCCGATGCTCTTGCCCGGGGCGGCTTCAGACAGGTTCCCCTTACTGCTGACCCATCCGGCGTTCTTGGCCTCCTTCTTGGTAATAAAATTATCCGGAAGATGACCAAACCGATGGATATAAGTTGCCACATCCTCTTTCGAGGTATAAGTTCCCGATTCCTCCAGCGCCGATGCCTCTGCATCCTGTTCCTCCTGCTGCACTGTCCTGGCAGAATCCTGTTCTGTCCGGCCTGCCGTGCCGTCCGCAGTTCCGGTGCATCCGGTGAGCAGGCAGAGCAGCAGTATCAGAATGCCGCCAATATATCTGAACTTGTGTTTCCAATTTTGAATCATATTTTTTGCCTCTCTTATAATTTCAGTATGTTCCTGATGCCGTGGGCAACCCCGCACGCCTCATTGGACAGGGTGATACAGTCTGCAGATTCCTTACATTTTACGGATGCATTCTCCATCGCGATCCCAATTCCCGCAAACGCCAGAAGTTCCGCATCGTTATCTCCATCCCCGAAAGCCGCAAGCTCCTCCCTGCACAGTCCGAGATAGTCCAGAAGAAAGGCTGCCCCTGTATGTTTCCCTGCATCTTTATAAGAAATTTCCAAAAGCTGTGCCACCGAAGAAGTGATATACACATCCCGGCCCTCCGCGTTCAGAAGCTGCCACAGCCTGGTCTTCAGCTCCCGGTCCCCTGTTATGACGTCCATGCCGTCCAGTACAGAGGCATGGTCACAGATAAATGCCCGAATATCCTCCACCGGCCTTCTGGTTCCCTGGATATAAGGAATGGCCCGGACACTGGCGCCGAATTGCACAGGGCTTTCCACATAAGCCCTGGGTGCATAAGCCTCGCCATCCACAAATGCTTCATAGGTCACAGGAAAATTCCTTGTGAGCGTCAAAATGCGGCGCACTGACTCCTCTGTCATCTTATATTGTTTCAGGCATTTTCCTGTGTGGAGTTCATATACTGCGGCTCCGTTTGATGTAATGGCATACCGTATCCCTTCCATCTCCCTGATCGCCGCCGGCAGCGTGGAAAGGGCCCTTCCGCTGGCCACCACTACCTGCACGCCCTTTTCCATAACTTCCTCCAGGGCCTTTCTGTTTTCCTCCGGCAGATATCCGTCCCCGTCTAGGGTCGTCCTGTCCAGATCAAGGGCAATACATCTGATCTCCATCCGTACTCCTTCCCGCCGTTATTTCTCAGGCTTAGGATATTTCACCGCATTTTTCACCATCTTATCACGGATGATATCGTCAATGTCAAACGCATACATCTGGGCAAAACGCAAGGAAAAAATCAGGGTATCTGCCAGCTCCTCCCCTATGCGCTCCCTCTTCTTCTTATCTTTCATCATTTCTTTCATCTGGTCATTTGACTTGAAACGGAACAAATCCATCAGTTCATTGGCCTCTGTGGAAATACCGATGGACAAATCCTTAGGATTATGGGATTTGTTCCAATGCCTCTCCTCGCAAAAATCGAATACTCTGCTTTTTAAGTCCGCCACAGTTGTATCTTTATCCATATTGTCTGTCTCCTCTCTTTCTCTTTATGATTAGTGTCAGTTCAGGGAATACTGTTTCATGATTCCCTTTCCGCTGTTCTTTGCATCATACAGGGCATAATCCGCTGCTTTTAAAAGTGTCTGGAACTCCTTCAGACCGCCGCCGTACCAGGCAAGACCTGAAGATATCTCCAGCATTCTGCTGCTCTTATCCGGAAATACCACAGGGTTCTGCTGCAGCCTGCTGTAAAATTCCTCCATATCATTGGCAATCTCCTGCTTTGTCTTATAGTGATGCAGAAAGAGGCAGAACTCATCCCCGGAACGCCTGGCCGCGATTCCCTTTTCTCCGTTGAACTCTGTCAAAAATCCTGCACAGACGCGCAGATATTCATCGCCCCAGTCATGTCCAAAATGGTCATTGATCCCCTTGAAGCTGTCAAGATCCATCATGACCATGGCACACTCACCAATGTCACGGCCCGTAAGGATATTCTCCACTTCTTTTCTGAAGGTATCCAGATTGCATAGCCCGGTAAGGGAGTCGTAGTCCCTCTCGTGCTCCAGCCGTTTCTTTTCCTGTACCTCTCCCGTCACATCTGAGATGATTCCAAAAGTGCTTCCGTTTTCCGTGGTGGTAAAGATACGGACCCACTTCTCGGGATTTTCCCTGATCTTAAAATCACTGCCTCTCTTGTCAAAAGCTGCCCTCAGAGTCTTCTCCAGCATGACCCGGAAGATATTCCTGTCCCGGCAGGCCCGGTTCATCTCCTCCTCTGTCCAGTCAAGCACAAGCCGGAAACGTTCTGTGGCCATTACCTTTTCGCTGTCCTCATTGAATTCAAACACACCTATGGGCAGGTCCAGCGTGTCAATGACCTTTGAGATCTTGACCGTGGCATCCAGAATTCCCTGCACCATTTTATTGATTCCCTGGCTGAGCTGCCTGAATTCCGGATTGCTGTCCACCTTCACCACAGTATCCAGATCACCGTCTGTAATATCATGCAGATCATCCATGATGGTATGTATCCCGTCCACGATCTGATGCTTCAGAAGACGGTTAATGACCAGAATGGTCACCAGATACACCAGAACCAGATAACAAAAAGTAAGGATCGTCTGCGTATTCCGTTCCTCATAAAGCTCCTTCTCATTTTCACCTGAAACCAGTATCAGGTTATCCTTCTCCAGGCTGACACAAAATATCTTTTTCCCCTCCTGATGGATAAATCCGCCGTCTCTGCAGTCTGCGATTTCTTCCTCCGTCAATCCCAGATTCTTCATACTGCTGCCGGCCATACTCTCATCAGAATGGGCCAGCACTTCACCACTCTCCTTATCTATGGCAAAAAGCACACCCCCTGCATCCACAGGAACTCTGGAGAATATGTAGTCGAGCTGGTTTCTCTTCTGGGCCTCCAGCATCCTGGTCGGCGCCATTCCCACCTGTACGATTCCCTTCTTATCCTGGCGCGCCACACCGATATACTGGAACACCTTCTGTTCGTAGCCGTTCGGTCTTATATCCTGCACCAGATAGGAACTCGGATCATCTAAAATACTGAGAAATTCTTCTGTCTGGTCCGTGGTATGGAAGTCCATGCCGAAATATTTCGGAATACTGCCTGCAAAGAGAATCCCGTTTTCATCGATCACATGAAGCTCATCCACATTGAGCAGCTCCGCGATCCGCTCCAGTTCCTGCTGGCTGTCCAGTACACTGGGATTCTGTTCTATAATATAGGCGAAAGCATAGGCTCTTGTCAAATAATCCTCACTGAGGCTCTCCTTCAGGTTCAGCAGCTCCACCTCATTATTGTCAATGGTCTGCGATATCTGTCCCAGTTTGAGCGTAGAGTTCTGTACCATCTGGCTCCTGGCATTTCGCCCCTGCAGCCCCCAGTTCAATACTAAAATAGCCAGAAGAGCCACAGCGACAACATAGCTGATGTACCTGGTAAAAATTTTCTGCACAAAATTTCCCCTTTCCTCAACTGTACGCCGCCCTCGGAAGCGGCCTCACGCTTTTTTAGCTATTATAGCATATAAACGCACAAACCGCATGCCATTTCTGACATGCGGTTAAAAACCATGCGAACGTTTCTCTATCGTTCCTGGGGATTGGTTCTGACTGCCCGCAAAAATATCCTGTTAAACAGGGCCAGCTCATCATACATGATACCGTGTCCGCTGTTTTCAAGGGTTACCAGACAGGAACAGGGGATTCCCTCCTTCTGGATACGGGCCAGGTCATTGGATACCACCACATCCTTTCCCCCGTGGATGATCCATGTGGGAACATGGACACAGGGAAGGTCACAGCGCCCATCCTCATCCCTGAGTGCCATTGCGCTTCTGACAGTACCTAATCCGGATGCCGAGAGAGCTATATCCCGAAACCATTGTTTCACCGGTTCTCTGTGAGGCGCAGCGAAGAGCTGTTCATAGCTGAAGTTACAGGCAAGCTGCGGTCTGTCCGTCTCAGCCAGACAGATCAAGCTATCCACATATTTCCTGGTAAGACCATAGGGATATCCCTCCCGCTGTGTCCAGGACGGTGCAGCCGCTGCCAGAAGAATCAGCTTCTCCACGCCATAGCCGCAGAACAGCCGCATATAGCGCAGCACAATGGCCCCTCCCATGGAAAATCCTGTGAGAATAAATTTTTTCAGTCCCATGGATTTTACCACATGGTAAATATCCGCTGCCATCTGGTCATACCCATAACCACAGGCCGGTGTGTCAGACTCGCCGAATCCTCTCAGATCAACTGCCACCACATGATACCCGCACCTTGTAAGCAGTTCGATCTGATATTCATAAATCTTGTGTGAAAGGGGCCATCCGTGAACCAGAAACACGGTTTTCGGACAGCCCTTGTTGCATTCATAGACAGCAATTCTGGTGCCGTCATTGGATCTTACATAGAACATAGAGAAATCTGCTTTTTTCTTTATTTATATGCACCGGACACGACCTCTGTTCCCCCGTCCAGCATTTCTTCCGCAATCCATACTTTTCTCAGATACAGACTGACGATTATACTGGCGATACCGGCTGCTGCGAAAATCGCCCATTCCTGTCCCCTGGCCTGTTCAAAGACCACACCGTATACGGCCTGGCCCAGAGGCTGAGAACAGGTAGCAATGGCCATGACCCAGGAGATCACCTTTCCGATCAAATGTCCCGGTGTTTTTATCTGGATGAAGGACATGGTCTGCACCGTGAACAGAGTCGCACACAGCATCATCAGAAATGCGCCTGCTGCCAATACCATATATTTACCCATATCCGGTACCGCGGAAGACAGGATTCCGCCCATAGGGAACATGAGCAGGGCCACCCCCAGAATGAGCTTCCAGGTATCCCCGATCTTGATCCTGCTGCCAAGGACACCGGCAGAAATTCCCCCTGCTATGCCGCCGAAGGCCATGATCCCCGACAGATATCCATACATCTGATTCGGGTCAGCCCCCCGAAATTCCAGCACCTGTGTACAGAGAACCGGAAGCCCGATGATCAGCAGGGACGAGATGAATAGGTTTACAAACGCAATAATGACCGTAACTTTGCCTATCACTTTCTGGCTCTTGGCAATAAAACGCACACTCTCCTTCAGGTCTCCGAAGATAATGCGGAATGCGCCCCTGTCTGTCTCCCTTTTCACAAAGGGGATTCTGATGAAGATCTCCATCATAGCGGAGAGGAAAAAACAGACCATGCTGATCGCAAGCACCACATGAATCCCCTTCATACTGTAGAAAATGCCGCCCAGCACAGGTCCCAGCAGACCGGCCAGGGAAGACACGGTATTGATCATGGCATTTGCCTGCACCAGCTTCTCCTCCGGCACCAGGAACGGCATACTTGCCTGTACAGACGGCTGATAGAGGCCGGATATACTGAACAGCAGAATCAGGGTCACAAGAATGAGAGCCACAAGGTTCACCTGCCGGGAAAGCAGAAGAAACAGGAGAATGATACCCGCCGTGGTAAAATCCAGAACCACCATTATGTTCCTCTTATTCACCCGGTCCGCGATCACACCGCCCAGCGGCGACATGATAAGCAGCGGCAGAAACGCCAGCGCTGACACCAGACCGTATAAAGCAGGGGACTGGGAAATATTCAGCAGATGGAGCGGCAGGGCAAATCTGACTACCGCATTGCCGAACAGAGAGATGATCTGCCCGATGACTACCAGTGTAAAATCTCTGGAAAACCCGTTTTTCTTCATTATTTATACCTCCATATTTTCTATTTTATTTGCAAGTCCCGTGTAACATCCGATGCCGCCTGCCAGAGTGATGACCATGATTCCCACCATGACCCACATCCCGCTTTCGGCCCCCAGCATAAAAAGGTTCGTCACAGGGCAGATCAAAATGACAGCAGCCACCACGGACGCCACCAGTGATTTCTTCCAGAATCCGACCCGCATGGAGATCTGCCCGATGGATGCTGCCATCACTCCCAAAACCGCGCCGGCTGCCAGCACTCTTCCCATTTCCGCCGGACCAAAGGTCTCGGGAACGAAATGAAACAGATTGGCAGCGACTCCCACCACTAGGAAGGAGACCGTCTCACATAAGAAGGTCGCTGTGAAGACAAATCCCCATATAAGGATACATTTCGCCTTCAAAATAGCTTTTCTTTTCACCGGGTAGGAGAACAGCAGAAGTGCGTTCTTTCCGGTATATTCTGTCACCACCACTCTGGCTGCCATGGCTCCGCCCATGACTGCAAAACAGGACATGATCAGACCGGAGACAGGAAGAAGCAGCCCTCTCCACGTGGCAAACAGCAGCGCGTCATCGCCGGTCACACTTCTCTCTTCCATCTTGGGAATCAGGGGAAAGGCAAAGGCCATGATCAGACAAAAGGCCGATATGCCCGCGGCTGCCAGAAGGTAGCCCTTAAAATCCGTTCTTTTTAATTCCAGTTTGATCAGCTTCATACCTGTTTCCTCCTCATAATGTCAATGACATACTTTTCAAAGTCTTCTCCGTACTGTGCTCTCATCATGGAGGGAGAGAACTCTTCCACGATTTTCCCCTGTGCCAGGATTCCCACTCTGTGTGCAAGCTGTTCCATCTCGCTTAAAATATGGCTGGATATCAGGATTGCAGTGCCTCTCTCTGCCAGGGCCAGCAGGATATCCCTCACCTCCTGTATCCCCACAGGGTCCAGGCCGTTAATGGGTTCATCCAGCAGCAGACAGTCCGGGTTATGGAGCATGGCCCTTGCAATCCCCAGCCTCTGCTTCATTCCCATGGAGAATTTCGCCACGGGCTTTCTGCCGGTCCGGGAAAGCCCTACCTGTTCCAGTGCACCTGTGATATCCCTGTTCTGCCCCATATATGCCATATGGATCTCCAGATTCTCACGGGCTGACAGGTGTTCATAAAATATAGGTGTCTCGATCAGAGAACCTATTCTGCTCTGGATCTTTTCCCTGTGCTCCCAACTGTCCCTGCCGTCTATCCGGGCCTCTCCTTCATCCGGCTGCTGAAAACCTCCGGTTATCTTCATCAGTGTGGTCTTGCCTGCTCCATTGACACCCAGAAGACCGTAAATCTCTCCTTTTTGCAGATTCAGGGAACAGCGCTCCAGCACACTCTGCCCCTGGAAGCTTTTTGACACTTCTCTGATTTCTATTACTGCGTCCATTGTCTTTCTCCTTTTTAATACCGACCGTAGGTATGTATAATGATAAAAAAATGGGCTGCCGGTTCAGACTATGCTGCCGGGCAGCCGAAAATCATTTATGGTCATTATAAATCTCTGTCAGTTCCTGCAGTTTCTCAACAGTTTCCTCTCCCACAATATCAAGCCCCATGGCATCCAGGATTTCCTTAAAACACAGGCATTTCCTGTATGTCTCCTCCGGTGTGGAATCCATTGTCATGGGATTCAGCCATACATTTCCAAGCAGAAGCAGGACTTCGCCCAACTCTTTCGGATACTTGGTATGGATAGTGCCGTCCTTTATCCCCTCCTCCATGATCGGAGTCAGATAAATAGGTGCCGTGATATCAATGGTTTCCCGCATTACCATGGCCAATAACTGCGGATTCTCTCCGAGACGCGGTGCAGAACGGAACATATCCTTCTGTTCCGGACGGTTGAGGGATTCATAGAAAAGTTTCCTGAGCTTTTCCTTCCCCGTGAGCGTGTTATCATCTCTTATCCGGCTTAACAAAACCTCTGATTCCTCTGTCATGCGGTCTGTCACAGCCGAAAGGATTTCCTCCTTGGACTTAAAGTGGTGGTAAATAGCGCCTTTGCTGAGTCCTCCCAGATTATCCACGATATCCTGGATAGATGTCCGCTCATATCCCTTCTCCACAAAAAGACGGCCTGCAGTCTCCAGGATCAGATTCACTGTCTCTTCCGGATATTTATTCCGTGCCATAATATACCTCCATATTTTCATTGGATTATCTTTACGTTAACATACCAACGGTATGTTTGTCAATAGCTTTTCCGGTTGCTTTTTTCCACATGAGGAGTAAAATAATGAAAGGGCCGTTTATCGGGCCTTACTTTCTTACTGAATATAAATGGAGTTATCTTATCATGAATACAGCAGAATCCAAAACCCTGATGACCTCAGGTCCCATATGGAAAAAAATCATACTGTTCGCTCTCCCGCTTTTTCTGGGGAATCTCTTTCAGCAGCTCTACAACACTGCAGACTCCCTGATCGTGGGAAATTTCCTGGACAGCAATGCACTGGCCGCGGTAAGCTCCTCGGGGAATCTCATTTTCCTCATGGTGGGCTTCTTCAACGGCATTGCCATGGGCGCCGGCGTGGTGATTGCCAGATATTACGGCGCCAGAAATATTGAAAGCCTTCAAAAAGCTATCCACACCACCATAGCCCTCGGCCTTGCCGCAAGCGCTGTGCTCACTCTTGCGGGAGTTGTGCTGGCCCCTCAGATCCTGATCTGGATGGGAACACCCGCGGATGTACTTCCCCAGTCCACCACATATTTCCGCATCTATTTTGCCGGTTCCCTGGGGTTTGTTATGTACAATGTGTTCGTGGGAATCCTGCAGTCTGTGGGAGACAGCAGGCACCCGCTGGTTTACCTGATCATCTCCTCTGTGGTAAATGTCGTGCTGGATTTATTTTTTATCCTTATCCTGCACATGGGGGTAGGCTCCGCTGCTCTTGCCACGATCATCTCCCAGTTTTTAAGCGCTGTGCTGTGTTTCGGAAAGCTCAGACGTTGCCCGGAGGACTATCGGGTTTACATAAATAAGATACGATTCGACAGAACCATGTTCAGCCGTATTATCAAAAACGGGCTTCCGGCCGGATTTCAAAATTCTATCATTGCCTTCGCCAACGTGATCGTCCAGACTAACATCAATGCCTTCGGAAAAATGGCAGTGGCCGGGTGCGGCGCTTACTCCAAGATTGAGGGGTTTGTCTTCCTGCCTATCAACTGCTTTACCCTGGCGCTGACCACATTTGTCAGCCAGAATCTCGGGGCAAAGGAATATGACAGGGCAAAAAAGGGGGCCAGGTTCGGCCTGCTCTGCTCCATGCTGATCGCCGAGGCCATCGGGGTGCTCATCTATACCTTTGCCCCGGTTCTCATTGCCGCCTTCAACAATGAAGCCCATGTGATCCGGTTCGGAACCGCCCAGGCGCGGACTGTCACTTTGTTTTACTTCCTTCTTGCGCTCTCCCACTGCATTGCGGCTATCCTGCGCGGTTCCGGACGGGCCTCTGTGCCTATGCTGGTCATGCTGGTGTTCTGGTGCATTGTGCGTGTGTCATACATATCTGTGATCGTTAAATACATACCGTCCATCAATGTCATCTTCTGGGCTTATCCTCTGACGTGGTTTTTAAGCTCCGTGGTATTTGTGCTGTATTATAAGAAAGCAGACTGGATACATGGGTTTGAGCGTGCTTAGTCTTGTCAAAAAATCAGCCGCATATCATTCCAGACTGCATTGCCATGGCAGGAATCCGCTCTGCCGTGGCAGACAAAGCCAAACTTTTCGTAATAATGGATCATATGGTCCTTACAGGTAAGGATCACTCCCTTTTTCCCCTCCTGCCGGGCAGACTGGATCAGGGCTTTCATGAGCATTTCCGCGATTCCCTGTCTTCTGTACTGAGGCAGAACATTCAGTCCGAATACGGTCTGGTAGGCTCCGTCTGGATTATGTAAACTTATATCGTGATACATTTCATCCGGCAGATGAGGTTCGTCTGTCACGCCTCCGTTTACAAATCCCACTGCTTTTCCCTCTGTTTCCGCTACAAAAAACTTCTCCGGAAATGCGTTCAGGCGCTCTTTTATGGCCTCCGCGCTGGCTGCTTCCGCTGCCGGAAAGCAGGCCGCCTCAATGAGAGCCAGGGTTTCTCCCTCCCCCGGCCGTGCGTTTCTTATGATTATCTGCATTTTATAGTCTCCCTTTCTCAATCTGTTGTTATGGTTCTTTTTTCATATACAGGGCGCAGCGCGTTGTGTTCCCTGAAGTATTCCTCAATGGCTGTGCGGATATTTCCCGTTACGGTCCGGGATGGTTTCCGCTGTTCGATGATCTCCCGGTCAAGCCCCAGAAAGCTGTCAATGTTATTGTAATGGAACAATTCCAGGCCCACTGCAAATACGTCCTGGTCCCGAATCTCCTCTCCGTTAAACACTGCATCCGCCAGCACCTGCCGGCCTGTGGAATAGACCATGCGGACGCCTTTGCTGAACTGGTAATATTCCGAATCACTGCCATCCACGCTGACACTTTTTTTCATAGCGTGGAGAATTCCCTTTTTCAGTTCTTTTCCCGTCAGTTCAATGCGTACCAGGGTCTCGTCATAGGGATACATGTTGAGCAGATCCCCTACGGTGATGATCGGCCCGATTTCCTCCGCACGCAGGCTTCCGGAGCCAAGCATGACAATATCCAGTTCGAACTGCATTTTCAATGCATCGCAGAACAGATTGCCTGCGCTTGTTGACTGATAGCGGCTGGGATGTGTCGCCTTTCTCACCATGCTGGTGAGGATCGCCCCGTATTTTTCATCTGTCACTCTCTTAAAATCATAGATGAGGTGTTCCAGTTCTTCATTTTTCTCACAGTGTGCGTCATCGATGGGGACTGTCTCCCAGGTATAGCTGTCCACAGAATTGGTATCTGTGTTCACCTCTATCTCGAAGCGGCCAATCTGGTCTGTTCCGATTCCGGCCTGTACAATGAGGATATTGTTCACCTCTGCCGGTTCATCCAGATAGGTGTGGCTGTGGCCGCCGATGATAACATCCACACCCCATTTGGGGTCAAGCTGTTCGGCAAGCTTTAAATCCTCCGCAAATCCGATGTGTGTCAGAAGAATTGTAAAGTCAATGTCCACATTTTTATAGCTGTTGCAGATAATTCCCACTTCCCTGGCTGCGTCGGACAGATCCACGAAAGTCCCCAGAAGCATGTCTGATTTTGCCTTGCTCATGATATCTTCCGTCAAAAGTCCCATGACAAGGATCTTCATGCCGTCCACGTGAAGAATCCTGTGGGACTGAAACAGACGCATGCCTGTGGGTCTGATGTAGATATTGGCGTTTACAATGGGGAATTTGCAGCAGCGCTCCAAAAAGAGCAGATGTGCAATGCCGTAATCCAGTTCGTGGTTTCCCAGGGAGACAATATCAGGCCCCAGGACATTCATAATCTCTATGGTGGAGATTCCCTTGAATTCCGTATCTATAAGAGAGCCTCTGAACATGTCCCCTGCGATCATGTAAAGGGTATTGGGGGTATCTCTCCTGACCTGGTTTACATAACCCGAAAGCAGGGAGACACCTCCCACCAGCTCATTATCAATTTCTTCTGCCAGAAAATCGCCGTGCATGTCATTGGAATGCAGGAGCGTAAGATGTTTTAAATTCTTTTGTGCCATTCTTTTTCCTCTCAGTCTGCTTCTTTTACAGGAAGTCGAAAAGGTTTAACTGCTCTCCCCCGTCGTTTTGCTTTCTTTTATCAGCGCTTTCCCTGAGCAGCGATTCCTCCGGCAGATCCTCCAGAAAGACAGAGGGATCACCGGACGTGGTGAGTATCAGTTCCTCTTTTGCTCTGGTCATTCCCACGTAGAAGAGCCGGCGTTCTTCCTCTATGTCCGTGATGAAAGTCTCCCGGATACCAGAGCTGTTTTCTTTCTTTGGATGGGATTCCCTCTCAAAGGGTATAGCGCCTTTTCTGACGCCATAGATGATCGTCACCGGAAATTCCAGGCCTTTTGAGCCGTGGAGTGTCATAAGTGTGACACAGTCGGCTGTATACTGCCTGCCGCCGCAGCGTTTCAGATCACTTTCCACGCCAAGACTGACGGCATCCATGAATTCCTGCATGGATTTATAGAATACGGCCATTCCGAGAAGCTTATTTACAGCTATATCATCTGTAAGATTCATATCTTCTATCCATTGTGCCAGGACTTTCTGGGGTTTTCCTTTTTTCAGGAATGAAATATATTTTTCCTGCATGGTTTCAAAAATACTGCCGCTTATCTGGTTGGGTTCCAGGTCCCACAGTAATTTCAGGCAAATATCTCTGTTCACTGTGTCTGTCTGATCTGTCAGACAGCGGAAAAAACAGAGACATCCCCGGACGGTCTTTTCCGCAAGATAATCCTCGCGTCCGGCGATCACATATGGAATGCCTTCCCTCTGCAGACATTTTTCTAAAAGTTCAGCCTGGCGGTGTGTTCGGTACAAGACTGCAATATCGGCAAAGCTTCTTGTCTTATGCTCTGTATGCATTTTCTGCGTTTCCTGTGTTTGCTGCACATCCAGCATATCAATCCCGCCGATCAGGCGGTTGATCTCTTTGGCGGTAAAGACAGCCTCCCCCATCTCACTTCCGGCTGTAACGAGACGGATAGGTGTGCTGTCCGGCCGATTGGGATGGATAACCCTCTCCATGCCGGGATTTTGGGAAATAACCTTGACCGCGCCGGATATCACCTGAGGTGTTGAGCGGTAATTTTCGGTCAGGCGGATGATGCTCAGGTCTGTAAAATCATTTTTTAAATGTTCAAAACATTTGTCATCCGAACCGCGGAAGCCGTAAATAGACTGATCCGGATCACCGATGACAAAAAGCTCTCTGCCCTGCTTTGTCCACTCTATGATCAGCCGGTACTGGATTGGGCTGATATCCTGAAATTCGTCCACGTGTAGGTAACTGAAACACTGTGCCGGAATGGTTGGATCAGATTTTATGAGGTTCAGAGTTTCCGTAAGCAGGTCGTCAAAGTCAAGGATATGCAGGGATCTTAATATCTGACAATATTCAATGTACGCGGCATATTCGGATTCTGTTATGCCAAGGGCGATGAACGGTGTATGGTCTGACGGAGCTTTCTCTTCACTCCTGTCGTCTGAAAGGTCTGAGAACACATCACTGTTTGTTTTGATCCGGGATACTTTCTGGAGGAACTGTCTGGGCTTTATTCCCAGATTCCTGCTCTTTACTATATCTGCAGCGATATCCAGGGTTTCCGTCTCGTCGGCAAGGGTAAACTGCATACCTTGTTTTTTCAGCAGATCAAGGCAGATGGAGTGGAAGGTTCCTACCTGGATCAGCCTGGCTGATCTGCCTTTTCCCAGCTGCTGCTTCAGTCGCTCCTGCATCTCGGCGGCAGCTTTATTCGTGAACGTTACTGCGGTTATCTCCGAGGGCTTTACCTTTCTGGTTTCCAGAAGATAGAGGATACGGGATATGAGTGTCTTAGTCTTCCCGGTACCCGGACCTGCTATGACTGCCACTGCCCGGTCTATGGACTGGACGGCCTGCTGCTGCCTGGGGTTCAGAGCCTGCGGGGCAGGTAGAGGGGGAAGGGGGTTTTCCTGTACATCATCTGGCTGTCTATTTCTCTGTACAGTTCCTGTATTGCCTGATATTTTATTCGTATTCTGGATGCTGCCCGTGTTGTCAAAAAGGCTCAACTGTCCATCCAGGTTTTCTATTTCTGTCTGCTCAAATAATTTTATGGTGCCATACTCTCCGTCAAAACCGGGGACTCTCTCCACTTTTCCTTCCCGCAGCCTCTGGATTCCCTCAGTGATCAAATGCCCGGAAACGTTTCTGATTTCTTCCAGCGGCATTACCCGCAGTATTTCAAATTCAGGTCCCAGTTTCCGGAGCATTTCCTCATACTGTCTTACAACTTTTCTGCTTGCCGAGGAATAGCCCACAGAAGCGCCGATAACTTCCGGCAGCGGTACAAGGCTTTCAAAGGCTTTCGCATCGGCTCTTAGAAATCCTTCCGGGCGGTCAGCTAACTGTTCCACTCTGTGAGACACTCCGATCGTGAGTTTCCTTCCACAGACAGGGCATTTACCATTGTATTTCTCAGCCTCCGCCGGACTTAAACAGAGATGGCATTTTCTGTGTCCGTCAAAGTGATATTTTCCTTCTTCCGGAAAAAACTCTATGGTTCCTGCCAATCCGATTCCTTCCTGAATGGCATTTTTTAACCCCTCATAGGAAAGTTCTATGTCCAGCAGATTGGCCTCCCTGCCCAGCTTTGCAGGAGAATGCGCGTCGGAATTTGATATAAGCTGGTATTTATCAAGGGCAGATATCCTCCAGTTCATAGGGGGATCTGAGGAAAGTCCTGTCTCCATGGCCCGAATGTATGGTGATAAATCATCAAAGCATTCCTCCACTGTATCGAAACCGGAAAAAGCCCCGAATAAAGAAAAATGAGGTGTCCAGATATGCGCCGGCACATAGACGGCATTGGGACACAGCTCCAACAGTATTTCCAGCAGGTCCCTGCAGTCTAATCCCAATATGGGACGTCCGTCGGAATGGATATTGCCGATGCTTTCCAGCTTTTTGGATATAATTTCCGCCTCCTCCAGTCCCGGCAGGAGAATCAGACTGTGTACTTTACGGACTTTATCCTTTTTCTTATAAATGGAGCTGATTTCCCCTGTAATGACAAAACGCGGCTGCATAGCTGCGGCCGCTGTGGAATCCTGTATTCTGTATTCTTCCTTCAGCACATACAGCCCATCCTCCGCCGGTTCCAGCTTTTCCTGAAGTTCCTCCCTCCAGGCAGGATGTGTGAAGTCACCTGTGCCGACTATCTGAATCCCCTTTCTGCGCGCCCAGAGATCCAGATATTCCGGTGTGCAGTCCCTGCTGGTGGCGCGGGAATAGCGGGAATGGATGTGTAAATCTGCGATGTACATTTTTTTATCACCTTATCCTTTTTGATGTTGAAAAGTCATAACGATTATCATGTATCAATTAGTATAACATTTTATCAGTTGAATTTTCAACTTTCAATAATATCCTTTTCTTATTATTCATGGATGTAAAAAGGATGTTACTGTTCACTGCGTGCCCAGCAACACGCTTCGCGATGCACAGATATGGAGCATTCCGCTCCATATCGCGCTGGCTGCCTCGGGATTTTGCTTCGCATCGCGCAGCATCCCCTTGGGGAAAACACCTCCCGGAACATTGGCCGTGAACAGTAACAAAAAGATGACAGATACCCTATAGGTGTCCGCCATCCTTTTTTCAATGCACATACTCACATCCGGCTTTCAGGTTTGTCACTCACGTACCCGCAGCCACACACGCATTTCCCCCTCCCCCCTGTTATTCCACATACAGTACGGCACAGCCTTAACCCTGCATTTCTCCAATCGCTCCGTCACAGGCTGATATAATTTCCCTTCCCATCCCTTTTCACTAACACGCCAGGCATCCGCTAAAACAGCGGTAGTCCCTCCCAGTAAATCCTCCTGAAATACCGGTTCTATACTGCCGCCGGCATCCAGTACGACAGCTCCCAGATTTTTTCCGTTATCGGCTTCCTCCAGACAATACACCAACGGTCCCCGTACGATTGCCGCCTTCCCTGCATCCGAAGCAACGCGGGGATGGGCACACATCAGGACAGGTTTTAAAGGTATCTCAAAAATAAACTCTGCTTGGCTCTCCCAAACTGTTTTTTCAGTATACAGATATCCCTTCTCCCGTCTGACTGAAACTTCTTTTCCGCTCTTACTGATCATCTGCTCTACTTTTGTCCATCCAGGCTCGCGTACTGCCAGGGAAAACGGAATTCCTTCATGGTTTTCCACTGTTATTTTCACCTTGCCGTCATAGGGATAATCTGTCTGGACAGACACAGATATGGTGCCTTCCTTTAATTTTACTGAGCACTTTCCGGCGATAAAAAGATTGACAAACAGAGTATCCTCATTTTCAGAATAAATATAATTCCCAAGGCCGGTAAGTGTACGGGCAATATTCGGAGGGCAGCAGGCAACACCAAGCCACTTTCTCCGGGAGGGAAGTACATGATGAAGGGTTCTGTTTGCCTTTAACTGTTCCGGTACCACTTCCAGAGGATTCACGTAAAAAAATTCTGTCCCGTTTAACGACATACCGCCAAGAACTGTATTATAAAGCGCCCTCTCGGCGATATCCATGTATTTTCCGTCTCTCTCTACCTGGAACATTCTCAGTGAGAACATGGCAAGCGCTACAGAAGCACACGTCTCCGAATAGTTATAATTGTTAGGAAGGTCATAATCACAGGTAAAACATTCCCCGTCAGCCGCTGCCCCTACACTGCCGGTGATAAACATCTGCGCGCCGGTAATATTATCAAATAGTATTCTGCAGGCATCCAATAAAGACTCATCTCTGCATTCGTATCCCACATCAGCCATAGCTGAATACAAATATAAAGCCCTGACTGCATGTCCGTCCGCCTTCTTCTGCTTCCGTATCGGCTTATGCGCCTGTATATTATTATATCCCAGATGCTCAAACTCAGGAAAAATGTGATGGAACCCGTCCATCTTCTGCTCTTCCTCAAAGTGGCTGGGACTCTGACTGCCCCTGATATCCAGGAAATACTTTGCCATATTCAGATACTTTTCATCTTTTGTCAGACGGTAAAGCTTAACAAGTGCCAGCTCGATCTCAGGATGCCCGGGACATCCGTGGATCTTTCCTTCATCCGGGCCAAAGGTATCACAGATACAGTCTGCCAGTCTGCATACGATCTTTAAAAAACTGTCCTTCCCCGTAGCCTGATAATATGCCGCTGCAGCCTCGATCATATGCCCGGCAGTATATAATTCATGTCCTTCCCTTAAATTGCTCCATCTTCCCAGAGGCTCCTGAATGGTATAATATGTGTCCAGATATCCGTCCTGCTGCTGGGCCCTTCCGATCAAATCTATAACTTCATCAGCCTCTTTTTCCAGTTCGCCGTTCTTCTCCCCTTCCAGGCTGTAGGCCAGGGCTTCCAGCCATTTTGCCACATCCGTATCCTGGAAAACCATTCCGTAATACTTTCCTGTACTCTCCTTTGCTGCGATTTTAAAGTTCTCAATACAGTGGCTTTTCGCCGCATCGTTTACCCTGTCATTCAATACTTCCCATTGATACGGCAGCATCTTCTCCCGCACCAGTTTAATATATCTGCTCCAAAATCTGTCCTCTATCTTCACATCTGACAGCTTTGGCGAATCTAATTTTTCCATCCGCATAAGCCTCCCTCTGCCTGTCCCCTGATTTTCTCATACTGCCCGGATCCCTCTCTGATAAAAAACGGTATCACTTCCAGAGGTGTAGGGTACATCAATGTCTGCCCGCCTTCATACACTTTCCCATTATAATAATCAATCCATCTGTCTCCTTTTGGCAGATATACCTCTCTGGAAGTCATCCCCGGATACGTGACCGGTGCTGCCAGAAGATCCCTTCCCAACATAATTTCATCTTCAGTCTCCCAGCAGTTTTCATCTTCCGGATAGTTAAAGAACAGGGTTCTGAGCATGGGCAGTCCTGTTTCGGAGGCCTCGGCTGCTGTTTCCTCCACATAGGGACGCATTCTCTCCCGCAGCATCAACAGCTCTTTTAGAATCCCATAATTTTTCTCTCCGTAACTCCATACCTCATTTGGTCCGCAGGTATTAAAGTCGAACATCCCGCTGTCCACAACTTCCGGCAGGGTTCCTGAGGGGCGGCGATGACCGTGAAGCCGGCATATTGGACTGAACACGCCAAACTGGAACCATCTGACAAGAAGTTCACGGAATTCTTCACTCTCCGGATCTCCGCCCCAGAAACCGCCGATATCACTTGTCCACCATGCAATTCCGGCCATACCGGCATTTAACCCCGCCCGAATCTGCATACGGAAGGAACGGAAACTGGAATATATATCACCGGACCACAAAAGTGTCCCGAATTTCTGACTGCCTGCCCATGCACTTCGGGTAAGATTCATGGGGTCTTCAATCCCGTCTTTTTTCATTCCGTCATAGATGGCCTGACTGTAACAAAGCGGATATATGCCGCCGATTTCTCTGGCAGAGCCAGCCTGGTAACGGTAAATATCATAATCAAACTGCTGATATTCCGGTTCTGCCTCATCCAGCCAGAAAATGCGGATACCGTATTTCCCATAGTTCTCTTTCAGCTTTTCATATAAAAACTCTCTTGCTCCCTGTGTTGTTGGATCAAAAAATACCTGAGCGCCCAGACAATGATACTGTGTCCTCACCCCCCGGTCCGCCCTGGTCAAAAATCCCAATTGCTTCAGCCTGGCATAATTCTCACTGTACGGCTCCACTGTAGGCCATACAGATACCATGAGTTCAACGCCCATCTCTTTCAGCTCATCCACCATTGCTTGTGGATCAGGAAAATATTCCGGGTCAAATGACCAGTCCCCCTGATGTTTCCAGTGAAAAAAATCTATAACTATCACAGATAAGGGAAGTCCTCTTCTCTTATATTCCCTGGCAGTTTCAAGTACCTCCTCCTGGTTGTGATACCGCAGCTTACTCTGCCAGAAGCCGGACGCCCACTTCGGAAATTCCCCCGGCCGCCCTGAAACTGCCGTATAATTTTCCAAAATTTCGGCTGGTGTCTCCCCTGCCGTAATCCAATAATCAATTACGCAGGACGCCTCTGCTGTCCATCGGGTCAGGTTCTTCGCGAAATTAACAGTTCCCACTGCCGGATTGTTCCATAAAAAGCCATACCCTTTATTTGAAATGTAAAAAGGAATACTTGTCTGAGAATTTTTATGACAGAGTTCAAGCTCACATCCCTTTAAGTCCAGATATTCCATCTGATATTGGCCCATGCCGTAAATTTTTTCGTTTTTATTTGACTCAAAAGTCATAACCGCCTTCGGTACGGTGCCGCCCCACTCTTTCAGGACGCGTGCATAATTCTCCGTAGCCATCATATCCACCGGAACCTCCCTGGTTTCCCAGCGTTCCTTCAGGATTTCCTCGTTCTTCTCATTATAGAAAGTAATATAACCGTATGTATTGATTCTTGCGCATATTTTACCATTTGTTATACTGGCAGAATCCTCTGAGATTTTAATGATGGGCTTCACTTCACCCTGTGGTTCCAAAGCCCAGTCCTTTTCCGGCATTTTCTCCAAATGTGTACTTCTGACCCGCAGGCTGTCCCTGCCCCATGCCTCAATGTACAGCAGTTCATCATCATACCGCCAGCTTAAGCGCTCCTGTTCACCTTTTACAATACCTTTCATCCGATGTGTCTCTCCTTTCCAAAAATCACCTGAACTATCAGCCCTTCACGGCACCGCCCACGAGTCCGCCCACAATATACTTCTGCAGGCATACAAACAACACCACGATTGGCAGCACAATGATCACACCATATGCCATGATCATATTCCATTTTGTTCCGTATGCATCGAGAAACTGATAGATCCCGGATGTCATGGGAAGCAGATCGCCTTTGTTGTTAAAGGTTATGGAATAAACCAAATCATTCCATGCAAAAATAAAAGAAAATGCCGCCGCCGTTATGATACCGCTCTTACATATCGGCAGTGTAACTCTGAGAAATGCCGTAAAGTAATTACACCCGTCAATTCTTGCCGCCTCCTCTATCTCCTTGGGGCATTCCATGAAAATAGGCCTGAGCACCATGATCACAAATGGAATGGATATTGTAGCTGTAGCCAGGATAGGCGCAAGATATGTATTCAAAAGTCCCGCTTTGTTATAGATCAGGAACAGAGGCGTCAGCACCAGGGAACAGGGAAGCATCTGTGTTGTCAGAAAGATCATCAGAATCGGTTTCTTCCCCGGAATCTTAAATCTTGACAGTCCATATCCGGCGGGAATAGACAGGACAAGTGAGAGAACCATGGAACCTATAGCTATGATCCAGCTATTCTTAAACTGGACGAAAATGTTAGCTGTATTGGATTTATTCTGGAACTGGTCTATGTAATTCTCCCAATGGATCTCCCTTGGAAACCATGTCTGCACCTGCGCAAAAATCTCAGTATCGGATTTCAGGGAACTGATAATGATCCAATACATGGGAAAAAGAAATATTGCCGCTATTACAACTGCTATTATGGTATCGATTATATTTTTTGTCCGCTGCTTCATCATAGTCAACTCACCTCATCTTTTCCGATCAATTTCAAATATACCAATGCCACCACAAACAGACAGAGGAACAGTACATTTGCCACAGCCGCCCCCTGTCCGAAATAATAAGTCTTAAAGGAAAGACGGTACGAGTAAGTGGAAAGAACCTCTGAGGCATCCACCGGCCCACCTCCTGTAGTTACATAGACCAAATCAAAGACTTTAAACGTATATACAAATCCCAATATCAAAACAGAAAGAATAGACTGCTTGATCATGGGCACAGTAATATAGAAAAACCTCTGTACGGAATTTGCCCCGTCAATAGATGCACTCTCGTAGACGTCCTGGGGGACATTGTCAAGACCGGTTGATAACAGAAGCATATTAAAAGGAATTCCCACCCAGGTATTGGCTATGATAAGCCCCCAAATAACTGTTTTCTCGTTCAGCAGCCATTCCACGGGCGCTTTCACAAGATGCAGATTCATAAGAATATCATTGATAACACCGTTTGTAGGGCTCAGCATGAACTTAAACATAAGTCCTACCACTGTCATGGGAAGCATATAGCTGATTACCATAAGGCCCTTCAGATACCTTGCGGCCTTAAATTTTTTGCTGAAAAACATTGCAAAAGCAAATCCGATTATAAACTGAAATACAATACAAAAAATCGTATAGAAAAATGTATTTTTAATAGCCTTCCACATGGTCGGGTCACTGAAAATCGCCTCATAGTTCTTAAGTCCGATGAATTCCGCATGACCCATGCCTACGCTTTGTGCTGTCATGTCAAAAAAACTGATATAAAAATTATACAGAATGGGAAATCCGATCATGGCGACCATGAAAATCAGTGCCGGCATAATATATGCATATCCGTTTCGTATTTCCCGCCTGCTGTTTCTGGAATATTTACTGCCCATAATGTCCGCTCCTTTTCAGGGTATTTAGAGTCAAAAAGTCTGCCGGGATTTCTTAAGACCGAAAAACCCGGCAGACTCCTGGTAATGTCAGTTGCCTGTTACCGGCAAATGCAACATTTTATTTTTTTAACGATTCCTCAATATCCGCAATCGCTGCGGCGGCATCCTTGCATGCCTGTTCCGGCGTCTTTGCCTCTGTCAGCGCACTCTGGCAGGCTTCAATGATAACATTGTCCACCTCTGTCCATTTTGGATAGGGCCCGCGTGGTTTTGTATTTTCCATCTGTTCAGCAAATACCTTCATCTCCGGATCATCTGCAAACTCTTTATCAATATCCACATCAGAACGGGGAGAGAATTTTGCTACGCTCTTTGCGTACGGAGCAGAAATTTCCTTTCCGCAAAGATATTCAATAAACTCAAAGCAGGCGTCAGCATCGGCATTTTTTGTGATACAAAGAGCTTCACCTCCCAGACAGGATGCAGGTACTTTGTCCTGCGGAATGGGTACAACTCCCCAGTTCTTATCCGGCGCATCATTTCTGAGTGTCCCCACGTTCCAGGATCCGTTTACCATCATTGCACAGTTGCCGGAGGCAAATTGTTTGCACACGTCAGCCTGTGACCAGTTTAAAACTTCTTTATTGGCCAATCCGTTTTTCACGAAATCAGAGTAATAAGTCATGGCCTTTATGCTGTCATCCGATCCCATATCCGTCCAGTCCCCCTCTGCTGACCAGAGGAACGGCATAAACTGGAATGTACACTCCGCATTTTTGATCGCTGAAAATCCCAGGCCGTAGACACCATCTTTTGTAGTCTTTTGGGCTGCATCCACCAGTTCATCCCAGGTAGTCGGCGCTTCCACGCCTGCGGCAGCCAGCATATCCTTATCATAAAACAGGGCAAGATTATTACCGATATAAGGAACACCGTACATTTTGCCTTCATATACACAGGAGTTTGTGATACTGTCCAGGAACTGGTTTTCATCCCATCCGTCAAACTGTTTCTTGATATCCTGGAATACCCCCATCTCTCCATAATTGATCACTTCCGGGTTGTCCACAAATACCATATCCGGCAGTTCACCTGCCATATTGCCGATCGTGAGCTGCTTTGTCTGCTCATCCCTGGCAACCCATTCTGTCACAACAGTTGCCTTTTCGCTCTGTGCATTAAAATTATCTATCATCTCCTGGAATGGCTCTACCTCAGGAGATACCATACTATGCCACAGTACAACCTCCGTTTTTCCCCCACCATCAGAATCTTTTCCTGTATCTGCTGTTTTTTCATCCTTTGCGTCTTTTGCTGTGTCCGCCTGGGTATCACCTGAACTTCCGCAGCCTGCCAGCAGACCTGCCGTCATTATTCCTGTCAGTGCCATCGCCAAAAATCTTTTTTTCATTTCTTTCCTCCAATAATCTGTATTTTTGTTACAACTTGTTGACTTTTTGAAATACCGGTATTTTTACTGCTCTCTTTAAGATGATTTTATTATATCAGTTTTCATTTTCAGGCAAAATTATACGATTTTAACAAAAGTGGATTCTTTTGCACAAAAAAATGACCAAATATACACGTCCCGCCATGTATATCCGGTCATTTTATCCAATTTCAAATTATTCTGTTTTGTCTCCGTTTTCACCATACTGAAGATATTTTTTCGGGGATACGCCCGTAACCTCTTTAAATACCCTGCAGAAATATTTCACATCCGAATATCCCGCTTCAAAAGCAATCTCATAAATTTTCCTGTTTCCCTTCTGAAGCATTTCCTTGGCCTTGCCAATCCTGTACTCTTTCAGATAATTGACAAAAGGACGGCCAACCTCCCTGGAAAACATACGGCTCAAATATTCAGGTGTTACCTTATACTTCTCTGCCAGATCATCCAGTGTCAGTTTATCCTGATAGTGTTCATGTATATATCCGATCACCTTTGTGACAAGAAGAGAATAAACCGCCTCCTCCTTTTTTGTCTCCTGGCAGGCAGGCTTCAGTTTTTTCTCCAGCCGCTCCATCAAATCTTTGATCTTCTGCACAGTCACCGGCTTCAACAGATAATCCGTCACGCCCAGAGAAATGCCCTGCTGCGCATAGGAAAATTCTGCATAACCGCTCAGGATCACGAACAAACAGTCCATATGAATCTTCCTCAGGCTTTCAATCATTTCCAGTCCATTCATCCTGGGCATCTTAATATCCGTGATAACGATGTCAGGTTTCACCTCTTTAACCAGGACCATTCCGTCACAGCCGTTATCTGCATAACCTGCAATATGATATTCCGGATTGATCTTCTCAATCAGATGCCCCAGTCCTGTCTGGGCCATATATTCATCCTCCACAATCACTACTTTTAGCATATACTTCATCTCCATAAGGTATTTCCACAGTTACCACTGTTCCTGACGTCTCTGAACTATAGTAACGTATGAACGCATCTCCCCCGTAATAGCTCTCCAGTCTTGCCCGTACATTATCCGTGCCGATATCCCCTCTGCTGTCCTTACGGTTAAGCCTTGCCAGCGTCGTTTCCCCTATTCCCTTTCCATTATCCTTAATAACAAACCGCAGCCGATTCCCCTCCTCCATGGTTGCTTCAACTGTGATCTTTCCATCTTTTTTCATTTCATTAATGCCATGCACCACACAATTTTCAATAATAGGCTGCAGCAGCATTTTATGTATCAGGATATCTTCCGCCTCCTCGGGTATACGGATGATAAAGGTGAATTTATCCGAAAAACGTTTCTGCTGCAGAAAAAGATACTTGTTCAGCCATTGTTTTTCTTCTCTCACCTGCACCATCCCGTCTATATCCGTAATACTGTATCTGAGCAGATCCGCAAGGCAGGAAATCATCTCACTGATTTCATATTCCTCATTTTCAATAGCCCTCCAGTTAATACTGTCCAGGGTATTATAGAGAAAATGTGGGTTAATCTGGGATTCCAGGGCGCGAAGTTCTGCCTGTTTCTGCCTCGTCACCGCCTCCTCTGTCTGGGCGCGCTCCCGTTTCAGCCGCTTTATCAGGCGTTCAATACTTTTTGACATCTGGTTAAATTGCTGTATGACGGGATAAAACTCATCTTCAATGGTGGCATCAAGCTGCATACCCACCTGCCCTTCCCCTATTTTCTTCAGGTTCATGGAGAGCATGCTGAGATTTCTTGTAAAGTATTTGCTCAGTGCCCAGACCACTGCGATAAACGGTACAATGAAAATAATACCAATCAATATAGTCACCTGCCGGAAACCGTATAGATTTTGTTTTATTTCTTTAAGGTTTACATAAGACCGCAGTGTCCAGTTTGATTTTTCAATCTGATTTTCCTTTATCAACTGGTTCTTGTCCGATTTATCAATGCCTTCCGATATTTTTCCTATTCTGTCTTTCTCCTGGGAATATATGATTCTTCCCCGGGGGTCTATAACTTCCACCATATCGTTCCACTGGGACTCTTCATCATCGCCGGTATCCAGGTTCTGAAAAAATTCCATGCCGATTCCCATGACAAGCACTCCCACATTACTGTCAGCAACATAATCCTGAACAGGTATGGCTATATAAAACAGATCGATCTGCCTGCCCCCGGCAAGTTCTTCCTGGATTGTGGGCAAAAATACGGCTGATTCCGATTCTTTTGTCTGACTGCACAGTCCCAGACGCCGCTTTTTGTCAGACCACATATTATTGTCATAGACACTGTTGAATTTCTCGTAGGTATAGTAGTTTTCTCCCTGGTTATCTATGTATGTCATACTCTGGACTGCCTCCAGCATCTGGCCATAGGATATGAACTTACTGCGCAGGGTTGTTTTGCTCTCCACCGGCTCTCTGCCACGGTTGAGGCTGTCCATGGCTCCTGCCACCGCAGGGTCCACTACTGTCTGGTAAATCAGATCAAACACCTGCCGCAGGTCCAGTTCAAGAAAACGGACACGCTGGGTGATCTTATAATCAGTCAGCTCGTAGGCCTGTTTTTCAAGATTCTTTGCCGCCACATTAAAAATTATAGAGGAAATAATGACTGCAGGCATGACGGTGGCAACGATCAGGGCTATGATCATACGTCTTGTCCAGGATATTTTATGGAACTTTTTTTGTATGGGCATTTTGTTGATTTCCTTTGTATTTTGTAGTGTTTTGGGGGGCTTTGATGAATATTATAGACATTTATGCCGAGAAGGGCAAGATATTTAATATAGTTTCCATGGTAAAAAGAAAAATGACATAAACCCAGTGTTTATGCCACTTTTCCTATATATTCCATTCTCTTAAATTAAGCATACTGAAACTTTTAAGTCCAGTACAGCCTGGTGTCATTTCTTAAAATAACTCATATCTGTCCCCGACTTCTCCAGCACTGCTCTCACTCTATCCATAGTCTCCGCGTCTGCCTCCGGACGGCTGTCGTCATAAGTTTTCAGCAGTCTGGCAATCTCTTTGTCAATGCTCTCCTTAAAGTAATCCGCGTTCTTGGCATTGCGCTCTCCGATGCGGGGGGAGTACAGATCCCTGTAGTTTTCCAGCGTATAATCTGAAGTCACAAAGCTGCCGTCATGCCCGATCTCCTTGATCTCTTCGAGATTCAGCGTCTCCTCATTCACCTCAATAGGTGCAAAGGAGGCTTTGACCTGGCGGATTATCTCAAAATCAATCACCATTTTTTCAAAGGAAGTGGCATTGACACTGTCCATAACACCACCTGCCTCCATAACCAGATTGATACCGTGGCGATAAGCGGAAGCAAACGTCAGCATGGATTCATATCCGGCCTGACAGTTGATAACCGGGGCATCGGTCTGGCATCCGCCGCCTCTGGACGGCAGCCCGTAAAATCTGGCCATATTTGCTCCGAATCCCTGCATAAGAGTTCCCTCCGGAGCTGCACAGGCAAAGGTAATACCGCCTCTCATGTCCGCGGCTGTCGACTGGATTCCAAAGACCACCGGTGTGCCGGGACGAATCATCTGCGCAAGGGCAATGCCGGCAAGATTTTCCGCTGTTCCGCTGGCAAGAGTCCCCGCCATGGAGAGTGATCCTGTTGCGCCCAGCATTGTGGCAGGGCAGAGAATGGCAGGCTGTCCGTACTCCGCCAACAGCATCAGGCAGTCCAGCATTCTCTCATCCAGAGACAGAGGAGATACGGTGTTGATCAGCGCGATCATTCCCGGTTTTTCAACCATGTTTTCTTTGCTTCCAAAGAGTTCACAGGCTGCCTCAAATATGAGCTCCATCTCGTTTTTAAAACCAGTGGGCAGCATGATCGCTTTGTCAGAATACATAAGCGTTGCATAAAACATTTCTATTGCTGCGGTCTCCTCCTGCACATCACTGGGCTGAATCATAATACCGCCGTTAATGGAATAACTCTCCTCTGCCTGGACAAGTTTTAAGCATTTGATATAGTCCTCCATGGTTCCTCTGCGGCGCTGGCCGCTCCAGTCATCAATAAATGCACATCCGTATGTGGGAGCCGGATTGATATGATTCCCGCCTACTGTCATGTTGTATTTGGGATTTCTTGCATAAAGAGTGAATGATTCCGGAGCCATTTTAACCCAGTGCATAACCTGTTCTTCTGTAAAATATACCGTATTATCTTCCACCCTGATTCCGTTTTCCCTGAAGATTTCAACTGCCTTCGGATTGTGAATCCTCACACCCACATCACGCATAATTTCCATAGCCGCATCATGTATCATCTGCTCTCTTGACATATAATTTCCTCCTGAATTTTGACGGACAACTTCTGTCCCGCCATATTTTATATTGAATGTTTATCTGTTTCTTACGCCCAGTTTTAATACATCCCGAAGGTACCGAACGCTTTCCTCACAGGCCTGCAGTTCCCTTGCCCTGGCCTCCTCGATGGGTTCCTCCATACTCCTGAATGCAATCTCATTTTCAAAGATAATCTTATCCATTGGTGACTTCTCCCGTATCTGGGAAACCATCTTCGGACAATCCATGGAGCCCTGTCCGTGCGCAGCTCCGATATCATGTACACCCAATGGGTCCACGACAATAATATCATCACTGAAATGGCAGCAGTATGCCTTGGGCAGCATACGTTCCATGGCATAATACGGGTTTTCTATAACCTGGAGCGGATTCATGGTATCTACACAGGTACCTATAAGCGGATGGTTCAGCTTATCCACGATCCATAGAATCTCGTCTGCAAAGGTATCCGTATGATTTTCAATTGCGATCTGCATACCGAACTCTTCGATCAAGGGAATAGTCCTTTTAAATTCATCGTACCGGTCAGCCATCTGGCGCATAACATCCGGGTGCATACAGGAGCCGTAAAGTTCTCTTGGCCGTATAATATCAAGACTGAATTTTACCAGCTCTGCGTCAAGATCATGCCCTATCCGAAGAGCTTCCTCTGCCGTACAGTTCACTCGGGAATCACTCCCTGCCTGAAAGGATGAATTAAATTCCAAAAACAGCCCGTGCTCTTTGGCTGCCTGCGCCACCTTTTTCAGATTCTCAGTTCCAAATGGGTCTTTTTCAGCAGTTGTTAAAAGGTCCACTTTTGTGATCTGAAGCCCGTCCAGTTCCCATTTCACTGCTTTATCCATCAGTTCATACAGAGACATTGTCTGCTCAAAATAATAATCCTTTCCAAATCCCCAGCTTTCTCCCAGACCGAAGAAATGAAGCGTATAGGTATGCATTCCCAGTCTTAAAGGTCTGTTCCTGTCAGTCATATTTCCACTCTCCTTTTATTCTTTGTTCTGAATCTGTCAAAACATTTTCTTATTAAACCACATTATTGCAAACAAGTTTACTTTTTTTGACATACACCTCCGTTTCTGCATAAATCATCATACACTTCATTCTTTTATAAAAGCATTGGGTATCAAAGTACCCAGTACCGTTGCTGCAATAGCAGGTATCACACCGCCTCCGAATACTGCAGCAAGAGGAGGTATCACCTCAAATGCAACTGCCGCGGCAATCCCCAGAGTGACACCGATCCTGGCAGCCTTAATGCTGAGTCTGGAACTGAATTCTTCTGATTTACGGTCCCGGAATATTAATCCCATCACAAACAGGGGAATCAAAACCCCGCCGCAGACTGTATATCCGTAGGTACCCAAAGCGTAAATAAACGGTGCATACAGTCCCGATAAAATGGCCACAATTCCCGCTGCCAATGTGGCTGCCTTCGCATATTTGATACTCTTTTCCCCGTCCAGTTTCGAGTCCGGATCTATGATATCAGAGACCACATTTGCTGCCGCGCAGTTCAAATGTGTATCTGCGCAGGACATACAGGCAGCCAGTACACTCTCCGCCAGGATGATACCGCAGACAGGCGGCATTTTATTTAAAATCACCCAGACAAGTGCCTGGTCTCCGGCATTGGTATACATGAGAGAAGCGATTCCAATGGTGATCATAATAAAGACCATAATGATATTCATAAAAAAAGTAATCCCATAGGAGCGTTTTGCCGTCTGCACATCTTTTGCAGCAAATGCACGGTTCCAGAAAATAGGATTGGAAACAGCCCCCACAAGACCCGTCAGAAATCCTGTCACAATAACAGTGGGTTTCTCTGCGAACAGATCCCATTTTGCAGGATCAACCTGCATGATCTGATCCTGCAGATATCCGAAATCAAAATGAAACAGCTTTAAACCAAAGAAGATCACGACCACAGCAAAGATCATCTGAATGGTCCCATGGAGCGCATCCGCATAAATAACAGCTTCCAGACCGCCGCTTACCGTGTAAAAGATAAAGACAATTCCGCACACGATAACCGCGATCCGGTAATCTATCCCAAACACCTGCTCCAGAACATAGGACACTCCCATAATCTGTGCGCCGGGCCAGACCACATTGGGCATCAGAGCCGCCAGGCCGCCCACCCTGCGGATATAGTGGTCCCCGCCAAAGAGATAGCCGGACACAAAATGAGGCATGGACAGATATTTAAATCTGGCCAGATAAGGCGCCAGAATATACCCCATGATGATTCCGCCCATCAGCCCTTCGCCAAGCCAAAGCCAGTAAGCGCTGATTCCCTCCAATGCTCCCCTTCCGGCCTGACCTATAAAATTACCGGCACCGCTGAAACTTGCCCATGCAGTAAGAAAAAGCAAAAAAGTACCTGTCCTCTTCCCGCCAATAAAGTAATCCTCAGCGTTTTTCGCCTTGCCCCTCGTTTTTATACCGATTGTCATACAGACCAGAAGGTCAATGACGATCAAAGCTCCCGCTAAAATCATTTGCGTCGTACTCATAAGTATCGTCCTTTCATGAGTTTACTTTATTGATTTCCTGATATACGCTTTCCAAATTACTGAACCTTTCCTTCTGCTTTCAGCTTCTTAGAATAACGAACCGAAATAAACGCAACCAGAATACCCAGGATTCCACAGCCAATCACCCAATACCAAATCAGGTCATAGCCAAACTTCCCGTATTTATCCAGCCAGATACCGGCCAGTTTAGCAAAGTACACATCCGGCAGATAACAGATCAGCGAGATCACCCCGGTTGCAACCCCTGTAAGAGACAGCGGTATTCCAACTTCGCCAAGAGTCGCAAAATAAATACCGCGCATGCCCGTATAAACAACGGCGAATACAAAGGTAACTCCAATGCATAGAAATGCAGCGTTTTTGGTAACGAGAACCGCCACAGTCAGTACAGTCGCAATGGCAAGATAATACCCCAGTGTTTTAACTTTTGACCCAATCTTATCCGCGATAAATCCGATGGCAAGAGTTGCAAGACCTGCGATGATGTAGTTTCGGACAACTGCAAATGTACTCGCCTGTGTCTGGGATATACCGAGGACATTTACCGTATAGGAACCAAGGTATCCGTTTGCCGCTGAGGTAAAAGAAAAGCAGAAAAAGATCAGCAGCGACAACAGCCATGTACCGGGCATTTTCAGCACTTTGAGAACAGACGCCGCAGTCAGTTTCTCCTGTGTCAGCGCAGCTTTTCCGGAGGCGGCAAGTTCCGCGTCCTCTGCTCCAATAATGTTATTGGGAACCACAAAAAATACGATGACAGCCAATACTAAAAACAGAGCGCCGTTGAAAAACAGCATATTTCTCCACTGTGCCCCCAGCACCTGAAGGTCTGTTGTATTGCCCGGCATAATCGCTCGGTTTAACAGGGCAACACCCAGAAAACCGAGGAGCATGCCCATGATCGCTCTGACAAATTCAGAAGTCGAGAACATGGAACCCTGCTCGGACGCATTTCCCATCTTACGTGTGGTCTTCAGATAAGCATTCCAGATGAAGAAGCTGGTGCCCACACCATATAACACATGGATAATTATAATAGACAGTTTATCTGGGACCAGACCAAACCAGAAAGAACATGCCCCCATCATGACGGAACCGATGATCAGCAGCCATTTTTCACCAAACTTATCTACCAGAATCCCGCCTATCGGATATCCGATCGTACAGACAAGGCCAAACCAGAAACTAAAATCACCGATAAATTCATTTACGTTGGCTGCAGACGCAACCGATTTATATTCAGAAAACAGCATAACCATCTGATCATAATAACTGTAGCGCAAAAACGGCACGTACACCATAACACCCGCCATCAGAGATACTATCACCAGCACAAACCATCGTTTCTTACCTGTAATTACCATAGAAACCTCCTCCTTTTTCCCTAAAGCCTGTATTCCCCATTACATTTCAACCGAATATTTATACAGGATATTCTCAGTTCGCCATAAATTGTAAATGTGTTCACTTTTTATTTCAAAAAAATAGCCAATGCGTTCACCTGCCTGCAATTAAAATCAATACTCTTATCCCTCCCCGCATTTAAAGTCCATGTTCAGATGGAACATAAACCTTTTCAAGATTTTTCAGAAGGAGTTCATTGCACTCCTGCTCTCCCTGCCTTCTGCTTTCCAAATCACGCCCCATATACATCTCAAGCATTCCCTTGACGATCAGTGTATTGGATTTACTGAAATAAACAGCATCTTCATAAGATAACAAATTATAATTCACGGCCCGCCTCAGCATCAGAAAATCACGCTCTATGATATCCTCAGTAAAAAGCAGCGTATAAAAATACGCAGGATACCGTTCCGAACCTGACACCGGAAACAACTCAAAGTATTCCACCAACGCATCGGAAAACATGGCGTTATACTGCCCCCACAATAGACGGTAATACAGATCGGGCCTCTCAAATGCATACTTGTTGAATAATTTCCATCCTTTAATGTAGGAATCCATCAGATTATTGTTGGAATCCATCAGATGACCGTATTCAACCATGTAGTCGATAAAAAATCTCATGGAGCCAAGGATGATCAAATATTCCAGACTTTCAAAATGCCGGTACAACGCAGCCGGGGAACATTGATTCTCCTTCGCGATCTCACGTACAGTAATTTCTGATGCATCCTGTACCTTTAATTTGTTGTACATTGACATGATCAAACGTCTCTTTGTTTCATAACCTTTTTCATAAACAGCCATATCGTATGTATTTTTCTGTAATTGCAGATATATCATTGTAGTTAAAATTGTGAACGCATTAACTCATAATGAATAGTAACTTACTTTGGGGTGGGCGTCAAGGAATATTGTTTTTCTTTTAAAATGCGAACGTGTTTACTTTTATTTAGATTGTAAACGCGTTTACAATTTTTGTCAAGAGTTTTATATGTTTTGTTATATTAAATGCTGCTCACATTCTTCTTTCCAGCAATTGAGCATATGTGTAATCGCAAACATCAGCATTTCGTAATGCATATAATCAAGGATATTCTTATCTGTCAGAATCTGCAGACTGACGGGAAAGTCCTCATCAGATTCCCAGAAACACAAGGACAGGGGAAGAAAAGGAAACAATGCAAGTTCATAACCTACATTTCCTTTTTTATTTTTCTTCCCCCAAGTTTCTCACAGGCACGGGCCAGTTTATTTATTTTTCCGTCAAAATACTGTTGCCCATTCATCCGCAAGATGACAGTTCTCCTTGGAATAACAAAGCACATCATATATGGTCATGACTTCATTATAATCTGCCTTTTCTTCTCTCCTGTTCATACTGCAAAAATACGCCTGCCATACGGTTTTTCATCTTTTCATAGTTAGATATATTGTTTTTCACAATCCTTTTTCTCCACTTTTACAGATACAGTTTAAAGGTCTTGATCATAAACGGCGTAACCTCAAAGGATACTTTGGAGCCTTCCACTGACTCTCCGGTGTCATGCTCCAGTAAATTACAGGGCACGATACGTTTTACATCAAACTGGGAAGTAAGGGTCACTTTTCTTCTTCCGCCCCTGCACTCATGCAGCCTTACAATCAGGCAGTCTTCCTCCTCCGCCTTCTTCACTGCATCAATCTGCACACAGTCCGAAGACACTTCCACAAGCTTTCTCCAATCCGTAAATACACCGGAAACAACCTGTGCAGGCAGGTTCAGCTGATTGGCAGCTTCGATGGTCCCGCCTTCTGTCACATTTCCAATATGGGGATACAGAGAATAAATAAATTCATGCACCCCCTTATCCGCCGTGGTGTCCGGATAAACTGCGCTCTTCAACAGGCTTAGCTTTACAGCATTGTCTTTGATGCTGTATCCATATTTACAATCATTCAACAGGCTGACACCATATCCGTTTTCTGAAAGGTCTGCCCATTTATGTCCGCAGACTTCGTATCTTGCCCAGTCCCAGCTGGTGTTCCAGTGGGTGGGGCACTCCGCATGTCCGAACTGGATATCATAGACTGCCTTTGTGGAACGGATATTGGTGTAAAATGCAGTTTTCAGCAGTCTCTGGGTCTCCTGCCAGTCTGCCTGAGTGACAAAATCAATTCTTCGGGAATCTTTATACACTGTCATATCCTGCCGGATGGTGGACTTGTGGTACTTAAATACAAAGCGTACCACTGCTTTTAACTCTCCCTTTTCCACCAGTTCTACAGCTTCTGCCAGCTTTGCGGTTTCTTTTTTCTGAGTATAGAAAATATCAATATCCCAGGCATCGTAATTAATGGGCTTATCCTCATAGATTTCCAGTACATTTCCGGGCTGTCCCTCTTTCAGCACAGACCTGTCCGCCTCTTTATCGAAAATCTCGGTCAACTGTCCGTCCTCATTCCAGGAAATGGTGTAGATTGGGGTTTCCAGTGTATTTCCGTCAAATGAAAAGCTGTCGCCGGAAGTATCTTCCGCTTCAAAATGCACATCTTCGGCAGGCTCAAACTTCACGGCAGCCGCCCCAAAATGTTCCGCTTCTACCAGAACTTCGTATCCGCCCGCAGTCTTCTGGGCTTCCAGCTTTTGTCCCTTTTCATCCACAAATCTTCCTGTCCCTTCTTCAGGAATCAGAACCAGCTCTTTTCCGCCAAAGCTATTGGTGGTATATACACTGTACATATGCGCTTCCGGTTTTGTAACAATTTTAAGCACATCATCTGTTATCCGGTCTGCCCTCTCCTCCGCGATACCATAGTTGACATGGGAATCCTCATAAACTTCATGGATGGAAGAGCCCGGGATAATATCATGGAACTGGTGAAGCAGCACGCACTCCCAGCTTTTATTCAGTTCCTGCTGTGCGTAATTTCCGCCCAGGATGTAAGACAGAGAGGACAGCCATTCTGTCCGGGCCAGTTTGTTTTCCAGACGGCGGTTTGTTTTCTTATTGTATGCCTGGGATGTATACGTTCCTCTGTGGTATTCCAGATACAGTTCGCCATCCCAGGTGTGGACGTAGCGATCCGTTTTGTCCACATTCTCATGCATCCTGCGGAAGAAATCTTTCGCCTGTACAGCCTTTACTTTCGGCAGACCAGGAATCACGTCCATGGCTCTTCTCAGTTCCAGCATATCCCTGGTAACACCGCCGCCTCCGTCGCCGTAACCATAGGAGATCAGCGTCTCGCTGCTCAGTTCCTTGTTCTTAAATTTCTTCCAGCTTCCGATCACTGCATGAGGTGTCACCATTCCGTTATATGTGGCATATCTGGTGTCTGAGTCCTGTCCCTCACTGGGAGTATTTACAAAGTAAGTCAGCACCTCGCTGCCGTCAATCCCCCTCCATCGGAACAAGTCATCAGGAATACTGTTAAACTGGTTCCAACTGATCTTGGTAGTCATAAATGTATCTATCTCACACTGTTTCAGAATCTGAGGCAGCGCCCAGCTGTAACCGAATACGTCAGGCAGCCACAGATACTCACATTTTTTTCCAAACTCCTTTTCCATAAAGCGGGTCCCGTGGAGGAACTGGCGCACCAGTGCTTCACCGGAGGAAATGTTACAGTCAGCTTCCACCCACATGCCGCCGTCGGGTTCCCATTTGCCTTCCGCCACTTTTTCTTTGATCTTGGTATACAGTTCCGGGCAGTCCTCTTTGATATATTTGTAAAGCTGAGGCTGGGTCTGAAGGAAAATAAACTCATCATACAGTTCCATCAGGCGGAGCACAGTAGAAAAAGATCGCTGTGCTTTCTCTCTGGTGTGCTTCAGACGCCACAGCCATGCCACGTCAATATGGGTATGTCCTACTACGCTGACTGTCACATCGGTATGCTTCTCCATCTGGTCAAGCTCAGTCATCAGAACCTCATAGGCGGTCTCCACTGTCTCATAGAAATATTCCTCATCCCAGTTGATAAACTGAAGCACCCGGTCCAGAGCGGCTTTCAGCTTCACATACTGCTCGTTGTCCTCCGGCATCAGCCGCAGTGTACCGGTGATGGCTTTTGCAAAATAATACAGCTCATCTGTGGTCTTATGCAGATACGCCACATCCGCCTGTTTACACTGATGGAAAAAGGTGCGGTGCGCGCCGCCCCCTTCCAATCCGGTCCAGAGAAGGAATGTGAGACGTACCGCTTTTCCCTCCTCCCCCCGGAAAATAACTTCATTGTGGTTGGTGTCCACACCCTGATAAGGATGTCCATCCACATACAGCAGGGACTCAAATCCGCTGTTGTATCCGCCTCCGGTCTCACCAAAGTCAAATAAACCAACTACTTCACAGCCTTCTTTTGCTTCCGGCAATTTCACTTCTTTTTCGATCCACAGATAACGGTCTCTTCCCACAAAGGAATCGTTGATTCCGAACTCCGGACCCTCTATTTTCTCCGGCAGCCCGCAATAGCTCTCGTCTTTTGGAAGATTTCCCTCCATAGATATGAACGGCGCGATGCACTGATGGCTAAAGTATCTGCGCCGGCCCAGTTCGCTTACTCTTCTTTCAAACTTGTCCAGTGTCAAAAACATCTGTTGTTCCTCCTTATAGAATTTCGTTTATCTCAACTCTTTTATTTATACTTTAAACAAAAACTTCCTTTTTGTCTTGTGTTTCTGTGAATTTTATGTGTAAATTTTAATATTTATCTCCGTATTATGTGGCTTTTTCCATTCCTCTCTTGCACCGATAAAAAGGTGTACAGATTTTTATCACAGATCTGTACACCTTAATTTTTTATTCCTGATTCCTCATAATTTTAATCGGACTGTTATCAGTATTCCGTATAAATATTCTTTCTGTTTATCCCCCAGCGTTTTATAGGGATTATACAGCAGAACATCCCGGCAATTCCACACAGACACCAGGCAAATTCTGTTCCGCCCCAACCAAACTTTTCTGTCAGCACGCCGAACAGGATACTGGCAGCTGCACTTCCCAGGTGGGTAATGGCATTTAAAACCCCGGTTGCGGTAGATACTTTACCTTCACCACGGAAATGCATGGGCAGTAAACTGACAAACAATGTATTTACTCCTGTCATCATACTGGTAACCACTGCAAATACCACCATACTTCCCGGAAGGGAAAGTCCTGTCATCATCAAAACAATACATACAACAGAAACCCCAAAGAAAACTGCTCCGGTCTTGGTTTCATTCTTAAAAAGCGTCCGGTTCCCATATCCTGCCATATAGACACCGGACAGATTCACTATGGGAATCACCATAGAAATAATAACCGATAATGACGAACTGATGGTAAATCTTTCTATCAGATAAGTAGGTATCCAGGTTGTCAGTCCATCTTTTAATACGCCATGGATAAACGTAGCAGCAAGCATCCACAAAACCCCGGAAGCTGCCAGAGATATTTCCTTTTTATTTACCTGCCTTTTGCCGGGCTGTGTATTCTGAATTGGCTTCTGAACTTTTTCAATTTTTTTCTCAATGATCGGAATTGCAATCTGCCACAACAAAACAACTGCAGCAAGCCAGATCCCGGCACTCCAGAAACAGTATCTCCAGTTTGCTGCCTTTAGCATAACTGCATCCAGAAGATATGCCGCCAGCATTCCCGCCGGAGCTGTAAATGACAACATTAAGATAATATTTACCGACTGCTGTCCGTAAGTCAGATTTATCACCATCTTTACCACCGGCGGCCAGATCATGGCCTGGGATACACCATTTAGAAACCACAGAATCTGCATTCCTGTAACACTGTCAACAAACGGAAATAATAAATTGGCCGCTGTAGTCCCAATCAGACCAATGGAAACCAGTTTCTTAGGCGAGATTTTGTCTCCCAGAATGCCACAGGGAATCTGAGCCAGTCCGTATGCCAGATAAAATGCCGCCGCAACACTTCCCAGCTCTGTTTTCCCCCACAATCCTGTCTGAGTCATATCACCCATACTTGCAGAAAAATTCAAACGTCCAAGATAGATAGAAAAATATACGATCCAACATACCATACCCAATGCTGCTGCACTGTTTTTTCCTGCATTTTTCATAATTTTTATTTATTCCTGATTTGCCCAGTATTCATCCAATGCCTGCTGTGCAATGACTGCCGCGTCATCCAGCGCTTCTTTTGCCGGTACATTTTCAATCTCGATCAGGTCACATGCATCTGACAATGCGGTCATTACATCACCACCGGTAATATCATGCCACTTTCTGCGTCCAAGTTCAGCCTGTTCGATCGGCACAAGTGCCTGTGGATTCTTTTCCAAATATGCTTTATATTCTTCATCTTCTTTAACTGAGCTGCGTACCGGTACATATCCTGCACTCATAGAGAAGTTTTTTGTTCCCACTTTATTAAGATAGGTGAGGAATTTGAAAGCTGCCTGTTTTTCAACATCCGGTGCTTTCTTCACAATAGCCGCTGTAATGGGGTCTACATAAGGTTTTGGCGGGTTGTCGTTAAATCCGGGCTGCACATGAGCCGCAATAATATTAAAATCCAGATCTCCCTGGTCACCGCTGGAACCTATATATCCTCCGGCCCTTCCCTGCATTACATCATCAATGGTCTTATACCAATATTCCCAGCCGTCTCCGCCAAAGTGGATTCCCATGATTTTCTCTTCATTGATCCATTTGCGGGCAGATTCCATTGCTTCCACAAATGCGTCACTGTTAAAGGTAACGGTTTTCTCGTCCTCACTTACAATGGTTCCTGCATTACTGCATGCAATGTCAACCAGACAGTCAGGTCCGGACATTGGCTCAAATCCGAAGAAATTGGGTTCCTCTGTTTTATAATGTTCCTGCAGCGTACGTGCTGCATCAGCAACATTCTGCCAGGTAGCAAATACTTCATCCGGATCCAGACCCACTTCTTCAAACATATCTTTTCTGTAGTAAACTACCTGTGTAGTTCCCCATACCGGAAGGCTGTACACATGGCCTTCACTGTCACGGCAATAATCCATGAAGGCTTCTATAATGTCATCTTTGTCAAACTCAGGATCTGCAGCAATATAATCATCCATATATTCCAATACCCCTTTTTCCGCAAACGTAGTGGAATCTATGTGGCTTCCCAAATAACAGGCCGGAACCTCTCCGGATGCAATTGCCGCCTGCAGCATCTTACTGGTCTCCTCATAGCTCGACTGAACCACACCTTTCACAACAACCTCATCCTGTGACTCATTAAAGGCAACAATCATCTCTTCCATAGTCTCACCCAGAGTTCCCCCCAGCCCGTACCAGAATTCAATTTCCACCGGGCCTGAAGCGCTTTCGTTTCCGCCCTTTGCTGTACTTCCGGAATCATTCTTTCCGCATCCGACTGCTGATACCATTGTCAGCATTGCCAGTGTCAGTGCAATTGTTCGTTTTTTCATTTTCGTTTTCTCCTTAACTTTTTTATTCTTTTACCGCAGCATCACTGGTAATTCCGTTTAAAATCCAACGTTGTCCGAAAAAGAACAGTAACAACAATGGAAATACGATCACACAACATGCTGCCATAATAGTTCCCCACTTTAATCCATAAGCACCCTCTGATGTAAAGAATGCCTGCAGTCCCATGCTCACCAGGTATTTTTCCTTATCGTGAATCAATAAGGAAGGCCACATAAAACTATTATAACTGCCCAGGAAGGAAAGTAATCCCAGGGTAACAAATGATGAAACTGACATGGGGGCAACTACCTTCCATAGAATCTTCCAATGGCCTGCCCCGTCAATACGTGCCGCTTCCACAATACCGGGACTGATTTGTGTAAATACCGTTCTTAAGAAAAAGATATTAAAAATGCTGGCACAACTGGAAAAAACATAGCCGGCGTGGGTATTCATCAATCCTAATTTTGATAAAATCACATATGATGGCACATAAGTTGTACTGGCCGGCATAATGTATGTAATCATGATCAATGCGATCAAAATATTTTTTCCGCGGAAATGGATATGAACCAGCGCATATGCAAACATTGCTGAATTAATTAAGATCACTGCTGTAATAATAACCGCTGTGTAAGCACTATTCCACATATATTTAAAAAATGTTCCGTCTGCCAGAGCATCTCCGTAGTTGATCCACTGAGCCACTGATGGAAAAACCTTTGGCGGGACTTCCCAGATTTCATTTTTCGTCTTTATGGAATTGGTGAACATCCATAGAAATGGAAATGCTATTAAAAAACTTGTCAAAACCAGAATCACATGAACCAGACTATTCTTTATTCCTTTTTTTCTCGTCACTGTTGTCACCTCCTAGTTATAGAATACGGTTTTCTTGGAAATTTCAGTCTCAGCCCAGGAAAGAACCACAGTTATAAGCACCAGCACCACTGCCACCGCTGAGGCTTTTCCGGTTTCAAAATTTCTGAACGCTTCCTGATAGTAATAATACAGCAGTGTACGGGTGGAACCTGCCGGACCTCCCTGTGTCAGTACCTGTATCTGGTCATAGGCCTGAAGTGAACTGATACTGGACATGATAACCAGGAAAAATGTTGTAGGAGATATCATTGGAAGCGTAACTTTCCAAAACTGCTGAAATCCATTGGCGCCATCAATGGCTGCTGCCTCCTTCAGACTCTGCGGAACCTTCCGAAGCGCTTCCATATAAAAGATCATGGTCCAACCGATACCCTTCCATACAGTCACAATCAAAACACTGAGCATCGCTGTACTGCTGCTTTGTGTCCACTGACTGCCGGGAAGTCCAAAGAGACCCAGAATATAGTTCAAAATTCCCACACGTGGTTCAAAGATCCAGGACCATACAACACTGACTGCAACCATAGGTGTGATATATGGTGCGAAGATCACGGTACGATACACCCCGGTTCCTTTTCTTGCACCATTCATCAGCAGTGCTACCAATAAACCTAAGACAATCGTCGGAACGGTGCTCCCCACTGCAAAAACCAGTGTATTCCACAGTACGTCCCCAAATTTAGGGTCCCTCAACAGACTGGCAAAATTCTTAAGACCCATGAAGTTGATATTTTCGGACATCATATCCCAGTCCGTAAAGCTGAGCCCACCGGACCATACTACCGGTATTACCCAAAAGATAAGCAGCGGAATCAACGCCGGCACCACAAACATAACCCCTGTGAGATTCTCTTTCCGTGAATAATGCACTTTTACTTTTCTTTTTCCCTCTTTCTGCATATTTTCACTTTCCTTTCCCTTTTCTGTTCATACTCAAATTCATATCTGAATTGTAGCATCCGCATTATTCAATTTACATATCTTTATTTGCCAATGAATGTCTTCTTTTGTTCATCTCGTACAGGCATATGTGGGACCCGCTCCATACCATATGGTATTTTTATACAATTCATATCCGATTGACACAAAACAAAAGGGCGGCAGAAACTGCTTTTTTAATACAGTTCCCGCCGTCCCTTCAAATTCTCTTATCAATCATAAACACTTTCCGAAGCTTTTGCATCCAGTACCATTTGATGAAATCTGAGAGCTCTCTCATGACAGTCTTTCAGCAGACTTATCTCTTCCTCATGGGACTCAAATGCTTCTCCATATTTCAGCCCTACCTCAAAATCCGCAGGAAGATCTATTGGAGCTTTTGCCACCCAGCGGGCAATCTGATTCCAATCCAGCACTCCGGTAAATGGTACTCTGTGAGCATCTGCCATCACCACCGCCCGCTCGTCATTCAACTTTTCGGGTGCAATGGAATCTGTATCCTGAAGGTGTGTCGCATAGAGACGGTCATAATATTTTTCCAGGAATACATAATAGTTATCCTGGCTCATAATACTGGCATGACCGGAATCATAACACAATCCTATAAAATCATCATCATACCTGTCAAATATTCTCTCATACTTATCAATCTGGTACTTCATAGGTGTCAGAAGAAGATTCTCCAGAGCAATTTTTACCCCCGCCGCTTTCGCATAGCCCTGTATCTCATCGAAGGAACGGTACACCTGCCGGTAATAATCTTTCATATTACTTTCATTTTTCTCAAATTCCCGAAATGGAAGCTGCATATGTAAAACCATTACATTTGCTCCAATATGCGTACACAGATCAATCCTGTTTTTTAAAAGGTCTGCTCCCGCCAGCCGCAAATACTCATTTGCGTTTGTGTAATCTTTTCGGCTTCCCCCCTCCGTTGCATGAACAGAATGTCCCTTTACTCCGTAATGTTTCAGAACTGCTCCTGCCTGAAGCATTTCACTTTTACTGTACATATATTCATCCGACCAGTCATGGATCCACTGTGTATGCGTAAAACCCGCCTCCGCCAGACAACATATCTGATGTTCCATACTTGCCCAATCATGCAAGTCATTGTTATAGTCTGTATTAACCGATGTTTCCAACATATATCTTTCCCCCAGCTGCTGTTTTGGCCTGCGCCTTTTTTGTGCAATTGGACTTAGCTTTTGCACATCCAACTGCAATTGTTTATATTCTAAAATTTATATTTGAAGTATAGCATCTTTCTTTCTTAATCTACATATCATCTTTTGCTATTGAATATCTTCTTTTGTTCATTTGGTATAGATATGCATACAAATTAAAAGCCTTATGTTATAATGTCCACATATTAGAAGTAATTATATCATTTATTACATTATTCCAATATATTGGAGGTGCCTATGAGCCTTTTCACCAAACGAACACTGGTTCAAAAAATATGTATATTATCCCTGCTCTTTTTGACGATTCCCACACTGTTTTTTTCCTTCTATCTGTATAAAAAACAAACACGGGAATTACACACACAGTTGATTCATGAACAGGGCATAGCGATCGAACAGACAACGAAAACACTGGATAATATTCTTACTTCTATTTCAGACCTTTCAAGAGATATTGCCTACTCACAACCCCTGAATAATTATCTCGGAAAACATTATCGTATGGGGCTGAATAAATTTCCTGTATGGTCTGAAAAATATCTGGGCGAAATCATTGCTTCCATCAAATATTCTTTAAAATACAGAAATCTGGGTGTCAACACAGCCAACATTTTTACAACAACTCCTCTGGAGGAGGAAGGCAGCTATTTCTGGTCTGCAGACCGGCTTGTAAATCTGGATTTTTTTCAACAGTTTCAGGAAGCAGAAAGCGAATTTGGCCTTTTTTATCTCGATACGAAACAAACTGAAGTTTTTCATGATACCTGCGGATACTCCACAAGTTCTGCAGACAAAAATATCATCCTGGTCATACAAAAAATCAATACAGAATACCAGGGTTCCTGTATGGGATATATTGTTTTTGAATGCTCCCCGTCCAAAATATTTCCGACTCTGTTTCGTCCTTCGCAAAACGGAAATTATTTTGCCTGGTTTCAGGACTCGCAAAAAGGTTACGGGGCAGAACCACCCCAAAACCTGGAGGAGCTTCTTAATGATGATGCAAATTCCGCTCCGTTTTTCATAAACTCCGGCAAAGAACAATACATCTGCTGTATGATGGAGCATTTTGACATTATAATCATGAACACGCAGCCGCTTACTTTTTATTCCAGTAACCGCCCTGTGTTCAGTCTTTCCCTGGTACTGGCCTCATTTGCTGTACTTCAGTTTATACTGTTAACAATTTTTATCCGAAAATCTTTTCATCAGCTTCACACCGATCTGAATCTGATGGATGCAATCATTGCCCATGGGTTTAAAGAAAAGATTCCGGAAACGCGTTCTGATGAAATCGGTATGATTGCCCACAGATACAATATTTTACTGGATAAGATAAATTCCCTGATACAGGAAACCGTAGAGAAAGAAACCACTCAGACTCAGGCTCAGCTAAAAGCTCTGCAATATCAGATCAATCCGCATTTTATCTATAACACACTGAGTATTTTTTCCGGATACGCTTCCCAGCATGGCCAGGAAATACTTGCAGAATCCATTGCATCTTTTGGACAGATCCTCCGATACAACATAAAAAATGACGGATTGTACGCGACGATTGAATCTGAACTTCGCACCGCTGTCTCTTTGATCAACGTGTACAATATCCGCTATTTTAATCAATTACGTTTGACTACGGACGTTCCTGAATCCGTTCAAAAGATACAGATTATTAAATTTTTACTGCAGCCTCTTTTGGAAAATTCCATTCTACACGGATTGGTATCGCCTAACACTTCCCTGCATATACATATTTCCATTAAACCAATGGCTGATTTTATGGAAATAAAGGTTTGCGATGATGGAGACGGCATGTCACCGGACCGATTATCAGAGGTATTATACAGCCTGGAACATCCTTCTGAAACTTTACTGGATTCTTCCAACGGTACTTTTATCGGCCTGCAGAACATCTATAGACGACTGAAACTTTTTTACAGCCAACGTGCTCAGCTTACAATTGAAAGCCGGGAACACCATGGGACTACTATAATGATTCATATTCCGGCTGACGTAATAAAGGAGGAGTAATGAACTATGTACAATATCCTGATTGTCGATGACGAATATTATATCTGCGAGGGCCTGCATAACAAGATTCGCCTGCTCAATTTTCCGGAAGCCGGCGAAATCCGAACCTGCCTGAGCGGGGAAGATGCCTTGGAAATTTGCCGTACCTACAAACCTCAGATTGTATTTACTGATATCAAAATGAACGGCATGGATGGTATCAGCCTGATTCATGCTTTGAGCAAAAAACTTCATCCCGTTCAGTTTATTGTGCTCAGTGGGTATGATGATTTTGATTATGTAAGAGGCGCTTTTCAAAACGGGGCTATGGACTATCTCCTAAAACCGATTCTCAATGATAGTCTGTGCAAAGTTCTCACAAAAGCTTTCTCCGCTTTTCAAAGCTATCCTCATGTACCTCACAAATTCCGGGAAAATCTTTTTCATCTTTCGGAAAACCTTTTGCAAAAGCTGACACAGCTTCCCGCTAACAGCACTCCTCCCGCATCTTTTCTTGACGGTCTTGCCAATGAAGGAATTGAAGATAACTGTTGTATTGCCATATTGGCTTTTCGTTCCCCTCAGACCTATGATGCAATGAATCATAAGATCAATGCGGTTTATGATACCATCGGCCATGTTTTATGCAATACGTTATCACAGTTTGAAATTGTTATGATCTGCGCTGCCGAAAGTTATGAACCCCTCAGAAATTTTCTTCTGGGTACTATTGATGCAAACAAAGATTCCTGCGTGGGGTGTCTGATGTCTCCTTCCGACATTTCCGGTATTGCCCGGCACTTTCAGAGGGCACAGGAATATATCTGTCTGCGTCTTCCCCTGGGATACGGACATCTCTTTACAGATATGACGCCAATGGCAAAACAGGGTATTCCTCAAAAGCTTAAACATATGATGAATCAGTTTATCCAAACACCTTCCCTGATTGCCAACAGTGCACAGCGCATTACTTTTTTTAAAAAGATCGAAGAGCTCACCATACCAGATTTGAACATTTTCTATCATTACTTTAACGAGGTACTGGGTGCAGCCTTATCCACACTAAACTATTTTGAACTGAGCCAGCGCTGTCCTCCTCTCTCTTCTTTTGCGGATTATGAGAGTCTGGAAAACTACCTTCATAATAAACTGATCAGGTATTCACAGCAAATTTCCCAGCATCCTGAGTCTTCCAATTCTTTGGATATGGTAAAGAATTATGTGGATACGCATTACATGGAAGAACTGACGCTTTCAGCTTTAGCTGACCGTTTCTTTATGAGTTATTCCTATTTGAGCAAGTCTTTTCATAAGACATTCCATATGCCGTTTCAGGAATATCTGCGTATGGTCCGTATGGAACATGCACTGGAGTTTTTGAAGAATCCCAATCTCTCCATTCAGCAAATCGCAGCAAATGTAGGGTATGAAAACGCGTTTAATTTTTCAAGAGCATTCAAATCCCAGTACGGCGTTTCTCCGAATCATTTTCGTAATAATTCCTGATTCATTACAGACAGAAAGCCTCAGAATAAAATCTGAGACTTCCTGTCTGAAATACCCTGGCTTTACTTACCTATTTCTATACACATACCATCAAAAGCCGCCTGAAATACAGTATCTTTCAGGTCTTCTATCATCCTTTCATATGTCCAGCCGCCATTATGTGAAAAATGTGTCACTACCCATGCAGTCTCCTGATCGGCAGCCCCTTCTTTTTCCATTCTTTCCTTTACTTCCAGTATATCCCCAAAACCCATATGTCCATGGTATTTTGATTTTTCCTTCCCCATCGTGCAATCCATACTGGCACCATTTAACTTTGTGCCTTTTAATCCCTTCCAAAATTCCTCGCCCGGAATTCCGGTATCATTGCCATATAAAAAGGCTGTATCTTCTTTTTCAATCAAAAACAATAACGCCTCTTCTGTCTGCATATGCCTGGCAGGCAATGCTGTGATCCTGTAATTTTCTATTTCCAGAACGTCAAATGGTTTAATTTCGTGGGGAACAATATATTCCCATATGTCTTCAACGGAAAATCTTTCTGCCATCTCCTTTAAAAGACAGATCACCGCACTGTTTCCATAAATATGAAGCTGCTCAGCTCCCCATTTCTTTCCATATTCCGGATGACGCATGAATAAATCCATAGGATAAAAATGATCATCATGTGAATGGGTTATCAAAAGATGTGAAATTGCCGACAAATCTATTTCATTTTCCAATGCATGTTTATAACTGTCTGCCGGAAAATCAATGAGCAGCTTATCATCAATCAATGCCTGGGATCTCGTTCTCACTTCTTTCTTCCGGTGTTCTCTTGCATATGTACATATCGGACAATTGCAAAATAAGGCCGGGATGCCCTCTGCTGCTGCGGTACCTAGATATTTAATTTTCATGGATTCCTTCTCCTTTACATTGTTTTATGCCTGAGTTAAAATGTTTGCTTTTATACTTATAAAAAAATCATAACACTTTTTGTCTCCTGCATCATGTTTTAAGTATAACAATTCATGCCTTTATAAAACATATCTTTTGTATCAAATTTCTATCATTTTTTATCAACTTATGTGATTGTCTGATGAACCGTCCCATATGATCATATACCTCTTTATGAAAAAAGCTTATCGCATACCAATGTCATGGTGTATAAAAAAGTCCGGGAACCCAAAATTTCCTGGTTCCTGGACTTCACCCAATTTTCCTTTATCTTCCACGGAAAAACCGGAAGATTATTTTGTATTGGAATTTTCTTCTTTTTATTTCTTCAGACTCTTTTCCTACTTCATCCAGTTCCCGGACCTGTGCATCACTCGTTCCTGAAAGAGCTTCAAGCATCTTAGCTATCTCATTTTGGGCTATGGGACCTGAAGTTAAGGACAGGCTTACCATTATGGCAAGAAATAATTTATATAATTTTTCTTTCAATTACATTCCCCCAATTCAATCTCTGCTTTCCTTTAATCTCACAATAAATATTCGATTTATATTGGTCATCTGTTTGCATACAAAAAGAAAGCCATTCCTTGAATCTTAAAATGACTTATGAACACTATCACACTTGCAGTAAAGGATTCTTGTGATAGTATATATACTTTGTTCGAGGGGAAAGAAATTGATTCAATTGTCCAAACGTACCTTCTGATCAACTAATGTCCATTCATCCGGTAACGCCTTAAATAAGGTTAAAAAGAAAAAGAGAAAAGCTATAACAAGAACCAGATGCAGGCTGAATCCTTTGGGGATAACTGCAATCGTGGGTATTGTACATATATGCTTCGTTATAGTTTCATTAAAAGAATTATTTTCGTTCAAATATGAAACGTTAAGATATGTAGTATTATCACCATCTTCATTGGCAGCGATATCTTTTGAAATTGCCCATGTCTCAATTGCAGTTGTTTTATCCAATAATTTACATAGGTTATCAGCACCACCAAAGAATACATTCATAGTAAAACATATGGCAAAAAGAAGCGTAATGAAAGAGACTATAATACAGGATATATGATTTTTTCTATTATTTATTTCCATTATAATTCCCTTCTTATCTACCGCTGCGACCAATTGGGGCAGCCTAAACTACATTGCTTTTAATTCAATATCTTGAGATGGCAGAACTCTGATTTGCTGCTTGTTATAATAAATTTTATCATACTATGTCTTATTTTACTATTATTTTGAAAAAATACAAAGTGTCAAATAGAAGTCGCAAATGCCCGTATTAAACTTTTGCTATTATCGTCTTTCTCATAAGAAAATTCAGGATGCCACTGAACGCCAAGCACAAATTTGTGAGTAGGCATATAAATTCCTTCAATCAAACCGTCCTCGGAAACTGCTGTTACCTGAAACTCAGGCGACAGTCTATGAATAGCTTGATGGTGGTAACTGTTTACCCCGATTTCTTCTTTGTGCGTAATATCGAATAGCGGAGTGTCCTTTTGTATCAAAACCTGATGCGCTGCCCTATCATACGGTGGTTTCATATAGTGGTCGATATTGCTTGCATATTCAGTTTCTAAATCCTGATACAAGGTTCCCTCATAACAGGCATTCATAAATTGAATGCCACGACAAATCCCCAAAACGGATTTATTTTGCTCCACAGCTTTCGTTAAGATATAATGCTCCATCTGATCTCGTAATTCGCAGCATTCACCGCACCAAGTTTTCTTCTCACAATGATAAAAATTCGGTGAAACATCGTGACCTCCTGTCAGCAGAAAGCCACCGCAAATCTCAAGGAAATAATCCAATTCCTCCACATTGGATGTCAGGGGGAGCATCATCGGTATCGCATTTTCTGCCTCCAGCATTTTCATATACCCCGGCAGCATCCAATAGCTTTCTTTTTCATCATCATAAAGTGGCATGATGCCAACTGTTTTTCTCATTACATCTTCTCCTCAAAAATCCAATCTTCCAACTCGACAAGTTTGATGCTTATCTGTGCATATTCATCTTATCAAATGAAAAACTATAATGACCGCTTCATATAAATAACATCATCCATAGGATTATCATAATATGCTTCACATTCTTCAAATCCCACTTTTTTATATAAATGAATTGCTGCTTGTAATGGTGTAATAGTATCTAAAACCATTTCTTTAAATCCAGCATCCTTTGCATGTTTAAGAATAGCAACAACAAGTTTATGTCCTAGTTTCATTTCCCTGTATTGTGGTGAAACATACAATCTTTTCATTTCACATCTCTCACCGGTATGTTTATGATAAGCAACCATTCCGATTACCTGCCCATCATCATCTAATGCAACGAGAAGTTCGCCTTGTGGTGGCGCATACTTTATCGCTGGATTACTAAGTTCTTCATCAATATGTTGAAATGATAAATCTCTGCCTAGATGTGTTGAATATTCTGCTATTTTATTTTTTACTTGTTCTATATAATCAATCCCATTAGCTATTCTCAAAACGATCTTATCCTCCACAACTTCAATTTTGCTTTACATTTTATCAGATGTGTGTTTGTCAACACAATTCACAATCATTTCCACCGTCTTGTCGATGCCAACGGATGAATCCAGAACAAGCTGATAGTTTTTCCCATCACCCCAACGTTTGCCGGAAATATGACGATAATAGGCACCTCTGGCCTTATCCGAACGATTGACATTTCGCTTTGCTTCTGCCGGGGTATCGCTGTATATCCCCATAACTCGCTTAATGCGATATTCTTTCGGTGCATGTATAAACACACGAATCACATTGTCATAGTCCCATAGGACATAGTCAGCAGCTCTGCCAACAATCACACAACTGCCATTATCCGCAATCTTTCGAATGATTTTCCTCTGTGCGTCGATGGCATGAAGAACTGCACCGGTGCTGAGGTACAAGTCTCGAAGCACATCTGGCGAATTCTTGTGAATATCAGAAATAAACTCCGTATCCAATCCACTTTCGTGGGCTGCTAAGGCAATCATTTCTTTGTAATAGAAAGGAATATGAAGTTGCTGCGCTACCAACTTGCCAATCTGCTTGCCAGAGGAACCATGCTGCCTTGCTATGGTGATTATAACCCCTGGTCTGGAGGGTTGCAAAGCTGGAACAGAACCGAGAACAGGAAGCTCCGGCTTTCTGTTCTTCACATAGTCTGCTTCCAGGAACTGTCGATAGAAAATAAAACCAACAATGCTTGTGACTATTTCCGTAACCGGGAAGGTGAGCCAAAACCAGTTGAGTCCAAATCGTGAAAATACATATCCCAACGGCACAAACAGTATCATGGTACGAAGCACAGTCAACGCTGAGCTTTTCAGACTATAACCCACCGCCTGAAAAAATACCGGAAAAATCAGCGAAGTGACCAACGGAAGAAAGCTGATTGCGATGATGCGAAAACTAACACGCCCAATTTCAATGACCAGTGCATCCGAAGTGAACACGCTCAATAGAGATTCCGGAATAGACATAAAGCACAGTACCCCCAACGCCATAAACGCAAGACCGCAACCAATAGACGTTGTCAGGGTCTTTTTGCAGCGGTCAATATTTCTGGCGGCATAGTTAAAGCTAATCACGGGCACGATACAGGTCTGCATTGCGTTAAGAGGAATAAAAAAGAAGGTCTGCCACTTATAGTAAAGTCCTAATACCGTAACGGCCTGATCAGAAAATCCTGCAAGAATCAAATTCAACCCCAATATGTAAAAGGTGTATGCGGATTGCATAAGGATATTGGGCGTTCCCAAACGGAAGATCCTTGCACTATAGCGGGGATAGACTTCTTTTGCCGGAGATGGATGAAAACCTTTTTTCATAACGATTAGCGCCGCAACAATCTGTCCTGCAACAGTGGCAACCGCAGCACCGGCGATGCCCATCCGGGGCAGACCAAACATACCGAAGATTAACAGCGAGTCGATTACGATATTTGTCACAGCTCCTGCAATCTGCGCCACCATAGGCGTTTTCATATCGCTGCCCGCCTGCAAAATCTTTGTCCAGATGCTTTCCAAAAACAAACCAAAGCTGAACACGCAGACAATTCTTCCATAAGCAATCACATCCTGGATGACTGCTTCAGATTCGGTGGACATTCTCGCATAGGTAGGCATGACGAGCCATGAAATCAGAGCAAACAGAAACCATAGCAGAATCGCAAGAGGCATTCCAACACCGGCATATTCATCGGCTTCTTTTTCCCGACCTTCGCCCAGCTTAGCCGCAATGACAGTGTTGATACCCACACCGGTTCCCACCGCAAGAGCGATCATCAACAGCTGAAGCGGATAAATGATGGACAGTGCCGTTAAGCCACTGTCGGAGAATCTACTGATGAACAGACTGTCTATGATGTTATACAGTGCCTGAATCAACTGTGCCAGCATTACAGGAGGTGCCAATTTCAGAAGGATTCTGCTGATTTTTTCTTTTTTGTATAATTCAATTGTATCCATATTTTATTCCTTCGTTTCATCCATAGTTTTATACAAAGCTTTGTTATATTCTAACAAAAGATGTGTCAGAGCAGACAGCTTTTCACTGCCGAACTGTGCTAAAGCGCCGGATTCCATCGCATCCAGCGAAGCTAGTAACGGTGTCACATATTCTTCTCCCTTTTCTGAGAGCATAAAGGCCTTTTCACGTCCGATTGAGTGTTCACGACTGTATACCAGCACTCCTTTTTTTCGCAATCCGGTTATGACGTTATTTATGGTCTGGCGAGGAAGCAGATAACTGTCGCATATTTGTTTTTGCGTGCAAAATCCAAACTCCCGAATGGTGTATATCACAAGCATTTCGTGATAGCTGATTCCATGCTCAGCAGACCATGCAGAATAAATACCACGGATTTGAATAATTGCCCTGTTAATATCATTGATAAGATTTAGTGATTTATTTTTCATAAACAACACCTCCATCCAAATCCCAAATGGGATTATACTGTAAAAATCTATTGCTTGCAATAGATTTGTAAAAAATATTACAAACAAAAACATCCTCTTTGGATTTACACCGCAACGACTGTTTTTATGCCATAAAAGAATATCTGTCCGCTATATCAGCAATTCGTGAAATTCAAATTCGTAATATATAAGTGAGGGTTTTAACTGCCTTCACTTTTCTTTTATATTGAAGGCGATTGTCTAACAGAATTTCAAATTGGGATACCACGCCCGAAGATAAATGTGTTAGCCAGCCTTCATATTCCTGCATTCGATTCAGCAAATTATGACAGTTTATCTGCTCCTGTTTAACTAGCAAATATGAATGGACCTTGAAGCGTTCAGATGGCAGCATACGTGCCAAACCATTTATTATGCATCATTCCCTTTCGGATATGGATGCTATAGTAAAATATTTAAATAGCCTTGATGAAACCATGCCAGGAATCACATCTTTGTTAAAGCTGAAAATCTGTAAACCTGATGAGTGTGCATTGTTACTTTTTATTAAAAACCACTTGCTTTTCCTAAACAAATAGATTTAGCAAAGTGTTATCATTTTCTTATCAAACCACTTTTCAAGATGCCTCAAACCCGCATAAAGGCTGGGTTCTTCAATTTGTTGCACTTATACCCGCCACAAATACTGATTCTACAAGGATTATAGCGCTTTTCGCTGTAACTAAAAAAGCCCCGAACTTTAGATTCTCTCTAAAGATTCGAGACTTTTTTCTTATTTTATACCAGGCTAACGTTTTTTGCCCCAAACAGGATAATCACCTTTGCCCGAAAACAAACCCTGTTCCCATGCACTCCCCATTATCCTCCAATGTGTAAATTCCATCATCCTCTACATCCTCTCCCTTACCCCTTACTACCCCCATCCCTCTCCCAGCATATCTCGTCTCGAAGGTTCGTAACGACTTTCGTCACAACCCCCGTATTTACTGGGTTTGTGGAGCTTTTTGCCGTAACAAAAAAGCCCCGAACTTTAGATTCTCTCTAAAGATTCGAGACTTTTTTCTTCTTATTATATCAGGCTAACGTTTTTTGCCCCAAACAGGATAACAGAAGTTACATCAGAACAAACCCTCTATTCGAACTCAATCGTAGCCGGCGGTTTCCCCGTACAATCATACATAACCCTGTTAATATGCTTCACTTCATTCACAATCCTGCTTGTCGCCTTCCCAATCACATCCCAGGGAATCTCTGCGCTCTCAGCTGTCATGAAATCCGTAGTAGTAACCGCTCTCAGCGCCACTGCATAGTCATAGGTTCTCTCATCCCCCATAACGCCCACTGATTTCATATTCGTCAATGCTGCGAAATACTGTCCAATCTCCTTATCCAGTCCTGCATTGGCGATTTCCTCACGCCAGATGGCATCAGCCTCCTGCACCATTTCCACTTTTTCCGCAGTTACCTCTCCAATGATCCTGATACCAAGACCCGGGCCCGGAAACGGCTGACGGAACACCAGATACTCCGGAATCCCCAGTTCAAGGCCGGCCTTGCGCACCTCATCTTTAAACAGGTCACGGAGCGGCTCGATAATCTCCTTAAAATCAACGTAATCCGGCAGGCCGCCCACATTATGGTGAGATTTGATCACAGTGGACTCTCCGCCCACTCCGCTCTCCACAACATCCGGATAAATCGTTCCCTGCACCAGGAAATCAACCGCACCGATCTTCTTCGCCTCTTCCTCAAATACGCGGATAAACTCTTCACCGATAATTTTCCGCTTATCTTCCGGCTCTTCCACACCTTTTAATCTCTCATAAAAACGTTCCTGCGCATTTACTCTGATGAAATTCAGGTTATAAGGGCCTTCCGGTCCGAATACCGCCTCAACCTCATCGCCCTCATTCTTCCTTAAAAGACCATGGTCCACAAACACACAGGTAAGCTGATTTCCAACTGCCTTTGACAGCATAACCGCTGCAACAGAGGAGTCCACACCGCCGGAAAGCGCGCACAGCACTTTGCCGTCTCCAACCTTCTGACGGATGGCATTGATGCTCTCCTCCACAAAGGAATCCATCTTCCAGTCACCGGAGCATTGACACACATTATAAACAAAATTGGAAAGCATTTTCTTCCCTTCCTGTGTATGCAGCACTTCCGGATGGAACTGAACCGCGTACAGGTTCTTTTCCGGATTCTGCACTGCTGCAACCGGACAGTCCGATGTATGGGCAATGATCTCAAATCCCGGTGCTTCTTTCGCAATATAGTCATTGTGACTCATCCAGCAAATTGTCTTCTCGGACACGTTCTCAAACATCTTGGAAGACTGTTCCACCGTAACCTCGATCTTTCCATATTCCCTGACAGGCGCTGTGCCTACCTGACCGCCTAACAGATGCATCATAAGCTGCGCACCATAACAGATTCCCAGAACCGGAATTCCCAGCTCAAAGATTTCTTTTGTATATGTGGGAGAATCCTCCAGATACACGCTGTTAGGACCTCCGGTAAAAATAATTCCCTTAGGCTGGATTTCTTTTATTTTCTCAATATCTGTCTTGTAAGAATAGATCTCACAGTATACATTGCATTCCCGAACACGTCTTGCTATCAACTGGTTATACTGGCCGCCAAAATCAAGTACAATTACGGTTTCTCTCTTCAAAAAAGTGCCCTCCTGTTCTTTTGCATTCCTCAAAACTAGATTTCATTATAAAATATCCCGCTTCAATTTACAAGAAATTTTCCCTTCCATATCTTAAAAACAGAATATCTGACAAAAATCGCCCCTGCAAAGCCGCATTCTTCGTGAACCTTACTTAACTGTATTTTATACGGGATTTACGTGAACCATACAGTGTTTTACCAGCGGAAACTCCTTTTCAACGGCATCATGTACCTTCTGGGCTATCTCATGTCCTTCCTCAAGGGAAAGCGTGCCATCCGCGGAAATTTCAATATCCACATACATTTTTGCTCCGAAAAGCCTCGTATGCAGCATATCAATATGCAGCACGCCGGCCTGTTTTGAAATAATGCCGCGCATCTGTTCCAGAGTCTCATCATCACAGGATTTATCCACCATCTTATCTATGGCATCCTTAAATATATCATAAGCCGCTTTTCCTATAAATAAACATATAATCACACTGGCAATGGGATCTAAAATAGGATAACCCAATCTTGCGCCCAAAATACCGGCAAATGCTCCGACAGAAGAAAGCGCGTCGGAACGGTGATGCCAGGCTTCTGCCATCAAAGCGCCGGAATTGATCTTCTTGGCTGCTGCTCTGGTATACCAATACATCCACTCCTTGAACACAATGGAAACGACAGCTGCCACAAGTGCGATAACGCCCGGTATCGCTGCCCCTTTACTGTTTCCCTTTATGATTTTTTCCACACCGCTGATCCCGATTCCAAGCCCCGTGGCCAGCAGGATCACAGCCAGCACAATGGCAGCCACACACTCCAGTCTGTCGTGTCCGTACTGATGGTTGGCATCTGATTTTCTTTTGGAAATGCTGATTCCAAGAACTGCGATGATAGTTCCAAATACATCGGAAGCAGAATGTACCGCATCAGAGATCATAGCACCGGAATGACCGATAATACCTGCAAGCAGTTTAAAGAGAGAGAGCAGCACATTACCTGCCACACTGACTCCGGATACATGAAGTGCAATTTTCTTTGCCTTTTCATCCGTAACGAATTCTTTCCTTACCTGTTCCATTTTAAATCCTCCCCGGTATTGTTTCTTTGATACTGCATAACTTTCTCTGCTGCTTCTTAATACCCGGGCTGTTTCCAACCATTTAAAAAGCACCTGCGGAACAATAAAGTAATCTACTGTCCCACAGATGCCCTATGCTCATCTGCTGTCACTAAAAGTGACCCGGCTATACGGATGCCCAGCATCCGTGCCTGCTCAGTTTGTACTGTAGTATAAATGCAGTGCAAAGAAGTTTATGTTATTTTATGCCAGAGCAGGCCCATTAGTCAATGCTAATTTTTTATTTAGTTTTCTGTCTCGAATTCTTTGATCACAATTCCCATCCGCTTTGCGCAGACTATGGCCTGCGACATATTGAGCACAGCACCTCTCAGTTCCTCCTTGCCGTCGGATATGATGATTTTGTCCATATCACAGTCAGACATATCCACGCCCTTGAGCGCAGTCTTGAAAAAGCTGGTGCCGGCAAACTTTACCTGATGTAAGTCCATGTTGTCCAGCCCACATTTGCTCAGGCTTGACTCTTCCATATTCGTGTCCTTTATTTTAACATAGCTCATTCTGGATGCGTCCAGATTCATATCTGAAAGATTACATTCCAGAAATGACACATGCCGCATAAGGCTGCCGTAAAAATCAGCTCCAACTGCCTTGCAGGACTGAAAGGAACATCTCTTAAAATAGACATCCGTGAGGCTGGTGTTGGAAAAATCGCAGTTTTTAAAACGTACATCAGTGAAACTGGCCTCATCGAAAAAACAGCCGATAAACTTACAGTTTTCAAAAGCTACCCTTTTGAAACGAAGCAGTTTCCCATCAAACTTAGTGATAAACACTCCTTTAAAACAGCAGCCTGTAATTTCTTCCTCAGAAACCTTCGCAGCTTCCAGTACAGAAGACACGTCTTCCATGACCGGCAGTTTTACAGGAGCCTTTGGTTCTTGAAACATTTTACTGTTCATATTTTACCCACATTTCTCTTTCGTTTTAATTTGTAAGTTTAACCACAAATATCTCCACATTTGACCTCAGCGTTTTGGATTATTCCCATTCAATCGTAGCGTTCGGCTTTGGACTCATATCATAGCAGACACGGTTTACGTTTTTAACTTCCTTCATGATACGGTCTGTGATCTTCAGAAGTACCTTCCAGTCAACTTCCTCAATGGTAGCAGTCATGGCATCCACAGTGTTGACTGCACGGATGATTACCGGATATTCAAAACATCTGGCATTGTCACGCACACCGACGGATTTGAAATCAGGAACCACTGTAAAATACTGCCAGACTTTTTTATCCAGTCCTGCATTTTTGAATTCTTCACGAAGGATCGCATCGGATTCACGTACTGCTTCCAGACGTTCCCTGGTAATCGCGCCCAGACATCTCACGCCCAGTCCCGGACCCGGGAACGGCTGTCTGTACACCATTTCTTCCGGAAGTCCCAGCTCAATGCCGCATGCGCGCACTTCATCTTTGAATAACTGTTTCAAAGGCTCTACCAGCTTAAACTGTAAATCTTCCGGCAGGCCGCCTACATTGTGATGGGATTTCACCATTTTAGCCGTTTTGGTTCCGCTCTCAACAATATCAGGATAGATGGTTCCCTGTCCCAGGAACTCAATACCTTCCAGCTTTCTCGCCTCTTCCTCAAAGACACGGATAAATTCAGCACCAATAATCTTACGCTTCTGCTCCGGATCATCTACATTTTCAAGCTTTGTCAGGAAACGCTCAGAGGCATCCACATAAACCAGATTCGCATCCATCTGGTCTTTGAATACTTCCACTACGCTCTCAGATTCTCCTTTGCGCATAAGGCCGTGGTTTACATGGACACATGTAAGCTGTTTGCCAATAGCCTTGATCAGAAGTGCTGCAACTACAGAACTGTCCACACCGCCGGATAATGCCAGAAGAACTTTTTTATTGCCAACCTGTTCTCTGACGATCTCGATCTGGTCAGCGACGAAATTTTTCATATTCCAGTTTGCTTCCGCTTTACAGGTATCAAAAACGAACTTTTTCAGGATCTCAGCCCTCTGTTCCTCGCTCAGGTCCTGATATTTCTCACTGCAGGCCGCCGGTTCATGGTCAATTGCCATTACCGGACTGCCAGCTTCATAAATCTCCTGTCTTACATCAATGCGAACGCCGTCAACTATATGGTTTGGCCCGCCGTAAATGATAATACCTTTCACATTCGGGAGCTTTTCCAGCTCTTCTTTTGTAATATCATGGGGATAAATCTCACTGTAAACACCCATAGCACGGATTTCTCTCGCCAGTACGGTGTTCTCTGTGCTTCCCAGGTCAAGAATGACAATCATATCCTGTTTCATCGATATTTTCTCCTTTTGTATTTTCATATATTACACTGCCGCGGATGAATGCATCCGAAACAGATGTATATCTTCAGACAAGTGACTGATGCTGCCATTTTCCTCTGATATATCGAATGGTAAAGCAGACAGCGCGGAACAGCCAGTCAATCGTCATAGCCACCCACACGCCAAATACGCCCCAGTGAAGCTTTACACCCAGCAGCACTGAGAATCCGATACGAAAAATCCACATGGAAACAATGGCCAAAAGCATGGTAAAACGCACATCTGCCGCTGCACGCAGAGTGTTTGGCAGCGAAAAAGACAACGGCCATATGGTCACTACGCATATGGAATGATATATCAGTATTTTATAAGCGTAGCCGCTGGCCTCCGCTGACAGTCCGTAAGCCCTGATGATAAAGGGCATTACAAGCATGAGCAGTATATTGATTCCAATCAGGGAAATATAGGCGACCTTCATCAATTTCTTCGTATAATAATGTACCTGCTCAAAATCATTGGCTCCCACACACTGTGCTCCCACTGTGAGCAGCGCAAATCCTATGGACATTCCCGGCAGGACTGCAAATGTAGCCACATTGTTGGACACAGCATTTGCCGCAATGGACGCGGTTCCGAATCCCGTAACAATACTGAGCACCAAAATTTTTCCAAGCTGGAACATACTGTTTTCCAGACCGTTTGGTATACCAATGTATAATATTTTCTTCAGAAGCATCCAGTCTGTTTTGAATGAAAACGGATGGTGGATATGCAGAATCCTGCTCTGATTATTTAAAAGACAGAGCATTACCACACAGGCAACCCCTCTTGATACAAGTGTGGGAATTGCCACACCCTCCACACCTCTGTGGAATCCGTAGATGAGCAGCGCATTTCCGCCCAGATTGATGGCGTTCATAAGCAGGGACGTCTTCATTGCAATGGTTGAATTTCCCATGGCACGGAAAATAGACGCACCTGCATTGTACAGGGCAATCATGGGCACAGACGCAAATACGATCAGCAGATACACATTGCAGTTATACATAACGTCTGCTTCAATCCTGCCGAACACTCCGTTGATAATAAGGTTCTTCCCAAGATATCCAAGCACCATAATGATGCAGGATGCTTTCAGGGTAAAGGACAGCAGCTGGTTGGTTGCCAGGCAGGCATGCTCAGCTTTCTTTTTCCCGATGAACTGTCCTGCGATAACGGCTCCTCCTGTAGCCAGTGCTGTAAAAATGTTGATGATCAATACCATAACCGTATCGATCAAGGATACACCTGACACGGCAGCCTCGCCTACGCTGGCCACCATGATAGAATCGGCAAGTCCTACAAACGCCTGCAGAAACTGGTCGATAATCAGCGGTATGATCAGCTTCCGCAAATCCGCATTTGAAAAGAATCGATTCATTTGTTTTCCCCTCACAATAAGCTTTTGTATTTTGATAGGAACAATTATACGCCCATATTTTTGTCAAAACAAGAGTCTCTTTTGTTAATTTTGCACCTTGTGCAGATATTTTTCCCGGGTAGCCATTCCACCCCGGATATGACGCTCCTGCTTGTTCACGTCAAGGACCTTGCGGGCACACTTTGCCAGTGAAGGATTAAGCTGCAGCAGACGCTCGGTTACGTCCTTGTGAACTGTACTCTTGCTCACCTTGAACTCCCTGGCGGTCTGGCGGACTGTTGCGTTGTTTTCAATGATGTAGTTGGCTATGGATATAGCACGTTCTTCTATATAACTTTTCAAGGAAAAATCTCCCGGAAACGTTGTTTTTACAATGTATGCCGGGAAATTTGGTTGTATGTCAATGCAAATTATTAGTTAATGTAGTGTAGGCTATTTGATTGTATTTCGCCGTAGGGGCGATCATATATGGACATCGGCACCGGGGGGGGGCAGGTTTAACTCAATCTACGCTGCCGTGCAAGCAGCGATACGGTTCCAATGCCGGTGTCTTTAACGTCAACCTATTTCAATCCACGCCACCGCGCAGGCAGCGATAGCAAAAATACACAAACATCCTCACTACATCTTGTATATAATATCACATTATCCTCATATTTACAATTAATTTCCACCGATTCCTCTCACTCCCCACCAACCCTTCTCCCCATTTTCAGCCCCACTACAAGTGCGAATCTCCCAATAAATCCATGCTCCCTCTCAATCCACACCGGAAATTCTCCCTCCACTTACACTTGACATCCCTTCCCCCCGCGTTTATGGTATACTAAAACCCTCATCATCCGGCATCACCCAAAAGGAGGCATAACTTGAACTACACACTATACCAACTTCTATGGTTTTATTTACTCTATTCTTTCATTGGCTGGGCAATCGGTACGTCGGTTGCGGCGGTCAGGGAGCATCGGTTCATTGACGTAGGTTTTTTATTCGGTCCCTATTGTCCGGCTTATGGTTTCGGGGCAGTGGCGTTTGCGGTCTTTCTGCCCGAACTCAGAAATCACCTGTTCTTTCTTTTTCTGGGCGGGGTGATTCTTTCATCTGTTATCACGTTTTCTACCGGTTTTGTTCTGGAGAAAATATTCCACCGGAAATGGTGGGATTACTCACGGAAAAGATTTCAGTTTGGAGGTTATGTCAACCTGCCATACACGGTTGTGTGGGGAATCTCCGCCGTAGTCTGTATTTCCTTTATCAACCCATCCCTGAAGGAACTGCTTGTCTTGATTCCCTCCAACCTGGGAACCATATTGTTAATTGTCCTGTACGTGGTTCTCTGTCTCGATCTGGCAGGAACGATTATGGCTATCAAAGCCGTTCATTCCAGGCTGCGAAAACTCTCTATCATTGAGGATGTATCTGAAAATCTGCAAAAGGCTGCAGATATGATGGGTGAAGGGCTGACCGGATGGGTACAGAAGCATATGGCTAAGGCTTATCCCAACCTGGAGGCGAAAGAATTATTAGCTGCCAGACAGGAAAAGGAACGACAGCTTGAGGCAGCAAAAGAGCGCGCCGGTGTATTTGCCGTCGGCTGTTCGTTCTACAAGCTGGTCTGTCTGTTTTTCCTCGGAGCTTTTCTTGGAGATATCACGGAAACCATTTTCTGCCTTGCAACTACCGGTAAATTAATGAGCCGCAGCAGTGTCGTTTACGGACCGTTCAGCATTGTATGGGGCCTGGGATGTGTACTGCTGACTGCTATTTTGTATCAATACCGCAATCGCAGTGACAGTTATATTTTTATCTTCGGTACCGTATTAGGCGGAGCTTATGAATACATATGCAGTGTGTTTACAGAGCTGGTTTTCGGTACTGTGTTCTGGGATTACAGTGACATTCCTTTTAATCTGGGAGGCCGTATCAACCTGCTTTACTGTTTTTTCTGGGGCATTGCCGCAGTCATCTGGCTGAAAATTCTTTACCCGCGGCTGTCCGCACTGATAGAAAAAATCCCGAAAAAAGCCGGAGTTCCCATCACATGGCTTATGATCTTGTTCATGGTATTCAACATGATCATGTCAGGCCTTGCGCTTAACCGGTACACGGAACGCCACTCCAATATATCGTCTGCCGAAAATGCAGTTACACGTTTTCTGGATAAACATTTTACCGATGAACGTATGGAACATATCTATCCAAATGCTATATTAGTCGATGACTAAACCCACCATAAATGCCTAAAGAAAAAGACAAGATTCGGGATACTGCCTCCGCATCTTGTCTTTCTTATATTCTTGAAGGAACATCGTTTTATTTTTTTCTTACCACAGCAATGCTTATACTTTTTGCCCGATATCCGCACCAGCCTATAACCTCTTTGAGAATGATACTGAGCTTCGAAAAACTTAGTCCGGCCGGATAACAAACCGTCTCCATATGAGTAGATGGGAATTTTAAACTGCCCTTATTCTCATCCGCAGATTAAGCCGATAAAACATCCTATACCAGCTCCCAATAACTTTTGTCAAAACACTTGAGAGTGGCTATAGATATAGAAAAGTTCTTGACTCTGTCTATACTCTTTTGCACAGGGTTCAAATGTTTTATCAAATTCTTCCGCAGCCTGGTTATCCATTTCATAAACACGACTTTCGTGAAAAGTCCATCTGCCCTTAGGAACAGCCCCTGAACATAGTTCCTTTACTAATAAAGCTGTCGGAAAAATATTATCACCAACGCAGATATTATAATGTTTGCAGCTCTTGAAACCACTGCTTATATAATTTTCCGGGTTTCCAAATATTACAATTGTGTCATAACCGAGTTCTGCAGCCTTTTTGAAAGAGTGTTCCAATAACATTTTGCCGTAGCCTTTTCTCTGGTATTCGGGAAGTACACTTAGCGGTCCAAATGTCAAAATATTTTTTTCACGTCCGTTTTCATCCTTAAGCATTGCTTTCGTATACATAATATTTGCAATAATGGAATGGTCCAATTCTGCCACAAAATCTAATTCTGGTATAAAATCTTTATGGTTACGCATCACGTGCACGAGATAGTGTTCATTACATCCCGGGGAATGCAAATTCCAAAACGCCTTACGGGTTAATTCCTCTACTTCTCTGTAATCAGATTGCAATTCATTTCTTATCTGCATTATGCCTTTTGCTCTCCTTCTCTGCCCATTACTGTTTCAATCTTCGGTTTAAAAACATCACTGCGGTCCTATTGCAGACATACATTTCAATACTTCTTGCAAACTGACATTTTTACAGTGATTAAACAGCATTTAATTACCTTGTCCATCTGCACATACAAAAAATCACTTGTATTCATGCACATTTTCCGTAAAATTAATGTCTATAGTATACCGAAATCAACACTGTTTTATCAGCCTCATGGCTTACAATTCCCGCATGCCTCATATCCGTTATCTATCAGCTCGTCTTTGCTGCCTTTATAATAAGCTTTATTGTCTTCCTTCATTCCTTTCAGCGACGAGCAGGAAGGCAGGTGAATCTTCTTTGTATGTGTGTTCAAAACATAGTCGCAGTGCTCTGCGTCACTGTTATTTTCCTCCACATACGGCTCTTCTTTATCGCCGCTCGCAGTCCTGGTACCGGGTGTATAATCGTTGCAGGGTTCCTGTTCCCAGGATATTGTTTTTCCATCACTGTGGAGAATGATCGTTCCCTGTTTGTCCGTACGGAATACGGGAATCCCATCATCCTCCAACAGCTTTATGGTATCCTGCCTGGGATGTCCGTAGCTGTTGCCGTCTCCGCAGCTTATCACTGCATAGGAAGGGGAAATCTGTTCCAGAAATCTGCTGCTCAGGTAGGAACCGTGGTGGTTTAAAAGAAATACATCTGCCGCAATATCTGCACCGGATTCCATTACCTGTTTCTCACCGGTTTTCCCCATATCACCGCCAAAAAAGAAACGATTATCCCCATTTTCCACAATCACTCCCACTGAATCCTCATTCTCGTCCTCGTGGCCATAAGAAATCGGAGAAATGACCCTCACGGAAGCACTTCCAAGGGAAAAGACATCGCCCTGGGACGGATGCGTCTCCTCGTACCCCTGTTTCTCCATGGCATCCTGATAGGACTTATAAATGGAAGAATCTGTCTCATAATCAGCCGTGATGACTTTTCCTGCCGGAAACTGGTAGAGCGCACCAATAGCTCCCGCCAGGTGGTCCTCATCAAAGTGGGATATCAATATGTAATCCAAAGACTCCACATTCTGACGCTTCAGATAACTTACCACAAAGGAGGATGCTTTCCTGTTTCCTCCGTCTATGAGCATATAGTGCCCTTCAGATTCCAGAAGCGCTGCATTTCCCTGCCCAACATCCAGATAATGTACGTTCAGCCGGCCGCTGCCTTCTGCTTCGCCTATAGGCTGACCACCGACCTCCGGCTGGCTCCCATCCGCCGTCTGCCCCACGGAGCTGCATCCTACCAAAAGTAATGCCAGAACCACCAGCCCGGCTAATAAATTTTTCCATTTCTTCATTTCCCTTAATTCCTTTCCCGTCTTATCCCTGGTGCCTGTTCACCTGTCTGTTTTCTCCACAATACATACGTTTTTTGCAACTATCCAATCAGTTCTGCGCATTTCCTGCACAGGCTGTGCGAAAAAGCAGCAACAGGACATCCCCCATCAAACAACAATTTTAATGGGCTGATCCACATAACAATTCAACCGGCTGAATCATAACACGCTTTTTTATAAGCCTTCTCCACCCTCTCACTAAAACATACCATAATAATCTCTTCTATATCAGGATACTTTTCCAGTCCCTCGTAAATCGTCTTCACTGCGATCTCAGCCGCCTGCTCCAGAGGATATCCGTAAATCCCTGTGCTGATTGATGGAAATGCCACAGTCCTGCAGCCATTTTCATGAGCTAACCGGATACAGTTTTCATAACAGCTTTTCAACAGTTCCGCCTCTCCGAAAGCGCCGCCGTTCCAGACAGGCCCCGGAGTATGAATCACATATTTTGCAGGAAGCTGATACCCTTTTGTTATCTTTGCCTGTCCGGTCTCACATCCGCCAAGTGCTCTGCATTCATTCAAAAGCCCCGGTCCCGCCGCTCTGTGGATGGCCCCGTCAACACCACCGCCGCCCAGAAGAGAACAATTTGCAGCGTTTGCAATGGCATCCACATGATACGTTGTAATATCGCCTGTTTCAATTTTAAAAATCCCCATACTGACCTCTCCTTTCCTATCCTGCCATCTGCCGTTTTTTCATCATCTGCCGCAGTTTGCACCAGCAGACCATGTGTGCCGCTGCAGTGATCACCCAGGTTATAGGGTACGACAGATATAAGACAAACAGACTGTGCTGCCATACAAATATGGTAAATATCCAGACAATCCTAAGCCCGCAGGCCCCTGTCAGGGACACCAGCATAGGCAGAACCGAATATCCCATACCGCGCAGACTTCCCACCAGCACCTCCATGATACCACAGAGAAAATAGGGAAGACATATGATTTTAAGCCTCTGTATTCCGTAAGCGATCACCTCTGCATCCGAGGAGTAGATTCCAAGAAGATGCGGTGAAAATAATACCATCAGACATCCGAAGATTCCTCCGATGACCGTCACAAGCACCAGACACCTCCATAAAATCTGACTAATCCGTTTCTGATTACCGGCCCCCATATTCTGGCTGGTGAAACTCAATGCAGCCTGGTAAATAGAGTTCATGGAGGTATATACAAACCCCTCCAGATTGGATGCTGCTGTATTTCCTGCCATGGCAATGGCTCCGAAAGAGTTTACAGAGGACTGGATCAATACATTGGATATGGAAAAAATGGCACTCTGCATCCCTGCCGGAAGACCAATGCGGACAATGTGTTTTAACTTGTCTTTATGTATTTTCAGCTTTCTAAGTTCCAGCCTGCACATTCCCTCTGTATGCATAAGGCAGCGCAGAATCAAAAGTGCTGACACTGCCTGAGAAATGATCGTGGCAAGCGCCACACCCGCCACGCCAAGACCGCAGACAATAACAAAGAACAGATTCAGCACCACATTGATGACTCCGGCCAGAAGCAGATAATAAAGAGGCCTCTGGGTATCTCCTGTAGCTCTCAGCACCGCTGCACCGAAATTATAGAGCATCATAGCCGGCATCCCTACAAAGAAAATCCTCATATAGAGCACTGCCTGCCCCAGAACCTCCGGAGGTGTTGCCATCCACTCCAGCATTGGCCTGGCAAACGCTACACCCAGAAATATAAGAATACAGCCGCAGACAATACTGAACAAAATAGATGTATGTACTGTCTCGCTTACATTTTTAGAATCCTTCGCCCCGCAGAACCTTCCGACCAAAACATTTGTCCCAATGGAACACCCAATAAATACATTGACAAAAAGCTGTATCAGAGAACTGGTAGACCCCACGGCTGCCAGAGCATGATTTCCAGAAAACCTTCCCACAACCACAATATCTGCCGCATTAAACAAAAGCTGCAGAATACCGGATAAAATAAGCGGCACAGAAAACAGCAGCAGCTTTCTCCAAAGCGGCCCGTTGCACATATCTATTTCGTATGACTTCTTCATTTTCCTCTTCCTTCTAAGGCGGAATTCTGCCGCCTTACTCTCTGTTTTAAACCAAAACAATTTTAAATCTGCCGTACTGCGTCAGACATCATTTCTTACAGAAGCCAGATACAAACAGGACTACCCACCTGCATACTGTCTTCTGCTGCCGCCTCTTTGAAATCCATATGCTTCACCGAAATGATCTCATTGGAATCCTGGTTTGCAATGACCAGATATGTAATCCCCGAATCTCTGTCCTCTGCCGCTGCAAAGCAGCGCGGTGTCTTTCCTCCGGAGGAGATACTGCCTGTGAGCGCAAGCCTTCCCTCACGGTCCACATCATATACACTGATATTGTCAGCTCCCCTGTTGGAAACATATAACTTTGTCCCGGCAGAATTAATGCGGATTTCCGCCGCTGTATTCGGTATTTTTCTGTCCTTCTCCATGAGGCTGGAAACATCCTGTACTTCTTGAAGTGTGCCGCTTCCATAGTCATATACAAGAACCCTGTTTCCCATCTCCTGCACTACATAAAACATGGGAAGAAACGGATGGTATACCAGCATTCTCGGACCATATCCGGGCTTTGTCATCCAGCTCTCCACCTCTGTAAAAGTCCATTCACCCTTCTGTTCCCGCACCACACAACGGCTTATTTTGTCCAGCCCCAAATCACACACAAGCACACCTTCCGCAAAACGGCATGGATGGATAGAATGTACGTGAGGTCCCTCCTGCCGCTCCTCATCAACGGAATGTCCCTGATGCTGTATCACCATTGCCGGTTCCCGGAAATGCCCGTCTTCCCCTATCCTGTATGCGCAGGCAGAACCGCTGCCATAATTACTGATATATAATATCCTCTCCTCCTCATCCAGATAAAGATGACAGGGATTGGTTCCCATGGAAGGTTTTCTGTCCACCAGCCTCATCATGCCGTCCTTCCCGGTTTCATAAACACTGACAGCTCCGCTTTCAAGTCCTTCATACTCTTCCAGCTCACTCACCGCGTAAATCCTTTTTCCTGCTTTATCTGCACAGACATAGGAGGGATTCTTTATCCCTTCTATCAGCTGATCCTGTTTCATTTTTCCTGCTGTCATATCTATTTCAGCCAGATATATCCCCTGTCCGTTGCCGTTAAAACGGCTTCCGTCACCGAATATAACGGTTTCCGTATATGTACCGATCAAAAACTTCTGTCTCTCTTCTGACATCCTGTCTCTTCTCCTTTTTGCTCACTTTACTTGGCATCCTGAGGATAGCAGATCCCGCAGATCCTTCTGATTTCATCCAGTTCCCTCATGATCCGGAGGCTTTCCGCCCAGGGCATAACCGGACTCTCTGTCCTGCCCTCTTTCAACATTTTTTCTACCTCCAGTGCCTCGTAATGGTATCCGTTTCCGGCCACTTCGACGACTCTTTTTTCTTTCAGCGTATCCGTGCGGAAATCCTCATTTGGTTCAAACAGATAGACCGTATTGGGACGCCAGAAATACGGAATTTCCAGTTCAGCCTTATCCGTGATGATCACTGCCCGGTTGTCCACTTTTCTATTGATGGAAAATACCATATCCGCCAGACATCCGCAGGGATAAGTCATCTGGATACAGGTATTCAAATCCACTGTCTCCGCATTCTTTTCAGACCATGCGTGTATCACATCGGGTGTTTCTCCCAGAAGATACTGTGCAATGCTTACACCATAAACACCCACATCGAGAAGAGCACCGCCTCCCAGTTCAGCTTCAAACAGACGCCTTGTCTCCGGCTTAGCCGGCCCGCCAAATGTAAAATGCATATTATGCACTTTTCCGTACACACCTGCCTGTATTTCCTTTTTCAGCTCTCTCATTGCAGGGATAAATCTTGTCCACATAGCTTCCATAAAAAAGGTATGATTCTCTTTTGCCAGCTCAAGGATCTCTTCCAGTTCCCGGGCATTCATTGTCACCGGTTTTTCACACAACACGGGTTTCTTTGCTTTTAAGCAGGCTTTGACGCACGCCAGATGCTGAGGATGAATGGTCCCCACATAAACAGCATCCACATCTTTGTCATTTACCAGTTCTTCATAGGAACAGCAGTATTTCTTTGCCTGTATCCCGTAATCATTCCTTCCGGACCGGGAGGCCAGTACCTCCACCTGCATATCCGCTACTTCTTCCAGCCCTTTTGCGAACTGGGATGATATAAAACCGCCGCCCATAATTCCCCATCGAAACATATTGATTCCTCCTCATCCGTTTAACTGCCGCTATTTTTCTCAATAATTATGCCACATACAGTATACCACAAACGGACAGCCGGGAATATACTTTCCCGCCTGTCCGTTAAAATTATAATTCATATTTGCTGCTGTTCTCACATCACTGATCCACGGCTGCCTGGAGCTTCTCAATCAGTGCCTGCACTTCCTGTGTGCTCACTCCCGCAAAGCTTCTGAATGTCCTGAGTGGTGAATTCTCCATCATTTTCAAAGACATTTCAGGTGAGATAGCTTCACTTGCCGCACTGCCTTCCTCATCACCGGCACCTATATTTGCCATCATGGTTTTCAGCAGGCCGCTCATGATCTCTCTTGCCTTCGGCTCTGCGAGCAATTCCGCAACGGTGGTGTTCATGTGGATTTTCACAGGAATCTTCGTTGTAGAAGTAAGCTGCACCGCATCTTTTAAAAGAATATCCCTGGAGGAACTTCCCACAAGAATCTCATATGTGCCGGTGGCTGCATACCAGTCAGAAATTTCCGTATTGTACCATGCAAAGCTTCTCTTATCCAGCTCCATAGCAACAACCTTTTCCTCGCCGGGCGCCAGCTCTACCTTGGCAAAATTCTTCAATTCCTTAACCGGTCTGCTGGCAGCGTTGGTCTTATCTGTCACATAAAGCTGTACAATCTCCTTGCCGGCCATACTTCCGGTATTCTTAACCTTAAGTGAAACCGTCAGAGTGTCCGTATCCTTTATCTCCTTTGCTGACAGCTTCAGATCGCTGTACTCAAATGTAGTATAGCTAAGTCCATAGCCAAAAGGATAACGCACTGCCATTTCCTTGGTATCATAATAGCGGTATCCCACAAATACTCCTTCTCTGTACTCCACGGTCTTCCCATCACCCGGGAAGTTCAGATAAGACGGGTTGTCGGATAATTTATAGGGAACGGTCTCTGCCAGCTTACCGCATGGATTGGCTCTGCCGAAGAGAATATCCGCCTGGGCCTCTCCCACCGCCTGTCCACAGAGATAAGACTCCAGGATTCCTCTCACATCATCTGCCCACGGCATTTCCACAGGGGAACCATTGTGAAGAACCACCACTGTATTCGGCTGTACTTTTACGATTTCCGCGATTAGCCTGTTCTGGCACTCCGGCATTCTCATATGCTCCCTGTCATACCCCTCAGACTCAAACGCATCCGGAAGACCTGCAAATACCACAGCGATATCCGCATGTTCAGCCGTCTCCACTGCCTCAGCAAACATGGCTTCATCCACTTTGTCCTCTTTCACGTCATATCCCTGTGCATAAGACACATCCGCGTATTTCTTGACTGCATCCAGCGCGCTTGTCACCTTAAAGGAGTTGATATGAGAACTTCCGCCTCCCTGGAACCGGGGCTTCTCTGCAAATTTTCCGATAAACGCAATCTTCTGTCCTTCTCCCTTCAGAGGCAGGATTCCATCATTTTTCAAAAGCACCATGGACTCTCTCGCGATTCTGGCTGCCAGATTGTGATCTGCTTCCTTATCAAATTTGCCGGGCTGACGGTTATCTGAGAATTTGAAGATAATATTTAGGATTCTCTCAACCGCTGTATCCAGAACCGCTTCATCAAGCACACCTGTTTTCACAGCTTCCACAATCTCCGCATCCGTATGTCCGCCGCTTGCCGGCATTTCCAGGTCAAGACCTGCTTCCAGTCCTTTTACCCTGTCGTTCACTGCACCCCAGTCAGACATAACGTATCCTTCAAATCCCCACTCATCTCTCAGAATTTCCGTGAGCAGTCTGTGGTTCTCAGACGCAAATGTTCCGTTAATCTTATTATAAGAGCACATCACGGTATCGGGTCTGCTCTCCTTCACTGCGGCCTCAAAAGCTGCCAGATAAATCTCCCGGAAAGTTCTCTCATCTATTTCAGAGGAACATGACATTCTTCTGTGCTCCTGATTATTTGCCGCAAAATGTTTGATGGATGTTCCCACATTTTTCGACTGCACACCCTTTATATGCGCTGCAGCCATCTGTGAAGCCAGATACGGGTCTTCTGAAAAATATTCAAAGTTCCTTCCGCACAGCGGTGACCTCTTAATATTTACTGCCGGGCCTAAAATGACAGACAGATTCTCCGCCTGACATTCGTCTCCCAGCGTCTCACCTAAAGTCTCTAAAAGCTCCCGGTCAAATGAACAGGCAGTCGCACAGGCAGTAGGAAAACACACGGCTTTGATACTCTCATTTGCTCCGAGATGGTCTGCCTCCTTATCCTGCTTTCTGAGTCCGTGAGGTCCGTCGCTGACCATCACCTCAGGAATCCCCAGCCTTTCCACACTTTTCAAATGCCAGAAATCCTTACCGGAACACATCCCCGCCTTCTCTTCCAGTGTCATCTGTTTTACAATTGCTTTCACATCACGTTTCATGCTTATTCGCTCCTTTGCATAAATTCATCATGCTCTCCAACGGCTGTGCCGCATGATGAGCTATACCCTTAAAATACCACGTATATGCTCCGGAGAATATCAAAATCATGCTGTTTATATCAATTTCTTGTCACTACTTTCTTTTTCTGGTATACTGAAAAAAACTGTCTGCTGCCATGGAAGGAGAACTTAAAATGGACATCCGGAGCATCCGCCATAACTGCCGTCTGCTTTATCATTTAACACAGATTCCCATACGCTGCCTGTCACCTGACAGCAGCATATGTTTTACCTTCCCGCACCTGGAGGGCATGGAGCGTTTCCCTTTCCCCCTGCTGCCGGAAAGTCTGCCCCATAAAAATACAGTACCCCTGCCTGTTCTCTTCATGGAAAACAACGCATATTACAGTGCAGCTCTTCCCCTTGCATTGATCGACAGAGATTTTACCCTTTATTTCGGCCCCTGCCTCTTTTCCCGGCTCTCCGACAGGGAGTTTAAACAGAGCTTTCCGGATTTCTCCGTGCTGCCTCCTGACATGCGTTTTCCTCTCATGTCAGCGCTGCCTGTCATGGAACAGGAATACTTTTACAATTTCCTTTCCCTGGCCTGCAGCCTGTTCTTCCGGGAAAAAGTTCATACCGAAGAGATTCTGGAGGCAAATCATCTGAAAATGTCTGCTCCTATTCCCGCAGCGGTTCAGAAGACCCTGTTTCACAGAAGAGAATCCGCCGCATTTCATACACCCTATTCATACGAAAAAAATCTCCTGGACGCGGTGCGCTCAGGAGATGTTATACGTGCAAAAGAATGTATGAACGAGTTAAGCCTCACAGGAAAACCGGGAATCCTTTCCCTCAACCCGCTGCGCCATGCCCAGAATCTTTTCATCGCTCACATTACTCAGATCACCAGAGCCGCAATGGAGGCAGGAGTGGAGGAAGATATGGCTTATGCTATGAGTGACAGTTATATCCAGGCATCTGAAAAATGCACCTCTGTCACACGCCTTCTCTCCCTGCGGGACCAGGCCACCGGAGAATTTACGGCTGCCGCGGCAAAGGCCAGAGGCCTGACCAGTCATTCCCCTGCCATCCGCAGAGCCATCAATTACATGAATGACCATCAGCAGGAAAAAGTATACCTCTCTGACATTGCCTGCGCCGCCGGTCTGAGCAGGGACCGCTTCTCCCACCTCTTTCGGGAGGAAATGGACATGAGCCCTATGGAATACCTGAACCGGAAACGGGTGGAGACCTCAAAGTCTCTGCTGACTGTGTTTCAGTATTCTATTTCAGAGATCAGCATGATACTGTCTTTTTCCAGCCAGAGCCATTATATTTCTGTCTTTAAAAAATATACGGGCATGACGCCCAGACAGTACAGGGACGCCTTTTAACATTATTTAATCCGGCAGTTCAGCTCACATTCTCTGCAATATTTAATTATGGAATCTGCTGTTCCGTAATCCGGCACCTCAGTAGGTGTCTTTATCTCATTATCTTCATCCTCTGCCATCTGCCTGTCGCAAGTAAGCAAACTGTAACTGCCATCCCGCCCCGGCAGTTTTGTCAGCCCACCGTATTCACCGGCCTTATAAATAACAGAACCAAAAGCATTCTGGGGGCAGCTTTTTCTGCACGGCATATCACATCCGTCACATGGGTCCCAGTCAATAGGACCGGTAGATGGCAGATCAGCGCTCAAAAACATAGCTCTAAGCCGTACTCTCGGCCCATACTCTTTTGTAATAAGCAGATTATTTTTTCCTACTACGCCCAGTCCTGCCACAACTGCGGAGTCTTTAAGCCAGACACCGCCCTTTTCCACATAATAGTTCAGAGGTCTCGCTGTGACTTCCGGCATTTCACACTCTATGTATTCCTTTAACTTTTTATTAATTTTGATAAGTTCCAGATTTCCAGGCGGATTTTTGCCATCCAGCCAACAGTCCAGATACGGTTTCTCCTCCGGGTGTTCATATGCGATCACTAAAACAGAATGCATTTCATCTTTCCAGTCCACAACCCCTTCCGGAAGGCCCGTCGTATTCTCTACTGCCCCCACCCGGTCAATATGAGGTCTCTGCGGCATCATTAAAAATGCAGGCGCTGTTTTTAAATCCCGAATATTAGCAATACCTGCTGCTGCTGCTCCAAATGCAATCGCCTTGTTAATTATTAACTCTGTCATTATATGGTTATCCATACCCATACTCCTTTCTGCTGCATACAGCGCTCTCAGGCGTTTTTGCTGTTTTCTTTTTTTATATTTCTATATAGAGTAAATGCCAGTACTGCCCCTATCAGCGCAGCTGCAAATTCATATGCAAACATATATCTGTATCCCCGAATCCCCGGAAATGCGTCCAAAAGGTTTCCTGTGATAGAGTATATAAAAATCTGAGGAAGACAACCTATTACAGAGGCAAATCCTACCGCCATACCCGTATATTTCAGCGGAATCTTTATCTCATCAATAACAGCAAAATACAATGCCCTGACCATAAACAAACCCAGACTGATAATGAGAATTGTGACCGCTGCAATTCCAAGCAGTTTCGGCTCTGCCGGTACTACAAAGAAAGTAGCGATTCCGATCACCATAAGTGAAAATCCGATTCCGATCACCTTTGGATTGGAATGAATCTTATCTGCCACAAATCCGGCCGCAATTCCCCCAAAAACGGCCAGTCCGTAGGATTTGATCAGACTTATCATTGCCCCAAGGGATTCACTCACACCAAAAAAGTTAGTAAGATATGGAGTAATATAACTGTAGCTCTCATATATCATAAAACAACAGAACATCAAGAGTGTAAGCAGCCATAAATTTTTATTTTTCATCATATCCAGATACTCGGCAAAAGAATGCTTATGCTTTGTCTCGGTTTCCTGTGTTTCTTCTTCATCCGGACGCAGTTTACGGATTGCCCCAAGCGCGAAGAAAGCACAGACAAAATCCAGAATAACAAAATATATCAATATCGCCCTGAATCCTCCTGCCCCCTCTCCCAGATAGGAGAAAATGGGAATGATGACAGCACCATACAAAACAGGTACAAAACCTCTTCCCCCTTCCAGAAATCCATAAAGGCGCCCCATCTCGGAACTATCCCCCAGCTCTCTAGTGGCCTTCATCATAGCACTCCATAGCGGAATAGTTGTGGTAAATCCATAACAGACATAACAGATCATCAACACAACATATGGCGGCCTGAATGTAAGAATCAAGCCAAAAATACCTGTTGATACCAGCGCTGTTGCGATCAAATGCCGTGCCTGGAATTTATCTGCAACCCATCCTGCAGGCAGATAAGAAATAACGCATGCCAAACCGTACATCGTCATTAAGTACCCCATCTGTGCATTACTAACCCTATAAAATTCTACTGCTGCATCATAATAAGACCAACTCAGATATGGCAGTTCATAAACTGCTGCACCGCAGATACACAGCGCCAGCATTCCCCATATTTGTTTCACCCGTCTTTGTTTTGGTGTGAGATTGGCTACATCCATAAAAAAGTCCCCCTTTCACCGGTTCATAAAGAACCCATACCTATATCAAAACTTCTTTTCTTCATTTAACCGGATACTATAGCTTTTTTTCAGCCGGCACTATATATCCTTTTTGTTATACTCAGCATAAACCTTTGAGCCGCTCCAAGGTCAAGAGGAAAGTAAAACCTTTATCTCACACGGGTAAAAATATTGATTATACGCAAAAAGCTGGAGCCCTGCCTCGTCGGCTATGACAAAATCAGGGGAATACCCATGCTTGTCAAGCCAGTTTACAAGTATTCCGAAATCCGCAAAATTCCCTCTGACTTCTGTAGTAAAGCAAGCATACTCCCCTTCCGGAATTGTAAGGATATTTTCTTTGGACGCAAAACGGTATTCATCCACACGGATATCAATATATTCTCCCATTTGATGAAACACATTTTCACGAATTTTACTGCCATTCAACACATATCCGTAGTTTCTTTTAATTGATTCCATATGCGAAATCTCGTCTCTGCACGCCTCCTGTAATTTAATATGATAAGCTGCTTCATCTTCCTTATTTCTCCCATAAATAACACGTCTCTGCTGCAGATGCTTTACTCTGATTTCCTTATCCTTCCCCATCTCTCTAAGCCGTTTATTCTGTTCTGTGTACCAGTCTATATCATCCACCACTCTGGCGTAATACTCACTCTGCCTCTGTGCCTCCTGCCTCTGTTCCTTGAGCATCTCCACAATCTTTTCGTTATCATGCAGATCCAAAACTGACTTCACGCGTTCCAACGGTATCTGCAGCCTTCGGCAGCATGTGATAATGTCCAGATACCAAAATTGGCTGTATGTATAATATCGGTACTGATTATCAGGATCTACATATTCCGGCTTAAAGACACCAATTCTGTCGTAATAGCGCAGCGTATCTTTGGAAACACCTGTTATGTGACTTATTTCCCCTATCGAATATCTCTTCTCCAAATTAATTCCTTCTTTCAAGTAATGTAAAATTTTTCCAGTAAATTAAAAAAATCCTGTCTCCCAGCGGACTGACCATGTGTCAGTTCTCCCGGGAAACAGGATTCTTCCATCAGACATATCAGCCCGCGCCGTATGCGCGTTCTCTGTCCTTTTCCTTATAATGATGTGCTTCTTCAAGCATCATATCCTTTACCTTCATCAGACGGATTTGCGTACTTCTCTCGCTCTCGTCCAGCTTCATGGTAATATATTTAATATTCTGCTGTGTCTCCGGAATAATAACGTGTTCCAGAGCATTTACTCTGCGTCGGGTCTTCTCAATCTCGGAAGCCATAAGCTGGCAGGACTTCTCAATCTCCGCAAGCTTCAGCATATCCGGCAGGATGTCTGCCAGAGATTTCACCGCGCCGTCCAGGTCACCGGAAGTAAAGGCAAAACCGTAGGAATAGATGTCATTTGCATCTGCGGTTCTGGTCTGGGACTGGAAGACAGGAATGTCAACACTCATGACATTCTTCTTGCCGGCATCCAGATATACTTCCTGTTTCGGTGCCATCAGCGCTGTGTTCAGTGTCTGTTCGGACATGCCGGCTTTTGCGATCACGAAGTTCTTGTTAGCCTCTTTAATACCCTCTTCCACTTTCAGGCGCAGAGCCATATTTTCTCTTGCCAGATCCAGGAACTGACGCATAAGCTCATCACGTTTGTCCTTCAAAAGCTTGTGGCCTTTGATGGCTGTGACCAGCTTTTTCTTCTGCTTGGTAAGTTCCATTCTGGTAGGATTTACCTGGGTAGATGCCAAGACAATCACCTCTTTCTATGCATTTTCTAAAGGGACAGCAGGCATCTTAAGCCTGCTGCCGGCCGGCATTATTGTTTACCGTAATATTCATCAAGGAACTTATCATCAATACGTTTCAGCTCACTCCTCGGTAAAATAGAGAGCAGCTTCCAGCCGATACGCAGTGTCTCCTCAATATCACGGTTGCTGGTATAACCCTGTGAAACGTATTCCGCCTCAAAAGCATCCGCGAATTTTGCATAGATAAGGTCAATATCAGAAAGTGCTGCCTCACCAAGGATGGTCATCAGCTCTTTTGCCTCTTTACCACGGGCATAAGCGGCGAAAAGCTGGTTCATGGTGTTCGCATGGTCAGCACGTGTCTTGCCTTCACCGATACCTTTATCTTTCAGTCGTGACAGGGACGGCAGAACATCGATGGGCGGTGTTACACCTTTTCTGTAAAGCTCACGGCTCAGAATGATCTGACCCTCTGTGATATATCCGGTAAGGTCAGGGATCGGATGGGTTTTATCATCCTCAGGCATGGTAAGGATCGGAATCATGGTAATGGAACCATTACTTCCTTTCTTACGTCCTGCTCTTTCATACATGGTTGCAAGGTCTGTGTACATGTAACCGGGATATCCACGGCGTCCGGGAACCTCTTTACGGGCTGCGGAAACCTCACGCAGGGCATCTGCGTAGTTTGTGATATCTGTCAGGATTACCAGTACGTGCATGTCTTTTTCAAATGCAAGATACTCTGCTGCGGTAAGCGCCATCTTAGGTGTTGCGATACGCTCTACAGCCGGGTCATTTGCCAGGTTGATGAACAGAACGGTTCTGTCGATGGCACCTGTCTCCTTAAAGCTCTCAATAAAGAAGTTGGACTCCTCAAAGGTAATACCAAGAGCGGCAAATACAACGGCGAAGTTCTCACCGGTACCGCGAACCTTAGCCTGTCTTGCGATCTGAGCGGCCAGCTGCGCATGAGGAAGACCTGATGCGGAGAAGATAGGCAGCTTCTGACCACGTACCAGTGTGTTCAGACCGTCAATTGCGGATACACCTGTCTGAATAAACTCTTCCGGGTACATTCTGGCAGCCGGATTCATAGGCAGACCGTTGATATCACGTCTCTCATCCGGAAGGATTTCAGGACCATCATCAATCGGGCGTCCCATACCGTCGAATACACGGCCTAACATGTCCTCAGACACACCCAGCTCCATGCTTCGTCCCAGGAAACGCACCTTACTGTCTGACAGGTTGATACCTGTGGAGCTCTCAAAAAGCTGTACCAGGGCATCACTTCCGTTGATCTCAAGTACACGGCAGCGGCGTGTCTCACCGCTTGCCAGCTCAATCTCACCTAATTCATCAAAATGTACATTTTCAACACCGCGCACCAACATCAGAGGGCCGGCAACTTCCTGTATGGTTCTATACTCTTTCGGCATTAGAAGTCCTCCTTCCCAAATACATTGGCAATATCAGCAGCAAGTTCGTCCATTGTTGCCTTATATTCTTTGTCCAGTTTGTCTTCTGTCACATATTTGAAACGTCCGATCTTTTCGCGGACATCCATCTTGATCAGCCCCTGGATATTAGCACCCTTGTCAAGCGCTTCCTTGGACTGCTCGTAAAATGCGATAACCAGTTTCATCAGCAGATACTGTTTCTGCAGAGAACTGTAGGTATCTACTTCATGGAAGGAGTTCTGATGCAGGAAGTCCTCACGGATGGAGCGCGCAGCCTCCATTTTCAGACGGTCGCCTGCGGAGAGTGCATCCATACCTACCATCTTAACGATTTCTTCCAGTTCAGCCTCATCCTGCAGAAGGCTCATCATCTTCTGACGGTCTTCCATCCAGTCAGGAGCAACCTTCTCATTGAACCAGTCAGCCATATTGTCCAGATACAGAGAGTAACTGGTCAGCCAGTTGATCGCCGGGAAATGACGCTTGTAAGCAAGTGCGGAATCCAGACCCCAGAATACCTTAACGATACGCAGGGTTGCCTGGGATACCGGCTCGGAAATATCACCACCCGGAGGAGATACGGCACCGATAACGGAAAGCGCGCCTTCTCTGTGGTCACTGCCGAGAGAAACCACGTGTCCGGCTCTCTCATAGAACTGTGCCAGACGTGAACCCAGGTATGCAGGGTAACCCTCCTCACCGGGCATCTCTTCCAGACGTCCTGACATCTCACGAAGAGCCTCGGCCCAGCGTGATGTGGAGTCTGCCATCAGGGCTACGGAGTAACCCATATCACGGAAATATTCCGCGATGGTGATACCTGTATAGATAGAAGCCTCACGTGCCGCAACAGGCATATCGGAGGTATTGGCGATCAGAACGGTACGTTCCATCAGAGACTGTCCTGTCTTCGGGTCCTTCAGTTCCGGGAACTCGTTCAGAACGTCTGTCATCTCATTTCCACGCTCGCCGCATCCGATGTAAACCACGATGTCAGCCTCAGCCCATTTTGCAAGCTGATGCTGGATCACTGTCTTGCCGCTTCCGAAAGGTCCCGGAACGGCTGCAACACCGCCTTTGGCGATGGGGAAGAAAGTATCAACAACTCGCTGTCCTGTTACCAGAGGCATCTCCGGCGGCAGCTTTTTCAGATACGGACGGCCTTTACGAACCGGCCATGTCTGCATCATGCCAACTTCCTTGTCACCGTCTGCGGTCTCGATAACAGCAACGATCTCTTCCACCGTAAATTCACCGGCTTTTATTTCTTTTACTTTACCGTTTATCCCGTAAGGAACCATGATCTTGTGATTAACAACGATGGTCTCCTGTACCGTACCGATAATATCACCGTTTTGTACCTCGTCCCCCACTTTAACAGTAGGAACAAAGTTCCATTTCTTATCTCTCTTAAGGGAAGGAACCTCAACACCACGCTTTAAGTTGGTGCCGGACACCTTCATAATCTCATCCAGCGGTCGCTGGATACCATCGTAAATACTTGTGATCAGACCTGGTCCAAGTTCTACGGAAAGAGGCGCATTCATGGACTCAACCGGCTCGCCCGGTCCAAGACCTGATGTCTCCTCGTATACCTGAACACTGGCTTCATCACCGTGCATCTCGATGATCTCACCAATCAGACGCTGGTTACTGACACGGACAACGTCGAACATATTCGAGTCTCTCATGCCTTCCGCGATAACCAGCGGTCCTGCAACTTTTTTAATCGTACCTTTGCTCATCGGAACGAATCACCTGCTTTCTAAATTAGTTCGTATCTGCGGTATTTTACCGCTCAAATTCCGGGTGCTGCGGCGTGCTGCCGCATACCGGACCTTTTAATTATTGCTGAAAAGAATATCCGAGCCAACAGCCTTCTCCACGGATAATTTCACTCCCTGCACACCTTCACCCGTGTTTCCGAAAACACCGGGGATCAGGATAATGGCGGGAAGCAGTTGTTCCTGAAATTTATCAATCGTCTTTTTGCACTCTGCTGCCAGCGCTTCTGTGATATAGATGATCCCATATTTGCTGGCTGCCAGATGCTCCAGTTTTTCTTCAGCTTCTTTTCGGGATGTTACCGGGAATATATCCAGACCCAGTGTAGCAAACCCGTAAATACTGTCGTAATCGCCCACAACTGCAATCTTATACATACATTTCCCTTACCCTTTCCCGGATAGAATCATCCGAAAGCCCGCTGCGTTTGCCGGACAAAATGATTCGTACCGTTTTGATCTCGTTCTCCCTGGCAAGCACATAGGCAACCAGAGGTCCCACTGAAAATGACTGATATTTCTGAGGCTGCATGGTCTGCATCATGCGGTTGTCACACCAGCGTTCAAACGCGGACATGGACTCTGCAATGGCCTTACCGCCCTCCGCATAAGCAGTTCCCGACAAATACTCCACAATGGCATCAATGCCGCTCACTGCCGCCTTGGAAAGCTGTGCCACACTAAGTGACTCACATTCCGCCATCGCGCGCTTCATAAAATCCAGATTTTTTGCGGTTTTCTGTGAACGCACAGCGATTTTAATATCAGCTATGGCAACGGTAGACTCCGCATAATCCTTGATAATGCTGTCCTTTGCTTCCTTGCCTGCTGCATAGATCGCCTCAAGGGCTGCCTTGTCCACAATGACGTCGCAGAGCTGTCCGTCCCTTGTGTGAAGCAGTGTCTCATAAGCCTCTTTTGCAGCGCCAGCCATATATTTGGGAAGTCTGGAAAAATCCTTGCTCCGCACGATCTCCAGCATTTCATCCGGGGAGATGGCAGTGTCATCATAGTAGATGTTCATTGACTTGCCGTTCTCCTCCGTGCACACATCCTTGATGGCTGCCTTCAGATTGTGGAACATATTGGGATAGGAAAGTACATCAAAGACGGACATATCAACACCCAGATCCCTGATATTCTCCCAGATTTTCTCCTGCTCCCTGGTCAATATTGCCTCTGCATTCACCGGCGTATCCGCGCCGCCCCAACCCTTTTCCTGTATAAGCTGCAGGCACTGCTCCTCTGTCTGGCAGGCCATGAGCTGGTCAAGAGTGGCAGAAGTGAATAACGCCGTCTCAAGCGCACGGATTCGCGCAACCGCATAGGTATATTTTGTATCAATCAAGATAATTCCTCCTTCTTGCGGTTATCGCTTACAAAAATAATAATGCATGAACTTTGTCGGAAAGTTCACCTCTCTTGGAATCAAACATGGCCTTAAAGGTACAGTTTTCTTCGATTCCACCATATATCAGGACAAAGCCTCCACGGATATTTCTGTGTTCTTTGGAAAGAACCAGTTTTCCGCCCTTTTTCTCAGCTATGTCCGAAATTTCTTTTTCAAAACCCTGCGGCATTCTCTTCAAATCTTCAGGTGAGAAACAGATTTCCCCTTCCTGAGCCAGAACGAATTTGTCCAGCATTTTGCGGAGCATGTTGAAATATGTCTCGTCGTCTGCTGTAAGCAGTGTATCGTAAGCTTTCTCCAGTACATCAGAGATTACTTCCTGCTTTGCCTCCAGAAGTGCTTTTCTCTTCTGCAGGTCGCAGGAGGAAAGGGCACGTTCCTTGATATTCTCAACATCAGCATCCGCTTTTTGGGAGATACGTCCGCATTCTGCTTCCGCTTTGTCTCTCATCTCCTGCTTAACTGCTTCTGCGCTCTTCTGCGCACGGTCGATGATATCATTCGCGGAGCTTTTTGCTTCATCCAGAATCTGGCTTTTCATTTTTTCTAATCCAGTCATTCTTTAGCTCTCCTTTACTATTTCTATTCTGTCCTGTAATTTCTGTCCCATGCCGGGACTTCTCTCCATATTTTAATTAGAAGGAAAGGTTCGTTACAGAAAGAATGGAAATCAGCAGAGCAAGAATTGCGTATGTCTCAACCATGGCCGGGAAAAGCATAGCTTTACCGAACTGTTCCGGTTTCTTGGCAACGATGCCGATAGCTGCTGCAGATGTCATTCCCTGATATTTACCGGAGATCAGACCAACGATACCGATCGGCAGACAAGCTGCTAATACCAGTAAGCCCTGCTGCGGTGTTAAATCCAGCATACCTCCGCCTAACAGACCGATCTTGGAAAGTGTGATGAAACCAACCAGCAGACCGTAGATACCCTGTGTACCTGGGAGAAGCTGCATGATAAGAACCTTAGCGAATTTGCTGGGATCTTCTGTAACAACACCTGCTGCTGCCTGACCGGCAATACCTACACCAATAGATGAACCTGCACCTGCTAATAATACTGCTAATGCTGCACCAAGTAATGCGTAAACAATTCCTAACTGACTCATAAATAAGTTTCCTCCTTAACATCTACATATTTCGTAGTTAATTTAAATGGGTTGAAAGGTCTTCCTCCACCCTCATAAAACTTGCCGAAAAACTCGACAAACTGTAAACGGTTTGTATGCACGTATGCGCCCAAAAGATTGATAGCCAGATTCAGTGAATGGCCCACAATAAAAATCACTATAAAACCGACAGCGGCAATGATACCGTCGCCCAGCATACTTGCCATCTGGTTTACCACAGATGCGATAACACCTGTTGCCAGACCAAGAGCAAGCAGACGGGAGTAAGACAGCACATCACTCAGCCATCCTGTTACATTGTAAATATCATACGCGCCCAGTGCCAGACGAAGAGCGATATTCTTGTTCGCACGCCCTGACATAAGAAGCAGTCCTACCGCTCCTGCGATCGCCATGACCTTTCCGATCTGCGAAACTGCCGGTGGGAAAGTTCCTTCCGGAAGCTGGGAGATGGATGCAAAGATACTGCTTGGAAGCAGCATCATAACCAAACCGATCAGAAATACATACCAGATAATAACATCACAGAAGAAATCCATGTACTGTTTATCTTTCAGAAGCATGTATCCTTTCAGTGCCAGTCCCATGAACAGATGGATCACACCAAACAGCATTGCGTACATAAGAAGACGCATTGGGTCGTTCAGCGGAACGAACCAGGCTGCCTTGATCAGTCCGCCGTCCGGTACATCCACATGGAAGAAGGTTCGCGCGACCACGTCCACGGCATCTCCGAAGTATCCTCCGAAAAGTACACCCCACACTAAAGTGGAAAGACCGCAGTACATGAACATTTTCAGCGCCTTATGCATGCCCTGGCTCATGCGCGGGTACTTTCTCAGTACAATAAAACATGCCAGGAATATGATCAGTCCGTATGCCGCATCAGACAGCATCAGACCGAAGAAAAATACATAGAAAAACGACATGATTGTCGTCGGGTCAACCTCGCCTTTTTTCGGCAGACCGTAGGATTCCAAAACGCCCTCCACAGACTGTGAAAATGCGTTATTGCTCAGAAGCACCGGGGCTTCCTCATCCTCCTGTATCTCCTCCACATCAAAGACCAGATCATAGCCCTCTTCCATTGCCTTTTTCACTGCGGGAACCGCTTTTTTAGGTATATACCCACTTACAAAAAAGGTCCTGGAGGACTGTGGAATTTGTCCCAGGAGTTCGTATTTCTCTGCTCTTGTACGGAAATAGTCAGAAATCAAACGCAGGTCTGCGCGCTTGTCCCCATATTCAGTAATATGCTTCTGACATCCCTCAATTTCTTTTTGGAGCGCACTGATTTCTGCCTCCAAGTGTTCTTTTTCGACCGCCGGTATTTCACTGACGATCTGAGATGGCCTAGCAAAACCGCCCTGCCGCAGCGCATCCTCCACCTGCTGTGCGTTCTTCTTCAGACACAGCACAACAATATAAGTGGAATCTCTGTCCGCAGAAAGGACTGTCACATCCACGCCTTCAGCCTCGGGAGCGTACTCCGCGATCAGGCTGTAAACCGCTTCCAGTGTCATTTCGCCTGAAATAGCACCGATGAGTGCGCTGGTTGAACCGGTACCCTCAAAATTCATGGGCACATCCAGGCTCATCCATGGAGCCAGTGCTTCGATCTGGTTCTCCATTTTCTGGATATTTGCACGGCACTCCGCGATTTCTTTCTGCCAGCCGGTTATTCTGGAAGCAATGTCCATCATTTCTTCCTTCTGAACCGCTACCTGGTTGTAAGTTTCTTTTTCAATCAGTTTTTTTCCTTCCAGACTGGACAGCAGGGATTTTTTCTCCGGTGCATATTCCTGCAGGATATCCAGTGCTAAATCCGCCAGGTTCGCTTTTTTCTCAAAAGTGTTTCTGGCCCCCTGGGTATCCATCTTTTCAAAGCCTGACTCATCGTCTAATACCTGGGTCATTTCCATGACGCCCATGGTCTGCAGCTTTTCCAGGATGGCCTTCCGGTCCCTTTTCAGCGCGCAGATACTGACTCGCTGCATCTGCATTACTGCCATACTCTCATCCCTCCTTTAACTCGTTTTCTTTTTCTTCCTCTCAGATTAATTCGGAAATAATCAAATCAACCGCTTCTTTTTCCCGGCTTTTTGCCGCGCTCTTCAGCTTTTCGATTTCTTTTCCAGCCGCCAAAAGGGCCTCGTCCGTCTGCTGTTTTCCAAATGTTTCAGCAGAGTCTCTTAATTTTTTCGCCTTCTGCTGCGCTTCGGAAATCATATCGGAATACAATTTTTCGGAAGCCAGTTTTGCCTCCTCAGAAATCTTTTCACTCTGGCGCTTTGCATCCGCAACGATGTTTGCTGCCTCCTGCTCCGCATCCCGGATTTCTTTGATTGTTCCTTCTATCACAGTATCACCACCTTCACATAGTTTAAATATTACTATGAATTATGCAATTTGTCAATTTGTTCACAATATTTTTAACCGAATTACACGAAAAAAAGTTGCCTTATTTTGGTAATCCCGACAAAAAAAGAGAGATTGTATAGAATTTACACAATCTCCCCGAATGTCTTTGTTTAATTTGACTTTATCTTACTCGTATAAGTAGTTCTTCAGCTTCTCATCATCCAGGCTGGCAGCATCGATCCACTGATATCCCGGATTGATAAAGGAATCATTTTCCAGCCCCAGCCAAGCCCTGGCTGCTGCTACTGCGGTGGCATATCCCATGCCATACGGATTCTGTGCGATAACTCCGGCCTCTCTTCCGTCCTTGATCGCTTCTTTCTGGGTCTTGCCGGCATCAAACCCCACTACGGCAATTTCTTCTCTCTCTGCTTCTTTCAGCGCTTCCAGAACATCATCCGCAGTGACCTGATTGGTACAGAAGTATCCTTTCAGATTCGGATTATCCTCCAGCACTTTTGCTGCCATCTCCCTGACCGGTGTCTCCTCATTTTCATAGGAGAGATTAACAATCTTAATATCCGGGTAATTGGCTGTGAGCTCATCTGTAAATCCCTTGACTCTGTCCTGGCTGCTTTCAGAGCTTTCGATATGGGCCATAACAGCGATCTCTCCGCTGCTGCCCACAGCTTCCGCAAGTTTTTTCGCTGCGTCAGCGCCTGCTGCCTTGTTGTCTGTGGAGCACACGGAATCTACGGTGCCGGTCACCACACCGGAATCCAGCACAACCACGGGGATTCCGTTTTCCTCTGCTGTTTCAAGCTGGGCCTGACAGGATTCCATATCTATGGCTGCCAGACAGAGAACATTTGGATTCTCAGCCAGAACCGCGTCGATAATATTGATCTGGCTCTCCACATCAGTCTCATCGGACGGCCCTTCAAAGGATAGTTTTATCTTATCGTCACCTTTATATTCCAGTTTTTTATTTAAATCTTTGACGGCTGCTTCCATGCCTTTTTTTACAGTGACCCAGTAGCCTGTCTTTGTGCTCTTAACCACCACTGCTATATGACCGCCGGCCTCCAGCTCCAGACCTTCCAGGGATGTATAATCAATGGTTCCGGCACTGCTTTTCAGAGTGGTCATAGTCAGGTCCTCAGACATGTCTGCCTCGTTCTCTTCCTCTGCGTCCTGGCTGTTCTCATTCTCACCGGAAACTTCTGTATTATCTTTTTCCTCTTCCTTCTGTTCCTCTTCTGTATCTTCTTCTTTCTGAGGGTCCCCCTTGCTGCCCACTTCCGGCTTGTCTTCCGCCTTTGCCTCTGTGTTTACGGGTACTTCTTTTTTATCCTTATTACCACCGCATCCTGCCAGGGAACCCGCTGCCAGCGCGATGCATAATAAAGCAACCATTGTACGTTTCATGCCCTCTCCTCCAAGGTTCACGCCATACCTGTGTACGGCTTTACCAGATTTTTACATGCATTTCTCTTCCTATTAACTACGTTTCCATTATACACGAAACTACTTATTAGTCCATATGCTTTTTGTAATAATTTCGTAAAAATTTCAGGAACTTTTCTATTCATATTATCTATAAAGTTTCCAAACACGCTCTAATCAAGAAGATTCCATTCACGTAAAATCCCGTATATTACCAGAGCAGAGAGCGGTCCCAGCAAAAAACCGGCTCCTCCGTACAAAAACAGCCCCAGATATACCGATAACAGGACAAGGAGAGGCGATACCCCCACCTTCTTTCCTATCAGGCGGGGCTCCAGAAACTGCCTGACGCAGCTTGTGACAAGATAAAGGGCAATACAGCCGACTGCACCGGCCGCGTCTCCTCTTAAGGCAAGGACAAGCGCCGCGGGGACAAGAAATGTACCTGTTCCCAGAACGGGCAGTGCGTCCAGAAGTCCCAGCGCCAGCCCTGCAGTGATAAAATGAGGCGTTCCCAATAAGAACAATCCGGCAATACAGAGGAGGATAATGATTCCCATAATTTTGATCTGTGCTTTGAAATATTCCGCAATTCCGCTCTTTAAGTTCTTGAATAGGGCTTTCGCCTTAACAAAAACAGGCCAGGCGGAAAACCGTTCTTTCCACTCCCCGTGCTCCTGCAGAATCAAAACCGCGGATACTACGCACAGAATCAGGCCGCCCACCAGGACCACGCACTTTTTCATGGAGCCGACCGCAGCCTCCATGGACTGACTACCATCTAAAAAGGAACTGCTGATATTACTGAGCTGCATATAAATATACTGGCTGCTCTCCCGGGCCGGAATTCCCACCGTGTATTCCACCTGTCTGCAGCATTGGCCTATGATCTGGCAGAATTCTCTCTTTATTACCGGATAGAACGCTATCAGCCTGCTGATCTGTGCAGACAGAGCCTGGAGAAGCCACATAACCCCAAGAATGCCTCCCACGGAGAGAAGCAGAATCAGCACTGCGCCCACACCGCCTTCTGTAAAATGCAGTTTTCTGCAGAGTTTCTGCCGTGCCAGCCACCTGGCTGCCGGAAGTATGGCGAGTGCCAGAAGCCAGCCTAAAAGAAATGGGAGCATCACAGGTACCGCGTATTTCATGACCAGAAATACACCTGCAATGACTCCCACTGTTATACCCGTTTTCTTCCATCTCATCTTCTGCTCACCATACCTTATCTTTTTCGTTCTCCTCTAACAGTATGTGTGAACTTTTCTTACCTATACTATAGGAAAATTTCCAGAGGGCTTTACCTGGAATTCCATTTTTTTCTTTGTCTTTGGATGGGTAAAAATTAATTTGTATGCGCACAGCGCGATGTACTGCCATTCCTTTTCTTTTCCTGCCTGAGGATTGTACTTGGTATCCCCCAGCAGAGGATGGCCGGCGTATGCCATCTGGACACGGATCTGGTGATGACGGCCTGTCAGAAGATGGATCTCGAGAAGAGAACAATCCTCTGCTTCTTTTAATACGCGGTATTCCAGAATGGCTTTTTTACTTTGGGGTGTTTTTTGTTTTGTCACCCTGGAGGTGTTGGTTTTAGCATCTTTTATAAGTTCGTTCTCAAGACGGGATTCTTTTTTCGTCGGTATGCCGCTGACAGCGGCAAGGTAGTATTTTTCCATACTTCCGTTCTGGACCTGGGCGTTTAGGTCTTTGGCTGCGGCTTTGTTTTTTGCAAAGACCAGGATACCCTCTACGGGCTGGTCGAGGCGGTGGATAACAGCCAAATAAGGAGGCTCGCCTTTTGAGATGAGGTAGGTGAGGAGGGAGGATTCCAGGTCCGGGGTGTTGATTTTTTTGGATTGGACAGGAAGGCCGGGGGGTTTGTGGCAGATTAGGATGTGGGGGTCTTCGTGTAGGATGATTTGGGGGATGGGGGGTGTTTTCATGGTTGTTTAAATTCCTTTTTCTAAATTTATTTTGTTGGCTGAAGGGACGGAGAATGCAGGGCAGCGGGGCCGGGGCGTGGGTGGAGAGGGATAACTTGCCTGGGAGTATTATAGCATGGATGGGCAAAAATGAACAACCGTCATATCTTCTATTATCGGATACAACGGTTGTTCTAATGATCTGCGTTATTCAATTTTTTTATTCCTTTCTTTTTCTTAGTATTGATAAAAAATCCGGAATGAATACTGTTATTTTGTTCTTTCCTTATTCTTCTATACTTCCTTTTAATCTTCTCATTCCCTATTTATAAATCTTTCACTCTGAATTCGTAATCTCTTTGAGCTTCCTTTCATTTCTTATCTGAATGTTCTACCCAAATCCCTTTATGGACTCTGATAAAGCCTTCTCTGAAATGGTCTTCACTCTTCTTGGATATTTAAATTCCGGTGTCTGATAAGATTTATTGAAAGTTCATATCAAATCTATTATGGATAATAAAAAGCTTCTAAACAAATAGTTCGGGCTATTTTGTTTTCAAAACATTTCTTTATACATTTCTTCGGGATATAAAATAATTTACTTCTTTTTCAAGAACTTTTAAATACAACAGGCTAATCTCAACGAATACAACTTATTATATCTTCTGCATTTTTTATATCTTTGAATGATGTATAAATACTTTGTTCTTTCAAAATATATTTCTTTACATATATTTTGAAACCTTTTTATTACTTTTGTGGTAATTGTTCAATATGAGGGCACTTTTTGATATATCACCTAACCGCTTTTTTATCCTCTTAATAGGATTCTTCTTCGGTCTTTATGTAGTTAGGTCTTTCTCTAGGGAACTATGCCTTACCACTCTCATATTGATAATTGATATTCGCTATTTCCAATGGAATATACCTCCTTATCAATATTTCAAATAACACCTTTTACATTACTTTTTATCCTTGGTACTGTTATTCTTTTGTACTTTATGGATCTCTCATACGTAGTACGTTTTAACATTACTCTGATTCCTATTATGTATTCTCCATACACTTTAAGGAGATATAATGTTTTATCTTTTGTACCTTGTAGCCAACTTCCTAAAAAAGATTTATCTTCTCTATGTTTAAGAATTGGTTATGTAGTAATGTGTTGGTGTTTTCTTTTGATGGTTATATATTACCATGGGTTGTTTTATTTGTCAATATATTTTTTGAAAAAAGTTTTGTTTTTTTATAAGTTATATTTTTAACATTATTAAGCTGTAAATTATATATTTTTATATGAATTTACTACACAATTTACGAAAAGCATAATAATTCTGAACATTGAAAATTGCCAAAATAAAACACCGTGCGACACATTATTTTATCCTCCAATCCAGAAATATCTGGTTTTGTCGGATAAATCCTGTGCCGTACGGTATTTATGTTAACCTCTGTAGTAGTTGATCAGACAGCCTTTCAGAATGATCTCTCGTTCATCATCTGTCAGATCACCGATTTTCACTGTGAATTCCCTGCAGGAATCTCCTGCCACGTAAACCTTGATTTCTTCAGCCTTCTCCTCAACAGCTTTTCTGATTCCCGGAAGAAGCAGATAATCGCCTTTTTTAAACGGCAGGCTGCCAGCCGGGACCAGAAGGGGGAGCATACCCCAATTGATCAGGTTGGAACGGTAACGCTTGGTGGCATATTCATTGGCGATATTGGCCCATCCGCCCAGTACCTTCTGACAGGACGCAGCCTGTTCCCTGGCCGAACCGTCGCCTGGTTTTACGGCATAGATAGTGCTTCCGATACCTGTATTGGAGCTGTCCATGTCAGGGCATACCGTTTTCAGCTTCTCCCATACGGACTTCAGCTCCGGTACAGCTTCCAGCGGACAGTTTCCGGCTTCTCTGGCCTTCTCCGCAGCCTGGATTTCCTTGGCAAGCGGTACATACTCAGGGTCTTTTCTGGAGAGGGTAAATTCGGCAAGTCCCAGAGGATTGGAGCGGAAGGATGATGTTTCACCTGATGGGATCAGCTCATCTGTTGTGGTGACCGGATCATGAATCTCAGAAACCACCTTCAGTACCAGGTTCTCTGTGAGGGCCGGCATTTCAGGCCAGTCCTTGATATTCGGTCCGAACTGTATCTCTGTGTCCGGGTCGGCTTTGCCTTTGCTGTCAAAGACGCGGTTCTCGTAAATCGTTTTGTCAAAGAAATAGCGGGGTTTTGTATATTTAACATCAAAGTCCGCTGCCGAGGTCAGATATCCCCTGTTTGCTGCTGTGGCTGCTATGGAACGGGCATCCATCAGTGCAACGGAAGAAATCTGTCCGTTCTGGATCTTGGAGCCCTCACGGTTCGGGAAATTTCTGGTAGAGTGGCGGATACTGAGGGCATTGTTGGCAGGTGTATCCCCGGCGCCGAAGCACGGTCCGCAGAAAGCAGTCTTGACCACAGCACCTGTCTGCATCAAATCTGCCAGGACACCATTCTTGGCGATCTCCATGTAAATCGGTGTACTGGCCGGATATACACTTAAAGTAAAGGCATCCGCACCGATGCTGGAACCTCTTAATATATCAGCGGCATCGCAGATATTTTCAAACCCGCCGCCCGCACATCCGGCGATGATTCCCTGTTCCACATACAGTCTGCCGTTATGTACTTTATCCTTCAGGGTAAACGGAATCTTGCCGTCCAGGCTCACCTGTGCCTTTTTCTCCACGTCATCCAGAATATCCATCAGGTTCGCATTTAGTTCTTCTATTGTATAGGTGTTGCTTGGGTGGAACGGCATGGCGATCATGGGTTTCACCCGGCTTAAGTCCACATAGACCATTCCGTCATAGTAAGTCACTGCACCGGGAGACAGCTCTTTATACTCCCCGGCTCTTCCGTGAACCTCATAGAAGTCCTTAATGGTATCGTCTGTTGTCCAGATGGAAGAGAGGCAGGTCGTTTCTGTGGTCATAACATCAATTCCGATACGGAAATCAGCGCTGAGTTCGGCAACGCCCGGGCCTACAAACTCCATGACTTTATTCTTAACATAACCGTTGGCAAACACTGCACCTATGATAGCCAGCGCAACGTCCTGGGGACCTACGCCCGGCATCGGCTTTCCGGTCAGATAAACGCCCACAACCTCCGGTCTGTGTATATCATAAGTCTTGCCCAGAAGCTGCTTCACCAGCTCCGGACCGCCCTCACCCATAGCCATGGTTCCCAGAGCACCGTATCGGGTATGGCTGTCCGATCCCAGAATCATTTTTCCGCCGCCTGCCAGCATCTCCCTGGCAAACTGATGGATAACTGCCTGATGGGGCGGCACATACATTCCGCCGTAGCGTTTTGCGCAGGTCAGACCAAACATGTGGTCATCCTCATTGATGGTTCCGCCCACTGCACAGAGAGAGTTGTGGCAGTTTGTCAGTACATAGGGGATTGGGAATTTTTCCAGCCCTGAAGCCCTTGCAGTCTGAATGATCCCAACAAATGTAATATCGTGGGATGTCAGTTTATCGAATTTAATTTTTAAATCATCCATATTTCCGGATGTATTATGCTTTTCCAAGATAGAGTAAGCCATTGTCTGTCTGGATGCCTCTTCTTTGTCAAGAGACGCTGCACCTGTCATCTGTGCAACTGCTGCTGCCGCTTCAGGACCGTCTTCCACAAGCTCAGTTCCATTCACCAACCAGACACCGCCATCGTAAAGTTTTACCATGATTGATCCTCCTTGTCACCGTTTTGTATCATTGTATACACTTATACAGTTCTTTTCTATTATACGCATTATCACGCTAAAATGCAAGTATTTTATCTCTCTATCACTTTATTTAATTCCAGTGCCTTTGTCGTTCGCACATTCTCAGGAAAACATCGGAATATTTGATGATCTGTAAAGATAAAAGGCTGCCGGCAAGATTTCCTGATGTACGTATGGACGCAAAAGTTTTTCTTATCGTATATAGAACAGATAAATGGGCCGTTAAAATCCATAAGTTATGTATAAAATCTAAAGGCTCTTTGCATTTTATCTGTAAAGTGTGACCAAAACCAAGGCTCACTTGCTTAGTTTACGTATTAAAGCCAAAGATTCCCTGCTTTTTATCTGTAAAGTGTGACCAAAACCACGGCTCACTTGCTTAGTTTACGTATTAAAACCAAAGGTTCCCTGCTTTTTATCTGTAAAGTGTGACCAAAACCAAGGCTCACTTGCTTAGTTTACATACTAATACCAAAGATTCCCTGCTTTTTATCTGTAAAGTGTGACCAAAACCAAGGCTCACTTGCTTAGTTTACGTATTAAAGCCAAAGTTTCCCTGCTTTTTATCTGTAAAATGTGACCAAAACCACGGCTCACTTGCTTAATTTACGTATTAAAGCCAAAGTTTCCCTGCTTTTTATCTGTAAAGTGTGACCAAAACCAAGGCTCACTTGCTTAGTTTACGTATTAAAACCAAAGGTTCCCTGCTTTTTATCTGTAAAGTGTGACAAAAACCATGGCGCGCTTACTTAATTTACAGACTAATACCAAAGATTCCCTGCTTTTTATCTGTAAAGTGTAGCCAAAACCAAGGCTCACTTACTTAATATACATACTAAAACCAAAGGTTTCTTCCAATTTATCTGTACTTTCCTTCACAACAGCAAAAAAGCTGCCGGATGCCACAAGATCTGCTCCCTGCTGCAGTCATGGGCCTGTATAGACAAAATGACTACGGCAGAGAACGTACTTACGCGGCACGCGGCAGCTCTCTTATATCAGGTCCGGGCAGTAAGTGCGGGGCCCGGCTGAATCGTTAATCCTGTTTTTTCATAAACTCCATATAGCTGGAAACCATCAGCGCGATCTTGAATGTCAGTGCGTCGTCAAACACCCTGATATCAAGTCCTGTGCTCTTCTGAATCTTCTCCAGTCTGTACACCAGTGTATTCCTGTGCAGGAAGAGCTGGCGGGATGTCTCTGAAATGTTCAGATTATTGTCAAAGAATTTGTTGATGGTGTTCAGAGTCTCATCATCCAGGGATTCCGGCAGCTTGCCTCCGAATACCTCTTTCATGAACATTTCACACAGAGGCATGGGAAGCTGGTAGATCAGACGGCCGATTCCCAGATTGTTGTATCCCACAATGGTCTTCTCCACATAGAATATTTTACCTACGTCAAGAGCCATCTTCGCTTCTTTATAAGAACGTGATACATCCTTGATCTCATTGATGATATTGCCGTAGGACACGCGCACCTGGGACATAGCCTCAGCATTGAGCATATCCACGATCATCTTGGCAATGCTCTCAATGGATTCGTAATTGTCAGTCTCTTCCAGATTCCGAACAATGATGATATTTTTCTCATCAATCGCTGTGATGAAATCGTTTGTTCTGGACACAAACAGGTTTTTCAGAATCTCAATGGCATCCTGATCCTTCTCATTTTTGGTCTCGACCAGAAGCACTACTCTCCTGGCTTCCACCGGGATATGCAGTTTTTTTGCACGGTTGTATACATCTACCAGAAGCAGATTGTCGAGGATCAGATTCTGGATAAAATTTGACTTATCAAAACGCTCTTTGTAAGCCACGATCAGATTCTGAATCTCCGCAACAGCCACGCGGCCAATCATATAGGCATCCTCATTGCCGCCTTTTGCGATCAGAATAAACTCCACAGACTGCCCGTCATAAATCTTGAAGAAATGGTAGCCTTTCATTACCTGGCTGTCCGCCATTGATTCCACAAAGCCGGACACATCACCGAAATCTTCATTCTCAACCGGAAATGTAGTAGAGTTTACCTTTCCATCCACATCCATAACACAGAGATCTATCCTCGTTATGGTTCTCAATTCTTCTAATGTCTTCTGTATCACCTGGCTTGAAATCATAGTTATTCTCCTTCTGCACACTTATCAAAAATACTAATATATCAATTACTATAACGTATTTTCGACAAAATTTCAATTTTTTATTTTCGTACACTAGAGCCTGTTTGAAAATTCATTCCGACAATCTGTGACGTACAGCTTGGCGAAAGCAATTTTCAAACACGCTCTAGGCTGGCAGCTTTTCCTATATAAAAACTGCCGCAGATAAATCCGCGGCAGTCTGTATCTTTTCATAACAATTAGTTTGTGATAACCTGTTCTGTTTCTTTGTCGAATACGTGAATCTTTTCCAGATCCAGTGAGAATTTAACAACATCGCCTGTTCTGGCTGTTGTACGCGGATTAACTCTTGCTGTCATCGGGAATCCTTCTGTGTCAAAGTATAAGTAAACCTCAGCACCAAGTAATTCGTAAACAGTGATCTTACCTTCGATTACGCTGCCCGGGAATGCCTGAATACGAGCTTCATCATCGTATACGTGCTCAGGACGAATACCCATAACAACTGTCTTTCCGTCATAGCCGCCGTCGATGAGCGGTTTTCTCTTGGAAGCAGGTAAAGCGATTGTAGTTCCGCCGATTTCCAGTTCAACTTCATTGCCTTTTACGTGGCATACTGCATCCATCATGTTCATCTGAGGAGAACCGATGAATCCTGCTACGAACAGGTTCTTCGGAGCGTTGTATAAGTTCTGAGGTGTATCAACCTGCTGTACGATACCGTCTTTCATAACAACGATTCTTGTACCAAGTGTCATAGCCTCTGTCTGGTCATGTGTTACGTAGATAATGGTTGCACCTAATCTCTCATGCAGTTTGGAGATCTCAGTACGCATCTGTACACGAAGTTTAGCATCCAGGTTTGACAGAGGTTCGTCCATCAGGAATACTTTAGGTTCACGCACGATAGCACGTCCCATAGCAACACGCTGTCTCTGACCACCGGAAAGAGCTTTCGGTTTACGGTCTAACAGTTTCTCCAGGTCAAGGATCTTAGCTGCTTCTTTAACCATTTTATCAATCTGGTCTTTCGGAACTTTTCTCAGTTTCAGACCGAATGCCATGTTATCATATACGGTCATATGCGGATACAGAGCGTAGTTCTGGAATACCATTGCAATATCTCTGTCTTTAGGTTCTACATCATTTACAACCTTGTCACCGATTTTTAATGTACCGCCTGAAATTTCTTCCAGACCTGCGATCATACGAAGTGTAGTAGATTTACCACAACCTGAAGGACCTACGAAGATGATGAATTCTTTATCTGCGATTTCAAGGTTAAAATCTTTTACTGCTTCGAATCCGTTTGGATATGTTTTGTTAATATGCTGTAATGATAAGCTTGCCATTTTCATTTCCTCCTAATTGTTACGCGTCTCTTTGCTTTGATTAACTGTTACAAGTATAACACTGACACCCGGTTTTTTACCATGGTTCAATTAAACAAAGATTAAATAAAGTCTTTGTTATCATCTCTAAGAAAATACACCCTATTGGCAATTTACCGAATTTTCTTTTCTTCAATATACAACTTGCACAATGGATATCATTTCTCCATATTTTGCCTGCAGTTCGCGGGTTTCACGGGAAATATGATGGTTGTCTTGAAAAGGTCTCCGTCCAGATAGATCTCGAACCTCCCGTTCATAAGCTCTACCAGGTTCTTGGCAATGGAAAGTCCCAGGCCGCTGCCCTCTGTGCTCCTGGACTCATCCCCCTGGATGAACCGTTCGGTCAGCTCATCCGCATCGATGTTCAGGGGCTGGCTGGATATGTTCTTCAGGGAAAAGGTGACTTTCTTTTCATCTGCCTTCATGTCCGCATATACCCGGCTTCCCGGAAAGGCGTATTTGACAATATTGCCGTACAGGTTATCCATGACTCGCCACAAAGCCCTGCCGTCGGCGCAGATATACACATGCTCCTCAGGCATGCTGTTCACGGTCTGCAGCCCGCGGCTTCGGAGCTGCTCAAAGAATTCCCCCTGTACCTGCTGCTGGAATTCCCGGAAGTCTATCTGCTCGGGCTGGATATGGAAATTGCCGGAGTTGATCTTGGAGACTTCAACCAGGTCCTCCATTAGGATCTTCAGACGCTCTGTCTTCTTGTCCAGCACATCCACATACTCCTCGATCTTGGGATTTTGTATCTCCTCCCGCTTCAGAAGGCCGATGTAACTGATGATGGATGTGAGGGGTGTCTTTAAGTCGTGGGAGACATTGGCGATCAGATCCGTCTTTCTGCGCTCATTGCGCACACTCTCCTGGACGGCTTTTTCCAGATTGTCGCCGATCCGGTTGATGTTGTCCGCTATCTCCGCGTTTATCCGGTTTAAATTCTCTGTTGGTATTTTATATGTAAAATCCTCATCGGAAATCTTCCGCACACCGTCCAGCATCTGCTCCCTTGCGCTTATCTCCCTCAGAATATGGCCTCCTGCGTAGAGGTTCATAAAAACAAGTATTACAGCTCCCACTGTCCCTCCGCGGCACAAGAGAAAGCTCAGCACCACATAGAGGACAAATCCCGCCAGAGCAAAGGCCGCCTTCTTACCGCCCCGGATGCCGGCCCTGTAATTGCCGATGATCTGGGATACTATGCTGCCCCTGCCGAGAGTCCCCATTTTCCCCCTGCGCACAATACTCAGGACTCCCACCAAAAGAAACACATAAATAAATAAGAGCATCACCACATTGCCTGTTGCCCGGGGAGGCGGAAGGATCTCCTCCATGCTGCGTTTTACGATCACTGCCGCCAGACACAGAAGCAGACCCATGGGTACCAGCAGAAATTCTATGGAGATCTTGTCAAAATACCTGCTCAGCCGCCTTTCCTGCCCTGCCCTTTTCACTGTCATCACACAGAGTGCCAGAAGGGAAATGAAGAAAACGGCAGCGGAAAAGATCAGGCCTTTCGGAAAGGTACGGATGAACCAGGACCATTTGTGATAAAACTGGCTGCCGCCCCACAGATAATCCTTTGCTGCAAATGTCCTGTCAATCCAGACGGAAAGGGTGATATTTTCCGTATCCGAAATATCCTCGTTGAGCTTTTTTATGATGTCATATTTCATCTCATAGGACAGAGGTACATCTGTATCCAGGAAAAAAGTATCTCCCTGGAACAGAAGTCTGGCGGAATTCTGCTTCTCTTCTTCCAAGGTGCAGTTAGTGTACACCAGGCCGGTCTCCACATTCTCAAACCTGTACTTAATATTGGTGTTCTCCGCTTTGAATCTCTCCTTGTCCTTTACATACTGAGGCATCTCAGCGTCAATTTTTAACAGGCACACAGCCAGTTCGGAGGCGCAGTGTACTTCGCTTGCACGCCTCAGGTTCTGCTCCGACATGACAAACTCCAGAATGCTGTCATAGCCCTGAGGCGTATACAGTTCATCCAGGGTTCCCTTGATCTCCTTCAGCTCACTTACACTGTACAGATTCTTCTCATTTTCCCGGATATAGGATTTCCACCACTTGTAGCTCTCCTTCTGCTCACTCCAGTCATAGAGCTGCTGCAGGGTGTACGCCAAACCGTTAGTGTTGCTGCCGCTTATGATTCCCTGCTCGGCATATTCCAGAATGTCTACCTGCTTGTCAGGGTCATACTTCCCGTCTGTCTCAAAATTCATTCTGAGGCGTATATAGTCAATAAGCTCTGACATCTCATTCTTTACATTCTGGGCATAATCCCTGGTCTTGTAGTAAGGAGGTGTCTCCCCCGCAAGCCAGCCCGGATCCTGCCATACCTGATAATAGTCGGCAATGATAATGTAGATCATCACGATCACTGCAAATAAAAAATGCAGGATCAGGGTCCCTGGATAACAGAACGGACGCCTATTCCTGCCGGGTTTTTTCTCTTTTCTGCCTCTAAATATTTTCAATTTTGTATCCCACTCCCCAGACTACTTTCAGATACCTCGGGTTCTTCGGATTCAGTTCGATCTTCTCCCGGATATGGCGGATATGTACTGCCACCGTGTTGTCAGCACCGATAGCTTCCTCATTCCATATATTACGATAGATCTGCTCAATAGAAAATACTTTCCCCTTATTTTTTAAAAGAAACAGAAGAATATTATATTCAATGGGAGTAAACCGCACTCCCTTACCATCCAGGGTCACCTCTTTGGTGTCGTCATCCACCACCAGTCCCCCGGAAAAATAAATGTGTTTGTCCTGCCCTTTCGGCATATTTCCCAGTTCTGTATAGCGTCTGAGCTGGGACTTTACCCGTGCGATCAGCTCCAGGGGATTGAATGGCTTCTCCATATAATCATCCGCTCCGGCGTTGAGCCCGGCTATCTTATCCTCATCCTCTGTTTTGGCTGTCAGGCAGATGATGGGAATCGTTGAAAATCTGCGAATCTGTGTGATTGCCTGTATGCCGTCCATTTTCGGCATCATGATATCCACGATCAGCAGGTGCACATTCTCCCTGCGCACCACTTCCGCAGCCTCCATTCCATCATAGGCACACAGTACCTCATACCCCTCCTCCGAAAGATAAAGCTCTATGGCATGCACAATCTCTCTGTCATCATCACAAACAAGTATCCTGAACATGTTAACACCTCTTGTCATTATTTTGCATCCAGCACCGGCATCCTTCCGGGATACCTGTGCCCTGAATCATCTCAGGACGTGGCGTCACTGCTGTAGATTTATTATACCATTGTTTCGACATTTACCGTAAAAAACGAACGCAAATTCCGGAAAATTAAGAAAAACTTAAAGATTTCCTTTCAAATATACAGATAATGAACGTTTCACAGCCATACAGCATTAACAAAATGGAAACTTCTGGTATTTTCTAAAATAACAGTAATTCTTTCAAGATCGCTTTACATATCCTCCATTCTTTTTTATAATAATACGAATTAGACAAATGCAAGGGAAAGGAATTTTACTATGTTTCGATTGATGGGAACCATTTATAAAGACACACATGTGGTCAAGAGCACCGTCATATGTGATGAGACAGACATGAACCGCACCAAGAAAGTATTTCACTGTCTGGACGCCATCTGTTATGAGTTCGATTTGGAAAAGCCCCTGTGGCTGGATGTGAATATCAAGGATTTCCAGAAGCATGCAAAGGCGCGCTTCAACCAGGATAATTTTATCGAAGTGCTGGATTTTGATTATCTGGAAATACAGGTCATTGAAGAGGGATGAGAAAAACAGCCCGCCCGGAAGTTCCCGGGCGGGCCTTTCTTTCCTTACAGTCTTTTCAGTAACTCTTCTCTTCTGTCCTCGTATCCCGGTTTTCCAAGGAGTGCGAACATGTTCTTCTTGTAGCTCTCAACACCCGGCTGATTGAAGGGGTTCACACCTGACAGGTAACCGCTGATACCGCAGGCAAATTCAAAGAAATAGAACAACTGTCCAAGGTAAAACTCGTCCTGTCTCGGGATTTTAACCATCAGGTTCGGGGTATTACCGTCTGTATGGGCAAGGATTGTTCCGTTCATGGCGCTCTTGTTTACGAAGTCCATGCCTTTTCCGGCCAGATAGTTCAGGCCGTCTAAGTCATTCTCTGCTTCTTTGATGGCAAGGTCTTCTTTGGGCTCTTCGATGGCAAGAACAGTCTCGAACATGATTCTGGAGCCATCCTGGATAAACTGTCCCAGGGAGTGCAGGTCTGTGGTAAAGTCCACGGATGCCGGGTAGATGCCCTTCTGATCCTTACCTTCGCTCTCACCATATAACTGTTTCCACCACTCTGCAACATAGTGGAGGGTAGGCTCATAGTCAGCCAGAATCTCAACGGATTTGCCTTTTCTATGAAGAATGTTGCGGACTGCCGCATACTGCAGCGCGTCATTTTCCGCATACGGAGTATTCAGTGCCAGTTCTCTTCCGGATGCTGCACCTTCCATGAGCTTATCAATGGAAACACCGCTCACTGCGATAGGCAGAAGTCCAACGGCTGTCAGCACGGAGAAACGTCCTCCCACGTCATCCGGAACTACGAAGGTCTCATATCCTTCCTCTGCTGCCAGGGTCTTTAATGCGCCCTTGGCTTTATCTGTTGTAGCATAGATCCTTTTTGCTGCCTCTTCTTTTCCGTATTTGTTCTCTGCCATCTCTTTGAACACACGGAAAGCGATTGCCGGCTCTGTTGTTGTACCGGATTTTGAAATGACATTAATGGAGAAGTCTCTGTCTCCGATCACCTCAGCAAGGCCTTTTACATATGCGCCGCTGATGTTGTTGCCTACATAGTAGATCTCCGGAGCTTTACGGGCTTCTTTTGTAAGATTGTTATAAAATGGATGGTTCAGGAAATCGATGGCAGCTCTCGCTCCCAGGTAGGAACCGCCGATACCGATCACAAGCAGAACATCGGAATCATTTTTAATCTTCTCCGCTGCTTTCTTGATGCGGCCGAACTCTTCTTTGTCATAATCTACCGGAAGGTCGATCCATCCCAGGAAGTCATTTCCAAGGCCGTTTCTGGATACCAGGGTCTCTTTGGCCGCTTCCACCATTTTTTGCATTGCTGTTACTTCTTCTTCGCGGATAACGTCAGCGGCTTTTGAATAATCAAATGTAACTTTGTTTCCCATTGCTCTCTTCTCCTTTTTCCTGTCGTTTGCCTGAAGCTGACCTGACACTTATCAGGGCAGCATGTCCAACTCAACTTGAACGTTGTCACTCAACAAATATAGTTTAGCAAATGATGGGAGGTTTATCAAGTTAGAAATTCCTTTATCACATCTTTGACGATAGCCTCCTCCTCTTTGTTCAGGAGATGGCTGTACCGTTCATCCGTGGCTGCCGCTTCCCGGATGCGCTCTTCCACCTTCTCGGCCCTCGGATCTTTGTCCTGACCCCTGCGGTCTGACATGGCCCGTTCCTTCTGGGCTCTCAGCCGCTGTTCCTGCTGAAGCTGTTCCTGCTCTTTTGCCTTTACCCTTGCCCTTCTGCCTGTCTTTCCTGCCTTGGCCGCCTTGGCTGCCTTAGATCCGGTATTCTGACGGACAGGTTCTATCTGAACTACCTTCTGGCTATCGCCTCTCTGGTTTTCCATATAATCCAACAGGTTTGTCTCAATGACCTCCTCCTGGAACCCCATGGATATCACCATGCGCAGCAGAAGAAGTGCGATACCCATAACCGCCGCGCTGCCCGCCAGAAGCCCCATAGCCGGAAATTCTCTGGTGATGACCGGAAAAGAGATCCGCTCAAGGCCTGTCCTTCTGATCCACAGCGCCCCTGCTCCCGCGGCTAAAAAAGAGAGGACAAAAGTACACCAGGATACCCCTTTCATCTGCCGAAGGGTTATCGGTCCTATCTTTCGTCCTCTCATCCGCCTTGTGAGATACACAGCGGGGTTATGTATCGCTGAATCGTCTTTTACGTTTCTCTGATATTCCAGCAGAAACTGCTGCAGCCATTTGTCTTTTATCGCCGGAACATTTTTCAGGTCCCGGATTACTCTTCTGTTGCTCCCGTAGATTGCCAGTACGCTGAAAAGGCTCAGTAACCCCATCAGCCAGGTGCCATAATAAAATAAGTGCACAGTAAATCCTCCTCACTATTTCGGCGCGCAGAAAGCACGCTCTTTATGGCATTCATTATATAGCAACCCGGGCATTTTGAAAACAAAAATCGTGCGTCAAATGGTGACAAAAGGCGCCTTTCTACAGCCTCTTAACCATGCTCTCCACCAGATTTACCGTGTGGCGGATGGCCTCTCTTTCAAAGGCGGGATAGTCCATATGGGCGCTGTCGTCAGCCTTGTCGGAGATGGCTCTTATCACCAGATAGGGGATTTGATTGAGATATGCCGCCTGTCCGATGGCCGCGCCTTCCATCTCTGTGCAGTATCCGTCTGTGTTCTCTATGATCTGGTCTTTCACCTCTTTTTTGGCTACGAACTGGTCACCGCTCACCACGCGGCCCTCAAATACCTGGATATCGGGATTGACCTGACGGCATACCTCCGCTGCCAGGCTGCGCAGAGTCTCATCTGCCGGGAATGCCAGCGTATCCATTCTGGGCACCTGGCCGATGGGATAGCCGAACTCCCTGGCGTCCATATCATGCTGCAGGGTGTCTGTGGAGAGGACAATATCACCGATGTTGATCTCCGCCCGCAGGGAGCCTGCCACGCCGGTGTTGATGACGGCATCCACATGGAAGTCATCCGCCAGAATCTGGGTACAGATTCCCGCGTTTACCTTGCCAATTCCGGAGCGTACGATCACTGCCTCCTTACCGTTTAATCTGCCGCTGTAAAACTCCATGGAGGCTTTTTTCTCCACTGTTACATCTGTCATCTTCTCTTTCAGGATCGCCACTTCCTCCTCCATGGCGCCTATGATTCCTATATGTCTCATTGCTAAGTTCCTTTCTGTCGATATTATATATGCCGGGGTACACCCGGTCCCTCTGTAAGCCTCTATATGCCCCATTTTCAAAGGATTGAGGCGTTCCTCAGGATTTCCTCTATCCGTTCTGTTTCAGACGCATCAGCGGCCAGCAGAGGCGCTGTGCAGCCGGGATTCATATCCACGCCGCAGAGTATCATTGCCTTTTTTATAATGGGTATGAACTGTTCTGCCACATCATAGATGGCCATCAGTCCATCTATTTTCTGCTGATAAACCTGAAGTGCCTCCAGATCGTTCTCCCTTGCTGCTTTTGCGAAGCCGGAAGCAACAGCAGGGGCAAAGTTTGACAGGCCTGCAATACACCCGTCACCACCGCTCAGTACGTTATGGGCAAAAAATTCATCAAATCCGGAATATATTAAAAACTCAGGAAATTCCTTCTTCACTGTCTGTATGAGCGCACGGGTGTGTCCCATGGTTCCCACGGTATCTTTGATCCCAACGATGTTTTTATGTCTGCGTACCAGGTTCAGTACCACCTGGGGCTTCAGATCATATCCTGTCCTGTCCGGAAAATTATACAGAAGAACAGGTCCGTTCACACGGTCGGCAAGGCTGTCATAAAAGTTTTCCACTGCACTGTCCGGCAGATTAAAGTAATACGGAGAGATCACCATAACTCCGTCTGCCCCTGCTTCCAGAGCAAAATTAGAAAACTCCACGCATTCCTCAAATTCCATACTGCAGGTTCCTATATAGACGGTTACCCTGTGTGCAATGTACGCCACAGCCTCACGCACCATATTCCGCTTTTCCTCCATGGGCAGGGCAAAAAACTCACCGATGCTGCCGAAGATGAGAATTCCGTCAATTCCTCCCTGTATCAGATGTTCATAGATTCTTTTGTTGGCCTCTATGTCAATATGTCCGTTTTCATCCAATGCCGTCACTGCCGGCGTGATCCATTTTGCATTCATAAATTAATTATGTCCTCTCTTTTATCTGATTAATCCTGTTGCGGTCTGCCGCATTATTATATCTCTTCGTATCCTGCGCCCTTCATGGCAGACATGGCGTGGCTTGTATAACGGCCAAACAAACCCTTTCTCTTCGGACGGGGCAGAATGCCGGATTCGGAACGTTTTTTCAGAACAGCCTCGATCTCTTCCCCGGAGAGTTCCTGTCCCTGAATTCCGACTACGTCGAGACTTCTGTTCTGTACACTGTACTCCAGAATATCCCCCGTCTCAATAAAGGCCAGCGGGCCTCCTGCTGCCGCTTCCGGGGAGACGTGGCCGATGGCGGCACCTCTCGTTGCCCCTGAAAAGCGTCCGTCTGTCACCAGGGCAACCGTGCCGTTCAGACGCTCATCACAGACAATAGCCTCTGTGGTCATGAGCATTTCCGGCATGCCGGTCCCTCTCGGACCTTCATAGCGGATAACAAGGATATCGCCCGGGTCTACCTCACCATCTACGACGGCCTGGTAAGCGTCCTCCTCACGGTTGTAGACCTTTGCAGGGCCTTTGTGCTCCCGCATGGATTCCACACAGGCGGAGTATTTGATAACTGCGCCTTCCGGTGCCAGATTGCCTTTTAAAATAGCTATGGAACCCTTTTCCTCCGCTTTCTCCACAGGGAAGATGACCTGGTCACGTTCCAGGCCGTAATTATGCAGATAGCCCAGGTTGCGGGCAAAGAAATTGTCCTTCTCCAGCTCCTCCAGATTCTCACCCAGGGTTCTGCCGGTAACGGTCATGACGTCCAGATGCAGCATGTCCTTTAAATAAAGCTGAACCATGGGGATTCCTCCGGCAAACCAGAAGGATTCTGTCAGGTGCTGTCCGCTTGGATTGATGTTGCCGATATGCGGTACTTTGTGGTTCAGGTCATCAAAAAGTTCCGGTTCCAATATGATTCCCAGCTCCCTTGCAATGGAGGGAAGATGGATGGTCGCATTGGTGGAGCCGCCTATGGCGCTGTGAATGATGATGGCATTTTCAAATGCTTCCCTTGTCATGATACTGCCCGCTGTGATCTCACGCTCAACCAGTTCCATGATCATACGGCCCGCTTTTCTGGAATAAGCAAAAATATCCCGCATGGTGGCCGGCATAACAGCAGTTCCCGGAAGTGACATGCCCAGGGCTTCTGCCATACACTGCATGGTACTGGCAGTCCCCAGGAAAGTACAGGCGCCGCAGGACGGACAGCCTGTGAGCTTATAGTCTCTGATCTCCTGCTCTGTCACTGCGCCCTCACGCTTTTGGCGCAGAGAAATATCCCCCGCAACCAGCGATGTGGTCATATCCGGTCCCGGGCGCATGCTGCCGCCGGGAATAAAGATGGTGGGCATGTCCAGGCGGGCTGCTGCCTTTAACTGGGCAGGAATGGATTTGTCACAGGAGGCGGAGAGGATCATGCCGTCCCATGGGTACACGGAACCGTGTACTTCTATCATATCACAGATCGCTTCGCGGGATGCCAGGATGTAGTTCATCCCGTCATGGCCCTGGGCACATCCGTCACAGATATCTGTGGTGTGATACTGGGCCGGATAGCCGCCTTTCTCGAAGACTCCGTATTTTGCCTGCTCCATGAGGCCCGACAGATGGGTACTGCCGGGGTGGCTGTCACCGAAGACATCCTCCAGAAGGATCTGAGGTTTCTTAATGTCCTCCTCATCCCATCCGGAGCCCATCTGCAGGGCGTCGAACTGGGACCAGAGAAGGCGCTGGGGGGCGCTTTTTTGTTTGTGGTTCATGGTGTGTTATGTATCCCTTCTTTAATAGATTATTTGATGCTTACATATTACAACTTTTTGAAGGGTTTGACTACTGTTAATTGGGTGACAGCGGCACAAAAGCCGCGGGACAAAGAATTTTCTTCATCCTGCGGCTTTTGTACTTGTTTTATAAAGGAGGTATTTTAACAAAATTACTTGATACGTTTTCTGACTACATATTCCCTGGCACCAGCAAGGACCAGGATGCCTGCAAAAAGGCCTACATAAATCAGGCCTGTATTGTCATTTTTCGTTATATTCTCCCCTTCACTCAATGGAACCTCTTCCCCATTGATGATGACTGTTCGAGTGCCGTCTTCTTCTGCCTGACCGGTCTGCTCCCGGTCTTTCAAAGGGGCTGCCTCTTCCGTCTGCCGATTTACAGGATCAGCCGAAAGCGTGTCCTGTCCTGCATGAGCAATAGTAATATTTCCAAGGGCAATCGCTATGCATAATATGAGAGGCAAGATTTTCTTTTCTAATCTTTTATATCCCATAATGCACCCCTTTCCCCTGTCACTATAACTATTTCTTATCTGACGCTGCCTGTATTAAGGCTCCGTCTATATATTTTATTAATTCAAGTGCACTGCGAAAGTGCTTTTCACTCTTTTCTTCTGCCCATGTAACTTCACCCTGCCATGTGGCATCTCTGCTGCCGTCTATTTTAATTACAAAGGTTTCTGCTTCTTTTGCCATTTTAGCCCTCACTATAGTTTTATCTCGTCCGTTGGGTATTGTTACAAGCTGTATAAATGGATCACCGTGTTAATATCAATAACCATTCAGGTCTCTGCTTCTGTTATTCGTATTATACTTTAAGCGGCATTACCAAAAGCATTACACGCATTACTTTATTTGAATCATATTTTCATAGAGGAGTTTTTTGTAATGGTATAAAATAACAGACAGGACAAAAAACACCACGGAAACCGTTATGATTCGCGTCTGCGGATAACAGATGCTATGATTTCCAAAACCAGTGCTGCCGCAATCACACCGCCTGCAATGATCTTTCCCATTGTACTTGTCAGGGCCTGAGCGACCCTTCCCAGAATAGGGATGGTATATACCACTTTCCCTATAAAGTTGCTGTAGGGGACTGCGTTCATATCCTCCGTCTTGTTGGCATCGCCTTTGGTGATAAATTCACCCATGACCACTTTGTTCTCCACTACCCTGTGGGTGATAATGGCATTGGAATCCTTTGCGCCATAGAACGCGATCACATCATCTTCCTTCATGTCCTCCGGTGCTGTCTCCTGTACATACACCAGGCTTCCTGTGGGGATTGCCGGCTCCATGCTTCCGCTTACCACGGAATATGCATCATAGCCAAAAAGCCTGGTTGCTGTAATGGGAAGACAGACAAGCACCAGACTTACTAATAAAACAGTGCCCAGTGCACTGCAAATTGCAGACACTGGGCTTTTCCTATCCTTTTTCTTCTTTCTGCTCAAAACAAGTTATCCTTTCATCTGCGTCGTCTAATCAGAAATACTGCTAATGCGGAAAGAGCTGCAACTGCTCCGACTCCGATCGCGATGCCGGCTGCAAGGGGAAGGCCCTTCTTTACTTTCTCTTTGGTCTCTTCCGGATTGTCAGCCAGAGGTGTTTCATCCTCATCTAAATCGACAACTTCCTGGTTGCCCTGCGGCACTTCATTCGGCTCTATAACCTGAGTTCCCTCGTCTGTTCCGGCTCCTGCCGTACCTTCGGTTCCCTCAGTACCGGCTGTTCCGGCTTCACCTGCGGTGCCTTCTGTACCGGCTGTTCCCTCTGTTCCGGTGGTTCCTGTTGTGCCTGCCGGAGTACCTGCTGCCGGAGTCTCTACAACAGTTGTCTCTGTTGTGGTGGTTCCGGGTATAACGGTTGTGACGGTTGTTGTCTCGCCGGGTACGGTGATGGTCTCTGTGGTTACCGGTGTATATACGAAAGTAAATACATTCTGTGCTTCATTGGAGGAGAGTGTCTTGGTCAGTGCCAGAGCCTGCGGTGTATAACCTTCCACATACAGGTAAGCCACTACCGGTTTGTCTCCCACATTGCCGTAATAGGTACGGCTCGGTGCCAGTTCGTTTCCTTCTTCATCATGATAATTAACAGTATAACCAACCATGTCGCCCTGAATTCCGTAAGCGACAACAAAATCTCTGTCACCATTTACATAAAATCCGGAGGTCTCAAGGGAATTATTGTCACGTCCGCTTATCCGGACACCTTTTACATAATATTTACTGGAATCTCCCAGTGCAACATCACCGTTCTGTACATCAAAGGATACTTTATCACCTAATTTCAGGCCGCTTACCACAACCCTGTCACCCTGTGCATCAATCACCGGTGTCCCTGTACTTACTACAGATAATCCGTCAATCCCGGAAAATGTACCCTGATTGCCTGCATAGAAGGTTGCTGTATAGGTGTATTCTCCATCTGCCGCAAAAACGCTGATCACAGATGAGCCAAAGAGCATGCAGACAGTAAGCAAAGATGTCAGAATCATTTTCAACTTCTTCATGACTTCAGCTCCCCTTTCTCATGGCGTTTTTTCATGGCTGCGATTCCCAGAAGCAGCAGTACCAATCCGCTGACTAATGCCGCTGTACTGAAAAGGAGGATATTGGTGGTATCTCCTGTCTTAGGACGGGTGATCGTCTTCTTCACTGTATTAGATTCGCCTGTAACGGTCTTTCTTACCACAGTGTCTTTACCTTTTACGGTTACCGTGGAAGGAGCTACTTTCTCTACTGCGAAATTCATCTGCAGACGAGCCAGTGTATCCTGATAGCCATTGCCCTGTGTCTCACCGTCTAAGATAACCTTCAGGTGAACAGAACCGGCTTTTCCTGCATCCAGCCTATCCAGATAGAAGAAATCATCCAGGGAATCCGTGGCTTGTTCCAGACCTTTGCCAACATAGGACGTGCCCTCGCCGCCTACGGTTTCGCTGTCATAGAGGACTGCCTCCGCACCGGATGGATCATAATAGGTCAAAACATATGTGTAAGCTCCGCCTTCTGCTTTGCTTCCCTCTTCCAGACTTTTCAGAACTTCATTGGACATATACCAGTCGGTCTGTTCCTCTCCGGAATTCTTTATCTTAACCTGCAGTTCCATGGTATCGCCGGGGAGGATTCCATAAATCTCCTCAGCCATTTCCTTAGAACTGAAATTACTGTTCATCTTGTCTCCGTCAAAATCAACCTGCCAGTCTTTATCACTTTTAAAATCTTCTGCATATGCGGTTGCCGCGGTGCCTACGGTCATGACTGCTGCCATGATAAGGCACAAAATTTTCTTTTTCATATTCTGTACCTCCTATCGTAAGCTGATATCTCCGTTTGCTGCAACATCTACGTCTACACCCCAGGCACTCTTGATGGCATCCTGTGCATTATGTGTCTGAACAGCATCCACTTCGGCTTCCACCTGGAAACTGTAACCGTCATAATCGTAAACCGTGGTGATGGTCTTGTAACCATTTTCATCAATTGTCTCATGTTCTGTGACCTTCTTGCCAAGCGCCGGGTCAATCCGCAGTGTGTCTGCGAACTCGGGAGTGGTTTCTCCTGCCGGAAGAATGCTGTTATAGTACAGAACCGTACGTTCTTTTGTGGATGCATTTTTATCTTCGGTCCAGCCGTTGCCGGTCAGGTTCAGGTCGATCAGTGCGGGGGAAAGCGTTGTGTCTTTGACTGCATTTTCTCCTTCGCCTTTTGACCAGCTCTTATAGAGGATAACCCTCACATAGCTGTCTATGGAGCCGCTGTTCGTAACGCTGAGCTTCTCATCATATGTCTTGCCCAGTACCAGCTTCTCTTTCTTCAGATCGGATAAAAGAGTTCCTGTGCTCTCATTCCACTCATCGTTTTCATTATAGTCCCTGTAGCTGATTTTGTCACCATTTTCTATGAGGCTTACACCAATGTTTGATGTGCTCATCTGCACAGAATAGTTTTCACTGTAATAGGTAAGTGCCGCACGTGCACTTCCGACTGTACTGCCCAGCAATAACAGGGCTGCTGCTGAGAGAAGGATAACTGGTTTCACAGAAAAGGATTTTTTCTTCTTTTTCATTATTCACCAACCTCCTCTTGTTTTGCATTCCAGTCTGCATAGGGTTTGCCTTCATCGTCATATAATACCGGGGTACACTCCTGGGCCACGATAATATTAAATTCCTCCTCACTGTCTTTGGAATCAATCTTAACCTGGAGTTCCTCCGTTTCACCGCCTGCCGGAACAATATCACTGTAATAGTAGTAATCCTCTTCTCCGGGAGACCACTTCTGGCTGCCCTGATATACAAGTCCGTCCTGATATTTTTCTCCTGCAAATACTTTCACACGGACATAGCACTCATAATCTCCTGTATTTTTGATCACAATATGCTTTGTCCAGTCGCTGACCTTCTCCTCCGGAATCGTCACGGTGGAACCAAGACTGATGGTCACATCACCTGCTGCCGTTGTATAGGTGGTGAAGTACGCCATGGCGCTGTTCACGGATATACCTGCGGTGAGGGCAAGAGCTGCTGCTGCCAGACAAAGGCTTTTCTTATTGAATTTCTTCTTCATCGCTCCATCCTCCTTTACTCCTGCTCACCTGTACTATCTTTCTGCTGTTCCCAATCCCAGTCACCTTCATTGTAAGTAAACCGGTTGACTACACTGCTGCCGCCGTTGTTTCGATGGTCATAGGTATTTTCAAATGAAACACCAACCGATTCATCTGCAGTGATCACTGTCTGCTGTGTCCCGTCGGAAGTCAGTTCATAACTTGCTCCGCTGTATACCTCTGTTACCGTAACAGAAGCACCTGCCGGAATATGTTCTATCTTTACACTTTTTGTTCCCGGTGCGTCAAAGGAGATGGATACCACGTTGCTGTATACCACTTCATAATCCCTCTCTGCTTCTACCCGGAAAATGAAATCTGCTCCGCCTAAAGTGGCGTTATATGCAGTAAGGGTCTTTTCAATGACTAAATCCCCGTAACGCTCTGTCTGTGCCGGTTTTAATCCGGTAGTCACATCATATACCCAGGTGTCATCCTCTGTCTCGCTGTAATAGTTGTTCGGCAGGGAGATCAGATACGGGGTAAAATCATATGTATACTCCGGTGACTGTACAGATTCCGCAACAACCAGATACATACCTGTGGAGAGGTCTCCGGCAACGCCTTTGGATTTATCGCTGCCCTCAGGTTTCTGCATCTGTACCTCAGCAGTCGGGGCGGCTGCAAGCTTTTCTACCAGTTCGGATGCTTTTCCTGCAAGCTTCTCCCAGTCTTCGGCTGTTGTCTTATTGCTTATGGATGCAAGATCCAAATCTTCATATCCGGCCAATACTTTGTATTCACCATTTTCCTCTACATCTGCCACTCTGTATAAATGAATGGGAATGATCAGACTGTTCAGCTCTTCATACTGTCCGTCCAGTTCAAAGGTCAGGGAACAGCTTTTCTCTGTATCAATACCAAAGGCTGCATAAACCTTAGGCAGAATCGTTGCGGAAAGCATCAATGCCAGAGCCAGAGCCAATGCACTTCCTTTTTTTATTGTCTTTTTCATCTTCACATTTTACCCTCCTCTGAAAACTCATTCCCTATTGACCACTTTATGATTTCTTATTTTTTTTTCGTGGCTTGAACAGGAATTTCATTAAAAGTATCACCAGTAATGTCACCGACAATCCAAGTATCAGATATAACATGTAATAATTCTGTACTGCTTTCAGCATGGACTGAACCGGTGTGCTCTCTATCTCTTCCTCTCCGGTATACGGTACCCGATGCCCGCGGACTAAAAGTCTGTGGGAGTTGACACCGTATGGAGTGCAAGTAAACAATGTTACATAGTCCTGGCCCTCTTCAATGGCCATTGCGCCGTCCAGGGTTTCCCTGTCGTCCTTGTCTATCATGGTGAGGATCTGGTCGACCTCATAAGCTAATGTATCATCCAGCACGTGGATGTAAAATAAATCTCCGCGTTTTAACTGGTCAATATCTGTAAAAAGCCTGGCGCTCGGAAGACCTCTGTGGGCCGCCAGTACACTGTGTGTACTCTCGCCTCCGATCGGTAATTTGGTTCCGTTGAGATGCCCTACTCCTGTCTGGAGAACGTCATCTCCGGTGCCATGGTAGATGGCTACCTTTATGTTGATCTTGGGGATGGAAAGGTATCCCATCACGCCGTCCTTGTTAACGTTAAGAACTTTCCAGTATTCTGTGTTCTGCAGTTCTTCTTTGTCTTCGCCGAATACATCACCGTACAGGTTATTCTGTGTCAAAGCTGCATCAAAGGCTCTTGCGGCTTCCCATTCTTTTGTAAAATCCTCAGGTGTCATATCGCTAATAACTTCTTCATAGCTGCTTATAAGCTTGCTCTGGCGGTATGTGTTCCATTGGTTGGAAACGGTTGGATAAACCAGGATGCCAAACCCTGCCAGAAATAATAATCCGAACAGAATGGTTGAAATTTTTCTCTTCATTTATTTGTCCGTCAGCTCCTCATTCTCCTGTTTTTCATCAGAATTAAGCTTTTTCCTTAATTTCTTCTCGCGGAGGTAGAGGAATATAACAAAGGCTGCTGTCACTGCCAGACCTACGATCACCCAGAATAAATAGCTTGTGTGCATGCTTACTCCGGTCAGAAGGGAAGTTGGTGTCTCTTCCATCTCTGTCTCCTCATAAGGAACACGGTGTCCGCGTACAAGAAGTCTCTGGCTGTTCACTCCGTAAGGGGTACAGGTAAGAAGGGTAACTAAATCTTCTCCTTCCTCCACTGCCAGACCATCGGTCTCCTCGGGTTCTACCACTGAAACGTTATCCACTTCATAGCAGAGGATATCATCCAGTATATACAGAAGGAAGTGATCCCCCTCTTTCATTTTGTCCAGGTCGGTAAACAATGTTGCACTTGGCAGTCCTCTGTGGGCAGAGATTACAGAATGTGTGCTCTTACCTCCAATGGGAAGTGAACTTCCTTCCAGATGGCCCGCTGCTTTCTGAAGCACCTCATCATCCGTGGTGTGAAATACAGGTATTTTCACGTTGATTTTAGGAATTTCTACATATCCCATCATACCATTACCGGAGAGGTTAAGACAAGACATATATTCGTCATCTTCCTCCTCGGAGGCTTCTGCTACGGCAAAGGAGTCTGGGAGGATACTGGGAAGAAGGGCGTTGTTATAAGCTGTGGCGCGATCTGCCTCGGCTTTATAGTCGATCTCACCTGCTGCGCTTTTTTCATTTACCACTTCTTCATAACTGCTGATCAGTTTACTCTGTCTGTAGTTATTCCATTGATTGGATACGAGGGGATACAGCAGCAAGGACAAACCGGCTAAAAACAGAAGGGAAACAATGATTATGTGCGATCTTTTTTTCATCCGGACTCTCCTTATTGTTGTATTTTTCTAAAATGCCGGGGCGGGCCGACCGCCCCGGCATTTAGTTGTTGCTTAGAATTGTTGATGATAATTATAATGAATTATCATTAATTATTTTGCAGATTTTCTGCGGCTTGCGAAGAACAGGCCTGCTGCTACGATCATGATGAGGCATCCGCCGATTGTGAAGATTGTTGTACCGATTCCACCTGTGGATGGGAGGGAACCAATACCTGTATTTAAAACTGTAACAGCCGGTGTCTCTGCTGGCTTACCATAACTGATTGTGGAGGTCACTTCCTGATTTGTTACAGTATCAAGTATTGTCACATCATAAGATATAACCTTACCATCTTTATCTTTAATAATTTCACCAAATGTAATTTTATATACTGTATCATTTATTGTATATCCAGTTGGTGCCTTTGTTTCTTTTAAGTAATATGATAAATCACCATCTAAACCTTTGAATTCAATATCAAATTTCCCATCCTTAGTAGTTGTCATACTACCAAACACATCACTTAACACCTCATTTTCATAACTTCTATAAAGTGTAAATTCAGCACCAGCAAGGCCATTTACTTCATCACCTTCACCAACTTTCTTAAGTAATCCATCCAATGCAAAAGTAAAGGTATATTCAGTATCTTTCTTTGCGCCAGAGTCATCACCAGGCTTAGTTGTATAATTTACAGTAACCTCATTTTCACCAACTACGGTAATTGCATCTTCAGTCACTTTAGCTGAATATGTAATCTCTACTGCCCGTTCTGCTTCTGTTGCTGCTGCTAAACCTAAAATATAATCACTTTTAAATGAAATGGTAAACGTTCCATTTCCAGGCCTATACTCATACTCTGTTCCATTTGTAAGCGGTACGCCATTTACTTTTACAATAGGTGCATCTGCAGTATATTCCAATCCATTTATTATTGTATCAGTAATATCATATCTAGCTGATTTATATTCACTGCTATAGGAAGGAATTGTACCTTTAACAGTAAAGCCAACTTTCTTACCAACTTCCTGTTTCTCTTCTGTGGGATCTGTTATTGTTTTTTCAATTGTAATTTTCGTTGATTTTGCATATGCATCTGTGGTATTTAATTTCCAATTGTCCTTTGCACTTACTGGAATATTTTCCATTGTATTATCAGAACCAGACACTGAATAATAAACACTGACAATCATTGGATTATATACTTTATCTGGATTCTCTGTTGGAGGTGTTACTAAAATCATCCATGTACCAACTGTTAATTTATCAACTGTCGGATTAAAATTGTCCATTTTATATAATCCAGTTGGATCTTTAGCCAAATCGGTAATCATAGAATCTGTTATCTGTGTTTTGGCATCTATCACTTTCTCGTTTTCTTTTATTGTATCATTTACATTAATGCCCTCTGCCCATACATAACTATTAAAACCATTAGTATCATACTTCGCATCAATAATCTGATAAGCTGTAAAAGTAGCTCCCGCTTCAACATCATTAATTGTGACTAAAGCGCTGTCACTCTCCGTAGGTTTTTCTGGATCAGCTGCAAACGTCGTCATGCTCATTCCGAGCACCATTGCCAGTGATAATAACACTGCAAAAATCTTTCTAATTTTTTTCATAATTCTGTCCCCTTTTCTTTTTTGGCCTTTGCCCAATTTTGCTTTTCGTATACTAATTCCTATACGTTATATTTTTCGCGGTACCGGGACCGCTGAAAAGCTTCTTCATGTCTTAACTCTTCAGCACCCCCCTGCTTTTGTTTTTATATAAGATTAGTGCAGCTGCCATCATGAGCAACATACCACCAATCGAATACCAATAAATTCCTTTTCCCCCTGTACTTGGCAATTGATATATAGGGGTATTCTCATATACATAAGTATAAATTCCTGCTGCTATTGTTGAATCACTACTTATTACAGCATCACCACATTTAATTATCGGCTTTCCGCCTTTATAATTAATTGTGATTGTCCATTTATCACCACTTACCATATATCCAGTTGGGGCCTTCGTTTCTTCTAATATATAAGTATCTGGTTCAAAATCTGCCGAAGCTACTGGCTTATCGACTAACTTCCATTCTATAATACCATTTACATTAGATTTTCCATTATAGACAAGTGGTTTATCATCTGCACTTTTTAAATTAGATGCCGTAAGTGTAAACTCTGCATCAGGCAGCCATAGAGATGTTTCACCTTCTGATGAACTCTTCTTAACTATCTGCCAATTATCAACTTTTCCATTTGTAAATATTGCAACTCCCAGGACACCGCCATCTTTTGCATCATAAGTATAATTATTCTTAATGACGTTTTCATCTGTTTTATTAATAATGTATCCTAGTTTGAAGGTTGCTGCCTTTACATCTGAAGATAAACTGCATTCTGTGTTCGTATCAGTTCCTATAGAGGCATACAACAACGTGTATCCATCTGTATCACTCTCTCTAATCCTATACTCTCCACGTGAAAGTCCTTCTAATTTCTTCAGTTCATTTTCTGATGGGCTAACTTCCATACCTGCTTCTGTACCTTCTGGTACATTGATTTCTACTGTAGCCATTTCAGTATAAGTTTCATCATCATTCTTTTTCTCAACAATGAAACTAAATATTTGGTCGTTAGTTGCATCTTGCTCCAATTTCTTAATAAGCTGAAGCTTACCGGATATTACATTTACAGTATAGGTATCTGTTGCTTCTACAATGTTGTCATCTATCGCATCACCTGTTGTAATTTCACCTGCATGATGTGATACAGTATCACCTGGTTCTATAGTGTTGGCATCGCTTTCTTCTGTATGATCGCCCGCATTGTAAGTTACCTTTAAATAATATACAACACTGTTCTCCGGTGACGCTAATTCTGATATGTTCACTTCCTGGGTACACTCTTTATCCGAATACCATTTGAATGTAAACTTATCTGCTGATACACCTTCATATTCATTTACAAACCATTTGTCAATACTAGCCATCTTACTTTGAATGGTTTCATCGCCTGTCTGCGTTGTATAAACAGGTATAGTATCACCTTTATATATGGTAACTTCGTATGGACTAGTATCAAGTGTAGCTTTAACATTAACTGTAGGATTGATAAATGGAATCGTCTTATCTCCAATTATAATTCCAGAACCCTCCATGTTGGTTTTAACTGCATTTCCACCAATGTAATCATCTTTTGCTTTTACAGTAAATGTTGCTCTCCAACCTGGGACACTGTTACCGTCTGAATCTTCGGAACTTGGTAAAATACTTGTTTTCCATTCCACGTATTGATTTCCATTGTCATCTACTCCTAACGTGGCCCCATCCGGAAGACTACTCTCCACTACTTCAAATCTAGGATCTATATAGTCTCTGATTACAGCGTTTGGTATTGTTATTCCAGTAGTTGTCGCATCTATAATGAAATCAAAAGCATTAATTAATTCATTGGCATTATTTGCTGTATAATTCCAACCAGCCTTACTTGCTAATTGGGAAAGCCATTCAGAAGTCTCTGAATCTAAACCAAATCCAATTGTGAACACTCCTGCGTTTCCATCTTGGGTATTCTTTAATTTATCTGCATATACTACAGCATCATCTTTATATCCCTCGTTCGCGGCGCCATCTGTCAAAACAATTACATACTTAGGATTTGATGAAGTAGCTAACGTGGGGTTTTGTGCCTTCTTAATGATATTATACGCTTCTTCCACCGCATCACTTGTTTGTGTTGCGCCATCTGCCACCAATTCGTTGATAGCCGCTGTTAATTCGCTTTGGTTTAACCCAACATTTGATAAGTCTGTTACAGTACCAACTCCACTGGCAAATGGAACAATTGCAACTTGGCTACCCGGTGATTTCGCCGCTAACTGATCAATAAATCCTGAAGCTGCTGTCTTGAGTGCATCGATTCTGGTTGTAGGACTTGCAATTTCTTTATATATTGTATATCTCTTTTCAGTTGTAATCCCGTATGAATACGTATCAGCAGCATCTTGATTATTTCGTATCGTACCTGCATTACCAGAATAATTATGGTATTTTATTTTCCAGTACTGTCCACTTTTCCATATCTGATACCATATCCCATTCTCATGCAAATAATACGTTCCTGCATCTAAGTCTTTTATCTTCTGGGAAGCATAGAGCTGATCATACTCACAATCCCAGCGCATACTGCCAGACGTATCTAATACCATAACTACATCTATAGGCTGTTGGCTTTCTTCAGTAACACTGGTAATGAGAGAAGATGCACTAAGTGTAATATCATAAGTCCGTTCATCCCAATTATTAAGCTGTACTTTCTTATCTTTATTCAGTCCTTGGCTATAGCTCCAGTTTGTGATTTTAGTTATTTCATCGCCACTTTTGTTTAATAATATTGCTACACCTTTTTTAACTTGAACCGTCCATGTATCTGTTGTTACCAGGTAACCATCAGGCGGTGCAGTTTCTTTTAAAATATACGTGCCATCTTCTAGATCTTCAATTACAATTTTGCCATCCGCACCAGATATGATTTCACTTTTGATTGGTTCACCAAGCTCTTCACCCTCTTGTTCCGGTTTATTGTACAATGCGAATGTTGCTCCTGCGAGAGGATTTCCATCCTGATCAACTTTTTCAAAAACAAGTGAGGCATTTCCTACAATTTGAACAACTGGATGTGGGAACATAACTTCTTTTGGCACATCATTTACCGTGTATGTCATTTTTGCTTTATCGTTATCGTTTGAGAAGAATCCCTCCTGTCTAGAAAAAGTCCCTGTATCTGTCTGCCCTACTGCATTGTATCCATTGTTGTCTTTATAATCTTTGAATGCCTGTTCTGAAACATCAACGTCATTAATGATAAGTGTATATGTATAATCTGGACTCAATTCGTAATCCGATGGTAATATACAAGTTATCGTCTTTCCATTAGTAGCAAGTTTTGTTCCAGTCAAACCGGCTAAATTCAATGGGATATGATTATTCTCTTTAGATTCATCTTGCGTCTTATTGTATCCCGCTGTTCCAGTAATTACCGGCGTAGTTGTGGATTGACTCCACAACTCTTCATTCGTTTCGACTACTACGGTTTTATCAGCCTTTCTCGTAATCCTCAGCCGATATGTTGTAGTATCGGAGGATTCCACATACTGGCTTAACGTATCTGTAACAGTTACATTTTTACAAGCTATTTTTGTAACTGTAGAAGCAATAGATGAAAACACATCATTTAAATCCTCTAATTTGCCTGCACTAAACATCTTTCTTTCAATAGATGCTGGGGCTCCCGAACAGCTTATATCACTTTTTCCAATTTTAACCGTTCCGCCTTCTGTCAATGCTTTTAACACGTTATATCCAGTTCCGCTCAACTCCTCAAATGCCGAACCAAAACCAATACCATAAAAATACTCAACGCCAGATAATGTCTGAAGCTCCGACCGTGCATTCTCAACATCGTAGTAGTTTGTAGCCGTTCCAGTACTGCTACTATCACCAATATAAGATGTTGGTAAACCGTCTGTCAGGAAAATCACTACTTGGCTTGCACTTTTTCGTACTTTACTATCCGTTAATAGTGATTTAGCTTTTCTAAATGCAGCTTGATAATTGGTTCCATCATTAGCCTTTAGGGCTCTAATTGCAGTATACATATCTGAAACAGATTGTGTCCAGGGTTGGTCAATTGAAGCATTACTTTCTCTTCCATCATTACTTTTTCCGGAAAAAGAGACTAGCGAATACTGAAGATTCAAACTATTGTTATCATGCAAAGTACTCAACAATTTTTCCGCAGCTACTTTAGCATCACTCATTTTATCATCATTATCCATACTACCTGACCTATCAATAATAAGTAATACATCGAGTTTTGCTTTATCAGTTATGCTACCAATTGAGCTTGACACATCTAATTCTAAATTATAATTATTGTTCTTCTCATCTACCTGATTTGCTCTCTTAGCTACTGACGGTACTGGCTCTGCAATATCACCTGCGTCGTCAGAATTCTCTGTAAAAATATAGTAGATATCTTTTTCATTACCTGAATACTCAAGATTAGTCCAAAACGTATATCCCTTATTATCCTTAGAGAAATATAGCTGATAGGTATTATCTCCTCTCTTCAAATAATTTGCTAAAGTTCCATCGTTTGCATTATCTAATCTAATCTCTTTAAAGCTATATCCTTCAACGTTTCCTAAGTGTCTTTCATCTCTCAAATCAACTACAGTTGTACTACTTATATCATCAAAAGCAGAGCTAATCCCTGTTATAAAGCTATCAGGAAACTCTCGAAAAGCAGAACCGTCCATATAGCCATAATGTGCTGTCACTTTTGCTTTATAATAGCTTCTTTTCCATGTAATGGTATATGCTGAGAAACTGTCCGTTACAAATTCTGCTTTCTTCACTTTTGCATCATCTGTAGTTTCTACCGTAACTACATTACTTGTATCTACAGCCATATCAACTACTGCTTTAACGTCACCTGTATTATTTTCTTCGAGATGCATTACCGTAACATCAAGATTAGAATCCTCCTCCATCCCTTCAGGAATAGCCTCTTGATTATAATTTATAGTAACCTTTACATCTCCATTCGGCTCAACTTCTTCTCCAATCTCATTAATAAAGCTTATATCATAAGCTAAGAATCCTGCGATGTCGTATTCTTCATTCTCTGCTTTTTTATTAAGTTGTTCTTCAACCTCTTTATACTTTTCCTCAGTCTCTTCATTATCGGAACGAAGCGGAACAACTTTTAAAGAAGCACCAGCCGGTATCGCATCTTCTGTATAAGCATTTACATTAATGGTTACATCATCATCTGAATACTCTAAAACCTGAACCGGGGTCTTCTCTACATAACAACCATAAACTGTAGAAATCCTTCCCTCCATCAGAATCTGATCTGCTGTCCCATCTTCCTTTACAGAAATCTCAGACAGATCATACTCATCAATATTCTCAATGCTCTGTCCTGCATTCTGAAGGTTTTCAATCATTTCACTCTTCTGAGTGATCTCTACGATTTCATCCTTATCATCCTGCACTTCCGGGTCAGCCGGATCGAGGTAGAAAACATTTGCTTTCTTTGTGTCTTCGATATGAAGTCCGCTGCCTTCAAATGTAATAGCAATTGCTTTCTGAGGTTCTGTTACTTCTCCGTTTACTTTAAACTTAATATCATAAAGTATGTAATCACCAAGGATTTCGTTCTCCGGAAGTGCTGCTGTCATCAGTTCTTTTACGTGATTTTCTGCAGCTTCGTCCAGATAATTAACTTCCATGGTTATTTCAGAAGCGTTTGCCTGAAATGCACCTTCCGGTATATTTGCAATTACACGCTGTGTAACATTTCCTGCTTCATCTGTGAACTCTTGTTTTAATTCTGTTGCCTCTGATACGATTTCAACTTCAGGTTCCTGTTCTGTCAAATCTGTTTCTGTTTCCTGTTCAGATGCTTCATTCTGAATTCCATTACTGCCGACCAGCTCTGTTACACCAGATACGCTGTTTATGTCTGCAGCCGGTTCGTCTTTGCTTTCTGCTGCGCTGGGTTCAGTGGGTGTCTCTTCCTGTGTTTCCGTAGATTGTTCTGCAGGTGTCTGTTCTCCTTCAACTGTTTCTCCTTCAACTGCTTCTCCCTCAACACTTGCTGCTGCAGGCTCCTGACTGGCTCCGCTCTCCGGTGCGGGAGTTCCTGCTGCTACCTCACCATCTGCCATAGTAGATATGCCAGTACTCAGCATCAGGACCATGCAAAGTACAACTGCTAATACTCTTTTCTTTATATTACTTTTCATGGCTTCCTCCTTCTACTATTTTTTCTTCTATTCCGGATATTGCTCCGTCTATCAGTTTCAATAACTCCAATGCACTGCGAAAATATTGCTCCTGCTGTTCTTCTACCCACAGGACACTGCCCTGCCATGTGGCATTCTGACATTCATGAACCTTTACTATAAAAGTTCCTTTATCCTTCTTAATGGTTTTGCCACTCACAACATTCTCGCCTCCTTTGGGTTATTTTTTCGACTCTTGCTTAACTTTGTTCTTATTGTACTGAAAGGAGCATTACGCAAAGCATTACATCCATTACTTTTTTCAAAATATTTTTCAATGTTTCTTCTTGTGTAATGGTTCTATGAAGATTCTGTGAAGTTTATGAAAAAAGGGCAAAAAAATACCGCCGGATTACCGGCGGCACAATTGTGTCAGATTTCATATTCTCCAAGTGCACTGTCTATGAGTTTGATCAGCTCTAATGCACTGTAAAAATGCTGTTTTATCCCTCTTTCCATCCAGAGTACATCACCCTGCCACGTAGCATTCTGCCTGTATTGGACATATATGGCAAAGGTTGCGACACTGCCTTTTTGCTTTAGAATGGTTTCCTGAGGTATTTTCTTCTGTAATTTGAGTATTGGTTCTTTATCCCTTTTTATAAAACTGCGGCTCTCTGTGGAAGCCTGGGGGTAGCTGATGCAGTCATAGAGCTTATCCATGAGATGCAGCAGCTGCACCACATTTTCAAAGCACCGTGGCTCTTCGCTGTAGCACTGGTATAGACGCCCGGAAAACTCGCCCCGGTCACTGGTATCAACACAGACACTAATCAGGTTAGGCGCCGATATATTTATATTTAAACCCTCTTCTTTGTTCATAGTCCACACTCTCCAGTCATTTCCGGGTCTTTTCTGTTAATCCCAGTGGAACCCGTTGCTTCGGAAACTTATTCTGGAATTATCATTCTCCACATCAGCTATAGATGATACATAGTATTCCAGATATTGTTCCCATGATTTATGTTCTCTGGCAAAATAGCGGGAAATGCGGTCAAAAATCATAGAACAGTTTTCCTGATTCGTGCCCACCAGCAGAATCAAAAACTGTGTGGGACTATATTTTGTAAAGGAATCCCCCCTGCGCAGACAATGTTTGATCGCGTCATACAGTTCATCGGTCATAGCAGCCAATTTCTCTTTATTTTCCATTGGATGTCCTTTTCCGTCTGTTACTGTGCACAGCATAAGGTACACTGACTGGCCGCTCCGCTCAATGATTCGCCTTACCAGACGATAGCCATCCCGGAAACTCGGCAGGTTGCAGTAAAATGCCCCTTCCTCTTCCTCTTCTTCTTTCAGGCCGCCCTTGATTTCATTGAGTGCCTGTGGTTTGTGGCTCATCTTGGCGCTCATTTCTTTAAACTGGTTCATCATTTTTTCTGAAGGACTGATTCCCAGCTCTTCAAAAAACAGTTTCGCAGTATCTTCATAGAGCTGAATTGCTTCTTTATATCTGTTCAGAGCCATGAGACAGTCTACCTGAACAGACTGCCATTCATCGAAAGGATACAGCTCACTTGCCTTTTCACATAAATCCAGTACCGTTTCATATTCACGCTGTTTCATGAGAGTATCGCATATTTGTCCCAAAGCCTGTGTGTATTTCTTTTTATACTGAACGCTTTCAAGAAGTACCCAATCCTCACCGGACAGGCCCGGAAGGAATTCTCCGTGGTATACTTCACACGCATCTTTTAAGAGCTGGATTTTTTTATCTTCGTTGTTTTCCTTTTCACTCAAATCCACAAGGTTGGAAAATACCAGGGCATCCACTTCAACTTCCATTGGGCCTGACCAGCGGTATATGCCTGACTTTATCTGGATATAATCATATTCGGGAAGGCCTGCATCCACCAGCATTTTCTTGAGGCGGTGGGAAGTCACCCTTAAATTGTTGGCTACATCAGCCAGTTCTTCTCTTCCATATAAGTTTTCCAGCAGTTTGCTTCTCGCTATTCCTTCATCACCGCAGTGGAGCAGTATCTGAAGCAGCTTCATGGACTTGGTTGCTGTATTCCTGCGGAAGGATATGGGCTTGCCGCCATATTCCATGGAGAAGCCTCCCAACATGTGCACTTTTAACACCGGTAATTTTTCTTCTATCATACTCTCTCCCATTTGTCTGCACGCCTCCGCTCGTTTTATTGCCCTATCATATCATTATTTTTAATTCTAAAGTTTGTACTATCTTTTGTCAATGGTTTATGCGTCGACAAAAGTGCCGTTCAATCACCCAAATATGGTGTTGATTTTCCATATGAATCTGTCATTTCAATTACGATACTTTTTCAAACCCTTTTGCTTTAAGATAAGCTTCCATACTAGCATACTGTGGTTCATCTTTTTTATTTACATTATATATATCCGCAATTACTGTCGGTGCTGCTTTGCCTTTATCTATTGCTGTGCTCTGATATACCTCTCCATCTATATAAAGCAGATTGGCTTTCCATTGTGAGTTTGATGCAGTATTATCCGCAGTGGCAAACAATATCATTTTATCTTTTGACAAGAAATAGGGTTTCCAATACAATTCTTCTTTATTGGAGGCAAAAGATGTTTTGTTCTTAATAACACCTGACACCTTCATAAATCCCCCTTTTTCTTCCATGACTTTTTCAATTAGTTTATCTCTAATAATGTAGTCTTTTCCGTTATGGGTAAGTTCATTATAATACTTAGAGCACGTAGAAACATATCCCTTAACGCTATCAACACATTGACATATAAACTCTACATGCTGCTGGCCATTCTCTACAGATATATCAAGCTCATATTTTTCATTATACACAGGACAAACTGTTATGTCTTGCGAACAGTATCCTTTCTCAACCATATAATCTAAAACATCTTTTCCTAAAATCATCTCTGCGTCTTTTTCTAAGGTACACACTGCCAGCTCCGGTACATCCGTCCCCATAATCTGAAACTGCGTCGCCAGTTCATGTCTCTGATTCGCACATTTGGCGATCTTGGACTTCTGCACGTAACGTGTAATGGAAGGCACTGCCACTGCAGCAAGTATCAAAATAATTACAATTACTACAATTAATTCCACCAGGGTAAATCCCTGATTCTTCTTTTTCTTTTGCAGCATTTTATTTTCAGCCTTTCCTTTTACGGGCATAATTTGCCAATATTTTTTATATTCCCATCATATTACTAAAGGTTTGTCTCTGTCAATGATTTCTGTATGACTATAACGTAAAAAATGGGCACTTTATATCTAAAATGCCCATTTCTCATATTCTTAATATTTTATTAAGCCCCAACTATAAGTTTACATAATTCCTGAAGCTGCTGTGCCTGTCTGCCCAGGATACGTACTGTGGCATCACCTGATGCCAGGAAAGATACACCGCCTTCCACATCTTTTGTGGTTTCCAATATAGTTCTGACCTTATCTGCCCACTCATTGTCTTTTTGCAGGCCGCACAGAAGCAAACTGGCCAGATGTGTATATCCTTCGTACATGCCTGTTTCTTCCATGCATAATATATCAGGCGCATATCTTGTGTTGTCTCTGTAGATCAGTCTGTCTTCCCGCCATACCTGAACCAGGGAATGATAATATTGATAATCAAACCTTTCCCCGTAAGCGGTCCGCCCACAGGAGAGTATATCCTGAAAAATAAACTGAGAAGTTTTATTCTGCAGCTTCACCTCAACAATATTATCAAATGCAGAATTTTTGAAAGGGATTGCCGGCTGGGGCATATAATATAAGAAGGAATCTGCTTCCTGACAGATACGAATATGGCGTCTGGCACATCCATCTTTCATCTTATGGATTTTCTCAAAGGCCTGAGAGGAGACCTCCAGCTTTGTTCCCCTGCCCACATGAAAATGCTGTGCCTGTACATCCCCTTCCATAATTCCCGGAGACGCGCTTAATATCATAACCTTCAGCTCACCCTTTTCACCGTCAAATGGCTCCATCACTTTAAATGGCGCCGTAAAATGCACTTCGTCCAGAACCGCCTTCTCCCCGCGCATGCAGGAGGATAGGTACAACTCTGACCTGCGCCCAAAGCTTCCTCCGCTTCTGTTCTCATAAAATCCGGTTGCTGTAAGTGATGCTGCTGCCATATTTATTCCTCCAGAAGTACATTTTTTCTGATCCAGGCAGCCACTTGATTCACATGTTCACCTGAGCGGATGTTTGTGAAGAGAAAAGGCCGTCCTCCCCGCATTTTTTCAGAGTCACGCTCCATGACTTCCAGGCTTGCCCCTACATAGGGGGCCAAATCTATCTTGTTGATGACAAGCAGATCTGACCGTGTAATTCCAGGCCCGCCTTTTCTCGGGATTTTATCTCCTTCTGAAACATCGATGACAAATATGGTGGCATCCGCCAGTTCCGGGCTGAAGGTTGCAGAGAGATTGTCGCCGCCGCTTTCAATGAACAGCAGGTTAATATCCGGAAACCTCTCCATCATCTCATCCACTGCTTCCAGATTCATGGAAGCATCCTCCCGAATAGCAGTATGAGGACATCCTCCGGTCTCCACTCCAATAATCCGTTCCCGGGAGAGGACCGAATTTCTGCTGAGAAATTCCGCGTCCTCCTTGGTATAAATATCATTTGTAATCACCCCAACACTGTAATCCGATGCAAGTTTTCTTGTCAAGGCTTCGATCAATGCCGTTTTACCTGAACCTACCGGCCCTGCTACACCTATTTTCACGTATGACATATATCTTTCTCCTATCTATGACATGTAAATTCTTGAATACAGACACTCATGCTGCATACTCCGGACAGCAAATCCCGGCGCGGATATACATAGATCAGACTCTGTAAGTTCTCCCACTCTGCCGGTAATCTCTGTAAATATGTCAGTCATGCTGTTCAGCAGCTGCTGCCCTGCGCTCTGGCTTAAGGGTATTGTTTTTACACAGTTTGTGACCATGGCTGATATCTGCGCATAAAGGAAGTGATATATGGCAGGCTCTTTTTCTATCCCTGCTGCCGAACAGAAAACACCATATGCACAGGGATGACTGACACGCTCCTCTGCCGCCTCTGTGTATCTTTGGAAAATGCTGCTTCTATAGGAAATGTCCAGTCCTGCAGTGGTTTTCAAAAAGCGGGATCCTAATTTGCGGCTGGCCTCCCGGATTTCCCTTGGACTGCGGCTGGCCTCTGCAATTTCCTCCAGTCCCAAAAGGGCCTCCAGATCATCCATGTCTGCATATTCCCAGGCCAGCCTTATGAGCAGCAGTTCATGATACAAAAGGTTTGTTCTGATATTCTGCCGGATATAGGCGTCAGCTGAAGCCATATCACAAACAATCCCCTTTTGAATATATGTCTCCAGACCATAGGAATGAGAGTAGCCTCCGATGGGAAATAAAGCATCATTGATCTGAAGCAGCAGGAAATCCTTATCCCCACTCAATGGACATGGGCGCTGACTCCGGCGGAAATTCTTCTGTCAAAGTCAAGTTTCGCCCGTCTGACCGTGACACTTATGCCATGCATTTGGTTCAGCATGCGGAGCATGGATTCACTGTAGGGTGTGATAAAGCTGTTCCTGTCCCTGCCGTAAAACAGGGATGCATGGCGGTTTCCTATTTCATAACATACTTTCGCTGTCATTCCCGGATGGTTTCGCATTATCCATATTTCAATGACATCGCAGTCCGGAATGTTCACTGCAATTACATTTTCTCCTTCCTCCCACAGAACATCTCCCTGGCGGATGCCTCTTGTGAGAATCCTGTCATCCAAACGAATCCCTATCTCCGTACCATCCCTTGTTGTCTTGCGGTGGATTCTTTTGAAGGCTTCGTACCACTCAATGTCCACATAGTCGATTTTCCTGCCCTTGAAACCGGAATCCCCGATATTTCCTAAAATTTGCTGGCATAACATCATTTTCTCGCATCCTCCTTTTTACTTCGTGGCAGTCAAAGCCGATATTCGGAATCCGCTTTGCTGCTTGGATTAAAATAAATGGTACATTTGAGCCAGGGGAAGCACTTCTGCAGGTTTGGAAGTAAGGGGGACTTTATCTGCAGTGACTTCATATGTCTCAGGATCTACTGTTATGACAGGGGTCTTGTCATTAAAAACCATATCTTTTTTGCTGATGCTGCGGCAGCCGGAGACAGGGAGAATCTGTTTCTCCAGTCCGTATTTTTCCTTTATCCCTTCTTTTACAGCCGCCTTGGAGACAAACGTAGCACAGCAGGAAAATCTGGCTTTTCCGTGAGCGGCAAACATAGGCTGATACATGACAGGCTCTGTTGTCGGTATGGATGCATTGGCATCGCCCATTTTTGATGCGATGATCATTCCGCCTTTGATGATCATGTCAGGTTTTACTCCGAAAAAAGCAGGATTCCAGATGACCAGATCTGCCATCTTTCCTTTTTCCACAGAGCCTGTATATTGGGATATACCATGTGTTACAGCCGGATTGATGGTGTATTTGGCTATGTAGCGTTTTACCCGAAAATTGTCGTTTTCATTTCCCATATCTTCCGGGAGAGGGCCGCGCTCATCCTTCATCTTTCCTGCAGTCTGCCAGGTTCTGGTTATTACCTCACCGATGCGTCCCATGGCCTGGGAATCAGAACTCATCATACTGAATACTCCCAGGTCATGCAGAACGTCTTCTGCCGCAATGGTTTCCGGTCTGATGCGGGAATCCGCAAATGCCACATCTTCAGGTATTTTCTTATCCAGATGATGGCATACCATCAGCATATCCAGGTGTTCATCCAGTGTGTTCACAGTAAAAGGCATTGTGGGATTGGTGGAGGACGGCAGAATGTTTGGCATGGAAGCCGCCTTAATGATATCAGGTGCGTGACCGCCCCCTGCGCCTTCTGTATGGTAAGTATGTATGGTACGGCCGGCAATGGCACGTATGGTGTCTTCCACGCATCCGCCCTCATTCAGGGTGTCTGTGTGAATGGCTGTCTGCACATCATAGAGGTCAGCAATGTTCAGGCAGTGGTCTATGACTGCCGGAGACGCACCCCAGTCTTCATGGATCTTCAGCCCCATTGCACCGGCTTTTATCTGCTCTGCCAAAGGCCTTTCATCGGAACAGTTTCCTTTTCCCAAAAATCCCAGATTCATGGGGTATTCTTCCGCTGCCTTAAGCATCATTTCCAGATTCCAGGGACCCGGGGTACAGGTGGTTGCATTGGTTCCATCTGCAGGGCCTGTGCCGCCTCCGATCATAGTTGTCACACCGGAATACAGGGCACATAAAATCTGCTGGGGACATATAAAATGTATATGGCTGTCAATACCTCCGGCTGTAACGATCATCCCCTCACCTGCCAGGGCTTCTGTGGACGCCCCCACAGTCATCCCCGGCGTAACGCCGTCCATGATATCCGGATTTCCCGCCTTGCCGATTCCTGCTATTTTACCATCACGGATACCGATATCTGCTTTCACGATTCCTGTATAGTCCACGATCAGGGCATTGGTAATGACAAGATCCAGACAGCCATCTTCTCTGGCTGCCTTCACGGACTGCCCCATACCGTCACGGATCGTTTTGCCGCCGCCGAACTTTATCTCATCCCCGTAATGGGTATAGTCTTTTTCTACTTCAATGACCAGGCTGGTGTCTGCAAGTCTGACTCTGTCACCGGTTGTGGGACCGTACATCATTGCGTAATTTCTTCCAGATATGATAGTGCTCATTTTTCTGCCTCCTTCAGAAATCCTTTTTTTGCAGCATTATCCATAGCTGCTATTTTACTGATTTCTGTAACCTGGGCACAAGTAAGATCATTCAGACCGAAGACGCGCCCGGAACCACCCATGGAGGTGAGGAAAACGCTCTTTGTCTCACCCGGTTCAAATCTCACGGACGTGCCGGAGGGAATGTCCAGGTGAAATCCGTATGTCTTTACACGGTCAAATACCAGGTATCTGTTTACCTCAAAGAAATGATAGTGTGAACCCACCTGGATGGGCCGGTCCCCTGTATTCGTCACAGATATCTCCAGGACAGGTTTATCTTTGTTCAGTATAATATCCCTGTGTTTCGGCATGATTTCTCCTATCTTCACGTTTTTTTCCTCCTCTTTACCGGATTGGGCTGTGTACTGTAACCAGTTTTGTTCCGTCCGGAAATGTGGCTTCAACCTGTACTTCATGTATCATATCTTCTACGCCGTCCATAACGTCATCCCTGGTGAGGAGGTTTCTGCCCAGGGACATTAACTCTGCAACATTTCTGCCGTCTCTGGCATATTCCATAAGCTCAGAGCTGATGTAGGCAACCGCCTCTGTATAATTTAACTTTACACCGCGCGCTTTCCGGCTGGCGGCAAGCTCTCCGGCTGTGTGGAGCATTAGTTTTTCCTGTTCCTTGGGTGTTAATCGCATTTCAGAAACCTCCTTTTGCTGCATTTCTCATTTGCCTGTATAGCTGTGTATCTTATGAGGGTCATCATAGGGCTCTGTACCAAATCTTCCTCCCGTTGTGGGATAACCATAAATAGAGCCGTCTTTAATCTCCACTTCATCCTCCCACGGCAGGCAGTATTTTCCCTCTGCCAAATCCTTGATGTAAGTGAGCTGGGTATCCGGCTGTCCGCCCGGGTATGCCACATAGCCTCTGTGTCCCAGATTGTAAATGTTATTCTCCAGTCCCCATTCCCTTCTGGCTGCATCTGCCTTTTCCGGAAAAATCTCAGCCGTAACGATTTCATAGGGGTTTCTCTGCCCCTGTACCAGTACCGTACCGTCATAGTTGGTGATCTGTCCCTCACCAAAATAGTAGAACACCCCGTCATATCCGGCCAGATTGACAGATACTGTGTACATAAGGTTCTGCCATGCATTGGATCGGTTTGTGAGAATCCACTGGTCATTTACCTGGGTGCTGTAACCGGAAATGCGGATATATACATTACATCCCTTGTATGCTGCCTCCCGGGCCAGTTCAGGAATCATGCCATCGTGACAGATACACACGGAAAGTTTGGAACCTCCCGGGCCGTCACATACGGGCATTCCCAAATCTCCCGGATACCAGGGTTCTATAGGATTCCAGGGGAAAAGTTTGCGGTAATGCAGGCAGATTTCTCCTTCCGGGTTAATGATGATTGCAGAATTATAAGGATTTTTATCCGGATCAGGATTCCTTTCCATAATAGAGAAGACACCGTATACACCTGCTTCCCTGCAGGCCTGCCCGAAAATCTCAGTCTCCTTTCCCGGAATATCGCATAGAAATTCATCGGTCAGCCATTTTGATGTGTTCAGTCCCTGGGTGCTGTACTCAGGAAAAATAATCAGTTCGCAGCCCGGATAGCCGGCTTTTGTGGCATGAAGTGTTCTGACAATTTCCTGCACCTGCCGGTCAATGTCCGCTCTGGAATTGACGATTGGTGCCGGAAACTGGACGGCTGCCGCTAAAAATCCATTGCCTGGTTTGTTCATACTTCCAATACTTCCCATACTGATTCCTCCTTAAAATGTATTCCGTGTCAGAGCTTTTGCCCTGCACTGATTCTATAAGTGTCTGTTATTGGCAGCACAAAAATCCTTCCGTCTCCCGGCATTCCTGTGCTGTTGACTAAAGTAACCGCTTGGATCACTTTATCCGCGTCTTCATCCCTTACCGCAATGATAAACATACGTTTTGGCACTCTGTCTGATTTCACCACTGTAAGGTCGCTCTGTGTTATGTTAACTGCCGCTTTTCCCCTGCCTAAGACTTTTCTGCCGGTAAATGCCGGAAGTCCCACGGCTTCCAGTGCTTTTTTGGTAGCCTCCGCCATGGCCGGCCTTATGATGACAATAATCTCTTTCATATGCACTCTCCTCCCGGTCAGGCTACAGCCCTTCCTGCCTGGTACTGATGGTATAGGCACGCTCAACAGGCAGGACAAATATGCGCCCGTCCCCATTGTTGCCGTATCCGGTTCTTGCCACATCCATAATGGTGGTGCATACCTGCTTTTCATCCCTATCTTCTATAATCATAAAAAGCATGGTTTTAGGCAGCTCATCATATTTTACGGAACCTATGGTGATTCCCTTTTGCTTTCCTCTTCCATACACATCCATCTCTGTAATGGAAACAAAACCCTGCTCCTCCAGCGCATCCAATACTTCTCTTGTCTTTTCCGGCCTTATGACTGCACGTATCATTTTCATTTGCCGCAACCTCCCTCTGTCCTACATTGCAAGCATTTCCTGCAGTTTTTTCTTATCCAGATCCTCTGTTTTGCCGCTCATCTGGATACGGCCTTTTTCCATAACATAGCATTTGTCAGAGACCTCAAGTACGAACTCCAGATATTGCTCTACCATCAGGACCGCCATATACTCCTTCAGTTTGGTGATGGTTCTGCCGATTTCCCAGATCACGGAGGGCTGGATTCCCTCTGTAGGCTCATCCAGAATCAGCACCTTAGGGTTGGAGACAATGGCCCTTGCAATGGCAAGCTGCTGCTGCTGGCCGCCGGAAAGGTCTCCTCCTTTTCTGTCCAGAAATTCCTTCAGAATGGGGAATATTTCAAAAATATGTTCCGGTATTTCACGGACTTTTTTATTGGCCTCCATACCCAGAAGAATATTCTCCCGGACTGTAAGCTGAGGAAATATCTCTCTTCCCTGGGGCACATAGCCGATTCCTGTTTTTGCCCTTGCGTAAGTGGGCATTTTAAAAATATTTTTCCCGTCCAGGGTAATGCTGCCTGACGGTGTATTTACAAGACCCATGATGGATTTTACAGTGGTGGTTTTTCCCACGCCGTTTCTTCCCACCAGGCAGGTGATCTCTCCCTTTTTTGCCTTTATGTCAACGCCGAACAGTACACGGCTGCCGCCATAGGAGGCAGTCACTTGTTCTAATGCCAGCATATTATTCACCTCCCCTTCCCAGATACACATCAATGACCTGCTGGTTGTTCTGCACTTCATCCATAGTTCCCTCACAGAGGATTTCACCGTCATGGAGTACTGTCACCCAGGAAGCCACTTCTTTCACGAACTTCATGTCATGCTCCACTACGATAATGGTACAGTCCTTCTGTATAATTTTCAAAAGTTCTGCTGTCCGCTCCGTCTCTCTTCTTCCCATGCCTGCAACCGGTTCATCAAGAAGCATGAGCCGGGGGCGGGAGACACAGAGCATTCCGATTTCCAGCCATTGCTTCTGTCCGTGTGACAGGACAGACGGGTATTCGTTCCTCAGCTCATACAGTCCGATAAATCGGAGCTGTTCGTCTATCCGCTCCCTGGTCTCAGGCAGCAGGCGGCTGCTCAGGGATGCCCAAAGCCCCCGGTTCTCCACTGCCGCCAGCTCCATATTTTCGTAAATAGTGATTCCTGAGAACACACTGGGAGCCTGAAATTTCCGTCCTACACCAATATTTACGATTTTATTTTCCCTGATTTTTGGCAGGTCATAGCTGCGCCCTCTGTCATGGTAAATGATATCGCCGCCGGAAAGTTTATTCTTTCCACATATGGCATCAAGCAGCGTCGTCTTGCCCGCACCGTTTGGACCTATAAGAAAACGAATCTCATTCTCACAGATGGTTGTGGACACATGCCTGACCGCCTTGAAATCCCCGAAGGAAATACTGGCATCCTGAATTTCCAGAACTGGTTTTGCCATCTTACTGCACCTCCTGTCTCAGACTGTGACTTCTTTTTGTTTTTTCTGCTTTTCCGCACTGCCGCCGCTTTTTTCTTTCGCGGCCTGCACTCCGGCCCTGATTCTTCCGGGAACATCCTTAATAGATATAAGACCCTTAGGGAGAAAGAGTACCACCAGAATGAAAATGCCGCCCATGAAAAACTGCCAGAAAGCCGGAAATTGTTCTGATATAAGGCTTTTCAAAAAGTTAATGACCAAGGCCCCCAGAACAGGCCCCGCAAGAGACGCCTTGCCTCCTACAGCTGCCCAGATCACCATCTCAATGGACGGGGAGATACCGATGTCGGATGGGGAGATGATTCCCACCTGCGGCACATACAGTGCTCCGGCCACTCCTGCCAGGACTGCAGACAGACAGTAGACAAAAACTTTGTACACTGCCGGGGAATAGCCTGTGAATCTCGCCCGGTTCTCTGCATCCCTAACTGCCAGAAGCACTCTGCCCACACGCCTGCTGACCAGAAAACGGCACAGCAGGAAAGCCAGTATCAATACCACAAGAGTCGTATAAAAAAGTATGAGCTTTGCTTCCGGTGACTGAATGGTCATGCCGAAAATGGTGGTAAAGTTAGTCAAACCATTGGAACCTCCGAAATACTCCTGTCTCCCAATGAGAAATGTAGCAAGAGCATAGGCAAGGGCCTGGGACAGTATGCAGAAGTACACGCCCCGGATTCGGTTCAGGAACGTAAGGGAGCCGATAACTGCTGCCACCAGCATAGGAACTGCTATCACACAGAATATGGTAAATACCGGACTGGCAAATGGTTTCCAGAGAGCCGGCAGTTTTTTCAGTGCGCTCCATGCCATAAAATCCGGGAGCGCCCCGCCGGATGCCTCCAATTTCAGGTGCATTGCCATACAGTAAGCCCCAAGTCCAAAATATACTCCATGCCCAAGGCTCAGGATTCCCGTCTGCCCCCAAATCATGCCAATACCAAGGGCTATGAGGGCAAAACACATATATTTGCCCAGCATATTTGTACGGAACGCTGACATATAGAAGGGAGCGGAAGCCAGAAATATACAAATCAAAGTGATCAGTACCGTGTCACCTTTTACTTTAAACCGCGGCTTTCCCGCTGTTTTGTTATTCTCCATAATTTTGTCACCTCCAAATATTTCTGACATTTTATTCATCCAGCGCCCTGCTGCTGATAGAAAAGATACCTTTTGGCCTGAACTGAAGTATTATAATCACTACAATAAAGATCAGGACTTTTCCCAGGGATGCACTTGTAAAGAATTCAAACACGGGTCCGCCCACACCGATAACAGCAGAGCCTGTAATGCATCCCACAATCCTTCCCACGCCGCCTACTACAACTGTCATAAAGCTGTCTACTATATAGGACTGGCCTACAGTAGGACCAATGCTGCCCAGAAACGTGATGGCACATCCTGCAACACCCGCAAATCCGGATCCTACAGCAAAGGTGATCATATCACAGGCTGCTGTATTTACACCAAGGCTGGCAGCCATGGGGCGGTTCTGCATTGCTGCTCTGACATTCCGACCCTGCCTGGTCCGGTACATAAGAAATGCAATGAGGCTGCAGCATATAACTGCCAGTCCGAAAATAAACAGGCGTTTGCAGGACATGGAGAACATGCCGTAAATATGGATGTTCCTGTCCAGAAAGGACGGGCAGGAAACGCTCACGTTGGCCGGTCCGAAGATGGACCGTACCAACTGCTGCAGCACAAGGCTGATTCCCCAGGTGACCAGAAGGCTGTCCAGCGCCCTGCCGTACAGCCGGCAGATGATGACGCGCTCCAGCAGAACTCCCAGCAGCGCCGTGAACAGGAAGGACACGAGTATGGCCGCCGGTAAATACCAATTAAACATGGACTCCGGGAAAATCTGCTTCCAAATATTCTGAACCACATAAGTTGCATAAGCGCCAATCATGATGAATTCACCGTGAGCCATATTGATGACGCCCATCAGGCCAAAGGTGATGGCAAGGCCCAGAGATGCCAGCAAAAGTATTGAGCTCACACTCAAAGCATTGAACAGCTGCATAAAAAACAAATCCATTTGTCTCCCTCCTCTCTGATTACAGACATTGTTATTCTGTTTCTACATTAAGGTCTTCTGCCCAGTCGTAGTTCTTTAACCACGGATCTGGCTCAACCCTGTCCTCCGTCTCCCAAAGGGTCTGAATCTGACCGTCTGCATCACATTTTCCTACCAGTACCTTCTGAAGACAGTGGTGGGTCGTTCCTTTTGCAATAGTTATCAGACCTTCCGGAGTCTCGGCCTCAATTTCTCCGCTCTCGCACGCCTCGATCACAGGTTCCACATCAAATGTACCTGCTTTTTCCACTGCCGCTTTCCACAGATACACACCTTCGTAGGCATTGACAACCGGGTCTCCGGTGACTTTGTCGTCTCCGTACAGCTCTTTGAATTTTTTTGTAAAGGCTTTGGACGCGTCTGTGTCAACAGACTGGAAATAATTCCATGCAAAGAGATGTCCTTCTGCGTATTCAGCGCCCATACCACGGATATCTTCTTCATAACAGGAAAAGGACATGGTCTGGATCTGGTCCGGGGTAAGTCCTGCATCTTTGTACTGTTTAAAGAAGGATACATTAGAGTCGCCATTGATGGTATTAATGATCACATCAGGTTTTGTTTCCTGAATCTTAGTTATGACAGTGGAACAGTCTGTATAGCCTAGGGGGATATATTCCTCACCTACGACTTCATAGCCGTAGTCCTTCTGCATAGCTTTGATGATGGTATTGGTTGTTCTGGGATATACATAGTCAGAACCGAACAGGAATACCTTAAGTTTTCCGTCATCTCCTTTGCAGTTCTCCATCAGATAATCCATTGCCGGGATAGCCTGCTGGTTGGGGCATGGTGCTGTGTACATAATATTGTGGGAGGATTCCAGTCCTTCATACTGCACCGGATACCAGAGAAGGCCGTCATTGCTCTCCACAACGGGAAGCACTGCCTTGCGGCTGGCGCTGGTCCAGCATCCGAAGATTGTGGCTACTTTATCCTTTGTCAGAAGCTTTGTGGCTTTCTCTGCGAATACCGCCGCATCGGATGCACCGTCCTCCAGAACGTATTCTATCTGTTTTCCAAGGACACCACCGTCCTCATTTATTTCATCAATAGCCATCTGTGCAGCCTCTATCATAGGCTTCTCTGCCATAGCCATGGTTCCGCTCTGGGAATGAAGGATTCCCACCTTAACCGTATCACCGGAGGAGGCGGTCTCACCTGAGGAAGTCTCACCGCTGCTGCCTGCTTCTGCTATGGCGCCTCCGCTGCAGGCTGTCAGGCCAAATAACATGGAGCCTGCAATCATAATTGATGCTGCACTTTTCAAATATTTGTTTTTCATATGATCTTCTCCTTTCTAAATAACAAAAAACGCCATCTCCTTTACAGGGGATGACGGCATTGTCAACTGCTTCTCTCTCTTTTTTTCCTTACACCCATACTATACGGAAAAAATCGGATAAATACTACCTGACATTTCCGGTATTTTACCTTACAAAATTTCTTTTCTATACTGAATCGGGGCTGCTCCCGTGTACTCTTTGAAGCGCTTTGCAAAGTAGTCAATCGCAGCATAACCGCAGGCCTCGGCAATCTCGTATATTTTCAGGTTTGAGGTTCTGAGGAGCTCTTTTGCGTATTCCATGCGCATCATAGTCATATATTTGCTGAACCCAATGCCTGTTTTATTTCTGAACAATACACGGATATAATCTTTGCTGAGTTCCACCTCCTCTGCTGTTTTGTCCAGTGCATCAGCCTCACCGATGTGGGAGGACAGAGAAGTGCAGATCCGGTTCAGGGTGCTGTCCTGGGCGGAGAGCTGAAAACGGCCGGCCAAATCTGATATTTCCTGAAGCGATGCAGCAAACTCCTCTTTGCAGCTGTCTGCATCCAGTTTGTTTTCCCTGTCTATAAAATATTGGAGCCAGGGGTATTTTTTCTGTATCTGTTCCTTTATACGCTGAAGAAAATATTCCAATACACAGGCCAGCTTTTCCGGCTGTCCGGGATACCTGGCTTCAATGCCTGCCGCTGCGCTCTTCCACAGTTTTTCAGGTATTTCCCTGCCGTCTAATATGAAGTCCAGCAGCCTGTTTTCCAGTCCCTGGTCCATGGCCATGAAGAGATCCGCGCCCACTGTGCTCCGGCTTCGTTCCTCGTCAAGAATGTTTTTTACATGCGCAAGGCCCTCCTCCATTTTTTTGTCCGTAAGGGGCTTGGAGATGTAATCTGCGGCGCCAAGACGCATCCCCTCCCTGGCATACTCAAAATCGCTGTAGGTACTGGAAATAATGCATATGGTTCTGCGGTATCGCTCCTTTATGGTCCGGATAAGTTCCAGGCCGTCCATGCCCGGCATGCGTATGTCTGTTATGACAAGGTCATAGGATTCTTTTTCCATGAGCTTTAATGCTTCTGCGCTGCTGCTGGCAATGCTTTTCAGACTGAAATCAGAATTTTCCCATACTCTGAACCTGGATACAATATAACCGACAGCTCTGTCATCATCCACAAAAAGCACCTGATATTTCTGCATTGTCTATCCCTTCCTTTCTCTCTTCACAACTGTTCAGTATCCCTAACGCTGCCTGGAATTTCATCTGCTCCATATTGCTCTGCAGGCGGTCAAATGTCTCTCTTTCCATATTGCCTCTGAATATCTCTTCCTTTTGTTTCCAGAACTCCAACGCTGCGAAATCGGCGTATTCCAACATTCTGCACAGCTCAAATGCAGCTGATCTGTATTCCTCCGCATTTTCCTCCGCATTTTGGGGAACTGCCAAATGAGACAAAGACTGTTGGGATGCGGAATTTTGGTATTCCTTTCTGTATTCCTCTGCAATTGCCCCTGTCTGTCTCTCCAGTACTTCTTTTTCTGCTGTTTCATGCAGCATTTGTTCCAGACATACTATCCTTTTATTCAAAAGTTCCATCTGCAGCGCTGCCGTCAGTCCTTTGAGCATATGTGCTTTCTTTTTCAGGGCTTCACGGTTGTCTTCTGCTGCCAGGGATACAAGCTGCCGTATATCTGCCTCATGGTATTTGAAAAACTGCCGCCTCATGTCCTGCATCATCTCCTCCTCCCTGCTGGGGTAAGTATGTTCTGAACGGATGAACGCAGCAGGGGCCCCCAAAAACTCTTTCAGAACAGCAGGCAGTTTTCCGGCGTGTATGGGTTTCAGCACATAACCGTCCATTTCCAAGAGGCATCTGCGCAGATTCTCCTTTTCCACGTCAGCAGTCAGCGCAATGACGGGTGTGATCATATTTTTACCGAAGCTGCGGACTCTGGCCGCCGCTGTATAGCCATCCGTATCCTCCATGTGAATGTCCATAAAAATCAGTTCGTATTCCTCCTCCGCACATTTTTTCATGGCTTCACTGCCTGATGAGGCTGCATGGACCTGCAGACCGAAAAGCTCCAGAATTTTTTTCTCCATCTTCTGATTAATGGCATTATCCTCCACCAGAAGCACTTTTCTTTGAGGATATTGGGGAAACAGCGTACCGTCATCAAGTATGTGCTCCGGTATGCAGTCCGTATCGGCGGTCCTGAGCGGTATCTTCACTACAAAGCAGCTCCCTGCACTGCGTTCTGTCAGATAAATCTGTCCGCCCATGATCTGTGTCAGCTTTCTGCATATGGAAAGGCCAAGTCCTGTGCCCCCGTATTTTCTGGAGGTGTTTCTTTCACTTTGTTCAAAAGGCCGGAAAATACGTGCCCAATCTTCTTTCGGTATCCCAATTCCGGTGTCCGCCACTGTGATTGTGAGCCAGAACAGCCTTCCGTCTTTTTTCATGGATTCATTGAGGAAATCATAATATTTGAGGGCTTCTCCCTCAGCGCGGAAGGATGCGGAGGAGGATTTTTCAGCCTGCACCGTTATGCCTCCCTTTGCTGTGAACTTAACCGAATTTCCTATGAGATTTGTCAGCACCTGCCTGACTTTTCCCATATCTCCTTTTACAAACCGGGGCAGGTTCTCACTCTTTGTCATTCTCAAATACAGACCCTTCTCTTCCGCCCGGTACTTAAAGATGGTTTCCAGACTGTCAAGCAGTTCCCAGATATCAAACTCTGTCCGCTCTAGGCGGGACATGTCCGCTGATAATCTGGAATAATCCAGTACATTTCCGATATTCTGCTGCAGAAGGATATCCGCCTTCTCCATGGCCTCCACATATTCCCGCTGCTCTGCATCCAGCTTTGTCTGGCCCAGAAGGAAGCGGTAACCCGACAGGGTGTTCAGGGGTGTCCGGATCTCATGGCTCATGCTGGCCAGAAATTCGCTTTTGGCTTTGGATGCCTCCTGCATACCGCGGCTGACCTCATTGAATTTTCTGGCAAACATACGGAGCTCTGAAGATCCCTCCGGGCTCAGCAGGACAGGGTTTTCTTCACTGCTGCCGCGGTAGGTCTCCAGCTGATGGGAATAGTGCACAACCGGCAGAGTAAAGTATCGGTATACCAGTATAAATATAAGGATCAGGATGGCGGAAATAATAAGAAGCAGTATTTCCTGAATACCAAGTACAATGTCGGTCCTGTGTTCTGAAACAGTCAGTTCTTTCTCCTGGCGTGTCTGAATGACTTCCTGAAATTTTTCTATTCTCTGGCGTATAGTTTCTTTTTCAAAAGTATAGTCTCCGTTAAAAAGGATTTCTTTTGCCTTATCAGCTTTCTGCTCTTCATCCATACGGCTGTCCTCTATATTCAGCACATAACTGTTAACAGTCTGCGGAAGTGCCGCGTCTATATGGCCCGCGTCTGTTGCAAGACGGATAGCGCGTATCTCCACATTCATGAGAAGATCCAGATTACTTTTAATATCTGTGAGCATTTCCCTCTCTTTTTCCGTGAGATTTGTCTTTTCCAGTTTGGCTATGGCGTCATCGTGTGATTTTGTCACGTATCGCTCTTTCCAGTAATTGTCCAGGTATTTTACATTTCCGGTAACCACGAAGCAGCGCATCTCATTGGTCATGCTGTCGGATGCGTCAAGAATCTCACGGCACAGCATTTCACAACGGGACTTGTTCCTCTCCGCTTTCACTTCCCTGTGCATGTACTGCCTGAGGATAACAGTATTGATGATGACGAACACCAGCACCAGCAGCAGAACCAAAAAGATCATCGTATTGAGTGTTTTTTGTTTTACTAATTTTTTCTTCACAGTTGCATCATCTCCTTCTGCAATCTATAATATTATTATTTTAAAAGAAAGAAGGTCCTGCTTATGAACCCTATAAATATTCTGATTGTGGATGACGTACCTGAACATCTGCAAAATGCCGGAACCATCCTCAAAGAACTGGGGTATCCTATCCGCGTTGCCCTGAACGGAAGGGATGCCCTGCGCCTCATCAAAAGGCAGAGACCCTCCATTGTACTTCTGGACGTGTCTATGGAAGGTATGGACGGCTTCCAGGTGTGCAGGGCCATACGCACAAAGAAAGAATATGAGGATATTTCCGTTGTCTTTGTCACAGCCAGCGATGATGAGCAAAGTATACAGGAAGGTTTTCTGGCCGGAGGGCAGGATTATGTGTCCAAACCCTTCCGGCCTCTGGAACTGCTGGCAAGGGTGAAAAACCAAATCCGAATCGTCAGCCAGTCTGAAGGGCTGAAGGATGCCTATCATGAGCTGGACCAGTTCTGTCACAATATCTCCCATGATCTAAAATCTCCGCTCCTGGTACTGAGACAGCTTGCCGCCATGCTGACAGATACCTGCCCCGTCCGGGAGAATAGTGAGGCCGCTGTCATTGCAGGCCTGCTGGATGAAAAATGCGAACAGCTTCTAAAAATGGCGGAACGTCTTTTAGAGCTCTCCCGCACAGGACAAGTGGAGTCCCATATGCAGCCGGTAGACCTTGCAGAACTGTTCCTCAACACTTGTGAGGAACTCACCGGGCTTGAACCTGGGCGTAAATTTCTCATTTCTGTGAAAGAGATACCTGTTCTGAATGCAGATCCTGCGCTTATGAAACTGCTGGCCCAGAACATTTTCAGCAATGCCATTAAATTCACACGGCGCCGGGAGACTGCTGAAATAACAGTATCCTGCACGGAAGATGCCTCCGGACTTACGGTGACTGTGAAGGACAATGGCGCGGGCTTTGATCAGGCAAATGCCGGAAAGCTGTTTCAGGTCTTCTCACGCCTGCACGATACCTCCCAATTTGAGGGAACCGGTGTGGGCCTTACCATCGTGGAGCGCATCATGCGGACACATGAGGGCTCTGTTTCCATAAGCGGCGAACCAGATCGCGGGGCAGCTGTGACACTGCATTTTCCCCGGAAACTGCTTTGCTGCCGGACGCACAGAGAACCGTAACGCCGCTTTTCTCTGAGCAGAAAAAAAGCACAAAACAGGGAGATTCATCTCCTTCGATGTTTTGTGCTTTATCGATATTATATTAGCAGAGTGTTTTGTAAAATGCAAGCCAAAATCCCCTATTTTCTTTTCCTCTCATATCTGCTATAATTATCCGCAGATAATACGAATGGAGGAATATATCATGACTGTATATAAGACAAGAGGCGTATGTTCACGTTCTATCGAGATCGAGCTGGACGGAGACACCATCGCATCTGTAAAATTCAATGGGGGATGCAACGGCAATACAAAAGGAATTGCCAGCCTTGTAAAGGGAATGAAGGTTAACGAAGTCATCGAACGCCTGAAAGGAACCGACTGCGGCGGACGCGGCACTTCCTGCCCGGATCAGCTTGCACTGGCTCTGGAATCCATCAAGGCACAGAATGCGTAAACTGAAATATGAAATCTTATTTTCAAAAACTCATCAGGGGAGAGACTGTATTCTGCATCTCTCTCCTTTTTGCCCTGCTCTCCATGCTTGCCGTGAAGCCAGATAAAGCTTATGCAGGTTACATAGACCTTCGTACCCTCTGCCTTCTGTTCTGTCTCATGGCAGTGACGGCAGGCTTTCAGAAATGCGGTATTTTCCGTATAATGGCGGAAAAGCTTCTGGGAGCACAGAACCACATGCGGGGACTTGCACTGGTTCTGGTCCTGCTCCCCTTCTTCAGCTCCATGGTGATCACAAACGATGTGGCGCTCCTCACCTTTGTCCCGTTCACCATACTGGTGCTGCATATTATAAAACAGGACAGGTATACCTCACCTGTCATTGTGCTGCAGACCATTGCCGCCAATCTGGGAAGTATGGCAACTCCGCCCGGTAATCCGCAGAATCTTTACCTCTGTTCCAGATATGACCTGGGGATGGGCAGCTTTTTCCTTACCATGCTCCCCTTTGCCGCTATCAGTCTGGTGCTGCTTCTGTTCTGCATCTGCTTTGTGCGCAGGGAACCCATAAGGGTGTATTTTAAGGAGTCTTCACCGTTGGAACAGCCGCGGCTTCTGGCTGTCTTTGCCGTACTTTTCCTTATGTGTCTGCTGACCATTTTCCATGTTCTGTCTTATCAGGTTCTGACCCTGTGTGTGCTTGCATGTATGCTGCTTTTCTCCAGGGATCTGTTTCGGAGTGTGGATTATTTTCTGCTTGCCACTTTTATCTGCTTTTTTATCTTTTCCGGAAATCTGGGAAGGATGGAGGCAGTGCGTGCCTTTTTGTCCGGGCTGATGGAAAAAAACGGGATGCTGACTGCTGTACTTTCCAGCCAGGTTATCAGCAATGTGCCTGCTGCTGTACTGTTGTCCTCTTTTACAGAGAACTGGAAGGCCCTCCTTCTGGGAACAAATCTGGGAGGCCTGGGAACTCCCATTGCCTCCCTTGCAAGCCTTATATCCCTGAAATTTTATCTGAAAACAGAACAGGCTGATTTAAAATCCTACCTGCTGCTGTTCCTTTCCCTGAATGCGGGCGGGCTGCTCCTTCTTCTGGCGGCTGCCTGTATCCTTTAAACAGCCGGACTTCATCGCTGAACTCCGGCTGTTTCAAAATGCCCGCTTAGAGGCTATAATTCTATTTCCGTCTTGTTGCTTCCAAAGGACTCCTCAGCGCCGCTCTTCTGCTTATTGACAGCTAAAGTGATACAGAGGATGGCTGCGGTAAATCCCATCAATATCCCCATGCATTTCCACACAGGCATCAGGTTCTCCATACCGAAGCCGGTAAGACCGCTGATCTCGTTCAGACATTCTTCATACCAGTACACAGGCAGGCATTTTGCAAACTTCAGCACGCTTTCCCCCATAATGCTGGTAGGTACAAAGGCTCCTCCAAGAAATGACAGGCCCAGCGCCAGTATATTGGCAACAGCGTTCTGGGTGTTGGCATCTCTCACAAAGAGCGCAGCCAGCACAGAAATCGCCATGGCTAACAGAAGCATGACAAAGCTGTTCAGAAGGATCAGTGCGGTTATTCTGATATCCATTTCCTTCACCGAGTCATAATATATGATAAACCCGGCTATGGTGAGCAGTATCCAAAATACGATTCCCACGCTGGCACATCCCAGCCCCATCTGCCACAGCCGTGTGAATGGTTTCAGAGGCCCGCACATATTTCTCATCCTGATATCTGAGCGCTGGAAACTGAGAAAAATAGATGTGATGCAGAGTACACAGATGACAAGTATGATATACGGCGCCACCTGATACTGGGCCTGATAACCGGCAGATACGGGCTGCGTTTTCAGATACTGGCGTTTTTCCACCTTAGCGCCGGTTCCCAGCAGTTCCAGAACTTTATCTGCTGTCTTCTCTTTGTCAGGATTCCCCCCTATTTTTTCCCATGTTCTTATATAATCCCAATATTGGTTGACATAACTACTCATCTGATAGCCTGACGCGGAATTCTGTGTCATATTTTCCAGGAGCTTTATGGGTTTATCCTTCTGCAGGGCATCCTGGAATCCCTCCGGTATAATGAGGATATAACTGACTGCGTCGTTGAACCTGGCATCCTTGAGGGCCTCCATACTATCCTCCAGGGGCACATAGGTTCCGTGTTCCTTCAGAAAATCCATCATTTTTTCCGTGTATGGGGTTTCCCCGTCCCTGTTTATCACGGTAAATTCCGGACGGCTCTCCTCAAATCCGCTGTTAAAGCTCTCCTTAGAAAACTGTGAAAGCAGAATGGACAGGCCGATAAATATAGCGAAATAGGTGGCAAATGTAACCATTCTGCGCTTTATTACCAAAAGACACGCCTTAAATACTCTCATAACTCTGCCTCCTTAATGATACGCCTGACAACAGCAGCAGAACAGCCGACATAGCCATGATCACCGCTATATTCTGACCGTATCTCTGATAGTCGTCAAAATAATACAGACAGTATAATGCATCCGAAATTCTCGCTGCAGGGTTCAGCCAGGAGATGACCGGAAACTTCTGGTCTATCAGGTACTTCATACTGGATTCCATCATACCTGCACCGAAGCAGCAGAGCATGGTAACAGATACCAGTATGCCCACCTTCATGCTCTCTCCCAGCTTTGACAGACAACTGACCGCCGTGCCGAATGCTACGCCCAGAATGGAGCCAACAAAACAGGTCAGAACAAGAAGCGGCAGCTTGTTTCCAAAGTCCACCTTCAGAATCACTGTAATGTAAAACAGAAGAAACAGCAGGCTCATCATATGCACGGTTATGCTTCCTGTCATATCACAGAAGATCACCCGGATCCTGCTAAGAGGCGCCATCATACGTCTGGCTCCGAGAGGAGAGAGGTTACCCTGCAGATAGGTGATGCTCATAAGGCCCTGCATCCCACCGTACATGCATACCATTGCTATCAGGCCGTAGTAAGGATTCAGGATGGGGGAATAGGGCTGTGAGGAGAGTGACATATTCTCTGTCAGGGAAGCCCCGCCCATGATCTCCTCCCAGTTAAGATTGTAGTCCGGATTTTTCTCCATGATCGCCTTTATATTTCCCTCTGTCTGCACATAGCGGTCCAAAAAGCTCTTCAGTATGGTCTGGTTCATTCCGTCTTGCTTTACCATAAGCTTCGGGGTATTGTCCTGAAGCAGGATATATCCGGCGATCTTGCCTGTCTCCAGGTCTCTGTCCGCCTCATTCTCCCGGGTGTATTCCGTTATGTTAAGAAGCGCATCCTCCCCGCTGCCCACCTGATCAAGCACCTGGCCGAACATGGGGTCCGCCTCATATGCCGCGTCTGTGACCACACCTGTGGGTATGGCTTTCAGATTATCTGCCTCCCCCACGGATGACAGGGTAAAATAAAACAGAGTGGCCAGAATCAGCGGAAAGGCCCAAATCCATATAAGCTGGTCTCTGTTCCGTAAGCAGCTCAGTAAACGTTTGCTGTAAATATTCCAGAACATATATATCCCTCCTAATCCCTCAGCTCTTTTCCCGTAATTTCTAGAAAGACATCATTTAAGGTCGGCGGCTCTGAGAATATTCTGCCGAAATAGATTTTATTCTTTTTGAGGATATCCAGCAGCGTAATAAGGCTGTGACCGCCGCTCTCACACTGTGCCTGCAGAAGATTTCCCTCATATTCCGCGTTAAGGACCCCCTCTGCTTTCCGGATTTTTTCCAGGATATCCGGTGCCAGCTCGGACACCTCCACAGTTATCTTCTCCCCTGTGCGGATGAGGCCTTTCAGCTCCTCCTTTGTGCCGGAGGCGATTTCCCTGCCCTTATCCATGATCATAATGCGGGAACATATCTGCTCCACCTCTTCCATGTAATGTGTGGTGTAAATAATGGTAGCGCCGTTCTTATTCAGCTTTTTGATGCCTTCCAGAATGCTGTTTCTGCTCTGGGGGTCAACGGCCACTGTCGGCTCATCCATAAAGATCAGCTCCGGCTTGTGTGCTATGCCGCATGCAATGTTCAGACGCCTTAAAAGACCGCCGCTTAACTTTCTGGGCAGAAACTTTCTGAAGTCTTTCAGATCCGTAAATTCCAGAGCTTCCTCGACCAGGGCTTTCCGCTTTGTCTTTTCAGGGACATACATGCCGCAGAAATAGTCTATATTTTCATATACAGTCAGTTCGTTGAAAACCGCCACATTCTGCATGACAACGCCGATCCGATGCTTTACTGCCCGGTTATCCGGTGCCATGGGTTCACCGAAAAGCCGGATCTCCCCTCTGTCGTATTTCAGCAGAGACAGCATACAGTTGATCGCTGTAGTCTTGCCGCTGCCGTTTGGCCCGAGCAGGCCGTATATCTCACCCTGTTCAACATGAAGCTCAAAATGGTCCAGGGCTACCAGGTCTTTATATCGTTTTACGAGATTGTTCACTTCTATGATCATAGGTTAATCCTCCCTTTTTCTTATCTGACTTCATTCTAACAGGTATCTGCTGCCGGAGACAGTGAGCGTTGTCATGAATACAGGCCTCTGTACATGACATTTGTCATTTCTTCCTGCTGCACCTTACTTTTTGCCCATTCCTGTGATACACTCTAAATACAAGCACAGAAGTGAGCGAGTCTGCAAAGAGGAGAGGGATATATGAGAGAGCTGTTGAACAAGTGTTTTATTTTCTTATTCTGTACCATGAATCTCATCGGGCAGCCTGTGGATATTTCCCTTATCTCCCTGCTGCTTTTATCCGTCAGCGTATCTGCCCTCATTTCCTATTTTGACAGGGAACGGCCGCTGGAATATCTCTGCGGCGGGTGTCTTGTGCTCTCCCTCTTCCTTCCTGAACTGGCATTATTTCTTCCGCTGTTTTTCTACGACTGTGAGAGATCCGGGAAATGGTACCTGCGGTTCGCATGGGTGCCTTTATACCTGTATCATTTTCATAACTTCACACTGCCGGCATTTTTCCTCTTTCTGTTCACAGGGGTGCTGGCGCTGTATCTGTCCCGGCTGACCATGGAATATGAAAATATGATGGCACAGTTCCATCTCTCCCAGGACAGCACCCGGGAGGAATCTCTGCATCTGGAACAGAAAAACAAGGAGCTTCTGGAAAAGCAGGAGTATGAGATCCAGCTTGCGACTCTGACAGAGCGAAACAGGATCGCCCGGGAAATCCATGACAATGTGGGGCACCTCCTGACACGCTCCCTCTTCCAGATCAGTGCCATGCAGGTTATATGGAAGGAACAGAAGGAGCTGGCCGCGCAGCTTACTGCTGTCAAATCCACACTGGATGATGCCATGAACAATGTGCGCAGCAGCGTCCACAATCTGCATGAGGAATCTGTGGACCTGCGCATGGTACTCACCCGGCTGGCAGAGGAATTCACTTTCTGTCCTGTAACCCTGAATTACAATGCCGAGATTGAACGGAAGGAACTGAAATACTGTATTATCACCATTGTCCGGGAGGCTCTGTCCAATATCTCCCGGCACAGCAATGCTACGGAGGCTTCTCTGTCTGTACTGGAACATCCCGGATTCTATCAGGTTATCATCCGAGATAACGGAACACAGGGGACAGCGGCAGGGGCCGGGGGAATCGGGCTTATGAATATGAGGGAGCGGGTGGAAGATTTTCACGGCATTTTCAGGACAGAGGTGCAGAACGGTTTCCGCATATTTATTTCCATCCCCAAACAGGGACATACCATGAAAAATCAGATGTGAGGTGTTATTTATGAGAATTATTATTGTTGACGACGATCCCTTTGTCTGCATTTCGCTGAAAACGATCCTGCAGGCAGAACCGGGCATAGAGGTGTGCGCCTCCGGCAGCAGCGGAGAGGAGGCAGTCCGCCTGTATGAAGAAATACAGCCCGACATTCTGCTCATGGACATTCAGATGGGAAGCTGCTCCGGGCTGGACGCCGGCGCGGAGATACTGGAAAAGCACCCGGATGCCAGGATTCTTTTTCTGACCACCTTCTCTGACGACGAATATATTATCCGCGCGCTGCGTATCGGTGCCAAGGGGTATCTGATAAAACAGGATATTGAGACCATTGCCCCTGCCCTGCGCTCTGTCATGTCCGGACAGAGTGTGTTCGGCAGCGAGATCGTCACGAAAATCCCTAAAATGATGGGAAAGCCGCAGAGAACAGATCTTGGCAAATACGGGATTCTGGACAGGGAAATGGATGTCATAGAGCTGGTGGCAAAAGGCCTGAACAACAAAGAAATCGCACAGAGCCTCTATCTCAGTGAGGGCACTGTGCGGAATTATCTGAGTGCGATATTAGACAAGCTGAGCCTGCGTGACAGAACACAGCTTGCCGTGTTTTACTATAAAAATATGGATAACTGATCATCTCTGTCAGTCAAAAGCAGTATAACTGGTGATGTAGAAACTCCCGTCCTTGAGTCTGATACCGATCCAGAAGTTATCGTCTGTATAATTAACGGTCTGGTACCATCTGCCCTCTTTCCATTTCATCAGTCTATCCGGTTCAAATCCGGTCATACCGAGACCGATCAGTCCTACTGTGGTACCGACCAGCATGAAAATAATGCCGGCCAGAAGGATTTTACTTTTTAATGATTTTATATTCATGCTCTGACACCTCTCCTTTTCTGATACAGACCTGCAAGCCATCTGCTGAATTTTTTCGTTACACCTACAAATCTCTTGCCCAGTTCCAAGGTAAGCAGTGCTGTCACCAAAAAGATGCCTGCAAGCAGGATTCCGACTCCCATCTGCACCGTACCGGTGGCTGTGTCCCGGAACATTATTATCACGGAACCCACCGTACTGACTACAGCCAGGACCAGACTGGATACAGAAAATACCCCGAATATAAAGGGAATACACCAGATAATCACATAGGCACTCATTACCATGATCACAACAGCCAGTGCGCAGCAGATAGCAACCAGGACCAGGCTTCCCCAGAGAGGTGAGCCAAGTATCAGCAGAACGATCACACCTATTTTCATCCATGTGGGTGTGGGCCGTGCCGGCTGCGTCTCCCTGTCAGAGAGGATTTCCTGTGCAATCTCACCGGGACTTCCGATCCGCTGTACGGCATCCTCCTCCTCACATCCGTCCTCCATGTAATCCTCGATCATTTCCGCGTAGTAGGACAGGAATCTGTTCCGTTCCTCCCTTTTCAAGCTCCGCAGCAGCCGTTCCAGACTGCTTAAAAATTCATCCTTCTTCATGTTCAACCGCTCCCTTCACAAATTCATATATGTCTGTCACTTGCTGCCAGTCATTTAAAAACTCCTGGATATGTTCTTTCCCTGCCTCTGTTATCCTGTAATACTTGCGCAGACGGCTGTTGTGCTCCACAGAATATGTCTCCAGGCATCCGTTTGCCTCCAGACGCTTTAATATGGGATACAGCGTCGATTCTGATATCTCAATACAAACGGATATGTCTTTTATGATCTGGTATCCATAGGAATCCGATCTGTATAGTGCAGCAAGAACACAAAATTCCAGAAAACCTTTTTTTAGCTGTGTGTCCATGGTATCGCCTCCTTATGCATTATACTATACATTACATAGTATAATGTGTCAAGGGGTATATGCACAAAAAAAACGGACGATCTGACTTATAATCCGTCAGACAGTCCGTCCAGTCCTTTGATGCCGTTTGCCTCAGCCAATGCCTCCACCCCGTCCAGGATTTCCTGGCGGCTGTAGCCGTTGGCTGACAGAAACTCATCTGTGTATTTGTTGATATGAAGATAAAAGCTCATGGCCATTTCCATGTATCTTTTGTCCGTCCGGTCCATATCCGTGAGAAGTATGTTTTCCGCCTCGTTGATCTTTCCCCTGTCTGCCATCTCAATAATGTCACGGTAGAGAAAATCCGTGTCGTCGGCTTTTTCCTCCTCCACTTCATATTCCGTAAATCTCTTTCCGAAAACAACACTGGCCAATGCTTTCACCATATCCTTTATCATTCTCATGACATAATCTTCTTCAAACTTCATGCTGGCTCCTCCTTCTCACCATTTCTTCGGAATCCCCGGACAACCATTCTTCTTCATAACAGCGCGCATCTCCACAAAACAGCCGCAGACTCTGCACATTCCGCTTATTAAGTTATCACATTTTCTGCAGAAGGCAAGCCGCTCATCATAGAGCTGTGAAGATACCTTCAGATCTTCATCCAGATTATCTATGTATCTGCGCATGTCATCAAAATACTGTCCTTCATCCATGTCCTGAAGAAGGCATTTTCTGCAGAAGCGCCTGGACTGGTTACCCGTGTTCTCCATGCTGTACCTCCGTCTCCTTTATCACAGGCGGGATTTTAACGGGATCCCGCCTGTGATGCTGTCTATTTACAGATCATAATAATATTTAAATTCTGAGGGGCTTGGAATCTGCTCGATCTCCTGCAGTTCCTTCCTCTTCCTTTCCAGCCAGATATCAATGAGACGCTGAGGGAAGACACCGCCTGCTGTCAGGTAATCGTGGTCATTCTCCAGAGCGTCCAGTGCTTCTCCCATGGAACGTGGAAGACTCTGTATCTTCTTCTGCTCCTCAGGGGACAGGGAATACAGGTTGCAGTCAAACGGTCCCCATCCGTGCTCGCGCGGGTCTATCTTATTCCTGATTCCGTCCAGTCCTGCCATGAGGATGGCGGAATAGGCATAATACGGATTTGCTGTGGCATCCGGGTTGCGCAGTTCAAACCTCTTGGCCTCCGGTTTCTTGGCATAAGCCGGAATACGGATGACAGCACTTCTGTTCGATGTTGCATATCCGATGGTCACAGGCGCTTCATAACCGGGTACGAGGCGTTTGAAAGAGTTGGTGGAGGGGTTGGTAAACGCGCACAGGGACGCAATATGTCTGAGCAGACCGCCGATAAAATAGTGCGCTGTATCACTCAGTCCTGAATATCCGTCTTTGTCGTAGAAAATGGGAGCCCCGTCCTTCATGAGCAGCATATGCACGTGCATACCGTTTCCGGCCTCTTTGTAAATGGGTTTCGGCATGAAGGTAACGGTTCTGCCTTCTGAGGCTGCTGCATTTTTCAGAACATATTTTACGATCATGGTCTTATCTGCCATATCCACCATATCGCCCAGCTCTACCTCAATCTCCATCTGGCCCGGGCCGCCGACCTCGTGGTGATGATATTTTACCTTTACGCCCCAGTCCTCAAGAAGCATACACATTTTACTTCTGAGATTATATCCCACATCCTGGGGAGCTGCCGCGTGGTAGCCGCCCTGATACGGAACCTGATAGCCGCTGTTCTGTCCGTTGTCTATGCCGCTGTTCCACTCCGCCTGCCTGGTATCAATACTGTAACTGCACTTCTGTGGTGTCATATTATAACTCACATGGTCCAGCAGATAAAATTCAAACTCCGGTCCAATCACCATACGGTCAGCAATATGCTCTTCCTTCATGTATTCCACTGCTTTGAGGGCCACATTCCTGGGATACTGATCAAAAGGCCGATTCTCATCCTCCCCTATGGTGCAGACATTTCCGCACATAGTCAGTGTGGGAATCTCGGCAAATGGGTCTACTGTGGCAGTATCCGGGTCCGGAATAAATACCATATCACTTTTTTCTATAGGAGCATAACCGTAATTAGAACCGTCAAAACCGATTCCATAGACGAAAATGTCATCATCAAAACGTTCCACCGGAATTGTCACATGACGCCAGCGTCCGTTTAAATCCGTCATTTTAAAGTCTATCATACGGATCTGCTTTTCCTCACACAGTTTTCTCACGTCTTCACTTGTTTTCATTTTAAATCCCCCATTCTTTTTGTAAAATAGTTTGTAACTATTCAGCAGGTCTGCGCATTTACTGCGCTGACCGTAAGAACACGTTCAGCAGCCAGGCAAAAATCCCATCGCCGAAGGCGATTCTGCATGGATTTTTGCTCGTAACTGTGAGGGTACTGAACAGTTACAATAGTTTTATCGCCGCTTCCCGGCAGTCAGCGGTCCCACTTATCACACATGGAATTGATCTGATCTGCAAACTTCGCCAGGTCCTTATTTGCGCCGCCTTCATTATGACGGATAACCGTCATTAACCGCTGTCCTGCTGCAAGAAGTCTTGCATAAACACCGGAAGCCTTGCGGGCTTTTGCCTTCTCCTTCGCGTGTTTGATAACAATTCCAACCGTTTCCTTCTCAAATTCATTCGCCAGCATATCAAATTCTGTGCCGCTGAAGGGCGCCATGGCATCGTATCCCAGCTCATTTTTCAGTCTTTCCGCAAACAAATCGCATACCTGGTCATCCCCGTGTGTCACGAAGACACGCTTTGGCTTCTCCTTGAAGGAGGACGCCCAGCGCATCAGCCCCGCGTCATCCGCATGGCCGCTGATTCCCGGAAGCTTCACGATATCAGCACAGACATGGATTTCCTCACCGAACAGCCTCACATCCGTAGCCCCCTCCAGCAGCGCGCGTCCCAGCGTGCCGACTGCCTGGTATCCCACAAATACAATGGTGGATTCGCGCCTCCAGAGATTATGTTTCAAATGATGCTTGATACGTCCCGCGTCACACATGCCGCTGGCTGACAGGATGACCTTATGGCTGTCATCCATATTGATGGCTCTTGATTCGTCACTGGTTATGGAGAGTTTCAGCCCCGGAAATGCAATGGGGTTGATACCTTTCTCGATAAGCGCCATAGCCTCCTCGTCGTAGCAGTCTGTATAATGCTCCTTAAAAATATTGGTAGCCTGGACAGCCAGGGGGCTATCCACATAGACATCAAAATACGGGTATTCCGGAAGCATATTCTCCTCTTTGATTCGTCTGAGGAAATACAGCATCTCCTGAGTTCTGCCCACAGCAAAGGAAGGCACCACCACGTTTCCGTTCTTGTCAAAGGTTCTTTTCAGAATTTTCACCAATTCCCTGGCGTAGTCCGGCCGTTCGCCGTGACTCCTGTCCCCATAGGTGGATTCCATGACCACGTAATCCGCACTGTCCAGATATTCCGGATCCTTTATAAGCGGCTGGTCCAGGTTGCCGATGTCTCCGGAGAACACGATTTTCTTCTCCACGCCCTCCTCTGTTATCCAAATCTCAATACTTGAGGACCCCAGAAGATGCCCGGCATCCACAAATCTTACCTGTATACCGTCTGCAATCTGGATTTTTCTGCTGTATTCACACCCCACAAACTGTTTGATCACATTCAGAGCATCCTCCATGGTATACGCCGGTACAAAATCAGGCTGTCCGTTTCTCTGTCCCTTGCGGTTACGCCACTCAGCCTCGAACATCTGAATATGCGCACTGTCACGAAGCATGATGTCACACAAGTCGCAGGTAGCATTTGTCGCATAAATAGGTCCCCGGAATCCTTTTGCATAAGCCAGCGGGAAATTGCCGGAATGGTCAATGTGGGCATGGGTCAGCAGTGCAAAATCCACCTCGGACAATGCCACCGGAATCTCCTGGTTTTCATACTGATCCGGCCCCTGCTCCATTCCACAGTCCACCAAAAACTTCTTCCCCGCCGCCTCCAGGAAATAACAACTTCCCGTAACCTCATGAGTCGCACCTATAAAAGTCAGTTTCATAAAAGAACCCCCTTTGCGGTTATATAAAAGTATGGTTACTTTCATTATACCGTAAAGGGGGGGAGTTTAATAGAACTTTTCAGATTATTTTATTATTTTTATAATATATAAGACTTAAAACATCTTTATATTTAGTCGATCCAAATACCATCTGTTGTTGGTGTTTTTGACTCAGTTGTACTTCCCTTTTTAGCTTGACAGGCGCCTTTTACTCTATAGTAGTATCCTCCTGCAACACTAACATTATAACTTCTTGTTAATGTAGAATCATTGTACGCTGAACTTTCAAATGTTTGTACATTATTCCATGACCCTCCAGAATATCTTTGTAAGGTTAATTTCATCATTAATTTATCGCATGTTACATAGGCAATGGTTGAGCCATATACATTTACCGTAGAATTTCCCAAATTAGATATCCTAGCCACTCCCTGGCCTAATATATTACCTCTAGTCATAGTATCCTGAATATCTTCCGACATACTTTTATTTGTTAACTCTGACCCATCAACCACCTTTCCTAAATCATCAAATCCCTCAGCCATTACAGTCGTTGCATTAAATGACATTATAATTGATAATGCTAAAAACATACCTAATATTTTCTTTAAATGTTTTTTATTTTTACTCATTTTTTTACGCTCTCCTATTTTCTAAATTAATATATAACATCTTTTACAATATCCTCTATTTCCTTTTCAGACATTTTTCCAAATATACAATAATATGAATTCTTATAGTCCCATTGTACTAGATAAGTGGGTTCTTCATCCCCCTCCTCCTCAATTCTCCACAACTCTGCATCAATATTGACCCAATCACTGGTTATTTTTTTTTCAAATACACCTTTATCATTTCTGTAAATTCCACTTGTATCATTGGTGTTTGCCAAAATATGCATATAAACATATTTTCCTTTAAATTGATATTGTAAATAAGCAGCTTGTGCATCGTCATCAATATTATATTTTATATATTCCATACCGTCTGGTAAATAATAAAAGATAGGCATAGTAACTTTTAATTCTTTTTCGATTTCTTGCCTATCAGTCTCTTCTTTAGAGTCACTTATTAAAACATCATCTGTACTTTTCACCTTGGTATTAACATCATTGCCAAACAATTCATCCGCCTTCTGCATAACGTATGCTCTATTTGCTTGGCTACTCATAGACACCCCAAATACTCCCAACAGCGTTACAGCTAACATAGCAACCCATTTTACTGCCATACGCTTGCGGTGATTGAACCCAACCACTTTTCCATTTTCGTTATTATGGATTTCATCTTTAGCTGGAATGGTTTCTACAGGTACCTTTTCTTTTACATCATCTGAAAGTTCTATTTTCTCAACAATCTGATCTGCCTCGTCTTCAGTTGTCTCATCATCTTCGGCCAGGAGACCCCTTTCCTTTGCTATTCCGACTATCTTTTGGAACAGTTCCTCGGAGGGCTCAAAATCATCTAAGTCCGGGTCGTTTTCTAACCCGTTTATCATGTCTGCGGTTTCATCAAGGACTCTTTGGCTGACCCATTCCTCAAACGTTTTGTCTTCCTGGCCTGCCGCAGACTTATGTGTTTTTTCAATTTGCTTTTCGTCCAATTTACTCATGAAACTCCTATCTTTCCTTGACTTTTCCTGACAAGTGTATCATATTATCTTATAGTATTTGTTTTTAACTATTATTTTGAATGAGCAGGAGGACACCATGAAACATATCGTACTTACCGGCGGCGGTACTGCCGGACACGTTACCCCCAATATTGCAATGATTCCCCGCCTAAAGGAACTTGGTTATACCATTTCTTACATCGGTTCCTATGAAGGAATCGAAAAAAAACTGATAGAAGAAATGGGCATCCCTTACTATGGGATTGCATCCGGTAAATTAAGACGCTATTTTGATGTCAAAAACTTTACTGACCCATTCAAAGTTATGAAAGGCTTTGCGGAAGCTAAAAAACTTATGAAGCAGTTAAAACCCGATGTTGTCTTTTCCAAAGGCGGTTTTGTTACCGTTCCTGTGGTGATCGCGGCGAGCAGGAGGAAAATTCCCACTTTTATCCACGAATCTGACATGACACCCGGTCTGGCTAATAAAATATCCATTCCTTTTGCCACAAAAGTGTGCTGCAACTTTCCTGAGACCGTGTCTGAACTGCCAGCCAACAAGGCTGTGCTGACCGGAACTCCTATACGGCAGGAACTGCTGGAAGGAAGCCCCGAAAGGGCTCTGGAATTTACCGGTTTTACAAAAGACAAACCGGTTATTATGATCATTGGAGGAAGTCTTGGCGCTGCAGCCGTTAATGATGCCGTCCGTGCAGTCCTTCCTGAACTGCTTAAAACTTTCCAGGTGATCCATCTGTGCGGCAAAGGAAAACTGGACGAATCATTAAAAAACACAAAAGGCTATGTACAGTATGAATATATCAAAAAGGAGCTTGCCGATCTGTTTGCCCTTGCGGATGTTGTCATTTCAAGAGCCGGCGCCAATGCCATCTGTGAACTGAGTGCATTGAAAAAGCCAAATCTCCTGATTCCGCTCTCTGCCCGTGCAAGCCGCGGTGACCAGATACTGAATGCCCGTTCTTTTGAACGTATGGGCTACAGTGTAGTTCTGGAAGAGGAAGAGATCACAAATGAAAAACTCCTTGAGACCATTCACTCCCTCTATAAAAACCGCGCCTCTTATGCGGATGCCATGTCAAAAAGCAAGCTGACAGATTCTATTGAAGAAATCGTCCGGCTTTTTGAACAGGCCGTGAACAAATAAATCATAGTGATTCATATTCTGACTGAAATCTCTGCTTCAGCCATTCCATCATCCTGTGTCTCTTGGTACGCACATTTCCTATGGTGATACCAAGAGCGCAGGCAATCTCTTCATCGTTTTCTCCCATGACATGTGTTCTTACCATAATCTCATACCAGTCCGTATTCTTTGCTTTTAAAGAATTCAGAATCGTACCGGTAAATTCTTTGTGCACCATCATCTGCGCCATATCATCATTATAAAATCCGGTGCGCTTTCCTCCGCTGTCACTCCTTTGTGCCATTTTATCCGTATCTTCTTTTTCGGCACGGTCAGCCGTAACTACTTCATGTACCTGATAGGCTTTCTTGCAAAAGTCAATTGCCTTTCTTCTTGCACAGACTGTAAGCCACTCCGCATAACGTGTTTTATCCACAGTGTCCACCTTTTCCAGAAACTTTAGAAATGTTTCCTGGCAGATATCCTGTGAAAGGTCTGCATCAAATAAAACGCAGTATGCCGCTTTCATAACTAAACGATAATATTGACGAAAGATTTCACGAAATTTTTCTTCTGTCATCTCAACCCTTTTCCTGAAGTCTAATCCATTGAAAACTTCTCAAGGATTTCCTGCTTATCCTCCTCTGTTAATTCGCCCGGCGTCCATGTAATCCCAGCATTGTCCCCAACGCTGCGCGGAATCAGATGGATATGGAAATGGAAAACAGTCTGGCCTGCTGCTTCCCCGTTGTTCTGCACAACATTGTAACCATCGCAGCCGAGAACATCCCTCATTCTGGTGATTATTTTCTTTGCAAGCACCATCGCTTTACCTGCCAGTTCATCCGGAATTTCATAGAGATTGGCATAGTGCTGTTTCGGCAGAACTAAAGCATGTCCTTTGTTTGCTGGTCCCAGATCCAGTATGACCCGGAAGTCCTCATCCTCATAGAGCGTTGCAGACGGAATCTCGCCGTTTGCAATCTTACAAAAAATACAATCCGACATATTTATTTCTCCTTTCTGTGCTGCTTTTGCCGGCTCATTTCGACGGCATTCTGTCATTAGTTTGTCGTTTTTTGGCGCTTTTTAGGTTATGAAATTATTTGATATTTGGCAGTAACAGTGCTACACTATCAACGTAAAGAAAGAACAGGGGGGGACACCTAATGACGATACAATCCGGCACTGACCAGAGCACCAGGATGCCCGAAACTGCTGATTATAAGATGCTTTATCAGCAATTAAAAATGAAGCATCAGTTTATGCTTTCCCAGGTTTCTCATGAAATAAGAAATCCTGTCACTTTGATTAACAGCTTTATGCAGCTACTGGAAGGACGGCATCCTGAACTTATACAGGATAACTACTGGCAAAAAATCATGGAGAATATGGATTTTCTAAAATCACTTCTCAATGAATTATCCGCCTTCAATAACTCTGAAAAACTGAATCTGCAGAATTCCAACATATATAATACATTCTGCGAAGTAATTGAATCTGTGACCCCGGCTTTGAATGAACGGCATATCACTATAGATTTGCAGAAACTATCTCCAATACCCGTTATAAAAGCTGACGGTATTAAACTTCGTCAACTTTTTCTCAACCTGATAAGAAACGCGTCAGACGCGATTGAAACAGAAGGACATATTTACTGCGCCATACAGTCAGACGGCGAATCCATCATCTTCACGGTATCGGATACCGGTAACGGTATTCCTTCTGAATATCAGGACGACCTGTTTGAGCCGTTTATCACGCATAAACAGGAAGGTACCGGTCTCGGTCTGCCTATCTGCAGGCGCATCGTCAGCGCTCACAAAGGCACTATTTCCTTCAAATCAAAATCCGGTGAAGGTACCACATTCAAAGTAGTTCTTCCCATCAGCTAATCACACAAAAATGTGCTGCCTTTCACTATGAAGGCAGCCTTTTCTTTCCGTGATAAAGAATGATCCCAAGAGCAAATCCACATAAAAGCCCGCCAAAGTGAGCTGCATTATCTACTCCTGCACTTGTAAATCCGTGATAAAGTGTAAGCGCAGCCAGGAATACCAACTGCCTTGTTGTAAAGTTCCCCAGTCTTCCTCTATTTCTCATCACCACATAAATCAGTGCTCCAATCACGGCAAACACCGCTCCGGAAGCACCTGCGGAGACTACCGCCTCCCCTCCTCTTATCTCTGCGTAATAAGAAATATAGCTGGCACCGATTCCGCCAATCAGATAAATAAGAAGATAGCGTATTCTGCCAACTTCCCTTTCCAGGCTGTCACCGAGAAATGCAAGCACCAACATATTATTCCCCAGATGAGCCAGTCCGAAATGAAGAAACATACAGGTGAAAAGCCGGTAATATTCATGCCCTTGTTCTATGAAGGGTGTATACGCAGCTCCCCAGTTTATAAGATGCCTGCTGTCCAGTGATGACCCTGTTATTTCAGTCAACAGAAACACCAGAACATTGACCGCTATCATGATCGTGTTCATCAAAACACTCTTCCGCATCCTTAAAAACCGTCTGAAATCGGATTCCGGCCTCTGGTTCCAGTAACTGTAATCCACCATGCACTACCTGCCTTTTTCTTCTTATCTGATATAGTTCTCAGCCCTGCGATAACCACAAACCACTCATCACTCCCTGCCTGCAGGACATAGCTTCATTATAAGCTCTTTCCCAGGTTAACGCAACCATATACTTCCAATTGTGCAGTTTAAAATAAGCCATTCAGGCCCTCTTATTCTGAAAATTAAGATACTGTAACTCCGTTCCCGCAATACTTATCTTGTCACCATTATGCAGCAAATATTCCTGCTCCGGTTCCAGGATTCTGTCATTTAAAAGGGTACCGTTCTTTGAATTTAAATCCGATATAAAAAAATCATTTTCTTCTCTGCGTATTCTGCCATGTATCCTGCTTACCGCAGGATGTCTCAGACATATATCCGCCGCTGCTGTTAGCTTTCCAATGATCTCAATCTCTTTATCAAGCACAAACCGCTTTTGATTTCCCTCCTCCTCCCAGAGCAAACACGCATTTTCATCATTTCGTTTCCCCGCTGAGAGAAGAATCGTCGGTCCGCAGGACTCAAAATCGTCCGGCTTTATATCCTTCTCTTTTTTGCCGTTATCTTCCTGTTTTTCTGTATTCCTCTCCTCTTCTCTTTCATATTCGGTATCCCGCTCCCATCCCCATGCTTCTAACCGGTCCAACTCATGCTTCTGCTTCTTTTTCTCTTCCCTTTTGTTCTTCAGCCGGAACATAACGAAAGCCACAGCGGCAGCCGATGCCGCCACTGCTATTCCTATGCAGACCTGCAGCGCATTGGCAATCTCATAATGAAGAAGCAGATAGACACATATGGCTGCTGCCGCCAGTGTAAAAATACACCCCACGGCATTTAAAAGCGGATGTTTTTCCTCCACGTCTTCCTCCTCCTCAAAAAAGGCATCCAGAGCCTGTTTTCTCTTCTCCTCTGTCATCACCGGCTCTCCACTGAACTCCTGCTCTGCGCACACCCTTTTCTCCCTGTACTCCTCTTCTTTTACAGATTCCCGGGATACTTTCCTAAGTTCTCTGCGGATCTCATCTGCTCCCGTTCCGGTCTCCACACTCTCCCGGTATACTCCATATCCCAGAACAACGGCACCTGCATCCTTATGGTCTATTTTCGGAAGGATGTATTCTGTAAGCTCTAATATGCCGCTCTGTTCCTGATTCCGTTCTGCAGGAAAGCAGCAAAAATAAAGGTGCTGCCGTTCTGTATCCATATAAATATATTTGGGATTGAACAGTATTGTTCCTACATCCAGCAGGTATTCCTCCAATCCCTCCATTATGTTCGCGGCGGCCCGGAATATCTGTTCCAAATCCCCCCTTCCGAACTTCTTCGCCTCATACATCACAAAGATGCTTTGTCTGGATGTCACCTCATAATAAAACAGGGGTTCTCCGTCTATATAACGCACAGAGAGGGGAAGCAGTCCCGGCGGCTGGTTATGAAGAAGCATTTTTATCTCATATCCCTGCGGATTTACTGTACCGCCTGCCTTCAGTACCAGATAGCTGTGATTCATCTCTCTTCTGTACTCTGCCTGCATTTTCTTTCCCCCTTTTCCCGGAACAACCGTACTTTTTTCTGTTTCATCCGGAACTCGCCGCTTAATCCATCAGTTCTTCCTTCCATTTTCTCACACTTCTCACCTTCCCGATAAAGGACACCGGGCGGATCACTTTACTTTTTGCATTGCCCTGTATATGCCACTGCAGACCTGCAAAAGGATATTTCACATATTCCTCATAATTGACTGTAATCTCCCTTTTGCTGCCGTTTACAGAATAATTTCCGTTTTCACCTGCAAGCCGTTCCTGGGCAGTTTCCAACCCGTCTCCCTGCCTGCGCACAGCCTCCGTGCTGCCTGCCACAGCCGCCTCATATGCCTTTGCTGTGTATACTCCTCTTTTTATGGTTCCTGTCAGCAACAGCAGAACCGCAAACACTGTCAGCATCCAAACACCGCTGATGCAGGCCGCTTCCAGCGTATAACTCCCCCTGCATACGAATTTTTTTCTGTCTTTTCTATCCATATCTCTCCTGTATCATCCTGTGATAATGCTAAACATCATCCCGGCAAATAAAAAGGGAATAAACGGTATCTCATACTTCCTGTCTTTTTTCTTCACTGCCAGTAAGAATCCGGCAGCCATAACAGCCGTTAAAAACGCGCCCGACAGTACACTTAAAACCTGCCAGAAGCCCAGATAGATTCCAAGCACCAATACAATGATTCCATCTGCGCTGCCCACAGCCCAGCCGGATAGTTTCCCACAGAGCAAAAGAGAGATACCGGGCAGACTGCCCAGCATAACATCCCGTGACACATCCCACAGTTCCCCCGGAACTTCTTTTATTTTTAAGGCTGTACAGATAAGGCTGCCCGCAAAAAATAAAAGAATCTTCCGGATAGAAACCGTTTTCCCTCTCGAATCTTCCCACCCCATAAATGCAAGAAAAATACCTGCTGTTATCTTTTCTGTCATCTAATCCCCCTGTTTTTGTCCGCAGCGTGAACAGAGATTTCTGTTGTCCGCCTCGGATTTTTTCATGAACCGCACATGGCGGGAAAGGCCGCCGCATGCGCTGTCACTGTGGTAACGGTTCCCCTTGTCTGTAATGTATACAAACCCATCCTTCTCATGTCCTCTCATACACTTTTCACAGGGGTAGTATTTATCCCCATACTCGTTTCTTCCCTGTACTGCACTCTGCATCCCCACGTGCTTTACCGCCAGTTTTATATGGGTACAGTCCGCTGATGTGTGATATACACTTTCATAGTCTGTCACATATACCATCTCCCCGCCGGGACTGTCATCCGTATTGCCGTATTTGTTCCCGTTATATCCCAGCCAGGCCTGTGCGGCGGCGGCAGCTTCTATCTTCACCGGAAAAACCGGAAAGAGCGACACAGGGCTTTTGTACAGATAATTTGCTTTCAATGTTACGATGCCATCCCTGTATGATGACCCCAGCAGTGTAATCCCTGCCTGTTTTCCCACAATTCCCGTAAGGTTCTCGCCTTTTACTCTCTTCTGAACCTCCGCTGAGGCATAAACAATACATGCCGCGTCTGTCACGGCACCAACCGGTGATCTGCTCTCCCCGTCTATGCTGTAGGCATACATCCCCAGCTCCTTGGCACTCTGACTCAGAGAAGATACCAGAATTGTCTGTATCCGGAAGATATCCATCATACTGACCAGCATCACCATTGCAAGAAAATAGAGGGGGAGCACTGCCGCGCTTTCCAGTGTCAGACTGCCTTTTTGCTGAAGAGAGTACCAATCCTTTCTATTACATCTTTGTCTGTCTTTTACATCGGGCATCTGCTCCCCTCCCTTTTCTGCTTTTTACATATCGTATCCGTAATTTCTGACTGCTGTCCATTGGTTTCCCGATGGGCTTAAAAAACGGGTTTCCATCTCCAGACATTCCATGCAGGAGTCTATACGGAAGTTTTCTTTTCCGGGTTTGAGCCGTATATTCTGCTCTATCATATCCATGCAGCGGAATGCCAGGCTGTGTCCCGAGGATGCAAACAACAGTATCTGCAGGTAATCGTTATAATCCAGCCCGGAAGTATTCTTTGCCTGTCCCTCCTGCAGCATGGTAAATATCTGTCCGATATTGGAAAGCTCTAACTGCCAGCCTGCACCGGTCTTAACCAGGGGGACTTTTCCGCCTGCCATGAGCTGACGCACATCCAGAAGACTTTCTCCGTAAGCCCATCCCAGAAGCAGCAGTTTTTCCACAACGAAAGCACCCTCCGGTATCAGCAGCGCAGTACACAGGGACGCAGCCAGCGCACCGGACTGTGCCCGCTTCTCCGGGTCTGTATAGAGGTACGCCGCATTGGCTGCCTCCCGAAGCAGTAAAATCCTGTTTACCGTCTTCTTCAGGTTCTCCCTGTCGCTGCCTCTGCCTCCCACAATGTACTCCACCTGGTAGTCAAGGGCTCCCGGATTTCCCGGTTCCCTGTAGGTTCCAAGCTTATTCATGGCATACGCCTGAAGGAAAAGTTTATCAACTCCCCCGGATTCCCGGCCTTTTATATCTCCCATGCCTTTCTGCAGATTTCGGTTTGAAGTGAAAACGGAAACATCTGCTTCCTTTTCGGAAATCACTGCATCATCCGGAAGAACCAGACCCAGAATCCCCATGGACCGTATTCGTTTGATGATTTCCAGGGGATTATTTTCCGGGGTGATCTGCGGCGCATCCGTATTCTCCTGTGCGGTTTCCTCCGGTGTCTGCGCCTCAGGCATAGGAGGCGCACCGGCATCCTTTTGCGCCTGCTGCTGTTCTGTCACCTCTTTGGTATTGCCTAAATACTCCTTCAGGCGTTTGACAGCCGCTGTGCCCAGATGTTCCCTGACAGCTTCTGCCGCCTGCGCACAGAATGCCTCCCCCGCATTATCCGTGGCCAGTCTGTATCCTGTAATGGAACAGCTCTCCTGCCTGCTTCCCCGGATGCCGCTTTTTAAAGTCAGAGCCATGGAGTTTTCCATCTGCTGTACCACATGGTATGCATCAATGGCTCCTCTGCCGTAACCGCTGTCCAGAAAAAATAAATCGTACTCCTCCAGAAGATCCCTCTCATACTCGGAGAATACAGAATACAGTCCCGTATCTGCCGCATTCACGGCCTGTACCCGGGCATACTGTTCTCTGCAGAGCTTTATGCCTGCCGCCACGATTCCAAGCATGACAGAGAGCATCATACACATGGCAATGGTCATACTTCCCTTTTGTCTCATAACAACCTCTCTAAATACTGTTGCTCTGGCTTGTGATCTTGGACAGAATACTCTGTATCAGACTGGTAAGCTGCTTTTTAAAGATGATGACAAGCCCTATAAGAACCACTAACACGAGCACAATTTCAATCACCGTGATCCCTGATTCATCCTCATAAAACTCCCTGAATACCTTCATATTTATCACCCCCTTTCCACACATTTTTACCCTGTTATGCTCTAGTAAAAGCTTAAAAAAGCGGGAATCATAACCAGTGCCATTACCAGTGCAAGCTGTATGAACATAGGCCCCAAAAGCTTTGCAGACGCCTGTTCACCGCATATTTTCGCCTTTCGTTTCCGCTCCTCTATAGCGGCTGCAGACTCCCGCTCAAGAAGTGCCAGAACTCCCCGGTTTCCCTTCTTCAGATTCTGGACAAGAAGCACGGAAAGGACCTTATATTCCGGTGAATCACAGCGGTTTCCAAACCGTTCATATGCCTGAACCTCTGCCATTCCGCCCTCCATTTCGCGGTAGGTTTCCACCAGTTCTTCATACGCCGGACGCCTCTTTCTGCCGTATATTCTGCAGGTATTTATATAGTCTTTTGCGATCTTCTCCATGGCACTGTGCACGGTCAGACCGGCCTGCAGAAACAGCAGTATTCTGTTCACAATATCAGGGTAATCTGCCTGCATTTCGGCCTTTTTCTTTCTCTCTTTTTCCTTTTCTTTCTCTCTGTACAGCGGCAGGATCAGCAGACCCAGCAAGGTGCCGAACAAAGATATGAGCAATCCGTTTCCGCTCTGTTCTTTCCGAAAAATGACCTTGGTTCCATCCACTTCTTTCGGGAGTTTTACCTTATCCCCGGAGGCCGGATTCTGCGCATCCACTGCCCTCTGTATCTCCCTTTCCAGTTTTATCTTATGGGATACCAGCTCCGGGTAAACGGTGACTTCTTTCTCCCACCGCCCCTCTGCCTCCCCCAGACTCAGGTCGCAGGTAAGCTTCACGCCGGTGCCTCCTTCTGCAGCATTTTCCCCTATCTTCCCTTCCCAATCCAATATCTCAGGCGCGTCTGTGCTCCAGGACAGATTTACCGGGAAATCAGGGCTGCGGTCCGGCAGATAAAGCGGATGCTGCACTTTGTTCAGGCTCTTGTTTTCTCCCCGAATCAGAGCGTCCATCTCCTCTTTTACCTGCTCAATGATTTCTTCTGCCTCTTCCTCTCCATACTCCTTTTCGCGAACCTGTACTGTGATATCCTGGTTTCCCTTCTCTGACTTTACAGTCAGCTTCTCCTCATAATCCCCCTGACCGAATTCACGCCGTTCCAGATACTCCGTGTTTTCCCTGTCACCTGACCTCTTTTCCAGGATGTACAGGGTAAGTCCGGCGGCGTTTGCAAGAAGGACCACGGCGATTCCGGCAGCCAGGACCTTTCTCTCTCCGGAAAAGATTTTTTCAGACTTCAATCTCCACAATCCTCCTGCCCCAGATAAATGCGGCTGCGTAGCAGCCAAGACAAATCGTCATGATACAGACCCCTGCCGCATTGTGATACAGGACATCCATAAATCCTGGCGATGTCAGGCGCATATAGAGGATGATTCCCACAGGCATGAAACTCATCATGTTCTGCTCCATTTTCCTTGCGGCCAGCATGGCGTCAATCTCTTTTTTCACGTCAATCTTGTCCTCCATGATACTGACACAGTTCTGTATAGTCTCCCGCATATTGCCGCCCATGCGTTTGGATTGTGCCAGGATTTCGGAAAAGCTGCGGATATCTTCTACCTGGCTTCTGCTCCCCAAATCATAAAACAGCTTCTCCACGGGAACACTGACACGCATCTGCGCTGCCATGTACGCCATCTCTCTTGAGATCTCCCTGTCGGGACCGTATATGCGGTTCATGTCCTTTCCCGCCTCCAGAACCGCGTTTTCCAGTGAATAACCCGCTGAGATACCGGCTCCCAGAGCGTTGAGTGCATCCCTGAACTGATGGTGAAGCCTCCTGCGCCGCAGCATCAGAAGCTGGCGTTTCCTCTGCCTGATATACCAGAAAGGAATGGGCAGCATGAATAAAAAGGTGATAAGGCTCTGGTAGCAGAGCGCATCTATCACCACACAGATAAGTACGCTCTCCCCCAGATATCTGGCCCATTCCAGAATTGTCAGTTTGTAGTGTTCATAGTCCATCTTCAAGTATGATCCCCGCCCTTTCTAATTTTTCCCTGTGTTTCAGCTTCCCTTTCTGCACCAGGCCCTGATCCTCCTCATACAGAAACAGGGGGTGCAGCAGCACTTCATCCTCATTCATCCCGTCTACCTCGCAGATTTCCAGCAGCCTGCGGCTCTTATCCCTGAGCCTGCCAAGGTGGACAAACAGATCAAACCCTGCCGCGATCTGCCTCCTGACAGCCGGAAGCGGAAGATTGATTCCCATGAGAACCAATGTCTCCAGCCTTGTGACCATATCGCGGCAGCTATTGGCGTGGATGGTTGACATGCTGCCCTCAGCCCCCACATTGACAGCCTGCAGCAATTCCTCCGCGTCGCTTCTCACCTCGCCCACGATGATCCGGTCAGGCCGCATTCTGAGTGCGGTCTTGAGAAGGTCTGCCATGGAAATCTCCTGCGACTCTTCAATGTTGGCTGCCCTGCACTCCAGCCTGACCAGATTGGGAATCCCCTGTATCTGCAGCTCCGCGTTGTCCTCAATGGTTATGATTCTCTCATCCCCGGGAATGAAGGCGGACAGTGCATTCAGCATAGTTGTCTTCCCTGCCCCGGTTCCCCCTCCGATGAGGATCGTGTACTTGGCATGCACCAGAGGGATCAGCAGCCTAAGTGCCTTCTCGGTCACACTTCCCAGGGACAGCAGCCGCTCCATAGTGACAGGCTCCTCCGGGAACTGGCGGATGGTGAGGATTGGGCCGTTCAGCGCCGCGGGTGCTATGACCGCATTGACCCTGGAACCGTTCTCCAGTCTGGCATCCACAATAGGGTGCAGGGTATTGATGACCCGGTTGCACCTTCCGGCGATCTGCTGTATCACATCATCCAGTTTTTCCGGGGATGTAAAATGTTTCCCCCAGGGGGAGAGCTTTCCTTCCCGCTCCACAAAAATGTGCTGCCAGCCATTCACCATGATCTCCGTAACGCCGGGATCCTCCAATAGCTCCTGCAGGACATCCAGTTTCCGGACGGAGCAGAACAGTTCCTGCCGCAGTGCGCTTTTCTGCCCAAGGTTCAGGCCCAGCATTCTTCCCTCCTCCATGATCAGGCTGTCAATAAGCTCCATCACCTCTTCATCCGTACTCTCCCACATGCTGTCCAGCCTTTCCATCAGACGGCTCCTAAGCTCAGAAAATGCCTCCATCCTGCACCTGCTTTCTCACATAATCTCCAAATCTTCCGGAGGTAAGGCACTCCGGCCACGGCATCTCCCCTTCCCCGTCCACCGGCGGCAGGAGAAGCCTCTTTGTCTTTTCCAGTACATCCTCTCTTCCCGCAGTTTTCAGCCATGTCTCATACTGGGCAAGCTTCGCCGCGGAAATCCGGTCCTGCAGAACAGGCATATAGATTCTGCTGCATTCATCCAGCAGCCCTGACGCCCGGCTGACCCCTGTGCCAAAATCAAGGAGAAGCACCTGATATGTGCTGTAAAGTCTCAGCTCCTCGAACAGGACCTGCCACTCTTCCTGTGTCACCTGTTCCACATCCTCCGGGATGGTGACCGGAGGAACATAGTGCATACCCCCGGCCTCCCGCACCATTGCGGCAAGCTGTACTGCGGGCTGGCCTTTCTTCTGCCTTATGCAGTAAAATAAATCTCCCAGGTTCCGCTCAAAGCTGCAGGAAAGCAGGTCCTCAAAACCGGAGTAGGCTTCAAGGTTCAGAAAGAGAACAGAATACCGTACTGCCAGTATCTGGCCCAGCGCAAGCGCATAAGAAGTTTTGCCCGTCCGGCCCAGAGGGGAATAGACTCCCAGAATGTGCATCTTCCTTCCCGGAGAAGCCCCGCTTTCCTCTGACCGTACTTCCTCCCCATAGAGGGCTGTTACCTCCTGCATGATTCTTTTGCAGGACTGGTACTTTGACACAGCGGGCAGCTCTTCCGGCGCTGTGCCGTTCTCCTCGTCCAAAATCACAAGCCTGCCCACAGGCAGCTCCCTGATCTCAGGGCACATGGTCCCCTCCGCAACCAGCAGCAGCTCCACAGAATGCTGCCTGGCATAGCTGCAGACCTTATCCGCCCCGGTAAAAGCAATAAACTCAAAGGGATAGTGCCCCTTCCTCTCCAGCCATGCGGTGAAGCTGCAGGCATAAGACGCCTCCTCATCGCAGACTGCCAATATCTTCTTTCTCAACAAAAACCTCCCGCATACAGCATGATTCCCAAGAGTATCGGCACGGTAAAGTGCAGATTCTCCGCCTGCGCGCCCTGCCTCCTGTATGGTACAGGGCAATGCTTCTCTTTACAAACTTTCAGATAGTGGAAAAAATAAGAAAAACGCTCCTGCAGATTCCCGCAGGAAATAAGAAATGCCAAAGATAAAACAGCGCCCAGAATAAAGGCACAGAACATCCCTTTCAGGATACCGCAGCTTCCCAGGATTCCGCCCATGACAGCCATAAGCTTGATGTCACCCGCCCCCATCATACGGAAGCAGAACAGCGGAAACAGCAGAACCAGAGGCAGGAATACCCCGCCCAGATAAAATGGGATTCCGCCTGCGCCGTGCAGCAGCCCCTGGCATACTGCGCCTGCCGCAAGCCCCAGAACGATCCATCTGTTCGGCACTTTTTCCAGGAATAAATCCGTGCAGACTGCCCCGGCGGAAAAAAACAGTGCCATACCTGTCTCTAAAGACATAAAAACACCTCTCTTCACTATTTACTTTTGTGATCAACGTGGAATCCATCTGCCGAACGGCTGATTAAAACAGAAAAGCTAACGACTTAGCTTGAAAATGATTATATACTTCCCGGCACCTCTTGTCCATAGAAAAAATAACCAAAACGTCTTTTTGGCAACCCTTCACAAAATTACTATTTGCAATAACGGTCATTTTCAGTTAAAATAGTATATTATACAATCAGATGGCCTGAAAATGGTTATATGCCGAAGGAGAATCGCTATGGGTATCATTGTATTTTTAGGAGACAGCATTACCGATGCCGGCAGAATGACATCTGACAATCCTCTGGGAGACGGATATGTCAGCGAGTTCGCGGCCTATATTACAGGAACTGACCCCAACTGGCGGGTTTTGAATAAGGGTGTGGACGGCAATATCACAGAACGAATTGCCGGTGTACTGCAGAGGGACTGCATTTCCTACCACCCGGATTATGTAAGCATCCTGGTAGGGATCAATGATGTGGGCCTTATTGTACAGGCTGATGTCTCAGAGCAGGAGAAGCTCTATATGCTGGAGGACAGTATCCGGGCTTACCACGAAATGCTGTTTGATCTGTCCAGAGAGACCACAGCAGCAGTTATCACACTGGAACCGTTTATTTTTCCGAAACAGGGAAAATACGATGACTGGGTTCCCTGGCAGCACAAAATGTCCAAAAATATCCGCAAGCTTGCCAGAAATTACAGTGCGCATTTCATCCCGCTGCAGAAGCCTCTGGAACAGGAAATCGAGAAGCACGGTTACGACGCCATCACCACAGACGGCATCCACCTGACCGTCCTCGGACAGAAGATTCTGGCGGAAATCGTCAGAAATGCTTTTAAATTGTAAGCGTTGCTCCTTTGCTCAAATGCAAAAGAACTGTCGCGGAATGTTGAAACCCCATCCATACAGGTGCTTCAATATTCCGCAACAGTTCTATTTTTTTACTCTTTTACCGTAAACGCGGCAAACTCCGCCCCGGCTGCCCGGGCCAAATCCACCGGGTTTACCTTTATGGTGGAGCCGATCCTTCCGCCGCTCACATAGATCTCACTGTATTTCTCTGCACTCTCCTGGATGATGGTCTTATACTTCTTTTTCATGCCAAGGGGGCTGCATCCGCCCCTAACATATCCCGTCACTGCTGTGATGTCTTTTACATGGATCATCTCAATGGACTTTTCTCCCAGCACTCTGGCCGCTGCTTTTAAGTCCACTTCCTCCGCGATGGGGATGACCAGTACATAGTATTCCTTACTTTTCCCCTGCGCCACCAGGGTTTTAAAGGACTGCTCCACGGGGGCGCCGGTCTTCTCTGCCGTGTGCAGACCGTCTATGAACTCGTCGCACTCGTAGGTGATGGTCTCATAGGAAATTTTATTCTTATCCAGGATTCTCATGGCATTTGTCTTCACTTCTTTGTCCTTGTTTTTTGCCATTTTGACTGCCCTCCTAAACTTTTAGTTTCTTCATGAACCTTTTAAATAGAACCACTGCGGCCGCGGCTGCAATGAGCTCTGCCAGCGGAAAGGTCACCCATACGCCGTATATGCCCCATATTCTGCAGAACAGGGCAGACAGCGGCACAATGATCACAAGCTGCCTCAGCATGGATATGAGAAGAGAATGGAGGCCCTGTCCCAGCGCTTCAAAAGAACCGGAGAGCACGCATCCCACTGTGGACACCACAAAACCAAGGCTGATGATCCGCAGCATGGGAACCCCCAGCCGCATCATCTCATCCCCGGCGTCAAACAGCTTCATGATCCACCCGGGGCAGGCCAGAAAAAGTACGGTTCCCAGAAGCATAATGGCCCCTGCCACCTGCAGGCTGCTTTTCAGTGTCTCCATCATCCTCTTTCTGCTGCCCGCGCCGTAGTTATAACTCATAATGGGGCGCATTCCCTGCACAACGCCGTTGGCCGGCATGTACACAAAGGACTGGATCTTAATGTAAAGCCCAAACGCAGCGATGGCTGTCCCGGAAAATGCCGCCAGTATGGAGTTCAACGCCCCCACAAGCAAGGAAGGCATGGAGATCATAATGGCAGAGGGAATACCAACCATATATATTTTCTTTATGATCTCCCGGTCAAAATGAAAGCCGTGAAAGTCCAGTTTTACCTGGGTGCATTTCTTCAGATAGCAGACCATGGCGATGATTCCGGCCGTGATCTGTGCCGTGACAGTGGCAACAGCCGCCCCCTTCACGCCCATGGCGGGGAATCCCAGCAGGCCGAAGATCATAATCGGGTCCAGGATAATATTTAACACTGCACCGATGGCCTGAAAGAACATGGGAAATACCATATTTCCCACGGACTGGAAGATTTTCTCTGCAAAGAGATGATACATGCTTCCGAAAGAAAAGCAGAGCACAATGCCTGCATACTCACAGCTCATCTTATAAATCCGGGCATTGTCAGTGAACATTCCTATAAAAGGTTTGACCAATAAAAGGCCAATCAGTATAAAAAGAACACTGTGCACGCCTGTCAGCACAATGCCGTGGGCTGCGGTGGCCTCCGTCTCCTCCACGTTCTTCGCCCCAAGCGCCCTGGCAACGCAGGCGTTCAGGCCGATGCCAAAGCCCACGGATACTGCCAGGATCAGATTCTGAAGGGGATAAGCCAGGGAGACTGCCGTCAGGGCATCCTCGCTGACCCTCGCCACATACATGCTGTCCACAATATTATAAAGCGCCTGGATCATCATGGATACCATGGGCGGTATGGACATGGAAACGAGAAGAGGGAGGACCTTTTTCGTTCCCATGATATTTTCTGTCTGTTTCATATTTTAGTCAGTCCTTTACTTTAGTCATACATGGCTGTGGATAAATAGTGGTCTCCCGTATCCGGAAGCAGAACCACTATATTTTTTCCTGCATTTTCAGGGCGCTTTGCCAGTTGTGCGGCTGCCCACACAGCAGCGCCGGAGGAGATTCCCACAAGAATTCCCTCGCACTTTGCAATGTCATTGCCTGTTTTATAGGCGTCCTCTGTGGTGACACAGATCACCTCATCATAAATATCCCTGTCCAGAATAGCGGGAATAAAATTAGCCCCGATACCCTGAATGCCGTGCGCCCCGGCCTGCCCTCCTGATAAAAGCGGGGATTCCGCAGGTTCAACCGCAACGATCTGAACAGCGGGATTCTGCTTTTTCAGATATCTGCCTGTGCCGGTCAGGGTTCCCCCTGTTCCCACCGTGGCTACAAAGATGTCCACTTTCCCGTCTGTATCCCTGTAAATCTCCGGTCCTGTGGATACCTCGTGGGCTGCCGGATTGGCCTCATTGTCAAACTGCCCCATAATGACAGAGCCGGGAATGCTCTTCCTAAGCTCCTCTGCCTTCTCGATGCTGCCCTGCATCCCTTTGCTGCCGTCTGTGAGAACCACTGTAGCTCCGTAAGCCTTAAGCAGCTTCTGCCGCTCCACACTCATGGTCTCCGGCATGGTGAGAATCGCGCGGTAGCCCTTGGCGGCAGCTACGGAGGCAATGCCTATACCCGTATTACCCGAAGTCGGCTCTATGATCGTGGCTCCGGGCTTTAACTTTCCTTCCCGCTCTGCCTCTTCGATCATGCTCAGGGCAACTCTGTCCTTTGCGCTGCCCGCCGGGTTGAAGTACTCCAGTTTCGCGATTACCCGCGCCTGCAGTTCATATTTTTTTTCATAATTACACAGCTCCATAAGAGGCGTATTGCCGATAAGCTGCGCAGCGCTTTTTTTAATATTTTCCATATTGGGACCACTCCTTAACATTTTTTCCGTTTCTCTTCATCAGATAAAAGCATAGACTATGCCTGTTTTGTTTGTCAATGCATTTTCCCGTGTTTTTCGCACATACTAAGAGAAACGGTGAAAGGAGATGTGCGAAATGAAAGATAATTCTGAAAACTGCCACAGAGGCGGCGGCAAAGGCGGAAAAGGCCAGGGAAGCGGCAATGGAGGAAAGGGAGGCAGCAGGGATACCTACCATGTGGAATCCAGCTCCTCCGATGACCTTGACGGTCAGGCAGCTATGGAGATGACAGGGCTGATGTACAAACCGCCCACCAGCCAGGCAGAGCTGGAATCCTATAAAGAAGTCTATCCCTTCTCTCCTGAACAATATACGGAAGAATAATCCGTTTCCCGTATAAAGGGCGGAGCTGTGTATCTTTACACATCTCCGCCCTAAGTTCAGGTTTTATCTTTCTCACCTGAAGTGCTGTCCTCTTTATTGTCCGTATCTTTATCTGATACGCCTTTTCCTTTTATTTCCGTCTCTGTTCCGTCAGAACCGGTCTGCCCGGACAGGGAAAACGCCTGCGGGGCCTCATACTTGGCTGCCAGCTCCCGGATGCTGTCAAGAGTAAAAGTCTCCTCTGTCTCCTGATGGATGCCATGTGCTTTTGCCAGGTCCTCTGTGTAATCTGAAACCTTATACACCGCACAGTTTTTCTTTTCACTGTCATAGTGCATCACAAGCGGTATCATCTTGTAATCACTGACTGTCACTTCCCCGGTCTTGCCGTCCTTTTTCAGGGTAATGTCCGCCATACCTCCGATGAGACCTTTGACCTGATTATCCGCGGAAACAAAATTGCCCAGCGAGCTGTAAACCAGCATCTCTTTTCCATCCTGCCGCGGCATCATGCCGTAAGACTGCAGAACATGGGGATTGCTGCAGATCACCGCGTCCACTCCCTGCTCTGCCAGGAAATCTATCCTCTGCTTTGCCGTATCGGAAAATTCCTCTGAATACTCAGCTCCCGCATGGAGAAATACCATGACAAAATCAGCTTCTCCTTTTGCTTTTTCCACATCTGCCTTTACTTTGTCCTCAGAGTAGACATCAATCATAAAGGAATCCGCCTCAGAAAAGCCAGCCTCCTCATCCACCCCGTACGTGTAGTTCATCACAGCGATCTTCATGTTCTTCTTCTCAATGACTTTCACACGGTTCTCCGCGTCCGCCTCATCCGCATGGATGCCAAGAAGCTGGATATCGGAATGCTGGGTCTGCCAGAATGCAGCAGAATTTAAGATCCCCGGCTTCCCCTTATCAAATGCATGGTTGGTTGCCTGTGTCACAATGTCAAATCCGGCCTTCGCCAGCGCGTCACCTGCTTCAAGGGGTGTTCCCATAAGCCCGCTTCCCGACACATCCTTGTGGTCATTGACCAGAGGTGTCTCCTGGCTGACCGCTGCCAGATCGGCTGCCTGGATATCTCCTGCCACCTTCTCATACAGAGAATCGTAATTCCAGTTCTCCTCATTTTCTTTTCCCACTTCAAGCAGGGCATCCTGCAGGATATTGTCTCCCACCGCCAGGAAATGCAGTTCACTGTCTGCTTCCGCTTTCTTAGCCTCTTCCTCCGCTTTTTTCTGCTGGGCAGCTTTGATCTCCTCTTCCTGCTTTACTTTTTTCTTGTGGCTGCCGACTGCAGCACTCACAATGATGACCAGCAATATTAAAACAGCAGCCCCCGCAAGAATCATTCTCTGCTTCATCACCTGCTGACGTCGTCTTGCTTCACGGGCCTGAATTCTTTTCTTTCTCTCGATTTCTCTTTTTTCGTCTTCGTTCATATATTCACCCTTTTCTGCCTGATTCGATTTGGAAAGCATACAACCATTATAACAAATATTCTGTAAAACACAATTCTATTTCTATGTAAATTTATCCAACAGTGAGTGGAAAAAAGGCCCAAATTTCTATTTGCACCTGTTTTCCATACGGTGTATCATACAAAACGAGACTGTGAATCTTATCCGTAAAGGTCAGAGGTGTTATTATGTCAACCAAAAACCGTGATTACTTTTTCGATAATTACAAAGCCCTTCTCATTGTTCTGGTAGTAGTGGGGCATTTTATAGAACCGTGTTATGACAATAATGTGTTTTTATCAGGACTGAAATGGATGATCTTTTCCTTCCACATGCCGGCCTTTATTTTTATATCCGGCTACTTTTCCAAGAGAGAGATAAGCTTTGGAAAGCTGGTGCAGAAGCTGGTCATACCCTATTTTGTCTATGAACTCATCTATTATTTTTTATATGTTTTCATCATACATAAGGAAACGGGTCTGTACTTTGCAAGACCGAAATTCTCCCTGTGGTACATTATGGCCCTGTTTTTCTGGCGCTTGGTTACCCCTTATCTGAAAAAAATCCCGGGGCACATATTTATCGCTGTCACTGCAGGACTGCTGGTGGGGATGACGGAGCTTGATAACTTTTTCAGTATTCCCAGGATCCTGGTATTCTTCCCCTTCTTCCTGGCGGGATACCATTTTGAAAGGGATTGGTTTGAGAAGATTAAAGAAAAAGCCGGCAGGCTGCTGGCCGTGTTTTCCCTCTATCTGGGAGGCTGCCTGGCCCTTGTCCTTACTTTCCGGGTGCACCTGACACCGAAAATCTTTTACGGAAGATATTCCTACGAGGAGATGGACACAGGGTACGGGGAAGGGATTCTGGTAAGGCTGGCCTGCTATGGTGTGTCCTTCCTGGCCGTTTTCCTCATAAGCACCATAATCTCCAGGAAACCCCACGGCTATTCCAGACTCGGGCAGCGTACCATGCCTATCTATCTGTTCCATGGCCTTGTATACAGTGTGCTGAGCGCCACGCCACTTTTGGAATCCGTGTCGGAAATCTGGCAGGGCATTCTGCTGATCGTTTTTTGCCTGACACTCTCATGGCTTCTGTCCATGGACGGGCCGAACCGTTTCGTGACAAAGGTTTCCTCCTTTCCTGTTCCCTCCTTCTTCGGAGACGGGTCAGGAAAGAATTCGGGGCATTTTACAGGAAAATCTGCCGGTTTCGGCAGAAAGATAAAAAAAGGACTCTCCGCGTGATCACATGCGCAGAAAAGAGCTGCATTTCCCATATCCATACGGATGCCGGAAATGCAGCTCTTTGCTTCATGATGATAAAAATCCTGCAGAACGTGATTTAGATTCTGCTCACACCTGTGTCTCTGGCTGCTTTTGCCACTGCCTCGGCAACTGCCTTTGCCACACGTTTGTCAAAAGGATTCGGGATAATGTAATCTGCGTTCAGCTCTTTTTCGTCGATAAGACCGGCGATGGCATACGCTGCTGCCACCTTCATTTCATCGTTGATGTCCTTTGCTCTCACATCCAGCGCACCGCGGAAGATACCCGGGAATGCCAGAACATTGTTGATCTGGTTGGGGAAATCGCTTCTTCCTGTTCCCACAACGGCTGCGCCTGCTGCCTTTGCCAGGTCCGGCATGATCTCCGGTACCGGGTTTGCCATTGGGAAGAGAATCGGATCAGGAGCCATGGTCTTAACCATCTCCTCTGTCACAGTTCCCGGCGCAGAGACACCGATAAATACGTCAGCGCCCTTCAGTACATCTGCCAGGCTGCCTTTTTCCATGCCGCGGTTGCTGATCTTAGCCATCTCCTCTTTCTCGGCATTTAAGTCGCCGCGTCCTTCATAGATGGCGCCTTTTCTGTCGCACATGATGACAGTCTTCAGTCCCAGGCTTACCAGCAGCTTAATAATGGCGATTCCGGCTGCTCCCGCACCTGATGTGACTACCTTGATGTCCTCCAGTTTTCTGCCTGTGAGTTTTAAAGCATTGAGCATTGCCGCAGCAGTGACAACGGCCGTTCCGTGCTGGTCATCGTGGAAGATAGGGATATCACAGCATTCTTTCAGCTTTCTCTCTATCTCAAAGCAGCGCGGTGCAGAGATATCTTCCAGGTTCACACCGCCGAAGCTTCCTGCCAGCAGGCGGACGGTATTTACGATTTCATCCACATCGTTGCTTCTGATACATAAAGGAAATGCATCCACATCTCCGAATTCTTTAAAGAGCACACATTTTCCTTCCATAACCGGCATACCTGCCTCAGGTCCGATGTCGCCCAGACCGAGAACTGCGCTTCCGTCGGTCACAACTGCTACCATATTGTGGCGTCTTGTATACTTATAGGATAAATCTACATCCTCAGCGATCTTCAGGCACGGTTCAGCTACACCTGGTGTGTAAGCCACTGCCAGATCTTCCGGGGTCTCCAGCTTTGCACGGCTGATCACTTCAATCTTGCCATTCCATTCCTCATGCTGTTTTAAAGCGAATTCTTTTGCGTTCATGATTTATCTCCTTTTCCTATGGAATCTCATGTTGTTTGCTTGTACAGCCGCAGCCGCAGAATTTCCCGGGCTGCGTGCGCTTTTATTTTAGCATAAGAAAAGCCTCAGGGCAACACGTTTTCTGCCCGCTGACAGAATTCATCCAGGCTGATTTCATCCGTGATATATTTCTGGAAAAGTTCCCCTATGGCCTTAATGTCCTTCATAGGTGTCTTCGACAGGGGGCGTGATTTAAGTTCCAGCTCCTCCGCGTATTTTTTCAGGATATCCAGGTCCGGAATGTCCAGATTTCCCTCCAGGATAATGTCAAGACGTGCAGGCAGCTTCTTCATGTGCTCCGCATAGGCAGCGCTTCCTTCATACCCTGCCGCATAGGATAAAAACTTCTTTGCCGCCTCCTTGTGGACAGAGGCCTTGTTGAGCACATACTGCCATGTTGCCACATTTGTGGCGTTCTTTTTGAATAAAGGCATGGGCGCTGCATGGATTTTGTCATTCCCGTACACGCCTGCCCTTAAAAAGGTGTCCATGGCCCCGCTGTACATGAAAATGGCTCCGTACTTTCCCTGTATGAATTTCTGCTCCATCTGTTCATACTGGTCCACAAGCTGCTCCCTGGGCGTCTTGTCCGCTTCGGCCATATCGTGTAAAAACACCAGTGCCTGTCTTGTATTTTCATCCTTCCAGTCCCCGTATGTCCCTCCGAACATGTTGATGAACTGTGACAATTCATTGTAGACATAAGTAGTCTCCCAGGCACTTCCGTACCCGTAGTTACCATACCCGTATCTGCCGTCCAGAAGCTTCTCAAAATCCCCGCGGCTTGTCACAGCCGCAATGCCTGCCTTGTCCAGAAACTTTTCATTGACCCAGAAAACCATAAGGTCCATCATGTAGGGGACTGAATACACCTTCCCCTCTGCCATGGCGATTTTCTCCATATAGTCCTGAGGATAGCAGGCACAGATCTCCTCTGTCATCACATCATCCCCCAGAGGTTCCAGATACCCCTGATACTTAAATTCATTGATCATCTCATCATTCACAGCGATCACATCCACTGAATCATCCCCGGATGAGAGGATGGTGGAGATCCTGGCATGGCGGTTATCCGCATTGATGGGACTGGCAAGCAGATGGATCTTCATGTCAAGCTCCTTCTCTGCCGCCTCTATATACTGCCTGAATTCCGCCTTGTCCGCGTCCGGATGCATCAGTGTGATCTCTTCCCCGTACGCTTTTTCATCCGCAGGTACCTCCTGTACCTTATGGTCCTTCCCGCCGCACCCGGCGCATAAAATACCTACTCCCAATAAAATCCCCAATATATATTTTTTCACCTTCTACACCTTATCTGGGCCAGCGCTCCTCTTTCTTCATCAGGGCAGGGAAAGGATTGTGAGGCTCTGCCTGATACCAGTATGCCACACTTGCCACATCGTCCTGGCGCTCAAACAATCCCCTGTGGCCCACACCTATCTGTTGTATGGTCACCCGCAGATCCTCCTCAAAGCAGATGGGGTCCTGAATATGCCACCTGTAGAAGCCTCTCATAGGCGGGCAGTCATCATTGTGGTAAAGATTATGGACTGCCGTATCATGGGCGGAATAGTAGGGATATCCCAGATACGGGGTGCAGTAATTCTGCTCCACCGTCCTGCCGTCCACCTGCTTTGCAAAGCTCCAGGAGCCTCCGAAATAGTCTTCCGTCCCGGTGCCGCAGATGGTGGGATAGTCTTCATCTCCATCCAGATAGAACTTGATCTCCCCTTCTCCCCACCAGTAACGTTCCAGTGTGGTCAGCGCCATATACGTACCCACATAGTGGCCTTTTCCCTTCACCTGATCCAGGATCACGTAATCCTCCTGCAGCCTGGTCATCCTCTCCCGCCGCCACCTGGCATGGAAATACGCAATATCCTCAGGTAGCGTATCATAGAGACAGTAATCCACCTGGTAGAAAAAGGCGGGGATGGGGTTTGCGTGCTGGTTCTCCAGGGTGATCCTGGCCTTCCTGCCAAAAGGCATCTGGAAATAGCAGTTCATCCCCCGGCTTGGCACCACTGCCATGGGAACGGAATTGACGATACATTCCCTTCCGAACCCGCAGCAGAAGAAATCTCCGAGAGGACTTTCCACAGACGGCTCCGTCTCATCATCCCAGTACATGCGCAGCACCAGGTCCCGGAGCACAAAACAGTCCGCCTCCGTCGTCTTATCCGTCACTGTGACCCAGATATGATTGATCACTCCCGGCCCTTCTATCTCAGCCAGTGTGACCGTCTCCCCGCTGCCGATATGGTGCAGACACGGGCTGCCCTTTCTGGATGCTCCCAGATGGCTTGCCGCCATACCGCCCTTTCCCTTTTCCCCTGTGGGGTTCTCCGCGTTAATGGCCCTGCTCCTTCCGTGCTTTGCATAAGCCAGTGTTCCCAGACTTCCGCCCAAATAATCGTACATATTTTTTCCTCCCTGTTCCTTCTCTAAGCTTTCACTCCGCCTGCCATGATTCCATCCATGATCTGTTTCTCAAACACTGCCACAAAAAGAATGATAGGCAGAAGAATGATCCATCCCATGGAACTTACCAGATCCCACGGTACGCCGTACATATTGTCCCGGAGGGGAAGCTGCACGATGGCCACGGAGAGCACCTGGATACCGTTTGAATAGTATAACGGTGTAAAAAAGTTGTTCAGACATGTGATAAAGTTGATAATGCATACAGTGGCAATGGCCGGCTTCATAAGCGGCAGGACCACTAAAAAGAGTCTCTGGGAAAAGCTTGCCCCGTCAATGGCCGCGGCCTCCTCCAAGGATACCGGTATCTCCGACACAAAATTCCTGAGGATCAGCACGGTAAAGGGAATCACAGCGCTGATATAGAGAATGATAAGCCCCGGATATGTATCATAAAGCCCAACCTTCCGCATGAACTCATATAAAGGTCTTGCAGTCACCACTTCAGGAATCAGCATGGTCGCAATGATGAACGCGAACGCGATGCTGACAGCCTTTGACTGGAACCTTGAAAAACCATAGGCAGCCATGGCGCACAGCACTGTGCTGACAACCAGTGTCACACCTACGATCAATACTGTATTTCCTATTTTAGCAAGTAATCCTACATTTTCAATCAAAAATTGATAGCTTTCCAGCGTGGGATGTTTCGGCAGATACTGAATGGGTGTCTGGAACAGCTCACCCGGCGGTGTGATGGATGAAATAAATATCCAGTACACCGGAAAGAGTATGAGGAAAGCCACGACTGCAAACAGCAGCCATCTGCCGGCTGTCACGCAGCCTCTGTAAATTCTGTATTTCTTGGTATCTCTCATGTTCATCCTCCTAATCAGACATCCTGTTCATAACCTTTATATTGAACCAGGAAAACAGCGCCATCACAAGGAACAGCATCACCGCCAGCGTTGCCGCGTACCCTACGTTCAGGTTGGTAAACGCCTCCATGGTGATCCGGTAAGCGATCAGGGACGTATCCTCCCCCGGTCCTCCTGATGTCATGGCATACACCAGATCAAAGGTGGTCAGCCTCCACAGAGTAAAGGGAATACACAGGGTGATCACATTGCGTGTGATCAGAGGAAGCGTGATCCTAAAAAAGCTCTGTATGCCGTTTGCCCCGTCCACCTTGGCTGCCTCATAGATATCCCCGGAAATAAACTGCAGGCCGGAAAGTACCAGTATGGCAAAGAACGGCAGATCCTTCCACAGGTCCATGGCGATCACCGCAGCCCTGGCGGACCCTGTATTGATCAGCCAGTTAAACTGGAAATCCGACACGAACCGGCGGATAAAATCATTGATCATGCCATAGTCATTGTTAAATCCCCACTTGGCTGCCATACCGATCACGACAGCGGGCATGGCCCAGGGAATCAGCACGATCGTCCGCAAAAACCGGCGCCCCTTAAATTTCATGTTCAGGATAAGAGCCAGCGCCACTCCCAGGACAACATGGAAGACCATGGATACCACCACGAAAATCACGGTGAAACTGATCGAGGAAATGATCTTGGGGTCTTTAAACACATTGATATAATTGCTGAGTCCTACAAATTCATTGACACCTGACAGCACCTTAATGTCAAACAGGCTGTTTTTCAGGGTTGCCCCGATGGGGTACAGGGTTGTGAACCCACGGATCAGGATAACCGGCAGGATCAGGATCCACGGTATCCATTTCATTGATTTCTTACTGATGGTCAATTGGCTTCCTCCTCTCAAAAAGGCACCGCGGGATGGGATCCGCTGCGGTGCCTGTGCCTGACATTATTTACTGTATTTATCCACAAGCTCCTGTGCTTTCTTACCGAAATCGTCCACTGTGATCTCATCCTTCATGCAGGACTGGTAAATAGTTCCCATATCTGTGATGAATTCCATGGTCTGGGGAAGCATGGGACGTCCTGCCACATTGCATTCCTCTGCGTATCTGCTGTACATTTCCTTTGCAGGATCTGTGTCCGGAACCACCTTCGCAGCCACGTCAGCTCTGGCGGGATAACGGTCAAATGCCTTGTAGGAGGCTTCCATACCGCCCTCATTCGCCATATATTCCAGGAATTTGACTGCTGCCTCTTTGTTCTCGGATGCTTTGTTCAGAACATAGCTCCAGGAATCCGTGAAGATGGCGCGCTGGCCTTTTCCGCTGAAATCCGGTACCATTGCCATATGGATCTTGTCTGCGCCCAGCATATCTGCCTTCTCATAGTCTGTTCCCAGGCCCCACATGAACCAGCTTCCGTATTTGCCGTCATTGGCCTTTGGATTCATCTGCTCGTATTTGTCAGCGATCTGGTCAATGGGTGTCTGTCCGTTCTGCACCATGTCATGCAGGAACTGGATCGCCTCTTTGTTGGCAGGGTTGGTCCAATCGAAATAATCACCGCCGAACATGTTGACAAACTGGGCAATCTCATTGAAGACATAGGTCTTCTCCCAGGAACCGCCGTAGCCGTATCTGCCGTCCCCTGAGACAGCTTCCATGTATTTCACAAAATCCTCTTTTGTGTCAATGGATGCAATGCCCACTTCATCCATGATCTCCTGGTTCACCCAGAAAGCCAGATATCCGGAGTAGCCCGGCACACCGATAATATTTCCGTCTTTATCTGTGATCATATCCTCCAGGTAGCCCTGGGGAAATTCGCCGCGGATATCCTCTGTCATAACTGTGTCGTTTAAGCCTTCCAGCCAGCCGGAGTTCTTGAATGAAGCGCTCATCTCATCGTTGATCTCAATGATATCCACGCTGCTGTCGCCTGTGGAGAGTATGGTGGTTATCTTCTGCTGGCGGGTGTCGGAATCCGTAGGAGCTGCAATGACATTGATCTTCAGCCCTGTGGCATCCTCCACATTTTTCAGCCAGTCGTCAAAGTCGGGGTCTGTGGTGTTGATGCTGTAGAGGGTCAGGTCATAATCCCCTTTTTTTGCGTTGCTGCCCTCCCCTTTCGTCTCGCTGGAATTGCCGCCGCAGCCTGCCAGCATACCGGCTGCCAAAGCTGTTGTAAGTAGAATACTAACTGTCTTTTTCATAATTCCTCCATTTCCGGCATTCTCTTTCGTGCCGTCTGCATTGTTTTTTGATAGCATAAAAATACCAAAGATATCTGTTTTTCAAAATACAATATTTTTTGATTCGTTTATATTATTTTTATCTCTGTTGAAATGGGGATTATCCGTGTTTTATAATGGGAACCATTAAAATATATGAAGAAGGAGTCAGGTATGAAAAAAATTTCTGACAGAATACGGTCCGTCTTTTCCCATTTCCAGGCAAAACTGCTGCTGGCCTTTCTGGTCTGCACCCTGCTGCCCCTGGGCACCCTTGGTTTTATCTTCTACCATGTGACCTATCAGATTGCTGAGGATAAGATCATGAGCTCTGCCCTCCTGGCGGATGACCAGCTCAATGTACAGATGAATGACCGCATACGGCAGACGGAAAATGTGGCGGATTCCATTCAGTATGATATGTATACCCTGTCACAGACGGACAGCTCATCCACCCAGTCCCTGTCTGTGTTCGGCAGTGTGAGAAATGATATCTCCATGTTCAAGACTACATTCGGCTATTACCATATTTCCATATTTCTGCCCCGGGAGCAGACAGGGGCAGGGGAGGGGCTTTATTTTTACCCTCTGGAGGATCTGGAGAGCTTCCGTATCCCCCGGCAGAAACGGCTCAATCCCGGAACGGATTCTATCTGGTTCTATCATCCGGATATGCAGATCCCTTTCATCCTGTCAGACGGCTATACAGCCAGGGATGTGATCGTCTGCTGCCGCCTCCTGCGCAACCAGGGAACGGGAGCCACGGAGTATGCCTACACGATCCTCATAGACCCGGCTGAGTTCTCCGATGCCCTTGCGGACACATTCAGCGATACGGATATCACAAGCTATCTGGCAGCGGAGGACGGCACCATCATGGCACACAGCGATACGTCCCTCTGCGGCACGGTCCTGGATCAGGATACCCTGGACCTGATCTCCCGGGATGAGGCGGAAACACAAAAGGCCGGGGATATCAATTACCACACTGCCAGGCTGGACAACGGCTGGTATCACGTTACGGAGATTCCCGGCAGCTATATACGGAAAAACACACAGATTCTGTTAAAGACCCTTGTATTTACCCTGCTGGTATCCCTGCCGCTTACGGTCCTTGTCATCATTATGATCTCAGGCAATCTGACCAAACGGCTGAAGAGGCTTTCCCTTGCCATGAAATCCTTTCATCTCGGAAAGAATACCCCTTCCCCGGTACCGGAGCTGGTTTCCGCGGCAAAGTCTCCCTCCTCCTATGACGAGATAGACCGGCTGGGGATCACCTTCCAGAACATGCAGGAATCCCTGAATCAGAACATGGATTCCATCCTGGAACTCTCCCTGTCAGAGGAACGGCTGAAATACCAGCTTCTCCAGTCTCAGATCAACCCGCATTTTCTCTACAACATTCTGGGTTCCATCAAGACCTGCATCAGCCTGGACCGCCTTAAGACCGCGGATGAGATGATCACAGACCTGACCCGCTTTTACAGGCTCACCCTGCGCAAGTCCGGGGATCTGATCGCCATCCGGGATGAGCTTGAGATCGCGCGTCTGTATCTGGAAATGGAAAAGCTGTGCCACGGGGACAGCCTGAGCTGGGAGATCCGGGCGGAGGACGGCATCCAGAACTTCCTCATATGCCGCTTTACCCTGCAGCCTTTCCTGGAAAACAGTATCCAGCACGGCATTTCCCGGCAGACCCCCTGTGTGCACATTTCCCTGGATGTCTCTTACGGGGATGATACGGTCATCATCACCATAACCGACAACGGAGCCGGCATTGCCCCCAGGCAGCTTGAGGATCTGCGCACCACACTGGAAAACAGGACGGTTGACTATCAGAAACATTTCGGCATTGGAAACGTAAACAAGAGACTCTCCAGTCCCTCCTTCGGCAACGGAACCGTCCGAGTGGACAGCCGACTCAACGAGGGAACTGAAATTGTGATCACATTTGAACAGATGGAGGACAGCGATGAAGAAAGTAATGATTGTGGATGACAATGCGCTCTCCGCAGAGGGCATTGTAAGAAATATAGACTGGGAGCTTCTGGATGCGGAGGTGGTCCATGTGGAGAACAACGGGGATTCCGCCATTGAATCTATGCGGCGCGCCCCTGTGGACCTAATCATTTCGGATATTGAGATGCCCAACCTGGACGGCATTTCCATGAGCAGCCTTGCCCTGTCCGTCAATCCCCTGGTGAAGATCATTCTCATCAGTGCCTATGACAAATTCGAGTACGCCAAACGCGCCATCCGCCTGGGTGTCTGCGACTATATTGAAAAACCTCTGGACTACGGCTACCTGACAGAGAAAATACGCAACGCCTTCACTGCCATTGACAGGGAGCAGCACAACCGGGAGCTTGTGGAGCAGAGCCGCCCTCTGATGACGGAAAAATTCTTTTCGGACCTTCTTCACTATTCCGGCAAGGACGCGGCCGGACATCTGGGGCGCTATCCGGGATACCTGAACTTAAACCTTGACTTTTCCTGTTTTAATGTGCTGAAGCTGGAGGTAGAAAACGCCTCCCAGGCGGAAGACGAGCTGGGCATCACTCAGTACCAGATCGAGCTCCTAAATGTCTGCGATCTGTTAGGAGAACAGTGCAAAGGCTTCGGGCAGGTTTATTTTGTGAAGGAATTTAACGGCATCATCGCCATACTTGCCCAGAACACCAACAGTCCCGGGCATTTCCTTCAGGCCGCCCACAAGGCTGTTGCAGGCCTGATGGAGAAGTACCGGGAAGGGGTGTTCTCCCTGAACGTGGGCATCGGCACTGTGGTGGAGGATTTCTGGGATCTGCATATCTCCTACGAAAATGCCTCCCATGCGCTGAAATACCGGTTTTTCTTTCCTCATAAAAATATTTTTGATGCCCGGGAGGCTCTCGGACGGGAGTTCAGCCTCTTCTCTTTCTCCGAGTCAAAGGAGGAGGAGCTGATCCGCCTCCTCTGTCAGAAAAACGCCCCTGCCATTGAAGAGTGGCTCAGAGGATTCTTTCAGGAGGTGTCACTGAAATACCAGACCAAGAACATTGTGTTCATAAGGATCTACTCCCTTTTGGGCCGTATCCTGAAATTCTTGTATGAGCTGAACATTGACACCGGTGACCTGGAAAATGACATTATTTCCGTTTACAACCACTTTGAACTGTTTCACACTTACGAAGAATTTTTCAAATGGATGAACCATCTCTGTCTCCAGGTATGCGAGAAGCTGGACACCTCGCTGCAGACCTACCATGACCAGGTCTGTGAGCTGGTTCTCTGCTACATCAGGGAAAATTATGAGGACAATACCCTCTGCTTAGGTGACATTGCCGGACATGCCAATGTAAGCCCTGCTTATCTCAGCGCTCTCTTTAAAAAAGTGTATGGGCAGAGTATCAGCGACACCATCACTGCCCTCAGAATAGAAGCTGCCTGCCAGTACCTGAAAAATTCCACCCTGTCCCTGAAGGAGATCAGCAGCCGGTGCGGATATGCCAACCAGTATTATTTCAGCAACAGCTTTAAAAAGAAAATCGGAATGTCGCCCTCCGCGTACAGAGAACAGCATTCCGAAATATAATTTGTAACTACTCTTTTGCACGGTCAGCGCAGTAAATGCGCAGACCTGACTGAACAGTTACTATAATTTTACATTATGACAGGAGCGTCATCCGATTCCTTTATAGATGAGGCCCAGTATAAATACAATGACTGCCAGGGGCACGTACAGATACTTTGCAGCCACTTTAAAGGCTTTCGGAAGGGGCTTTTTCCTGCCCTCCTCCAACTCTTCCCTAATCTTGTCAAATCCAAGGACATAGTAGATGGAAACAGCTCCCAGCACGGCTCCGAACGGCACGATGATGATGGTGATAAAATCCATCCAGTGCCCCACCTTAGACTCCTCCTCCAGAAGCAGCCCTACTGCAAGTGCAACACCGCCGCAGAGGGCAACTGCTTTTGTCCTCTGCAGGCTGAACTTCTGCTGCCAGCTCTCGATCACCGCCTCAAACATATTGATGAGGGATGTGATGCCCGCAAAGCATACAGAGAGGAAGAAGATCACGGCAAAAAGCCGGCCCATGGGCATCTGCTTGAAGATATTCGGTATCGTAATGAACATCAGGGACGGACCTGCGGATGGCTCGATCCCGAAGGCAAACACAGCCGGCATGATAGCCAGGGCTGCCAGCATGGCCGCAATGGTATCAAAGACTGCTGTCTGTATGGAAGATTTGGGGATATCTTCCTTTTTGCTCAGGTAGGAGCCGTAAACGATCATGCCCGAACCTGTGATAGACAATGAGAAAAACGCCTGTCCCATAGCCATGACCCAGGTATCCACCTTCGCCAGCGCCTCCCATTTGGGCACGAACAGGAAACGGTACCCCTCATGGGACCCCGGCAGGAAGAACACTCTCACCGCCAGAATGGCAAAAAGGATGAAAAACAGGGGCATCAGAATCTTATTCGCCCTCTCAATCTGATTCACCGCTCCGGTGATCAGGATGATCACGGTAATGGCAATGACAAGACCATGCCAGGGCAGGTTTTTCATATTGGCTGTTACCTGTCCGAAAAATTCTGCGGAATCCTCTGTGAGCACTGTATTTGTCACAGAGCCTGCCAGGAAGCGGAGCACCCAGCCGATGATGATGGAATAGCCGATGGCGATCCCCAGAGAACCTAACAGCGGAATCCAGCCCAGTACCTTTCCGATCTTTCCCTTCTTTCTGGATTCCCAGCAGTATTCGTAAGAGCCAAGGGTACCTGTTCCCGCCCGGCGCCCTATGGCAAACTCAGCCGACAGGCCGACAAAACCGAACAGGCAGATAAAGAAGAGATACGGGATCAGGAAAGCCGCGCCGCCGTATTCTCCCAGTCTGTATGGGAACATCCATATATTCCCAAGCCCCACCGCAGAGCCCACACAGGCCAGTACAAAGCCCAGGGAATTGGTGAAGCTGCCGTTATTGTGTTTCTGCATTTTCTTTTCCTCCGTGTGATCCGGTACCGGGGCAGCCAGCTTTTGTCCCCTGACCGGTTGATGCGTTAGCTTTTTGAAGTATGTAGCTTTAATGTATCAAAGACAGGAGGAAAAGTCAAATCCAGTTTTATCAGCTCTGTTTCTGACGATTTTTTTACATATATGCCGTATAATGGATAATAAAATATATTTCAAAGGGGAAAATATGGATACCTTTATCTTTGTACTGGAAATAATAGGCACAGTGGCTTTCGCCTCATCAGGGGCAATGATCGCCATTGAGAAAAAAATGGATATCTTCGGGGTTAATATTCTGGGAGCTACCACGGCGGTGGGCGGTGGTATGATGCGGGATATTATATTGGGAATCACTCCGCCTACCGCATTTGCCAAGCCGGTGTATGTGCTTTTTGCCATACTGACTTCTACATTGCTTTTTGCTATTACTTATACGAATCCGGAGATTCTTAAATCAAGGGCTAAGAATAAGTATTATGATAACGTGATGATGCTGTGTGATACTCTGGGGCTGGGGATTTTCACGGTGGTGGGGATTCAGGCAGCAGCCAGTGTGGTGACGGATAATAATACGTTCTTTTTTGTGTTTGTGGGTGTGCTCACAGGTGTCGGCGGGGGTGTGCTGAGGGATATTATGGCAGGGGAGACGCCTTATATTCTGGTAAGGGAGATTTATGCGTGTGCTTCTATTGCCGGCGGAATCGTATGCGTTGTGTGCAGGGATTCTATGGGGGAGCCGGCGGGGGTTATTTTGGGGTTGATCGTTACGGTGGTGATTCGGCTGCTGGCGGCTTATTTTAGGTGGAATTTGCTGCGGGTTAGATGAAGAAGGGCGGACGGGATGCCGGGGCGGTGTCTTCCTTTGACAGCCAGCTCCGTTCGCCTCCAACTAACCGTTAACTGCAACTAAGACGCTCCGGAAGAGCCGTCGCGCCTAAGTTTCCGTAAACGGTGGATTTTCCGGTTCACTGCCGCAATGTCTGTCAAAGGAAGACACCGCCCCGACATCCCTGACACCATCTGCGGGAGGTATAAAAGATAAAAAGATAAAAACATCTTGACGACTCTCACCGTCTGACATTATAAATAAAAATGTGGAAAGAGGGAAATGATAGTGGTATACTAATGGACGGGAACGTGATAGGTTTTGCGCGTTATAAAAAATGAAAAGGAGATTCCGACAATGAGTAAAATTGATGAAGTAAGAAAAGCCATGGTCGCTGCTATGAAAGCCGGTGAGAAAGAACGTAAGGATTCTTTGTCCATGCTGCTGTCAGCTCTGAAAAATAAAGCCATTGATAAGAGAGAAGACCTGACTGAGGCGGAAGAGAATGAAGTGGTGTTAAAAGAGATCAAACAGACAAAAGAAACTCTGGAAATGACTCCTGCAGATAGAAGTGAAATTATTGATGAGTGTACAAAGCGTATTGCTGTCTATGAGGAATTTGCTCCGAAAATGCTGAATGAGGAGGAGATCAGGGAAGTGATCGCCGGTGTACTGAAAGAGCTGGAGATTGAGGCTCCTACCGGTAAGGATAAAGGTAAGATCATGAAAGTCCTGATGCCGAAAGTAAAGGGAATCGCAGACGGCAAGCTGGTGAACCAGGTGTTGGGAAGTATGATGAATTAAGGCAGCTGTTCAGGCGGCCGAATGGTTATGGATCAGGAAGAAAATGGGACAGACGTACCGGTGATTTTACAATTATCCGGTATGTCTGTCCCTTGTTTTATGAGATTCCTTTTCTCACGTAGTCTTTTGCACGTTCCAGAGCTTCCACTACCCGGTCACAAAAGGCGTCAAATTCCGGGTCCTCTTTCTGGCATTCCGGATGGGATGCAATGTAGGCAAGGCTTTCCCGGACACCCTGGTCGAAGCGTTTTACGGCTGTGAAGCCGGGTACCAGGCGTTTCAGTTTGTCATTTAGAAATACCACGGAGTTGGATTTATCCCCCATCATGCTGCCGTTGAAGTCATAATCGCTGCAAGCATCCAGAAAATCACTGGAGACGCGCACCGGATGAAGCGGTACGCCCAGTGCGTCCGCAACTGTCTGATAGATCTGGTTCCAGGTCAGGGTCTCATCTGAGGTGATCTGTACAGCCTCGCCAATGGCATGGATGTTTCCCATAAGGCCCACAAAGCCTTTTGCAAAATCGGAGTTGTGGGTAACCGTCCAAAGTGATGTTCCGTCTCCCGGTATCAGTACCGGTTTTCCCTCTTTGATCCGTTTGACTACCTGGTAGCTTCCGTTGTCGCCGTGAAGTCCCATAGGGATGCTGCGCTCGTCATAAGTATGGCTTGGACGTACTATGGTCACGGGAAATCCTTCTTCCCTGTATTTCTCCATAAGAAACGCCTCACAGGCGATCTTGTCCCTGGAATACTGCCATTTTGGGTTGGCAAGCGGGGTTCCCTCTGTCATTCTGTAGTCAGAAGGGGGCTTCTGGTATGCGGACGCGGAGCTTATGAATATATACTGTCCGGTCCTTCCCTTAAACATCCTGTAATCACGCTCTACGTGCTCCGGCACAAATGCTATGAAGTCTGCCACCACGTCAAATTTCATGCCCTCTGTAAGCCTGCCTATCTGCTCCTCATCCTCAATATCTCCCGTAAGCCCGATGGCTCCCGGAGGCAGCTCCCCGTTTCGTGTTCCCCGGTTCAGCAGGTACACTTTGTGTCCCTCTGTCAGCAGCCTTCTGGTGATCGCCATGCTGATGGTTCCGGTGCCTCCGATAAATAGCACTCTCATCTCTCTTTGTCCTCCCGAATCATAAAATTACCGGTTTGATGTACACCCGGTCTGTAAGTTTTATTATATCCCGGGAAACCGCGGCACACAAGCATTACTCGGTAAAAAAGACGAAGGCACCTATAAGGGCCGGAAAAAATGTCACTGCGAAGCGGAATATGAGAATGGCGGACAATACCGCTCCCTGTCCGGTCAGAGGTGAAAAAAGAAGATAAAATATGCCTTCCACAGACCCAAAGCCCCCAGGCACGGGAATCACGCCTGACAGCATGTAAGAAACTGCAGTCAGAGGCAGCACTGTGTCAAAGGAAATTCCGTTCTGTCCGCAGAGCATGACACAGGGAATCAGATACCAGCATGTCATTTTCGCAAGACTGCATAGAAAAATTTCAGCCAGCCTTTTTCTGTCATAGAGAAACAGATCTCTTGTTTCCTGTTGGAGAATTTCCGTCTGCTCTCTGGCTTTTTCAAGCTTTTCCTTCCATTTGGGGTGTTTTGCGGCTGCTCTATCCGCTGCTTGAAAGATACATCCTGCTGCGGTTTTCGATACACTGATGGTCAGCAGCACGGCTGCGATCAGAATGCAGATTCCGATTCCGGCAGGAAGATATGTATGGTATTTTCCCAGGAGCTGTCTGTTCTTCAGAGAGAAAAAAAGAAAGCCCGCAGTACCGTAGACTCCGACTGCGATTCTCTGGGCCGTGTACTGCACGACCGCAGCGGAACTGGCCTTTGCGGGCAATACTTTTTTCTTGTTCAGATAAAACACCTCGGCCACGGCTGTACCGCTTCCGAACGTAACCATCCTGAAAAGTGCGCAGTAGAAGGCACAGCCGATTCCCTGCCGCACAGAGAATTCCTGTTTTGTGCGCCCTGCCAGCATTTGTATGATTCTCCCATCTATTAAGAAAAAGCAAGTGGAGAGACCCGTGACGGCCAGAACATTTTTTAAGGGAGTATGCATGATCTCCCGGGCAGTTTCTCCCCAGGAATCACGAAAATAAAACACCAGCAGAGCTGTTATCAAAACCACTATGCCATATTTTATATATTTTCTTTTTGCCATTTGCCTCACCACTTGCAATTTCGCCTGATTAACCTCTGCTTTTCCTGTTCTCCCACAGTTCGTCTGCCTTATCCTTCCAATCCTTTGCATAAGGCATACATTTTTCGCACAGATGCTCCGCGCTCTCCGGGGACTGCAGGTCTGTGGATCTGGCGCCTGTTTCTTCAACCATGGCTTTTAAGCATTCCGGATTTTCCAGCATGGGGCAGGGGCGCAGGTGATTTTCATTGAAAGGCTGGCCCCGGCGGTAAGCCCGGAAAATGGGCTGCTGAAAACATTCAAGCAGGGTGTTATTGTGTATATTGGCATCCGAATAATGGATAAACACACAGGGTTCCATATCTCCGTTGGGATTGATGTGGCAGTAGAACCTTCCCCCTGCGATGCAGCCTCCCACATACCCGCCGTCATTCTGGAAGTCCATGGCAAAAATAGGTTTCCCTCCCTCTTTTGCTCGGATCTCGCGTACCCTGTGGTACATATATTCCCTCTGTTCCCGAGTGGGGAGCAGTTCTGTGGCTGCGTCATTTCCAACCGGCATATAGTGGAAATACCAGGTGAAACGGCAGCCCTTTTCAATGATCAGATCCAAAAACTCATCTGAGCTTACCACGTCCACATTGTTCCTGGTATAACAGATAGAGGTTCCGAAGATAAGCCCGTGGGCTTTCAGCAGATCCATGGCATCCAGCACTTTTTTGTAGATACCCTGTCCTCTTCTTCCGTCGTTGACCTCCTCAAATCCCTCCAGGCTGATAGACAGAGACAGGTTCCCTACCCTCTGCATTTCCCTGCACAATTCCTCGTCTATCAGCGTGGCGTTTGTAAAAGCGTGGAATGCACAGTCACTGTGCTTTTCGCACAGACGGATAATATCCTTTCTGCGCACCAGCGGTTCCCCGCCTGTCATCATATAGAAATAGATCCCCAGTTCTTTTCCCTGGGTGATAATGCTGTCCATATCCTCAAATGTCAGATTCAGTTTATTGCCGTACTCTGCGGCCCAGCACCCCGTACAGTGGAGATTGCAGGCGCTTGTGGGGTCCATGAGAATGATCCAGGGTATGTTGGTATCCAGCTTCTCTGAAAGCTCCCTGGTCTTCTTAAACCCTGCAAATCCCGCCTCAAATCCCAGATTCAGCGCAGTCGTCTTCAGCACATGAGGGTCCAGCTCGCTCAGTGCCCTGTCAATGAACTGCATCCACTTCCCATCCTCCAGGATCAGGTTTCTGGCACCATCATAAGTCTGCTGGCGGAAGGTGTCTCCCAAAAATTTCTCAGACAGGTCCACCAGCTTCATCATATGCTCTTTCCTGTCCCTGCTGACATACTTCAGAACTCCGTCAATGGCAGTTCCGAAAGCCGCTCTTGTAGCTGCGTGTGTTATTTTACTCATACATAATCCCTCCTTGTATGAATATGATTATATGGCCCCGGTAATTATCCGTCATTGGTCACAATTTTCACACTGTCACATTTTGGGACACCCCGCGAAAAATGTCTAAAAAAAGCAGGCCTTATCAGGCCCGCTCTCACTCTCTGCTCTCCTCTATGAAATTTTCTGCCAGCGTTATGAGGATGGCATGAAGCTGTCTCAGAAACTCATCCGGCGGTATCTTCTCACCGTCACGCAGCCAGCTTATAATAGCAGCCAAAAACGCCTCGTAAAAGAAATACACAAAAAACAGATTGTATTCTCTGTCCCGGAACAGATCTTTTGTCTGGGTTTTGATCACCGGGAGCATGCTCTCAAACAGGTATTCCCTGAAAGAATTCTGCCCCTCCACCATCAGCGCATTTTCATAAAAGGTTCTCTCCCTGTAAAAATATTTGCACAGATCTTCCAGGATATCGCGCGATGTCTTATAGCAGCTCACATCCATGTTTTTCAGGAACTCCTCATAAAAGATCCAGTTCACCAGCTCATATTTGTCTTTAAAATGGTAATAAAAGCTCTTCCGGTTCATCCCGCAGCCTTCACAGATATCAGCCACAGTCACTTTGGAGAAATCCCGTTCCTCCATAAGCTTTTTCATGGACGCAGCCAGGGCATTTTTGGTAATATACGATTCCGACATAAAACTCCCCCTTTGCCTACTCCTCCGTAACAGCCTTACCCACACCTGCCGCATACACGGCACATTCATAATCAGTCTCGGCGGAGGGCCCCGGGGCAAAGCCCAGAAGCTCGTCAAGGGCATCCTGGTCATAGGCGCCGATAGCACAGGTTCCGCAGCCGACAGCCTCACATGCCAGGTACAGATTCTCACACACATGCCCTGCGTCCAGAAGGATATACTTATGAGCCTTCAGGCCATACCGCCACTCCATCCGGTATGGAACCGCGCTCCATACAAAAGTCACAGGCGCAGACGCCGCAAATCGCTGCCCGCAGAGCGCATGGGTCAGTTCTTCCTCAAAATCCTGCCTCCCATCCCACACTTCCAGCGCATGTTCCATGGGAAGATAATGGTAAATCCCCTTGTCAAGCCCGTCCACATGACTGACAAACAGGTAGGTCTCAAAGGCATGGCGGGAACCGGCTGACGGAACATTACGGAATGTGGCAAAGTTATTCTTCCCCACCACTTTCCGGATCCCCTGGGTTGCCCATAAAAGAAAAGACAGTTCTCTTAACGTGAGCGCCTCATTGCTGTATTTTCTCCGGCTCACCCTGTTCTTAAGAAGCCCGTACAGGTCCATACTGCCTGCAATGCCGTCAAAATCCGTTGTGAGAGTTATGATCTCTCCGCCCCTTTTATCCTTCACATAAGGCGCTGCTGCAAGCTTCTGTTCCTGGTCTGTGGCCTCAGCATTGACATCGGAAACATTGTAGGCTTTCAGCAGTTCCCGGTTCTGCATGATCTTATATTTTGTCTCATCCTTCATACCCATCATCCTCCCAGTCCTTTTTGCTCTATATTATAACAAAGATCCTGCATCTGCACAATCCGTTTCCAAACCCGGACTCTACGCAGCGCTGGGCAGAACACGAAAAGAAAAGCACCGTCCCCGCAGCTCCAACTCTGCAAAAACAGTGCTTTTTAGTGCGCCTTCAGGGACTCGAACCCTGGACAAATAGATTAAGAGTCTACTGCTCTACCAACTGAGCTAAAGGCGCATACGCTTTATTTTGTAACGCAAGACATATTATAAGCGATATACTGGAAAAATGCAAGTATCTTTTTTACATTTTTTTATGTTTTTTATCATATACATGTAACACTGCAGTTCGTTAACGCATTTTCTGCCTTTTTTCGACTGCCGGCCGCAGGCCGGGGGCGGCTTTACAGCCACACCCCAAGTTCCTCTGCCAGTTCTTCCTTGCTGATTCCACCGGTCTCCCGGCTCATCACCTTACCGTCCTTGACGAACAGAAAGGTCGGGACCTGCATGATTTTATATCTCTGCGCGAGATTGATATTTTCATCCACATTGACCTTGCCGAAGAGGGCTTTGCCCTCCAGATCCTCTGACAGCTCCTCGATCACAGGTGCCATCTGTTTGCACGGGCCGCACCAGGTTGCATAAAAATCCACCAGTACAGGCAGATCCGCCCCCATCACAACCTTGTCAAAATTCTGTTCCGTAATCACTTCAACCATGATTTTCTCCTTTCCGGTTAAGCGCTCTTACGCTTTCTTATAGTAGTTTTTACTGTTTTTCCCCATTAGATCACTTTTTCTTCTTTCCAGCTGAACTTAAAAGCTTCTCCACTTCTCCGACTGATTTTAAAATATCAGCAGTTTTGCTGCCCGCTTTCCTGTTTGTATATGCCCATTCAAAGAGGGAGTTCTGCATGTTTTTCTTCTTCGCCATAGGATACTTCCTTTCAGGTAAAACTGCTTCTCTATATCATATGACGAAAATCCCGGACCGAAACCCGGCTTCTGCATCCCTATCTGGCTGTGACCAGCTTGTGTATGGGATTCCCCATAGAGGAAAATTTCTCCTCGTACTCAGTCATGACATTTCCCCGGCTCAGTTCCTCATCGTGATGCAGGTCATAAGTGCAGGCCAATAGTTTCCAGCCGGCTTCCTTTACCTCCTCCACAGAGAAATCAAAGAGGTCTCTGTTGTCTGTCTTGAACTCCACTGTGCCGTCCTCTGCCAAAACAGCGTCATAGCGCTCCAGAAACTGCCTTGAAGTGAGCCTTCTCTTTGCGTGGCGCTCCTTGGGCCACGGATCGGAAAAGTTTAAATATATTCTGTCCACTTCTCCCCGATTAAATACAAGCGGCAGCTCCCTGGCATCCATTCTCATGAAAAACAGATTTTTCAGCGCCTCTGCCTCTGTTTCCCGCTCCTCCATTTTCTGGAGCGCCCGCAGAAGAACGCTGTCGTACATTTCAATCCCTACATAATTAATGTGTGGATTTTTCGCCGCCATATCCATGATAAAACGGCCTTTTCCCATGCCGACCTCTATATGGACAGGATTTCCGTTTTGAAATATCTCATGCCACTTTCCTGCATTTTCCTGAGGATTCTGTATCACATAAGCGCTCTCGGCAATGGCATCCTTTGCCCCGGGTATGTTTCTCAAACGCATTTTATATCCAGCCTTTCTCTTTGTCTTTCTTGCAGACGAAGCACGCCGGCCCCAGAGCCGGCTTTTTCCGCCTTCCTTCAGTATAACTGAAAACTTTTTGTTTTGTCAAAGATTACCGCAAAATTCGCCAAAAAACACGAGAAAAACCACCATAATAATTATATCTTTTGTATAAATTAGCTTAAAAATTATGAAGATTTCTATGGATTTTTTCTGAAAAAGGTGTATGATATAAAGAAGACACAAGGAGGAAAATCTATGGAAGATGTTATCAGCAAACTGGCAGAAATAGAAGCCGCAGCTTCCCGGATCATGGAGGACGTTGCCGTCCAGAAAAAAAGGCTTTCCGAAGAAAATGATGCCCAGATCAAAGCCTTTGACGAGGAAGTAGACCGGCAGACTGCCAAAGAACTGGAGTCCATCCGCAGGAACCTGGAGGTCAGCATGGAGAAAGAACTGGAAAACCAGAAGGCGGAGACGGATGAAATCCTGCATAAAATGGAAAAGTATTATGAAGCGCATCACGAAGAGATGGCTCAGAAACTGTATGACAAAATATTAAGGATGTGATGTTATGGGAACCCTGTTATCTTACAGCGGTCTTTCAACCAAGATCCGTGCCATGCAGAGCAAGCTCATGACGGAAAAGCAGTATCAGGAAATTTCTCAGTTGGAATCTGTTCCCCAGGTGGTTGCCTACTTAAAAAAGCAGCCCGGATTCAAAGAACTGTGGACTGACCTGGATGAAAACTCCCTCCACAGGGGTGACATCGAGAAGCTGCTTACCCACACGATCCATCAGAACTTTGCTAAGATTTACAAATTCGCCAATCCCTCCCAGCGCACCTTTATGGCTCTGTACTTTAAGCGGTACGAGATCGCCGTTATGAAGGAATGCCTCAGAAGGGTGTTTGACAAGACCCGGGAAGGGCTGGATCTGTCGCTGTTCAAAGATTTCTTTGACCGGCATTCCAAACTGGATTTGGAAAAGCTTACCCAAGCAAATACAATTGAAGAATTTGTAAACAGTTTGAAAGGTACGGAATATTACTCTCCTCTGTCAAAAATCGGGGAAGAATATACACCGCTCCTTTTTGATTACGGCATGGCGCTGGACCAGTATTACTTTGCAAATATCTGGTCAGTGAAAGATAAGCTGTTCAAAAAAAGAGATCTGCAAGAGATCATCAAAGCCTACGGCAATAAATTCGATATGCTCAACCTGCAGTGGATCTACCGTTCCCGCAGGTATTACCATATGGCCCCGGCTGATATCTACGCACTGCTCATACCTGTGCACTATAAGCTCTCCCACAAAGAGATCACCGCACTGGTTGAGGCAGCGGACAATGAAGAATTCCGCCGCGTGCTGGATACTACTGCTTATAAAAAACGTTATCCGGAACTTGCGCCGGAGAACCTGGAAGAATACTACACTCTGAATCTCAGGAACATCCTGGAATCAGAAGCAAGAAAATATCCGCACTCAGTTATTATGATCTATTCCTATTTTTATCACAAGGAACACGAAGTAGACCGGCTCACCACTGCCATAGAGTGTATCCGCTACGGACTGTCCCCGGCTGAGACGCTGGATTATATTCACAAAAACTAACCTCGGAGGTAATTGACATGATTGAGAAAATGAAATTCTTGAGCATTACCGGTCCGAAGTCTGACATTGACAGAGTTGTCAACGAATACCTGGCTAAGTATGAAATCCATCTGGAAAATGCCATGGCACAGCTGACGCAGGTGCAGCACCTGTCCCCCTATATTCAGATCAACCCCTATAAGGAGCTTCTGAACAAGGCCACAGAGTTTGCAGGGCTGCTGCAGAACACAGAGGATGTGCCTGTCAGGGATATTTCCCTGGATGAAGCCACCGGTCTTATTGACTCCCTCAGCCAGAAGCTCTCAGACATCAATGCAGAATGCGATGACCTGAAGGCACAGCGGACGGCAGTTGTGGAAGACTTAAACCGAATCACCCCCTTCCTGAACCTGCCGGAAGATGTGGATAAACTGGTGCACTACCGTTTTGTCCAGGTCCGATTCGGCCGGATCGCGAAGGAATATTACAACAAGTTCAAAGAGTATGTCTATGATGGTATGGATACCTGGTTTTATCCATGCCATGAGGATGAATATGTATGGGGCGTCTATTTCGTGCCCTGGACCAAGATGGAGGAAGTGGACGCGATTTTCTCTTCCATGCATTTTGAAAGAATCTATCTGAAAAAGGATTACTACCACGGCACGCCTCAGGCCATACACAGGGAGCTGAAAATGAAGCTGGAGACCCTGGACAAACACATGGCTTCCTGCCAGGAAGAGATACGGCTGATGCTCCGCGACGACGCATCCGCCATACTCTCCGCAAAAGAGGCTTTAAGTGCCCTCTCCACCAACTTTGACGTGAGAAAGGTTGCTGCCTGCGTCAAGGAGCATCAGGAGACCTTCTACATTCTCTGCGGATGGATGACTGAGAAGGATGCCCTGGCTTTCCAAAAAGACATTGAGGACGATGCCAGGCTGTTCTGCATCATCGAGGATGACCAGAACAATATTCGCACACAGCCGCCTACCAAACTGAAAAATCCCAAGGTGTTCAAACCCTTTGAGATGTATGTTAAAATGTACGGCCTTCCCGCCTACAATGAGATGGACCCCACCATGTTTGTGGCCATCACATATTCCTTCATCTTCGGCGCCATGTTCGGTGATGTGGGACAGGGGCTTCTGCTGGCGATCGGCGGTTTTCTGCTGTACAAATTTAAGAAAATGGATTTGGCTGCCATCATCGGCACAGCCGGTATCTTCTCCACTTTCTTTGGCTTCATGTTCGGCAGCATCTTCGGATTTGAGGATGTGCTGTCACCCATATGGCTGCGGCCTGTGGATGCCATGACCAATGTACCGGGCCTTGGCAACATGAACACCGTGTTCATCGTGGCGATCGTCTTTGGTATGTTCCTCATACTGCTGACCATGATCTTCCACATCATCAACGCGGTGAGGTGCCATGATACGGAAAATATCCTGTTTGACCAGAATGCCGTCTGCGGCCTTGTATTCTACGGGGCACTGACCGTTATGATCCTGCTGTACCTGACGGGTCATTCCCTTCCGGCAACCGCGATCCTGGTCATTATGTTCGGCGTGCCGCTTATACTGATCATGCTGAAAGAGCCGCTGACGCGAATCATCAAGAAAAAACAGCCCGTTGTGGAGGGCGGAAAGGTCATGTTCTTTGTTCAGAGCTTCTTTGAACTGTTCGAGGTCATGCTGAGTTATCTCTCCAACACCCTTTCCTTCGTCCGTATCGGCGCATTTGCTGTCAGCCATGCAGCCATGATGGGCGTTGTGCTCATGCTGGCGGGCGCTGAGAGCGGGGGCAGCATCAACTGGCTGGTCATCGTGCTGGGCAATGCTTTCGTATGCGCAATGGAGGGCCTGATCGTAGGTATCCAGGTACTCCGTCTGGAATATTATGAGATGTTCAGCCGCTTCTACAAAGGCAGCGGCAGGGAATTCCACCCATTCTTAAAGCGCGTAAAAAGAGAAAACAAAAATGCATAAAACCTAAGGAGGATTCATTATTATGACAACATTAATTCAATTTACTATAGCAGCCGCACTGATCTTAAGCATCATTGTTCCCTTCGGATACTTTTTCCTGGGAGAGAAAAATAAAAAACGCTACAAAAAATCACTGGGAGTCAACTGTTTCTTCTTCTTCGGAACCCTTTTAGTGGCTTCCATCGTCACGATCGGCGGAACCGCTTCCGTAAGCGCTGCCACTGACACAGCATCCGCAGGCCTCGCAACGGGCCTTGGCTACATCGGCGCCGCACTGGTTACAGGACTTTCCGGCATCGGTTCCGGTATCGCTGTTGCCTCCTCCGCAAGCGCTGCTTTAGGTGCTATCAGCGAGGATGGCTCCCTGTTCGGTAAATCCATGATCTTCGTAGCTATGGCAGAAGGTATTGCTCTGTACGGACTGATCATCTCCTTCATGATCTTAGGTAAACTGGGATAAGGGCTGCCTTATATTTTGATAAAGAAAAGAGACTGATGCATTATGAAAATGTTTTTGATCAGCGATAATATTGACACCTATACAGGCATGCGGCTTGCAGGCGTGGAGGGTGTTGTGGTGCATGAACGCGAGGAGCTCAGGAGAGCTCTGGAGGACGCCATTGCCAACAAGGAAAACGGCATCATCCTGCTGACGGAAAAGTTCGGCAGAGAGTTTCCCGATATCATTGACGACATGCGGCTGAACCATCGTCTGCCGCTCATTATAGAAATCCCCGACCGACATGGTACCGGCCGTGCACCAGATTTTATTCTCTCTTATGTCAATGAGGCGATCGGTTTGAAATTATAGATAAAGAAGGTGAATGACATGACAACCGAAGAAAAACTGCAGCATTTCTACGAAGTATCTATGGAAAGCGCACGGGATGAGTCTGAAAAGGCTCTGGAAGAATACCGAGCTGCCCTCTCCCAGATGCTCGCTGAACATAAAGAAGATAAACAGAAAAATGCCGGCAACCAGTTAAAGCTGGAGACAGAGAACGCAAAACGCGAGATCAACAAGGCATTGTCTGCGGAGCAGCTTCACATCAAAAGACGTCTGTCAAAAAAACAGCAGGAACTGCGTGAGGTACTGTTTGTGGAGGTCAGAAATAAACTGGAGACTTTCATGAGCAGCCCCGAATACCTGGTCTGGCTGGAAGAAAAGATCCGGGAGGCCCTTACCATTGCCGGTGAGGATGAGGTACAGATCTATCTGACCCCTGCGGATTCTTCCCTGCTGGAAACACTGGCGGCCAGATGCGGGACTTCCCTTCACATCTCGGAGACTCCCTTCATGGGAGGTGTCCGCGCTGTGATTCCGGCTAAGAATATTTTGATCGACCACACATTTAAAACCTTATACGAAAGCGAAAAAGAAGAATTTAATTTTGACGGAGGACTGCTACATGAATAGAACAGGAATTATCTATGGCATCAACGGTCCCGTCATTTATCTGAAAGGTAATACAGGATTCAAGATGTCGGAAATGGTATACGTGGGAAAGGAACACCTGGTCGGCGAGGTTATTTCTCTGAAAAAGGATACCACTACTGTTCAGGTTTACGAGGAAACCAGCGGTTTAAAGCCGGGGGAAACGGTAACAGCCACAGGTGACGCTATTTCCGTTATGCTCGGCCCCGGAATCCTGGACAATATTTTCGACGGTATCCAGCGTCCACTCTCCGTGATTGCCAAACAGTCCGGTAAATATATCTCCCGCGGTATGCAGGTAGATTCCCTGGACACAGAAAAAAAATGGGACGTACACATGACTATCAAGGACGGTATGGAAGTCCACGGCGGCACCATCATCGCGGAGCTGCAGGAAACCCCGTCCATTGTGCATAAATCCATGGTTCCGCCTCAGGTGGAAGGCATTGTATCCAAGGTGGTAAAAGACGGCGCTTACACCGTAACCGATGTGCTGGCAGTGGTCCAGCTTGCCGACGGCAGTGAGTATCCCCTCAAACTGGCGCAGAAATGGCCGATCTGTATTCCGCGCCCCACAAACAAGCGTTACCCGGCTACGATACCTCTTGTGACAGGACAGCGTATCCTGGATACCCTGTTTCCCATTGCAAAAGGCGGCACAGCAGCCGTTCCCGGAGGTTTCGGAACAGGAAAGACCATGACACAGCACCAGATCGCCAAGTGGTCAGATGCGGACATCATTGTCTACATCGGCTGCGGCGAGCGCGGCAACGAGATGACCCAGGTTCTGGAAGACTTCTCAAAGCTCCATGACCCCAAGACCGGCAATGCCCTCATGGCACGTACCACGCTGATCGCCAACACCTCCAACATGCCCGTGGCAGCCCGTGAGGCTTCCATCTACACAGGCATATCCCTGGCGGAATACTACAGGGATATGGGATATGATGTGGCGATCATGGCAGACTCCACTTCAAGGTGGGCTGAAGCCCTTCGTGAGCTGTCAGGCCGTCTGGAGGAAATGCCCGCCGAGGAAGGTTTCCCCGCTTATCTGGCCTCCCGCCTCTCCGCATTCTACGAGAGGGCAGGCATGATGCAGAACTTAAACGGCACGGAGGGTTCCGTATCCATTATCGGAGCCGTATCACCCCAGGGCGGTGACTTCTCCGAGCCTGTCACCCAGAACACCAAACGTTTCGTGCGCTGTTTCTGGGGTCTTGATAAATCCCTGGCCTATGCCAGACATTTCCCTGCTATCCACTGGCTCACCAGCTACAGCGAGTATCTGGGGGATCTGTCCCACTGGTACAGTGAGAATGTATCACCCAAATTCGTGGATGACAGAAACCGCATGATGGCTATCCTGAACCAGGAGAGCAGCCTGATGGAGATCGTAAAGCTGATCGGAAGCGATGTGCTCCCGGATGACCAGAAGCTGACGCTGGAGATTGCCAGAGTCATCCGTCTGGGCTTCCTGCAGCAGAACGCCTTCCATCCTGACGACACCTGCGTGTCCCTGGATAAGCAGTTTAAGATGATGGAAGTCATCCTGTACCTATACAAACGCTGCCGAAGCCTGATCGCCATGGGTATGCCCATGTCCGTGCTCCGCAGGGAGAATATATTTGAGAAGATCATATCCATCAAATATGATGTTCCCAATGACAAGCTGGAACTTATTGACGATTACATGAAGGCTGTTGACGACTTCTACAATACCGTCATGGAAAAGAATGCATAAGGAGGAACGATTATGGCAATAGAATATCTCGGCTTGAGCGAAATCAATGGACCTCTGGTTGTATTGGAAGGCGTACGCGATGCCTCCTTTGATGAAATTGTGGAGTTCAAGGTGGACGACGGTTCCAAAAAGCTGGGCCGAATTGTAGAAATATATGAAGACAAAGCAGTGATCCAGGTGTTCGAGGGCACGGAAAACATGTCCCTTCTGAACACCCACACAAAACTCACAGGCCATCCCATGGAGGTGGAGCTCTCCGCTGATATCCTGGGAAGAACCTTCAACGGCATCGGAAAACCCATTGACGGCCTGGGTCCTGTTATGCCGGAAGTCCGCACCAACATCAACGGACTTCCCCTGAACCCGGTAACCAGGGAATATCCCCGTAACTATATCCAGACCGGTATCTCGGCCATTGACGGCCTGACCACCCTGATCAGAGGACAGAAGCTTCCTATTTTCTCAGGAAACGGCCTTCCTCACGACCAGCTTGCAGCTCAGATCGTACAGCAGGCTTCCCTTGGCGGGGACAGCAATGAAAAATTCGCCATTGTATTTGCCGCTATGGGTGTCAAATACGACGTTGCTGAATTTTTCCGCCGCACCTTTGAGGAGAGCGGTGTTGCAGACCATGTGGTCATGTACCTGAACCTGGCAAATGACCCGGTTGTGGAACGACTGATCACCCCGAAAGTGGCACTGACCGCTGCGGAGTATCTGGCATTTGAAAAAGGAATGCACATTCTTGTTATCCTGACAGATATCACCTCCTTTGCGGAGGCCATGCGTGAAGTTTCTTCCTCAAAAGGCGAGATTCCTTCCAGAAAGGGTTATCCCGGATACCTGTACAGTGAGCTGGCAACCCTGTATGAACGCGCCGGCATTGTAAGAGGCGGAACTGGCTCTGTTACACAGATACCGATCCTGACCATGCCCAATGATGATATCACACACCCCATTCCTGACCTTACCGGCTACATCACAGAAGGACAGATCGTTCTTGAGCGGCAGCTCCACGGACAGGCCATCTATCCCCCTATCAATGTACTGCCCTCCCTGTCAAGGCTTATGAAGGACGGTATCGGTGAAGGCTACACAAGAGGCGACCATCAGGACGTCGCCAATCAGCTCTTCTCCTGCTATGCCAAGGTGGGAGACGCAAGGGCGCTGGCTTCTGTTATCGGTGAGGATGAGCTTTCACCTCTGGATAAGAAATACCTGAAATTCGGTGATGCCTTTGAACACAATTTTGTAGGCCAAAGACCAGATGAGAACCGCAGCATTGAGGAAACCCTTGACCTGGGCTGGAAACTGCTGGGCATGATTCCGAGAGACGAACTGGACCGTATCGACACCAAGATTCTGGATCAGTATTATCATCCTTCGGAAGAGGAATCATAAACAAGGAAATCACCAAAAACAAGAGCATCGACCGAACATGGATTGAAAACACAGAAAGGGTGATGTTATGGATCCAAATACCTTTCCAACCAAAGGTAATCTCATATTAGCCAAGAATTCCCTGGCGCTGTCCAGGCAGGGCTTTGACCTGATGGACAAGAAGAGGAATATTCTCATCCGTGAGCTGATGGATTTGATCGACCAGGCCAAGGATATCCAGGACCAGATCGATATCACCTTCCGCACCGCCTATGCAGCACTCCAGAAGGCCAACATGGAAATCGGCATCAGCAATGTGCAGGAGATATCCCGCACCGTGCCTGTGGAGGATTCCATCCGCATCAAGACCAGAAGTGTCATGGGAACAGAAATCCCCCTGGTACAGTCTGATCCGGCCTCGGGGGCGCCCACATATGCCTACTACGGCACTAAAGCCTCCCTGGATGAAGCGAAAGCGGCCTTTGAGAAGGTAAAGCAGCTCACCATCCGCCTGTCCATGGTGGAAAATTCCGCCTACAGGCTGGCTATCAATATTAAGAAAACACAGAAGCGCGCCAACGCGCTGAAAAATATCACAATCCCCAAATTTGAGGATCTGACAAAATCTATTTCCAATGCATTGGAGGAAAAAGAGAGAGAAGAATTTACCCGTCTGAAGGTGATCAAGAGGATGCAGCAGAAAGGGTAAATAAGAAAAGCGGCCGGAAGTGCGGAAAATGCACGCCGGCCGCCCCTATTTTAATCATATAGAAATCATCCTTTTACGATTGAAAACTCCTTTTTATAAAATCCAATACCATATTTTATAATGCTCCTGCAATCTCTGTCTCTTAACTCTGCTTCATAATCACATTCATTTATCTGCTGAAGGGCACTCTCTGCTAACTGATGCAGCTTTTCTTCCACCTCTTTTGCCCTGTTCTCAGTCAATACCTTAAATTCCAGGATAATCCCCGGAAAACGAGCACTTTTAGGTTCCATCATAATATCGTACCGACCTTTTCCAGATTCCCTGTTGGAACGCACATAATGAGTATCATAAAACATACTTGTCAGGGCCAGCATCCATCCATGGTAAAAGCTTTCATGTATGTCATAAAAGCTGACTGAACATTTTATTATCTTATGGAGCAGTTCGTCGAGCTGTCCCAAGTCCCCTGTAAACAGTGCTCTCCGCAGTTGGGCAGAGTATCGTATTATCCCCTCATTCTGCACATCGAATACTGACAGTATCTCCTCTTTATAAACACAAGCTATTTCCTCATTTGGAATACACAGAACATAATCCTCACCATATTCCAATTCCTCCAATGCATTGACTTTCAAATATCCTGTCATGACCAGAAAACTGAAGATATTATCCGGATTATCATAAACTGTCGGATATACTACCTGTGTGTTAAGTGAAGTCATGAGGTATCCGCCATCCATAACCTTTTTTAAGGCATCTTCGGTCTCAGGAGAACTTCTTTCAATGATCCTGTGCACAAAATCATTACTGCTTGTGGACAGCCAGTAAGGCGCCGGTTTATTTCCGGCACGGATATATTTTACCACCGACCATGGGTTATAGATATCTATTCCGCCAAAATTATAGCCATTATACCATGTTCGTAACTCCCCGCTTTTCTCTTTGCAGTCGTAATACGCAGCAATCTCATCCACTTCTTCCTGTGTAAAACCAAAATATTCCCTGTAAGTCTTATCCAGTACGGTATACACATCCAGGTTATTCAGACCACTGAAAATACTCTCCTGTGCAATATGAAGAATCCCTGTTAACACAGCGAATTTTAGGTTTTGATTATCTTTAAGGCCTCCTGAAAGCCAATTTCTCATAAAATTTATAACTTTATCGTAATAATCCAGCATATGCCCCTGCTGTATAGGGACATCATATTCATCAATAAGAAGAATTGCCGGTGTTTTATAATGAGCTTTTAAATATCCGGTCAGTCGATTTAAGGAATCCTGCCAGTCGGCATCTGAAGCATCCATATTCAGTATACGTCCCAGATACTGCCGGTCAAACTTCGTCAGACATTCACTCTGCAGCAAATATGCATGGCGATTATACTCCAACTGGATCATATTCTTCAATTTTTCGTAAGTTTCACCCCAACTGTCACATTTTATATCCTTTAGCGTTAAAAATACTACCGGATATTTTCCCTGCTCACACCTGTATTTTTCCGTATCCTCACAATGCCATATTTTAAGTCCCTGGAACAGACTTGCCGTCTCTTCCTCAGATTTTTCAAAAAATAATTTTATCATATTCATATTCAGGGTTTTTCCGAATCGTCTCGGTCTTGTCAAAAGCGTTACTTCTGCTCCTGAATTTATGATCTCTTTTATGAGCAGTGACTTATCTACAAAATAATACTGTTCTTCTATAATTTTCCTGAAATCACTGATTCCCACCGGGAGAATCTTCCTGCTTTTATCCATATAGACCTCCTGCAGCAGTCTTTACAATTTGCAGTTCCATAAAAAGATTATAGCACATATTTTCTGTAATTATAGCATTTATGCTTCATTTAACATTTTACATTTCAAAATATTTCTTATTTAACTTTACTTACATTTAACAAAATCAAGATTTTGTATTTTACTTTCCCCCTATATACTGAAATTCGTAACAAGGACAAATAAATAGATAATTCTAGGCAACTGTTCAGCAGGTCTGCACATTTACTGTGCTGACCGTGAGAAAGTATTCAGCAGCCAAACAAAAATCCCATCGCCAACGGCGATTCTGCATGGATTTTTGCTTGTAACTGTGAGGGTACTGAACAGTTACAATTCGAGGAAAAAGGAGATCAAAACTATGAAAAGATTAGCAGCAGTTATACTCGCCGGTGTAATGGTATTCGGACTTGCAGCATGCGGCGGAAATGAAGATGCAGGAAACAGCACAGAGGCCGCATCCGGTACAGAATCTGATAAAGGAACTGCCGACAGCGGCTCAAAAGATACATCAGGTGACTGGGACAGCACCAATGACATCACAGTGGTATCCAGGGAAGACGGTTCCGGCACACGCGGTGCTTTTGTTGAACTGTTCGGCATTGAAGAGGAAGTAAACGGTGAAAAGATGGATATGACAACTGAGGAGGCAAACATCACAAACAGCACCTCTGTCATGATGTCCAGTGTAGCACAGGATGAGTACAGCATCGGCTACATTTCCCTCGGCTCTTTAAATAATACAGTGAAAGCTTTAAAAATTGACGGTACAGAAGCCACAGCGGAAAACATTAAAGCAGGCACCTACAAAATTTCCAGACCTTTCAATATTGCGGCAAAAGAAGGTCTCAGTGAAGCCGGACAGGACTTCATCAACTTCATTCTGAGTAAAGAAGGCCAGGCTGTAGTGGCTGACAACAACTACATCCCCCTGGACAGCGCAGAAGCCTACGCATCAAACGGCGCATCCGGCAAGGTTGTCATTGCAGGTTCTTCCTCTGTATCTCCCGTCATGGAGAAGCTGAAAGAAGCTTACGCGGAGATGAACAGCAATGTGGAGATTGAGATTCAGACAAGTGATTCCACCACCGGCATGCAGAATGCCATTGATGGTGTGTGTGATATCGGAATGGCTTCCAGAGAACTGAAAGATTCTGAACTGGACGCTGGCCTGACCCCTACAGTCATTGCCCTGGACGGTATTGCTGTTATTGTGAACAATAGCAACCCCACCGATGAAATGACCTCTGACCAGGTAAAATCCATCTTCACCGGAGATGCTCTGGCCTGGGATGAAGCCCTTTGATCCCACACTCCTATCCGAGGTTAGAAAGTATGAAAAAACACAACCCGTTTTGCAAACAAAATAAGCGTAAGGAACAAGTAATGCAGGCAGTCTTTTTTATAGCTGCCTGCGCATCCATATTCGCAGTTGCCTTAATCTGTCTCTTCCTTTTTGTAAACGGCATACCTGCCATGAAGGAAATCGGCTTTTTCAGTTTCCTATTAGGAGAGCGCTGGAAACCGGGCAACAACATATTCGGTATCTTCCCTATGATCATGGGAAGTATCTATGTGACAGCCGGAGCTATTGTCATAGGCGTGCCCATAGGCATCCTGACCTCCATCTTCATGGCTGAATACTGCCCGAAAAAAATATACCCGTTTTTAAAATCAGCTACGGAACTGCTGGCCGGAATCCCATCTGTCGTGTATGGCTTCTTCGGTCTTGTGGTGCTTGTCCCTCTGATCCGCGGCATGTTCCGGGAAGGAAACGGAAACAGTATGCTGACCGCCTCTATTTTACTGGGAATCATGATACTGCCCACTATCATAGGTGTCAGTGAATCCGCACTGCGCTCTGTTCCGCGCACCTACTACGAAGGGGCGCTGGCCCTTGGTGCCACACATGAGAGGAGTATTTTTGCCATTGTGCTCCCTGCTGCCAAATCCGGTGTCATTGCCGGCGTGGTATTGGGGATTGGCCGTGCCATCGGTGAGACCATGGCGGTTGTCATGATCGCCGGCAATCAGCCCAGAATGCCCAGGGGTATCCTCCGGGGTGTCCGCACCATGACCGCCAATATTGTACTGGAAATGGGCTATGCAGCAGACCTGCACAGGGAAGCGCTGATCGCCACAGGTGTGGTCCTGTTTGTCTTCATTCTGCTGATCAACTTCTGTGTAGCCCTGCTCAATCGGAGGAACCGCCATGCATAATAATCATAACCTGCGGCAGAAACTGAGAGAGTACAAGCGCACCCCCGGCTCATTTATCCTTATGCTGCTGGTGATGCTCTGCGCTGCCGTTACCTTTGCCGTCCTGTTTTTCTTAATTGCCTATATTTTAATAAACGGGGTTCCCAATCTGAAACCGGAACTCTTTGCCTGGACATATACGTCGGAGAACGCGTCCATGATGCCCTCCATTATCAATACCTTGGTCATCACCTTTTTATCTCTGCTGATTGCTGTCCCCCTTGGTATCTTCTCTGCCATCTATCTGGTGGAATACGCCAAACGCGGGAACAAATTCGTGGAGATCATCCGCCTTACCACAGAGACCCTGTCCGGTATTCCTTCTATCGTATACGGACTGTTTGGCGCCCTCTTCTTTGTGACCACACTAAAATGGGGATATTCTCTGCTGGCCGGTGCCCTGACACTGTCTATCATGATCCTTCCCCTCATAATGCGGACCACAGAGGAGGCCCTGAAATCCGTTCCGGACTCCTTCCGTGAGGGAAGCTTTGGCCTGGGCGCCGGAAAACTGCGCACCGTCTTCCGCATCGTACTGCCCAGCGCCGTTCCCGGCATACTGGCCGGTGTTATCCTGTCTGTGGGCAGGATCGTAGGCGAGACAGCCGCTCTGATCTATACCGCGGGAGCTGTGGCTGAGGTACCATCAAGCGTAATGTCCTCAGGCTCCACACTGGCTGTCCATATGTACAATCTCTCCAGAGAGGGTCTGTATATGGACCAGGCCTACGCTGTCTCTGTTGTACTGCTTCTGCTGGTGCTGGCCATCAACTGGATCTCCGGCACTCTGGCCAAAAAACTGGCGAAAGGAATGTAATATGAACAATACGGAAAAGATATCCATCAGCAGCCTGGATTTGTATTATACAGACTTTAAGGCGCTGAAGAACATAAATTTAAAGATACCGGAAAATAAGATCACCGCCTTCATCGGCCCCTCCGGCTGCGGTAAATCCACACTTTTAAAATCCCTGAACCGCATGAATGACCTGGTTGAGGGCTGCCGTATCGAGGGCAGTATTTTACTGGATGGCGAGGATATTTACGGCAGAATGGATGTAAACCTGCTGCGGAAAAGGGTAGGCATGGTGTTCCAGAAGCCCAATCCCTTCCCCATGAGTATTTACGATAACATTGCATTCGGCCCCCGCACCCACGGTATCCATTCCAAGGCAAAGCTGGATGACATTGTGGAGAGATCCCTGCGGGATGCTGCCATCTGGGATGAGACAAAAGACCGCCTGAAGCAGAACGCTCTGGGCATGTCCGGTGGCCAGCAGCAGAGGCTCTGCATCGCAAGAGCGCTGGCTGTCCAGCCGGAAGTCCTCCTTATGGATGAACCCACATCCGCCCTTGACCCTATATCCACATCCAAGATTGAAGACCTGGCAGTGGAACTGAAAAAGGATTACACCATTGTCATGGTTACCCACAATATGCAGCAGGCAGCCCGTATTTCCGATAAAACTGCCTTTTTCCTGCTGGGCGAGATTGTGGAGTACGGTGAAACAGAACAAATATTCTCAATGCCAAAGGATAAACGCACAGAGGACTATATTACAGGGAGGTTTGGTTGATATGCGCACAAGATTTGACAAACAATTAGAACAGCTTCATGTAGAACTGATCAAAATGGGAAGCCTGTGTGAACAGGCCATCACTCTGGCCGCCCAGGCACTGGATCAGCCGGAGCGGGATGTTGTGAAAAAGGTAGCTGCCATGGAGGGTGAAATTGATGAGAAAGAGCGGGAGATTGAAAATATCTGTATGCGCCTTCTTTTACAGCAGCAGCCCGTAGCACGCGATCTGAGAATCATATCTGCTGCCCTTAAAATGATCTCCGACCTGGAGCGCATCGGTGACCAGGCAGCAGATATTGCAGACCTGGCTCCATATATTGTCAGCAGCAGCATCAGCAGTAAAGTACAGATTCATGACATGGCGGCAGCTACCATCCGCATGGTAACCTTAAGCGTAGATGCATTTGTTAAAAATGATCTGGAGCTGGCGGAATCTGTGGTCATCTCCGATGATATAGTGGATGACCTCTTCAACAAGGTAAAAGGCGAGCTGCTGGATCTGATTCGGAAAAATAACGTGGACCCAAGGGCCGCCCTGGATATTCTCATGGCCGCCAAGTATTTTGAACGGATTGGCGATCATGCCGTAAATGTGGCAGAATGGGTACAATATTCCATAACAGGTATCCATAAAAGCGATGAACATCATCTGGATACGGAAAAAGAATGAGGTGAATAAATTGATTTATCTTGTAGAGGACGACGAGAATATCCGGGAACTGGTCACTTACACCCTGAACAGCCAGGGCCTGGAAGCGGAAGGCTTTGCACGGCCCTCTGACTTCTGGGATGCCATGTCCGTGGCTGTCCCCTCCCTGGTGCTCCTGGATATCATGCTTCCGGAGGAGGACGGGCTGAGCATATTAAAAAAGCTCCGCACATCCAGAGACACGAAAAAGCTTCCCGTTATCATGCTGACCGCAAAGGGAAGTGAATATGACACGGTACTGGGACTCGACAACGGAGCCGACGACTATATTCCGAAACCTTTCCGGATGATGGAACTGATTTCCCGCATCCGTGCCCTGCTGCGCCGCAGCCAGGAACAGGAAAAGATTCCGGAATACCGCCTCGGCTCCCTCTACGTCTGCCCCTCGCGCCATATCGTGCGGGTGGACGGCACAGAGATCATCCTGACCCTGAAAGAATTTGAACTGCTCTGCCTCCTTCTGTCGGAACAGGAGACCGTATTTACCAGAGCCCAGCTTCTGGACCGCATCTGGGGATATGAATTTGACGGGGAGAGCCGAACCATTGATGTCCACGTCCGCACCCTGCGCCAAAAGCTGGGAAGCGCCGGTGACTGTATCAAAACCGTAAGGGGAGTGGGTTATAAAATTGGAGGAAAAACTGCATGACAAAACGAATCTTCCGCTCCATAATGCTTGTATCTGCTCTTGTGCTGGTCATCGGACTGGGCTTCATTATGGGCATTCTGTATCACTATTTCGGCAGCCAGATTGAAAAGGAACTGAAATCTGAAACTGCTTATCTGGCAATCTCTGTGGAAAACATGGGCATTACCGCCTTAGATGATCTTCCTGCGGAATCCGCCAGAATCACTCTCATCGCCGAGGACGGCAGTGTTCTCTTTGATAACAAGGCTGACGCCTCTAAAATGGAGAACCATTCCAACCGCCAGGAAGTGATCGCAGCAAAACTAAAGGGCGTCGGAAAGGCTACACGCCAGTCCGATACGCTTTCGGAAAAAACAATTTACTATGCCAAGCAGCTCTCAAACGGCCAGATTCTCCGTGTATCCAGCACCCAGTACACTGTAGCTGCCCTGATTGGAGAGCTGGTACAGCCCATGCTGTATGTGCTGCTCATGATGGTAGTGCTCTCCGCCCTTTTTGCTGCGCGCATTTCCAAGAAAATTGTCTCACCTATCAACAGCCTGGACCTGGATCAGCCGGAGCGCACAGAGGCCTACGACGAGATATCACCACTGCTCACAAAGATCAACAAACAACAGCGCACTATCCGCAGGCAGCTCTCAGATGCCAGAAGACAGCAGCAGGAGTTTTCCATCATCACGGAAAATATGAGTGAGGGGCTTTTAGTCATTGACGCCCAGACTGACCTTCTCTCCTACAACTCCAGCGCCCTGCATCTGCTGGATGCCACAGAGGCACAGGCACATGCCAGCGTTCTCTCTCTCAACAGAAGTGAATCCTTCCAGCAGACCGTGGATGCAGTCCTATCCGGAAAACACACCACCTCCGATCTGCAGATTGGTGAGAACTTCTGCCAGGTCATTGCCAACCCTGTGCTCCGAGATAAGGAAGTGACCGGCGCAGTGCTTTTGTTGGTTGACATAACTGAAAAAATTCAGCGGGAAAATCTGCGGAGGGAATTCACTGCCAATGTGTCACATGAGTTGAAGACACCGCTTACTTCTATATCTGGATTTGCAGAAATCATACAGGATGGGTTTGTGAAACCGGAGGACATCAATAAATTCGCCGGAAAGATTTTCGATGAGGCACAGAGGCTGATTGCCTTAGTCGGGGATGTGATCAAGATATCACAGCTTGATGAGGGGTGTCTTCCTTATCAAAAGGAGGAAACAGATCTGTATACTCTGGCAAAAGAGACATTGGAACGGCTGCGGGAGCCTGCAAAACGCAAACAGGTTTCGCTCTTCTTAGAGGGGGAACATGCTGTATTCAATACTACCAGGCCGATTTTGGAGGAAGTTCTCTATAATCTGTTCGATAATGCCATTAAATATAATCATCCGGACGGGAAGGTGACTGTCACTGTCTTGAATGGGAAGAATACAATCAGCGTATCTGTTGCGGACACGGGCATCGGAATCCCTTCCACGGACCAGGCCAGGGTGTTTGAACGGTTTTATAGGGTGGATAAGAGCCATTCCAAAGAGATTGGGGGCACTGGGCTTGGGTTGTCGATTGTGAAGCATGGGGCGGCTTATTTGGGGGCGCAGGTGGAATTGGAGAGTTGTGTGGGGGAAGGGAGTTTGTTTCGGCTGGTGTGGGGGAAGGAGTGTTGACTTTTTTGCTGTATTATTGCTTAAGCGGGGGATACCGATTTGTGAAATCTGTTGTGGCTTATGCGGACGATACTGACTTGTGGGACCTGCTTTGGCTTATGCGGACGATACTGACTTGTGGGACCTGCTTTGGCTTATGCGGACGATACTGACTTGTGGGACCTGCTTTGGCTTATGCGGACGATACTGACTTGTGGGACCTGCTTTGGCTTATGCGGACGATACTGACTTGCGGAACCCCAGACGGAATAGTCGGGACGTGAAGAGTTTCTAAATGAAAAACGGCCTCCGGGTACGTGAACCGGATAGAACCGCGCACTAATCTGATGATTAGTCCGCTCAACTATCCTTGAAATTTGATTCGGAAATCAAATTTCATCACGCACCCGGAGGCCGTTTTTCATTAAGAAACTCTATTCACGTTCCTCCAATATTCCGTCTGGGGTTCCGCAAGTCAGTATCTGTTGGTTTAAGGCGGTTGAAATGTATATTATAAAATTGTTGGTTGTTGTATATGCTGTTTTTGTAAAACGACTAAAATACTGAAAACTAAGATTTTCAATTCTATTCTTATAATGGATTCATATGCAGCATTTGTATTGCTGTTGTATAACTACAATTTTATTGTGGCTTACTAATTTTTAGATACATTTTGGCTACAGGTTAGGCTTTAGTTTTAGTTTGGTTTAGTTAATGGTGTCTGTTATTTTATAGATGATGAGCAGGAGCAGGATGGCAATGAGGACAATGGATATGTGGACGGAAAGAATGACTGTTTTCAGGAAGAAATCAGCACAGATGCAGGCCAGTATAATGGCTGCGAAAAGTACGGGAATTCTTTTGTTGTTTTGGGAACTGATGTTGAAGGAATTTCTGGTGATGGCGTTATACAGAAGGAGGACGGAGCATAAAAGTATGACCATACTTATGATAGCACCTGTAGTTACGGGGATATAAGGCCAGGTGGGGGTGTCTCCAAACATGTCTGACAGACCGAAAAGAAGGCGGACTGCAAGCAGGACTGCTAAGGCGACGCATAACGTTCCTAAAAAGGAGACAGCTTTTTCCGCACGGGTGAGATGTGGAACCTCTCTCAGAACATTGTCGCAGAATATCTTGTAATCACTGCCTATTATGTCCTCCATGGTATCCCCCCTCTGCTCTCCGTCCAGGATCATCTGTGTAATATCACGCCTGACCAGTTCCTGTTGGTATCCGCTGATATCCGCACCTCGGATATAGACTACCATATCAGTCAGAATTTTATTATCTGCTGCTTTCAGATGAAAAGATAAGTCATTATTTTCCTTCATTAACTGCTTTGTTTGTTTATTCATTTATTAAATCCCCTTTCACATCATCCAACAATCTGGAAACTGCACCGGATAATTCCATATAACTCTCCAGAAATCTTTTGAATTCCTTTTTTCCCTCCTGCGTTATAGAATAATACTTCCTTCTGGGCCCTACCTCAGACTCCCGAAATGTAGCCTGTATAAACTGATTCTTCTCCAATCTCAGCAACAGCGGATAAATCGTCCCCTCAGCCACTTTCCCAAATCCATACTCCCCCAACTGCTCCGAAATCTCATACCCATAAGCCTCCCCCTTCCCAATAATAGCCAACACACACCCCTCTAAAGTCCCCTTCAACATCTGTGAAGAAATCACCGCTTTACCTCCTATCTTGCATTGCAATATAGTTAGCTACATTGTAATGCAAGATAGTTGTTTTGTCAATCGCATTCTTCTATCTAAACAATATCTATAATGCAGTTGTTACTGTAGACACTCAGTAGTAATTTGTTATGTTGGATACTCGTCAATCCAGGTATATAAGAAATTTCCGTGCATCTTCTCTTTTTTGTAGACAACTACAAAGGATAACCAATATTTTTCCTGCCAAATAGATAATCATAAAGACAGTTTGACATTTTCATTTAATCTAAATACGCCTGACTTCCCTTCTTCTCACTTTACATCTCAGCTTTCGTCCGTAATCTGACAGCACCCAGCTTCGCTTTCTTCTTATTTTACATATAATCCAAAGCACTTCCTCGGCTTTCGTCCGTAATCTGACAGCACCCAGCTTCGCTTTCTTCTTATTTTACATATAATCCAAAGCACTTCCTCGGCTTTTGTCCGTAATTTGACAGCACCCAACTTCGTTTTTTTCTTATTTTACATATAATTTAAGGCACTTCCTCGGCTTTCATCCGTAATTTGATAGCACCCAGCTTCGTTTTTTTCTTATTTTACATATAATTTAAGGCACTTCCTCGGCTTTCGTCCGTAATTTGATAGCACCCGGCTTCGTTTTTTTCTTATTTTACATATAATTTAAGGCACTTCCTCGGCTTTCGTCCGTAATCTGACAGCACCCGGCTTCGCTTTCTTCTTATTTTACATATAATTTAGAAGAAGTCTTCTTTTATATATAACCTCCCATATCTTTTTGTTTTTACTATTTAAAATCAGCAGGCTGACTTCCTTGCTCTTATTCGCGGCCCCTGTCTCCCCTGACTTTTTCCCCACACGGATACCTCCTGCGCACCGTCCGTGAGCCACCCGCAACTCCCCTCTCCATAACTCTCCCACACCCGTCACCTCACAGTTTTATGGAAACCAGCAATTTTCAGAAAATGTCATCAGTTTTTCCCGGATATTAGCATATTTTGTCACACCTCGTCAAATAATAGATTTCAAAAATGTCAATCCCTTTTCCCCACTTTTCCCCAAAATTCTTCTTTTTATCACAAGTGTACAAAACCTTTGTTCTTTCTTTTATTATGTAAATCATATTAATCCACACACATTTTTGTGGAGAATGTGGATAACTTTGAGGATAACTTCATTTTTACAGGGTTTTGTGGATTTTTGTGTGTGGATAACTTTGAGGATGGAATGTGGTAAATGTTGGTTTTTTCGACAAGCATTGTGCATATTCTACAATTGAGAATATTCTGAAAATTATGTCTTAAAAATCCTACTATTTTCTTCAATTTTCCCTCTTCGACGGCATCCCCATGTCCCAGATTTCGTTATGTAACCCGACAGTAAAATTACGTAAACCAGTGTAAACCATATTTCTATTTTCCTTACATGAATTCCCCCTCTAAACACTAACTTAACCTATACCTGAATCTATTCCTGAAAGCTATACCTGAACCTATACTTGAACTTATTCCTGAACCTGCTCCTGAATCTACTCCTGAATTCATTCCTGAATCTATATCCCCATCATCCCTACACCTCAATCCCCCATAACATATCCCCTATATAAAAACTGCACCGGACACTCCCTATCAGGGATTTATCCGGTGCAGCACCTAATCAGATCATTATAAAACTCTTCTTCCGCCTGACTGACGAACCTTCAGAATCTGGCAGGAACCTTTTCCGAAGACCCTGTCCATTCTGGCCTTATACTCATCCACAAAACTGTTTTCCACAAAAATTTCAATGGTACCGGCGAATCCTCCGCCGTGTACCCGTGATACTCCATGCTTTCTCAGAATCTTATCACTGACAGCGAGCGCAATAGACATCGCCTGCTTCTGCACATTGGTGCTGTTGTAGATATTCTGGAGATACTTAAAGGAAGAGTTGCCGGAATCCTTTACCAATTCCAGAAATTCTTTGAAATCCCCATCTCGCAGAGCCTTTACCTCTCCCTCAACTCTTCTCTCCTCCTCAAAGAAATGAAGCGCACGCAGGATAGGACGGTCTCCCAGCACACTTCTCAGACCAGAGATCTGTTTGTAAAAGTCATCCTCCTCAACCTCGCGCAGATACGACTTTCCAAAGAATTTTGCCACTTTTTTCATCTCTTCCGGGATAGATGCATAGTCATCCCCCATATCCGCGTGGGAAGCTTTTGTATCCACAATACACATGCTGTACTGGTAAGATTCAAAATCTGAGGGGACCTTTTCCACAACCGGACTGCCCGGCTCTTTAAAATCAATATGGATCATACCGCCTACGGAACATGCCATCTGATCCATCAGGCCGCATGGTTTTCCAAAATAAACATTTTCCGCATACTGTCCTGTCTGCGCGATCACAACCGAATCAATACTGCCTTCATTAAAGAGGCCGGATATGATAGTTCCAAGGATAACCTCAAACGCTGCAGAGGATGACAGGCCCGCACCGATCAGAACATCACTGACAATATAAGCATTGTACCCCTGTACTTCATACCCTCTTGCCTTTAACTCGGCTGCAACACCACGTACCAGGGCAGCCGTTGTGCCCTCCTCATCGTAACGCTCTTCCAGATCATTGACATCCACATCCACCATCTCATATCCGTCTGAGAGCACATGGATCATGCCATCCTCTGATCTGCCCACAACAGCCAGCGCGTCCTGGTTAATGGATGTGGCCAAAACCATGCCGTTCTGATGGTCTGTATGGTTGCCTCCGACTTCACATCTGCCGGGAGCGCTGTAGATTTCCACATCACTCTCGCCAAAAATTTTCTCAAATTCTTCAATTGCCTTTTTATAACGTTTTCTCTGGTAATCCAGAACGCTTTCATCCACATAGATCTCTTTCAGAATCTCATCGTATTTTCCCTGGAGTATTTCATCTGCCAGAACCTTCATGTTTTTCATTTGTAATTCCTCCTTTATCATACTGCTGTACGGTCTGTGCAGTAAATGCCCGGACCTGACTGAATGTTTCTTATATTTTTTTCATAATTTCTGTTCCATCAGGTATTTCTGGGCAGAATCCACCGCGTTGGCTCCATCTGCCGCTGCTGTCACAATCTGGCGCAGTTGTTTTGTCCGTATGTCACCGGCTGCAAAGATACCCGGAACGCTGGATGCACAGTCTTCTCCCGCCTCTATATAGCCGGCTTCGTTTAATTTTACAAGACTGCCGTATTCCTCTGTGTTAGGCAGGATACCCACTGCGATAAATACACCGTCAACGGCAAGCTCCTTCGTCTCCCCTGTCTTTACATTTTCTACCGCGAGACTCTGCACCTGGTCTGTGCCCCTGATTTCCCTCGGAATAGTATCCCACACAATCTCCACGTTTTCAATAGCCTTTACGCTTTCCTGCAAAATACCTGCTGCCCGAAGTTCATCTCTGCGGTGGATCAGATACACTTTTTTACAAATCCTGGACAGGAAAATGGCATCCTCCACCGCCACATCGCCGCCGCCGATCACAGCCGTGACCCCGTCCTTGAAAAATGCGCCGTCACAGGTAGCACAGTAGGAAACACCCATTCCGGAAAATTCCTCCTCACCGGGGATTCCCAGTGTCCTGTGCCGGGCACCTGCCGCAATAACAAGGGTTCTTGTAAGGTACTGGTTTTTATTTGTGATTATTTTCTTCAGTTCACCCGCTGTCTGTACCTCTTTCACATTCTCCCTGACAAATACCGCACCCAGTTTATCCGCATGGCCTCGGAAAGCTTCCGCCATATCATAGCCGCTCATCCCCGGAAGTCCCGGATAATTGTCCACCTCGTAGGTCTTCACCATCTGCCCCCCGCTGGAGAAATCTTTCTCAATGACCAGCATATCAAGCTGTGCCCGTTTGGCATAAATCGCTGCACAAAGCCCTGCCGGGCCTGAACCGATGATGATGATGTCGTATATTTTCTGCTCCATTTTGTTTTACCTCTGTTCTTTATTCTTCGCCTGCGTCACTGGGAAAATCGTCATCCCCGTACATCGCCGCGGCATCCACGCTGTCCGGCTCTTCCTTTGGCGTACCGATGGCCGCCGCAGAAAGTGTGTCCGGGCTGTTGGACAATTCTATTTCTCTGACCAGCTTCAGGTCCTTATCCACAAAGATCCTGGTGTAATTCTGTTTTGCCTCATCTGCGTAGATAAAATAGGAAACACCATTGTCCAGCTCCTCCGTCTCATATACATTATCACCAAGCAGAGCTTTCATAGTCTCTTCACTCATACCCAAGGTGATTCCCCTGTAAATCTCCACAGATACTTTGGTGACATCAAAGTCGCCGTGCACGCTGATAACAAAACTGTTTTCCAGAGGGACTGCCAGATCAGCGTAATTGTTCACCACTGCATACAGGGTCTGTCCGTCACGCTCCAGCGTCACATAACCATGGCGGCCGCTCTTAACAATGCTGTCTGAACCATCCTCCAAAATCTCCCACCCGTTCTTCGTAAATTCTGAGACCGGAGCCGGAAGCTTATAGAAATTTCCCCCATACCGCACCACAAACTCCATGATGTCCTCCGGAAATGCTCCCGGTGCCTGATAGCTCAGCACCTCCGCCGGGGTCTCTTTACTTACCTCTTCATTACTGTCCTCAGGCTCTCTGTAATTTTTCAGCACTGCCTTATACAGTATCTCATCCTGTACGTCAAATACAAGATCAGCCTGCTTGTAAATTCCATATTCATAAGTCAGGTAGATATTATCCTTTTCTTCATACTGGTCCGTCGGCATGCCGTATGCCTCTGTGACTTCATCCAAAGTGGAGGTTCCCATCCTGATTTTTCCCGGAAGCTGGTAGACACGGCTGTCATCCTCCCCGCTCTCAAGCTGTACACCGCCTACATAGCATTCACCAAGCAGTTTCTTCTCCCCGTCCAGGTTGACAATATCCACTGTAAGGGAACCGCCCTCACTGTCCAGCGTCTCACCTTCCAGGAAAGATTCCGGATCAAGGGCTTTTTTGCCGTTGTCCTTCTCATAGGTCCAGCCTGCATTCTTCCACTCCTGCAGCTTTGCCGGAAGTGCGTAGACCGTCTCATTGATGGAAAACTGAAAATCTGAGAGTTTATCTGAAAGCTCCACGCTGTATTCTTTTTGTTCTTCTTTTGTCTCCTCATCTGCTTGTTCTTCATCCGGCAGTGTCATCACGTCCTCATCTTCAGGCGCGGGTTCCTGCCCGTTCTGTGTACAGCCCGCCGTCAGAAACGCTGCCAGCAGGCATACCATACATAACTTCTTCTTCAAACCAGTCACCTCCTTTACATCCACTACCAAAAGTTTATCACATCCCCGTGCCCTTTTACAATGAAAATACGCATACATGCCTGATTTTTTCATAAACTGTTAAAGAGTTCTCAAGTATCATCCAAGGAGCATCTTTTGAAAAAATTCTTATCTTCCAAGAAGAGATTTCTGGTCCCCGGTTTTATTGTCCTGGCTGTCTTCCTCTTCCTTATTATTTATACCCAAAAAGACCGCTTTCTTACAGAAGATGCCCGTTTTGAAAAATTTACACATCAGCTTTTTACCGAGGAGGTGAAATCCAACACCTTAAACCTCCATTATACTCTGGCCTATCCTGAAAAATACGGGATAAAGAATTATCCCATCAAGCTGGGTTCCATGGACCCGGATAAACTAAAGGACAGCTATGATTCCGTGGAGGAGTACAAGAAAAACCTGGAAAAGTTCACCTACAAAGAGCTGTCCAAAGACAACCGTATCACCTACGACATCCTGAAGCTTGACTTTAACACACAGCTTTCCATAAAAGATAATTATATGCTGCAGGAACCGCTGAGCCCCAATCTGGGCATACAGTCCCAGCTTCCTGTACTTTTGGCGGAATATACTTTCCGCACCTCTGATGATATCAAGGATTACTTTACACTTCTCTCCTCCATGACCGGATATTTTGACGAGATCCTGGAATTTGAAAAGAAAAAGGCAGAAGAAGGCCTGTTTATGAGTGATACCAGCGTGGACCGCATCATTGCCCAGTGCAATGCGTTCACAGAAGACCTGTCCGCCAATTATCTTTCCACCATGTTTAAGGATAAGATGAAGGGATTTGTCTCCCGGAAAGCCATGACTCAGAAGCAGGCTGACTCTTACATAAAAATGCATGAAAAAATCATGGCCAAACGTGTCTTCCCTGCCTATCAGTCCCTGGCCAAAGGTCTGGCTGACTTAAAGGGAAACGGAACAAATTCCGGAGGGTTGTCCAATCTCCCTGGAGGGACATCATACTACCGATATCTGATCCGCAGTGAAACCGGGGATTACAGGACCATCAAGGAAATCGAAGAACGGCTCTACACACAACTCCTGACCGATTATAAAAAAATGCAGAGCCTGATCGTATCCAATCCCAAATTGCTGGCAGATGCCTCCTCCCTGCCGGAAACCTGCAGCAGTACGCCGGCACAGATGCTTGATTACCTGAACAAAGCCATCTGCGAAGATTTCCCCGACAGCGGAAAGCCTGCCTACAAGGTAAAATATGTGCATGAATCCATGGAAAACTTTTCCAGCCCTGCCTTTTACCTCACACCACCGGCCGATACCCTGAGTCCCAATATCATCTATATCAACAAGAGCAGTCAGGTAAGCGAGGCGGAACTCTTCACTACACTGGCGCACGAGGGATTTCCGGGTCATTTGTACCAGACATTGTATTTCGGAAAAACAGAACCGGATGATATACGGCATCTCCTGAGTTTCGGCGGTTATGTGGAGGGCTGGGCCACTTACGTGGAATCCCTGTCCTATGGGTACGGCGCAGAATATCTGAAACTGGATGATTCCCTGATGGAACTTCTGTGGCTGAACCGCTCCGTGAGCCTTTGCCTCTATTCTCTGCTGGACATTGGCATCCATGACCATGGCTGGGACCTGGGGACAGTGACAAAGACACTGAACTCTTTCGGAATCGCCTCACAGGATACCTGCAGGGAAATCTTCCAGTATATAGTGGAAAATCCGGGGAATTATCTGAAATACTATCTGGGATATCTGAACTTTATGGATTTGAAAAAAGAAGCGCAGACGGCTGCCGGGAAGTCCTTCCAGTTAAAGGAATTTCACCGATACATTCTGGAACTGGGACCTGCACAGTTTCCTGTTTTGAAAAAATATCTGCTCATGGAATATAAACAGTAAAAAGAGATGCCGTAAAAACAGTCTGCAGAGATGCAGTCTGTTCTTACGGCATTTTTGAAATTTCTATTCTTTCTTATCCCTGTAGGAATCAAAGAATTTTCTCAGATTCAGCAATGACTTCACCAGTATTTTCTGCTGCTCTTCATCCAGGTCCTTCATCAGAGCCTGAATCATTCCGTCATGGAATTTCATATGGTGGGTATTGGCCTTTTCTCCCTTTTTTGTCAGGGATATGAGCACCACCCGACGGTCCTCCTCACTTCTGACTCGGTTCACATATCCTTTTTTCACCAGGCTGTTTATGGCAATCGTCAGGGTTCCCACGGTCACGGACAGGGTCTTTGCCACGGATGACATGTTTCGGGCGCTGTTCACTCCGATTGCTTCTAAAATGTGCATGTCGTTTACGGAAATATCTTTGAATTCAGAAGTAATAAGGGCCTTCTCTTCTATATCCATAATTTCCTGGAAAAGATTGACCAGGACGTCATGAAAGACTTCATAAGGTTCCACTTTATCACTCCTTTGTTATGTTTGATTCTATTATATATGATTTATATATATAAAACAATCAAAACTTTTGATAATCAAAGGAAATCACGTATGGAACATACCCCCTATCTATTTAATGCTCAAAACATTCCTGCACCCTGCAAAAGATTCCGGCGGTTCCCGGTCGGTCAGGACCTCCGCAGATTCAAAGGGTGCAAATGTGACAGAGCTGATATTCCCGAACTTTGCCGCATCCGCCAGGATATAGCGTTTTCCGGACTGTTCCAGGGCAGTTTTCTTCACCAGGGCCTCATTGCAGTCCGGTGTGGTGTAGCCTGCTTTTCTGCTGACTCCGTTTGTGCCGAAGAAACCTTTTGTAAAGTGAAAGTTCTGGAGGCTTAAGATTGCCTGATTTCCCACTACCGCCTCTGTGGTGCCCTTCAGTTCCCCGCCGATCAAAAGGACACGGAAATCCAGGGCTGCCAGGCGCTGTGCGTGGGATACCGCGTTTGTCACAAAGGTTACGGATCTCTCTGTGACATAGTCGATCATGTATCCTGTGGTCGTCCCTGCGTCCAGATAGATAAAATCATCCGGTACCAGCAGAGAGGCGGCATAGCGGGCTATGGCCTGCTTTTCTTCCTTGTTCACACCGACTTTCTGGGCCACGGAAGGCTCCGCAGCCGTAAACGCAGCATCCACCGCCACGGCACCGCCGAACACCTTTACCAGCTTTCCTGCCCGGTCGAGGGCTGTCAGGTCACGGCGAATGGTGGATTCTGATGTATTCAGCATTTCCTTTATCTCCGTGACCGTTATACTTTTCTTTTCATCCAGAAGCTTCAGTATCTCTTCAAAACGTTTCTCAGTCAGCATTTTTCTTCCTCTTGTATTCTTCTACATCTGTCTCCAGAACGATTTTGCGGATGGGGAGAATCCGTCCGGGCGAAACAGAGAGTTCATCCACTCCCATGGCCAGAAACTCCCTGGTCAGAGTCAGGTCCGCACCCAGCTCTCCGCAGATTCCTGCCCAGATACCTGCCCTGTGGGCATTTTCCACAGTCATCCGAATCATGGCCAGGACTGCAGGATGGTGGGGATCATAGAACGCATCCAGTTGTGGATTCTGACGGTCCACAGCCAGGGTATACTGGGTCAGGTCATTGGTGCCGATGCTGAAAAAGTCCACCTCTTCTGCCAGGTCCGCGCTTACCATGACCGCTGCGGGCGTTTCTATCATGATACCCTGTTCCGGTATCCGGTAATCCATATTCTGCTCCTCCAGCTCTACTTTCACTTCCTCCACGATCTCCTTTATCCTCCTAATCTCCCAAAGGCTTGTTATCATGGGATACATGACCGCCAGATTCCCGTAGACAGCAGCCCGGAACAGAGCCCGGAGCTGTGTCTTGAACACCTGGGGGCGAGTGAGGCAGATGCGGATGGCCCGGTATCCCAGAGCCGGATTATCCTCATCATCCATATGAAAATAACCGCATTTTTTGTCGGCGCCGATATCCAGGGTGCGGATGATCACGCGCTTTCCGGCCATGGTCTCAGCCACCGTTTTATAAATCTTAAACTGTTCCTCCTCGGTGGGGTAATCCTCCTTCTCCAGATAGATGAATTCACTTCTGAAAAGGCCGATTCCGCCGGCATCATTCTGTACAACAGTAGCCAGATCTTTTATATTTCCAATATTAGCATATAGCATGACTTTTTTACCGTCAAGCGTTATATTTTCTTTTCCTTTTAACTGCTGGAGAAGTTCTTTTTTCTCCTCTTCCTCCTGCCGGCGTTTCTGCATTTCAGTAAGGATTTCCGGGTCAGGGTCCACATAGACTGTGCCGTCCGCGCCGTCCACTACAGCAAGCTTTCCGTCCACACGGTCATCCAGAGGGATGTCGGTTCCGATAAGAGCAGGGATCCCCATGGTACGGGCCAGAATGGCAGTATGGGAATTTACGGAACCGTGGACGGTGACAAAGGAGAGGACCTTATCTTTATCAAGCTGCACTGTCTCGGAGGGCGCCAGATCATCCGCCAGGATGATCACCGGTTCCTCTGTGTTCACCGTACTTTTCGACCCGCCTCCCAGAACTGCCAGGATACGCTCGGAAATGTCTTTTACATCAGCAGCCCGCTCTCTCATATATTCATCCTCCATGGAGGCAAACATCTGGGAAAAGTTGTCGCTGGTCGCTGCGACGGCGTACTCTGCATTGACCTTCTGTGTCCTGATAATATTTTCGACAGATTCATTATAGTCATCATCCTCAAGCATCATCTGATGGATCTCAAATATAGCGGCATTCGCCTCCCCCACTTCCTTTACTGCCTTATCATACAGGCCTTTCAGCTGACTGACTGCCTCCTCCTTTGCCCGGGTGTAGCGCTGCATCTCATCGTCGGTATCCTCTGTCTTTACGCGTTTGACCTGCTGTTCCCCTTTCCGGTATACACATATCTTTCCAATTGCAATACCGCCAAATACACTTTTTCCTCTATATTCCTTCATCCCTGTACTCCTTTCTGACATGTTCCTGCCTGAAAAATGCTGCTGTTCACTCCGTGCATGGCGGGACAGCCGCGTGTGATCAGTAACCTGAAAAAAGCTGCTGCAGCTTTCCTCTGCAGCAGCTTCTTGCCTACCCAAATGTATTTTAAACTATTTCTTACTCATTTTGCTTTGATTACAGATTTTCCTGCATAAATGTGCTCACTGCCTCATATGCGGCATCCTCGTCTTCGCCGTCGAATGTCAGGGTCACTTCCTGTCCTTTTTTCACGCCAAGGCCCATGATACCGAAAATCCGCTTGCAGTCTCCTTCTTTTCCATCCTTTGCAAGTTTGATGCTGCTGGCAAATCCTTTTGCAACTTTAACCAGCTCTCCTGCGGGACGTGCATGGATGCCTTCCGGGTCTGTGATGGTGTACTTAAATTCTTTCATGATCTTTCTCTCCTTTTATGATTATTTATTCATTTACTTTCTTCTTAAAAACGCCCAGCAGCCCGGCAGAAACAATAGTTCCGGCCACAAGCGCCACCAGATACATTACCGCATTTCCAACCACAGGGAAAACAAAGATTCCGCCGTGGGGAGCCATCAGTGTACAGTTAAAGAGCATACTCAGCGCCCCGGCAGCACCGGAGCCGATCATACATGCGGGAATCACATGGAGGGGATCGGAAGCCGCAAAGGGAATGGCTCCCTCTGTGATAAATGCCAGACCCATGATAAAGTTGGTGGGGCCTGCCTCCCTCTGTTCTCTCGTAAATTTATTCTTAAACAGCAGTGTTGCAAGAGCGATGGCACAGGGAGGTGTCATACCGCCGATCATAACCGCTGCCATAATATCATAATTTCCCGCCGCGATGGACGCTGTTCCGAATACATAGGCTGCCTTGTTGAAAGGACCGCCCATATCAATGGCCATCATGGCGCCCAAAATCAATCCTAAAATAATCTTACTGGAACCGCTCATACTTGTCAATCCATTGTTCAGGGCTGTGTTGATACCGCCCATGATGGGTTCCACCACAAATGTCATGAGCAGCCCCATAACCAGAATCCCCACAACCGGATAGATCAGGACCGGGGCAATCTTCTCGATGGCCTGTGGAAGCTTATCACACACCCTGCGAAGGAGACGGATAAGATAACCGGCCGCGAATCCCGCTGCCAGAGCGCCCAGAAAACCGGATTGTCCCTGGGATGCGATCATGCCGCCTACAAAGCCAACCGCAAGGGCAGGCCTGTCACCGACAGCCATGGCGATGAATCCCGCCAGAACCGGAAGCATGAAGGCAAATGCTGTACCGCCGATGCTTTTAAACAGAGCTGCAACCGGTGTGATGGTACCGAAATCCGCCCTCTGGTCCATGGGCAGGGAATTCATATCCACACTGAAACCGTCGATCAAAAACGCAATGGCGATCAGGATACCGCCGCCCACCACAAAGGGAAGCATGTGGGATACGCCGTTCATAAGCTGTGTATAAATCTGATGTCCCACACTTCCGCCGCTCTTTGTCTGGGAGCTCTTCTGCACAGCACCGGATGCGTGGTATACAGGAGCATCCCCGTTTACCGCTCTCTCAAGCAGTGTGTCTGCCTTGCTGATACCGTCTGAAACCTGACATTCAATCACCTTTTTGCCGTCAAAACGGTCCATGGGAACCTGTGCGTCCGCGGCCACAATGATGCAGTCCGCTTCCTGGATCTCCCTGTCTGTCAGCACATTTTTAGCACCGCCGGAACCTCTTGTCTCCACCTTGACAAAACAGCCTCTGGCCTTGGCTGCTTTCTCAATCCCCTCGGCCGCCATATAGGTATGGGCAATGCCGGTGGGACAGGAGGTAACAGCCAGAATCTTAGCCTGCCCTCCCTGCTCCTCTGCGGGTTCTGCCAGGCGCTGGTCAATGTCCGGTTTTTCATCGTCTGCCTTATCTATGATCTCCAGAAATTCTTCCACAGACCCTGCATTTCTGAGAGAGTCTGAAAAATCTTCATCCATCATTAGAACGGAAAGCTTGCTGAGCACATCCAGATGTACATTGTCTTCCGTGTTGGGTGCCGCGATCAGAAAGATCAGAGTCACGGGTTCCCCGTCCAGGGCATCAAAGTCAACACCGTTCTTCACGACCATGGCCGCCAGGCCGGGTCTGTCAACCGCGTCACATTTTCCGTGAGGAATGGCGATTCCTTCACCGATTCCTGTGGTGCTCTCCTCCTCCCTTGCATATACCTGCTTTCTGTAGGCCTCCTCGTCATTGATCTTACCGCTCTTTGTCATCAGAGCGACCACTTGGTCAAGTGCCTCCTCCTTGCTTTTTGGGGCACCATTCAGGGAAATACTTCTCTTGTCCAGTAAATCTGTTATTCTCATACCCGTTTCCTTCCTTTATATGGTTTGATAGACAGCTTCTATTTCCTCGCGTTTCGCCAGGTATTCCGAGAACGCGCTGGCACTTCCCGCCGCGATTCCCATATGAAATGCGTGGACATAATCTTTCTTTTCCATCCATCCGGCCAGAAATCCGGCCACCATGGAATCCCCTGCTCCCACTGCATTTACAAGCCTCCCTTTTGGGGCAGGCGCCATATGGCAGCTTCCGTCTGCAGCAGCCAGCACCGCGCCCTGCCCTGCCATGGAAACCAGCACATTACAAGCCCCCATTTCCTGCAGCTTTCTGGCGTATGGGGGAACTTCCTCCCTGGTTTTGATCTCCGTACCGAATATCTCTCCCAGTTCATGGTTGTTGGGCTTGATCAGGAAGGGGTGATACTCCAGTACATTGACCAGCAGATCTCTGGTGGCATCCACCACGATCATGATTCCTCTCCCGGTGAGCCGCTTCATGATATCCCTGTAAATATCATCCGGCATAGATGCCGGGATACTGCCTGCAAGGACAAGCACATCCCCCTCACTCAGGCCATCCAGCCGCCGAAGCAGCTCCTCCACCTTTTCTTTCCCAATATCCGGCCCCTGTCCGTTAATCTCTGTACCGTCAATGGATTTCAGCTTCAGATTGATCCTTGAGACTCCCTTCTCTATCTGGATGAAGTCCGCTTTCACGCCAATCTCCTCCACTTTCCTGCGGATCTCATCGCCGGTGAATCCGGCGGTAAATCCCAGTGCTGTATTCTCAATACCCAGGTTCATGAGCACTGTGGATACATTGATGCCCTTGCCGCCCGGAAGCAGCAGTTCGGAATCTGTCCTGTTCGTCATACCAAGCTGAAAATCCTCGACGGAAACGATATAATCCAGTGACGGATTGAATGTGACCGTGTAAATCATATGCTTCCCTCCTGTCCGGTTGTTCCGGTTATCTCTTTCTTTCACTATCTGTATTATACAGCCATATTCGCTCAAATTCAATCAAATTAATTCACGAAAATAGCGACTCGTTTTGGTGCAATATGCACAGTTTTGAATATTTTAATGTGTATCCAAGTATATATATCCACATTCGTTCATACTCAGTCATTTATATTCTTTGTATTTCCTCAAGACAATATAAAAAGCCGAAGGCAAAAAGATATCCCTATTAATATCTTCTTTCTTCGGCTTTCCTATACCATATAATAACATTTTATCAGCATTCCCGATTTATCCGGCGGTCTGCTGCACGCTCTCCTCCCGGAACAGCTTCTCGGCAATCTCCACATCAGAATCCTCGGGCTCATTTTGTATCAGATCTGCTATTCTCCTGACGTATAAGGCCTCCAATTCCAGTACTTCAGCAATCTCAATCACCGCATAGCCCTTTTTTAACTTCTTTCTTATACATCCGATCAGCTCCGCTCTGCCCTCTGCCGCACCTTTTACTCTGCCTCTGGCAATGCCCTTTGCAATACCCATCTCAACTCCTTCATCAAAAAATAACTGTTCAACCTTATTCATGCCTATCACCTCCTTGATCCTTTTTGCATAATCCCTGTCTAAAATCTTATCCGCAAAGGTAAGGATTCCGGCAAGGGCCTGCATGCGCTGCTCCTCATCCCGGATCTCCTGCGCCAGCCTTACTGTCTCCTCTACCAATGCCTGCTTTTCTGCCTTTTCCTGATCTCCGGCCTTTTTCCTGTCTGATAAAACGTTTCAAGATCCTGGCTATGTAGTTTACATATTTTATGATGTCCTGAATCCCGAAAGTGCTCTCATAATCGATCAGCGCATAGGAATCGTCCTCAAGGATAAATAGATTATCTATCCTTAACTCATTGGCTTCTATAGCAGGAAGGTTTGTAGGCCTGGAATCCTTTATTTTTATATGCGGCAGGCCATATACAGTCAGTTTTTTATTCTTCAGTGCATCGCCGAAATATTTAAGTGCAATATCTTTATTTTGATATGCAATGTCTCCCATACATTTCTCCCTTTATTATATCTTTTTAGAATGGAAAATACAATACAAAAAGACAGACTTCGCCCAAAGCCTCACCCACTTCCTTTTATAGATTTGTTAAAAATGGAAAACCGCAGAAACTGCGAAGAAATCAAAAGCAGAACGCTTTCGTTTTGAATATGTTCTCAGCGTAACAGAACCGGGGGATTCTGTCAAGGGTAATGTAAATAGTAATTTTATAAAAAAAGCGCCCGGTCAATACCGGGCGCAGATCTGTCAGTCTCAGATTATTTCGTCATTTCTCCGTAGCACTCTTTTCCAGGAGCCAAAGCGTTGGCTTCATCTGTATCAATGTGTGCTGCTGTTGCATAAGAAGCGCTTACACGTACAACTACATCACCGAATGTAAGAGATCTTCCGTTTGGAGACTCGATTTCCAGTTTAACGATGTCTTTGTCTTTTACGCCTGCTTTTTCAGCATCTTCCGGAGTCATATGTACGTGACGTTTTGCAGCAATAACGCCCTCTGTCAGTTCTACTTCACCTTCCGGGCCAACTAATTTACATGCGCCTGTGCCTGCGATATCGCCGGACTCACGGATAGGAGCAGCAACGCCAAGGCTTCTTGCGTCTGTCAGGGATACTTCAACCTGAGTATCTTTTCTTACAGGTCCTAAAACAGACATTTTCAGGCTGCCTTTGGAACCGATCACTTCAACTTTTTCTTCACATGCGAACTGTCCCGGCTGGCTCAGCATTTTCTTTACAGTCAGCTCATGGCCTTTGCCAAACAGAATCTCCAGATGTTCCTGGGATAAGTGTAAATGTCTTGCAGATGTTTCCACTAATACTTTCATTTCATATCCTCCACACAATAATTAATTTGTTCATAACGGTTCAGTCAGCTGAACTGTTACGAATACATACATTCAAAACACACAACAACCATACTCCTGTTGCAATTAACATTCTCTATTTATTATTATAACTTTTTTTAAAGGCTTGTCAACGCATCCGCAGGGATTCTTTTGGCACTTTTTGCATTTTTCGCGGTACATGAGGCGAAGTGTACTGCTGCCGGAAGGCGCCTGCTGTCACTCCTCGCTGCTGCTTTTGGGCAGCTTCTTTTTTAAATAATCATATTCCGCCATAATGCTTCTCGTTATCTCATCCTCCCCAAACCGGTTGTCCGGCTGGTAGATCTTCAGCAGTGCCCAGGCGCGCCGCTTTAACTCCTCCTGGGTGTGGATACCCTTAAAGTAGTGTATCCTTCTCTCGCTCTCTCCAATGGCAGAATTCCTGACACTGTTGTAGACTTTATTGCTGTCCCAGTCATAATCCGCCCATTTGTATCCTGTCTTTTTGTGCACAATATGTACGCTCTCCAGCGCTGTTTTATAAAACTTCATGATCCAGCTGCAGATACCTTCCAGAACAACCATCACAGCACCTACACCGGCGCCCGGCACGTATGCCAGAACAGCCGCCACCAAGACACTGATGATGATCGCCGCGATCCCCGGACCGCGTCCCTGCATCTGCAGCGCAATCTGTGCCACCACGCCGATGGTCAGCACCACGGCTGCCAGAATGCACACAAATGTTACCACAGCTCCACAGACCTTTAAAAAAAACTGAAAACACCTTGCCAGCAAAAATACACAGAAAAGCACAGGTGCTGCTATGACTTTCCCCGCCGTTTTCAAAATCTTCATCTTTTTATCCCTTAATCGTTCTCTCACAGACCGGGCACATCCCGGTACTTTTAGCTTTTCACTCTTTTTCTTTGTCTAGTTTAACACAATCTTCCAACGGAGGGAAGGGAAACATGAAAATAACGGCCTGCAGGATGTCTCCGGCCGGCCGTTATACGCCAACTTTATTCAGTTAAAATTCTACTCCCATCTTTACACTGCTGGACGGGTTCCTGTCAATACTCATATAGGTCTCAGCGGCCTTGTCTATGGGCACAACCGGGTCAACAATATTTTCACATTTCAGCAGACCTTTTGCCAGCATATCCCAACAGGTGTTACAGATTCTTTCAAAGCTCCATCTGGGATATTCCCGGTTCGGTTCACTGCAGGCTCTTGATATAATGATGTTGGGCTGGTTAAAGTGAGCTTCCCTTCCGAGATTCAGGCCGCCCAGACATTCGTGATACCATCCGACGACAGCTACATTTCCGTTATAAGCCACACCCCTGATCGCCTGCTGGAGCGCATGGTAATTACCGCTGGTCTCTATCACTACATCAGCCCCACGTTTCCCGGTTGCTTTCTTGATCTCAAATCCCACATCCACGGAGGAAGAATCGAGAGCCAGATCCGCCCCATTCTCCAATGCTACATTTCTCCGCTTTTCAATAGGATCGCATACGATCACCATTGCCGCTCCCGCCAGTCTTGCAAACTGTGCAGCGAGCAGGCCGATGGCTCCCAGACCTGAGATCACCACATTATCTCCTACCCTTACCTGACCGTCCCGGATTCCTCCAAGGGCAAACTGTGCAGGGTCATAGCACACAGCTTCCTTCCATGTCATACGTTTCGGCATCTTAAATGCCTCCTCTGCCTTGAGGGTGTGGGTACTTTTGAGAGGGCCATAACCGGCTATCCGCTCTCCGATTTCAAATCCCTTTACTTCCTTTCCCATCTCTGTGATATGACCGATCCACATATTTCCGGGGCGCATAAAAAATGGTTTCTCTGCTGCCTCTTTGCTCTTTCTGAAAAGAAGATATTCTTCATCAAAAATATTTTCCAAAAATGGGTCTTCACCCCTGAAATGAGTAAACTCCGTTCCGTGTTTTGCCGCGGCAAATTCTACTTTCACGCGAATCTCATTCTCTTTCACCGGAACATCTTCATATTCTCTGAGGTATGCTTTTCTCGGTTCTGTTGAAACAATCTCTTTTCCTGTCATTTTACCTTCTCCTTTTTGTCATTTCTTTCTTATTCCGGCACAACACATGCCCCGTTTTTTCCTGATGATTCCACCACTGCGCTCACCAGCCGCAGACCTTTTAAACCTTCCGGCACACCTGCCGTATTTTCCCTTCTGCCCCGTATAGTGTCTATAAAACAGCAGTCCTCCAGATACGTGGCATCCACTTCCTCCGCAACCGTTTCTGTACGGGGCTCTTTCTCATCTGTAAAAGTAAAAACACCGTGATTGTGGTCAGTGAAATCCGCTGTCATATGCTCACAGATGACCCGAAATCTGCCGTTCCACTGTTCTTTTACGGAACAGTTGGAACCGCATATGGAACCCAGAGCGCCATTTTTAAAATGTATACTGCAGACACTGGTATCCTCAATGGTATAACCCTCCACATCCTGATGGCAGAGATTCGCAATATGTCCGTTCACACAATCCGCATCCCCCATCAGATAAAGCCCCATATCATACAAATGGATGACCTGCTCAAAAACCTGACCGCCGCATTTTGAAACATCACGCCACCAGGGCCCGTGAAGGCTGTTGCACTCATAATCTGCCATGTAAAGCGTAGGTTTTCCCGCAGTACCGTTTTCCATATACTCTTTAAATTTCCTGACCGCACTTCCAAATCTCATATGGTATCCTACCTGGGAAACAATATGATTACGCTCCACTGCATCCGACATGGATTTTCCTCTCTCCACATCCAGGGCAATGGGCTTTTCAATAAATACATGGATTCCCCTGTCTGCTGCCGCTTCAAGCTGTCCGCTGTGGGCGAAAGGCGGCAGGCAGATATAAAGTGCATCAAGGTCTGCCTCCTCTATCATGCGGAAACCGTCATCATAAATCCCGCAGTCCAGATGATTTTCACGGGCAAAGGCCTCTGCATCATCTGCCGGAGAAGAACACAGTCCTGCAATCTCAACATTCTCCATTCTCATCATACTGCGCGCATGGGCTTTTCCCATATTTCCCATGCCCAGCACACCCACTCTCAATACTTTCTCCATCTGACTTATCTCCTTGCTTTTTACGTTTATTATCTGTATTCAGGCATCCAGGAACCGTGTGCCTCCAGCATTTCATCGCACATTGCCCTGATGTCATCCATGGACAGTTCCGCCGCTGTATGGGGGTCCATCATGGCCGCCATATAAATATCCTCTTTCCGTCTGGATTTTGCGGCCTGGATCGTCAGAAGCTGAACATTGATGTTCGTACGGTTTATGGCAGCGCACTGTTCCGGAAGATTTCCCACATAACAGGGATGGATTCCATCCCTGTCTACCAGGCAGGGAACTTCCACACATGCATTGGGGGGAAGGTTGGGAATCAGGCCCGTATTCCGGACATTGCCGTGTACGCGGTAGGGAACATCATTCTCCATAGAATTTATGATAAACGATGCAAATTCGCGGCTCTTCTCATGCTTGATCTCCGCATTCTGTACCAGCTCTCCCCGCATCTGCTTCCAGTCTCCGATCTGTTTGATACAGCGTTTCGGATATTCATCCAAAGGAATGTTATATCGCTCGATCAGCTCCGGATACCTGTCTTTTATAAACCATGGCGTATATTCCGCATTATGCTCAGAGGATTCTGTTATGTAATATCCAAACCTCAGCATCATCTCATAACGGACCTTATCCCAGCCCGCGTCATATGAAGCCTCGCCGTTTAAAAAGGCCGCTGCACGCTTTTTAATCTCCGGATACAGATCATTTCCTCTGCCGTCCTGAACCTTCAAAAGCCATGCCTGATGGTTAATGCCCGCAATCTCCCATCTTGCCTCCGGAACCAGTTCCTCCATGTCCAGAGCCTTAAAGAGCTGGGGAATGCAGACCTGCACGCTGTGGCACAAACCGATGGTGTTGATTTTCGTGTATGTCTGCAGATATCCGGTCAGCATGGCCATGGGGTTGGAATAGTTGATGAACAGGGCATCCGGACATACTTCCATCATGTCGGCAGCAAATTCCTCCAGCACGGGTATGGTTCTGAGTGCCCGGAATATGCCGCCTATCCCCAGGGTGTCTGCAATGGTCTGGCGCAGTCCGTATTTCTTCGGAATCTCAAAATCCGTAATTGTGCAGGGATCATATCCCCCTACCTGTATGGCATTGACAACATATTTTGCCCCTCTCAGAGCCTGTTTCCTGTCAGCGTGGGCCTCAATCCTCACTTTGCGCCCCGCGTTTGAGGCTATGTTCTCCAGCATTTTCCTGGAATCCTCCAGCCGCACCGGGTCAATATCGTGCAGCGCAATCTCCAGATCCTGTATCTCCGGTGTCAGGATGCAGTCGCCCAGCACACTCTTTGCAAATATTGTGCTGCCTGCCCCCATAAAAGCTATTCTTGGCATAATTACCTCCTGTCTTTAACTCTTCATTCCTGTAATTGTAATTCCTTCAATAATATATTTCTGTGCAAACAAGTATACTGCCAGCACAGGAATCACCGCAATTGTGGAGGCAGCCATAATCAGCGACCAGTCCACTGTATATTTCCCCTTAAACATATTCAGAAGCAGGGGCACCGTATATTTCTCCTGGGAATTTAAGAATATAAGCGGTGTATAGAAACTGTTCCAATTCCACATAAATGAGAAGATTCCCAGAGATGCCAGTGCCGGTTTCACAAGCGGAAGCACGATTCTGAAAAACATGGAACCATAGTTTGCACCGTCGATGATTCCTGCCTCCATCAGCTCATCGGGCAGTGCCATAATAAACTGTCTGCACAGAAATACTCCCATGGGCATATAGGCAACTGTCATCAAAATAATGGACAAATGTGTGTCGATCAGATTTAACTGGCTGAAGATCAGGAACAGCGGGATGGATATTACCGTATATGGAACCATCATGACCGCTATAAAGCCGCCGAACACCACCCCTGATCCCCGGAACCTGAGTTTTCCCAGTGCATATCCCGCCATAGCGGAGGTGAGCACCTGACCTGTCACATTGATGACAGCCAGCTTCAGACTGTTCAGGTATGCCTTTCCAAAAGGCAGCGCTGTCATGGCTTTTTCATAATTATCCCAGTGGAAGATTTCCGGTATCAGTTTCGGCGGATAGGCAAATGCCTCCTCTGAACCCTTCAGGGAAGTAGAGATCATCCACAAAAACGGAAATAAAGCAAGTACAGCCATGAATACCAGTATTACCTGAACCAGCAGGGTATAAAATCTCTTTTGTTTATTCTTTCTGTTCGCCATAATCTCACCTACTCTCCGTAATGAACCCATTTGTCAGAAAGCTTAAACTGTATCACAGATACAGCCACAACCACGAAAAACAGGATCAGTGCCGCTGTGGATGCCTTGCCCAGCTCATAGCTCTTGAATGCCGTCTGATATATATGGATCGCCATGGTATACGTCTTCTTTGCCGGCCCGCCGGATGTCAGCAGGAACATCTGGTCAAAGACCTGAAATGCATTTATCATTGTAGTGATAGTCACCAGCAGTGTGGTAGGTGAGATAAGCGGAACTGTAATATTGAAAAATACCTGCCGCTCATTTGCGCCGTCAATCTTTGCCGCCTCCACATACGTCCTGGGGACATTCTGAAGACCGGCCAGAAACAGCACGATATTGTACCCCAGCCCCCACCAGATACTCATGACAATGACTGCCCCCATTGCAGTGGATGGGTCACGCAGCCATTCCTTCCCCTCTATTCCGAAAAACCTCAATATCATGTTCAGAATACCGAACTGCGGCTGGTAGATCCAGGACCATACCACTGCGATTCCCACAGAGGTAACAATCTGAGGGAGAAAGAAAACGGCGCGGTAGAACATCTTCCCCCATGCCTTATTAAGCAGCATGGCAAGCCCCAGTGACAGCACAATGGAACATGGCACGTAGATAACGGAATAGACCAGGGTGTTCTTAATGGCAATCCCTGTATCCGGATCTGTAAACACTGCCTTAAAATTCTGGAATCCTGTAAATACCGGAGCACTGAATCCATTCCAATCGAAGAAGCTCAGCACAAATGCGATCACAATAGGTATGATTCCCAGGCAGACCAGACTAATGAGCTGTGGAAGGATAAACACGATCCCCCATCTGTTTCTGGATTTTTCCAGTTTACTTTTTTTCATATGTCCATCCCTTCCCCACATACCTGCTTATTTCTGAAGTTCATCATCGACTGTCTGTACGATATTTGTCAGGGTCTGCTCCACATCCTGCTCTCCCACCAGCAGTTTTTCCACTTCACCTGTAATAGAATCTGTCATACCCGGATGAAGCGCCTCTGCCTTTGGATACACCAGTGCAATATCCACAGCATCCAGGAAAGTCTGTGCATGTTCCGGCGTTCCTGTCAGCACGATCTCATCCAGCCCGTTAACTGTGGGAACTGCATTCCCCTGACCTTCCATCCTGATCTTCTGTCCCTGTTCTCCGCAGTAAAAGGATACGAACTCCCACACCGCATCAGGATTGGATGCCTTCTTATTTATGACCATGGGTGTTGCCGGCATAGCGCAGACTGCCTGTGAGGGTTCCTCATAGTACGGGAACGGAGCTACATCATATGCAAAACTCAAATCCGTAAAATCCGCCACATACCAGCGCCCCGCATACAGCATCCCCGCCTGGCCTGATACAAACAGCGTGTCCGGTGACTCTCCACTGGTCAGAGAACCTGCAAAGGTAAAGGCTTTTGACTTGATATTGCTGTCCAGATAGGTCAGGCCGGCTTTTGCCCGCTCAGAACCGAACTCTGCTTTTGTCATATCATCTGAATAGACAGGATCCTCTGCGGAAAAAAGGAAAGAGTAAAGCGGTCCCCACCAGTTCTCATATACAAACCCAACCTTTGAAGCATCCCTGAGCTGTTCTGATACCTGCTGAAGCGCCTCAAAATTCCATTTGCCCTCATCCACATATTCCTGCGGTGATTTTATGTTCAGCTCTTTAAACAGGTCTGCGTTGTAATAGATCACCATAGGGTTACAGTCCACCGGAACTCCTGTCACCTTATCCTCAAACGTATAGTTTTCCAGTAAATTTTCAGGCACATCTTCTCTCTTCAGATTGGAATCACTTTCATCCAGATATTTTGATATATCCAGAAGCATGTCTGATTTATTCAGTTCTCCATAAGAGGCTTCCTCTGAATAGAAACAGTCAGGAGCTTCCTTTGACTTGAGCTGTGTCATGATCTTCTCATTGTAGTTGTCCCCCGGTACGCCTACAAATGTTACCTCAACATCCTCACTCTGTTCATTGAAGGCATCCACGGCCTTCTTATACTGTTCCAGCTCGGCTGCCGATCCCCCGACCATAAAACGCACGCTGTCTTTTCCATCAGCAGTCTTTCCTTTGCTGCCGCTGCCCTGGCAGCCCCCAAGCACCAAAGCCCCTGCCAATCCTGTTGCCAATGCTGCCGCTAACATTTTTCTTCTTAACATACTTTTTACCTCCTTAGGTAATACCTTCTCTCTGTTTTGCATGTTTCCATCAGCATTTCTTATGATTCCATTATAAAAGATTTGCCTTAAAACAAAATACACTCTCTTGTCCTTATGATGGATTCATGTTGTTTTTTGTGCATAATAGTATTATACTGTTTAAATAAGGGGGATTTTTTATGAAAATTGAGGAATATTACGCTTCAAAGATCCAGAGAGATGTGAATTTGAAATACTGCGGCTATGAGGAGTGTGCACCGGATTTCCGCATGCCTCCGCATACCCGCTCCGAATATCTGATACACTATATCACGCAGGGCCGGGGAACATATATATGTGAGGGCGCTGCCTATCCCATCCGGCAGGGAGATCTGTTTATCATATATCCCTCACAGCTTGCCAGCTATCAAACCTCGCCGGAAGATCCTCTGCATTTTTCCTGGCTGGCTTTTACCGGTGACAGTGCAGATACCCTCACGGAGCAGCTGGGCTTTTCCAGGCAGTCTCCTGTTCATAAGCTGCATCCACAGTATTCCATAGATGAATCCATCCGGACACTTGCAGAACATCTGGAATCGGTGGGCTTCTGTAATGATTTTACCATACAGTCCCTCATGTACTCCATCTTTTCCAACATTGCACAGTCCTACAGTCTCTCGGGAAAATATCAGAAGGAGAACCAGACCGTTCTCTTTGAACATATAGGAAAAGCCAAATCTTATATAAAATGCAACTATATCTATCCAATCACTGTTCAGGACATTGTGGAGCATGTCGGTTTGGAGCGCAGTTATTTTTCTAAGATATTTCACAAATTTACGGGAACTACAGCCCAGAATTATCTTCTGGATCTGCGCATTCAGCGCTCTAAACTCCTGTTGGAACGCACAGATTACACGGTCCGGGAAATCTGTTCCTATGTAGGCATGAAAGACGAATACTACTTTTCCAGGGCTTTCAAACGCTCCGTAGGCCTTTCACCGTCGCTGTACCGCCAGAATATCCGCAGCCGTACCGAATCACCCTGATCCTGCATCTTTCAGACATGAAAAAGCGGCTGCCCCGGACTTATGCATAACGCACGGTCCGGGACAGCCGCCCCTTGTTTTCTCCGCCTGTTTTCTATTTATGATTCATGGTCACTGACATGGAACTTTTTCAAATTCCCGATTTTCTGTCTTCTCTGCTCCAGGATCTCCTCCACCTCATCCATGGAGATTCCGCTCTCCACCATCATGACTATCAGATGATAAAGAAGATCACAGATTTCGTTGGCCGTGTCCTCATTTTTTCCGTTTTTGGCTGCAATGATGACTTCACTGCACTCCTCACCGCATTTTTTCAGTATTTTATCCAATCCCTGTTCAAAGAGATAGCAGGTGTAAGAACCTTCCTGTTTTGTGCTTTTCCGTTCCAGGGCCACTTCGTACAGGCCTTTTATTACGTCCATCATAAGGGGCGTCCTCCTTTTTCTTTCCATATATCTTTAAAGAAACAGCTGTGTGCACCGGTATGGCAGGCCGCGCCTGTCTGGATCACTGTTATGAGCAGGGTGTCATCATCACAGTCTGCTTTGATATCAATCACCTTCTGTATGTGGCCGGAGGTTGCTCCCTTGTTCCACAGTTCCTGTCTGGAACGGCTGTAGAACCAGGTATATCCGGTCTCAAATGTTTTTTCAAGGCTTTCCCGGTTCATGTAGGCCAGCATCAGCACCTCCCCGGTACCTGCCTCCTGCACAACAGCCGGTATCAGTTCACTTTTTTGAAAATAACGTTCTACATCCATCGTCTACCTCCTGACCGGAATCTGCTGTTCTCTCAGATGCTCTTTTACCTGTTCCACAGTCAGCTCCCGGAAATGAAACAGGGAAGCCGCCAGTGCCGCATCTGCTTTGCTCTCCCTGAAAACCTCTGAAAAATGCTCCAGCTTACCGCAGCCGCCGCTGGCAATGACCGGTATGGACACCACGTCACAGACTGCGTTAGTCAGTTCCAGATCAAAACCGTCACGGCATCCGTCTGTGTCCATGGACGTGAGGAGAATCTCGCCTGCTCCAAGCTGCTGGCACTTCTGTGCCCATTCTATGGCATCCAGACCTGTATCTATCCTTCCGCCGTTCACCACGACCTTAAATTTGCCCTTCTCATCCCTTTTTGCATCAATGGCAGCCACCACGCACTGACTTCCGAATATGGCAGCCGCCTCCCTGATAAGCTCCGGATTCCTGACTGCTGCTGAATTGACGGAAACCTTGTCAGCTCCGGCACGGAGGATTTCCCTGAAATCCTCCACTGTGCGGATGCCGCCCCCTACTGTGAGGGGTACAAATACATGTTTTGCCGTTCTGGATACCACATCAACCATAGTTCCTCTTCCCTCATGGGTCGCTGTGATATCCAGAAAACAGATTTCATCTGCTCCCTGCCTGTCGTACTCAATGGCGCATTCCACCGGATCTCCCACCTCTTTGATACCCACAAAATTCACGCCCTTAACCACTTTGCCGTCTCTTACATCCAGGCAGGGTATAATTCTCTTTGCTAACATGTCTGCTCACCTGCCTTTTCTATAGCCAAGGCCAGATCAAGCGCTCCGGTGTAAACGGCTTTTCCGCAGATACACCCGTATAAGTTAAGTTTTTTACAGTCCAGGATATCCTGAATGGAACGGACACCGCCGCTGGCAATGATATCGCAGGATACCGCCTCATTCAGCTTTCCAAGCTGCTCTGTATTGACACCCGAAAGTGTCCCGTCTCTGGAAATGTCTGTATAGATAATGGTTTTCACCCCGGCGTATTCCATGGCCCGTGCCAGATCCAGATATGTAACATCACTCTTTTCAAGCCACCCCTCTGTGGCCACCATACCGTTCCTGGCATCAATACCGACTGCGATCTTATCACCGAACTTACGGACCGCCTCTTTTACAAGGGAGGGGTCTTTGACCGCCACAGAACCAAGAATGACCCTGGAAATACCCTTTTCCAGAAACCGTTCAATGGTATCCATACTGCGGATTCCTCCGCCCACCTCCACTTTCAGGCCTGACTCCCCGGCCACTTTCTCAAAGATCTCTTCATTGACCGGCCTTCCGTCCTTTGCTCCGTCCAGATCCACCATGTGGATCCAGGCGGCACCGGCTTCCCGGAAGGAGTCAGCTGTCTCATAAGGGCTTTCAGCCACCTGATGCGCAGTGGCATAGTCACCTTTTACAAGCCGCACACATGTTTTATCTTTTATATCAATTGCAGGTAATATAATCATTTTCTCACCAGCCTTGCGAAATTTTTCAAAAGTTCCAGACCTGCGGCACCGCTTTTCTCCGGATGGAACTGGGCGCCGTACACATACCCCCGGTGTACCAGAGCGGGAATCCGCTCATTGTAGATGGTGTAACAGGAAATGTTCTCATCACCGGTATCTGCGCGGAAGGAATGGACAAAATATACATACGCGCCCTTTGGCATGTTCTCCGTCATGGCACAGGGGTTTAAGACCGTCAGGTCATTCCAGCCCATATGGGGAATCTTTAACCCCCCTCCGTCAATAAGCTGTACACAGCCCGGTATCAGCCCAAGACCTTCCGTCTCCTGAAACTCATAACTCTTTTCAAAGAGCATCTGCATACCAAGACAAATGCCCAGAAGCGGCTTTTTCTGTGCCTCCTCTTTTATGACTTCTGCAAGCCCCTGTTCTCTCAGCATACGCATGGCATCCGGAAAAGCCCCGACTCCCGGCAGTATCACAGCATCCGCACAGCGTATCTCCCTGCAGTCTGCAGTGATGATGCTCTCCTCCTCCAGAAAATCAAGGGCATTTTTCACACTGAAAAGATTGCCTGCCCCGTAATCAATGATCGCTATCATGCCAACATCCCCTTTGACGAAAGTATTTTTCCTCCATTTGGTTCCAGCGCTTCCCTGAGTGCGTGCGCTGCGGCCTTAAAAAGAGCCTCAATCTTATGGTGGTCATTTTCTCCGTAGGGACATTTCAGATGAAGGGTGATTCCGGCGTTAAAAGCAAACGCGCGGAAGAACTCCTTTACCATACAGCAGTCCAGGGTTCCCACAGAAGGATTTGCAAACTCCGCGTCAAACACCAGAAATGGCCTGCCGCTTATATCCAGGGCACAGAATCCCAGTGTCTCATCCATGGGAATAAAGAAGCTGCCGTACCTGCGGATACCACCCTTATCTCCGAGAGCCTTGACAAATGCCTGCCCCATAACAATGCCCAGATCCTCAATGCTGTGGTGACAGTCAACCTCCAGGTCACCCTTCATATCCAGATCCATATCAAATCCGCCATGTACACAGAAAGCCTGCATCATATGGTCAAAAAAACCCACTTTGCAGGTTCCCATGTAACGGCCGGTGCCGTCCAGATTCCATCTAAGCCTGATGTCTGTCTCTTTTGTCTTTCTTGTAATCTCTCCGATTCTCAATCAGCTTCCTCCTTTCCTGTAACTGTAAGAGTGCTGAACAGTTACCCGTTTATTTTCAATTCAACAGATCATCCAGCACGCGGATAACCGCTTCATTCTCTGTTTTTCTTCCGGCAGTCACACGCAGGTAACCGCTCATATACCGGATGGAAATACTCCTCTTTTTCATCTCTTCAAATACTTTATCCGCGTTTTTCACCTTCATGAAAATGAAGTTTGTGGTTGTCGGATATAAATTCAGGATGTCTGATTTTCTCTCTCTAAGCCCCAAAAGCTCCTGATACAGTTCATCCCTGGACTTCTGGATCGAACGGATACAGCTCCTGATGTAATCCGGACGATCCAGAATGGCACAACCCACAGCCTGTGTCAGAGAGTTCACATTATACGGGGACTTCAGAGCGTGCAGGATATCTGTCAGCTCTTTGCCGGCGGCGGCGAATCCGAGACGGATGGCGGCCAGACCCAGGGCCTTGGAACATGTCTTCAGCACAATGAGATTGTCGTATTTTTCTATTACGTCCAGAACAGAGCCTTCCGCAAAATCCATATACGCTTCATCCACGATCACCAGGGCGTCCGTACCCTCGATGATGGTTATGATGTCATCCCTGGACAGCTTCAGGGATGTGGGGTTGCAGGGGTTGGAAAATATAAGCAGCCTGGCATTCTTCGCTTTCGCCCGTTCCAGAATATCCGCAGCACTGGTCACCATATCCTCTGCCTTCTGCAGGGCTTCCACACGGATGTTGTTCATCTGCGCATAGAAGGTGTACATGGAGAAATCAGGCAGGGCCACCAGCATGGTGTCCCCGCTCTCCAGAAAATTAGGCACAATAAGGGAGATCAGTTCATCCGAACCGTTTCCCGCGGTCAGAAGTTCGGGCTTCACGTGAAAGAAACGTCCGAATTTCTCACAGAGCTTTGTGGCAAAGGGGTCAGGATAGCGGTTAAATTCCACCTGCTCCACAGCCTTCAGCACATCCCTGCGGATATCATCCGGCAGATTTTGAAAGCTCTCATTGGCATCCAGGCGGATATCGTATATCTCTGTTACCGGTTCATATATCTCCAGCCGTTTTAACTTCTCCGGAATCGTATATGCCATGGTCTACGCCTCCTTTTCCCTGCGCTTCTGCACATCATTTTCCATCTTGTCGATCAGACACTCGATCTCTTTTTTCCGCAGCTTCATGCTGGCAATATTTACGATGAGTCTGGCGCTTACAGGGCATACGTCCTCAGCAACCACCAGGCCGTTCTCTTTCAGTGTGGTTCCCGTCTCCACGATATCTACAATGGCATCTGCCAGCCCCAGAACAGGAGCAAGCTCAACACTGCCCTCTATCTTTACAATATCCACATCCATACTCTTCTGCTCGAAGAAGTTCTTCGCCACATTCACGTATTTGCTGGCAATGGTCAGGTTGTGGTAGCCCTCGTACAGGTTCTTTCCTTTTACAACTGCCAGGGCAAACCTGCATTTTCCGAATCCCAGGTCAGCCACTTCATAGAAGGTGCCTCCCTTTTCCATAATGGTGTCTTTTCCCACAACACCCATGTCGCAGACGCCGCTTTCCACATAGGTAACCACATCGGCAGCCTTTGCAAGCACCACCTCGATCTCGCCGTTTCCTATGGGCATGATCAGCTTTCTGCCCTTTTTCCGCGCGTTGGTACAGTCATATCCCAAACGCTCCAGCATATCTATTGTTTTACTCTCCAGACGCCCTTTTGTCAGGGCGATTCTAATTGGTTTCATTTTTCTGCCTCCCAGTGTTTGTTTCAATCCACGCACGGTAATTTTGCACAGTGCGGTCACATCTTATCTCGGGCCGTACCTGTTTTCTCAGGATAACTCAGGATAAATAACCGGATGACTCGGTTATTTGCCGGAAGTTGTACGGGTTAAACAAACTGTGATATCTTCTCCCACCAGGTGTACTTTCGGTATCCCTCTCATTTTCGCATAATCAAAGGCTTCTTCCATGGTATCAAAAACACAGTTCTCCGTCAGCACGCCCTGGTCCTCCAGTGTCCTGCGATGGTGGACTGCTTTTGATAAATATTTCATATCCGGTGCGAACACCAAAACCTCCGGTATGGCTTCCGGCATAGGCTGAACCTTCTGGCTTGCCAGGTCCACATTGATGCAGAAGCCCACAGAACAGTGGTCTTCCCCAAACTCCTTAATGAGCGTATCGTAACGCCCGCCGGACAGCACCTGCTCCCCGATTCCCCGGAAATATCCCCGGAAAATAAGATCTGTATAATACTCTGCCAGGTTCACAAGGCCCAAATCAATGATCACTTTATCTCCCAGTCCCAGTGTCTGCAGATATTCATAAATACCCTTTAAGTAATCCAGGCTCTCACGGGCACCGTTCTCATCAAACAGTTCATATGCCTTTTCAAACACCTCAGACCCGCCGAACAGTCTCGGCAGTTTCAACAGCGCCTGTGCAGCGCGGCTGTCCTGGTATTTTCCCAGCATGTCTGTGAGGGAGGCATAATTCTTCTGTTCGATCTGGAAACGTATGTCCTCCTTGGTATCCTCATCCACATCCAGGCTGTCCATGATGGCCTTAAAGTATCCGATATGGCACAGCTCCAGGCGGTATTTGCCTCCGCTTATGATATCCAAGCTTCTGGATGCCAGCTCTACCACTTCCAGGTCGCTTCGCAGAGGCACTCCGCCGATCAGTTCAATACCCACCTGGTTGATCTCCGTACTCTTTCCCTTCAATTCCGGGAACATACGGTAAATATTCTGGTTATAAAATAAACGGAGCGGCATCGGCATCCCCTTTAACCGGGTAGCCGCCAATCTGGCCGCGGGCACTGTACAATCGGGACGCAGTACCATAAGCCTTCCCTTATGGTCTGTGAGTTTGTACATGGTCTCCTTTGGCAGATATTTTGCCGCCTTTCCAAACACATCATAAAATTCCAATGCAGGTGTCATCACCCGCCGATAACCCTGGGCTCCAAACAGGTCCTTCAGGGTTTTTGTCACCTGAGAACGCTGGTCACACTCTCCAAACAGCAAATCTTTTGTTCCGTCCGGTGTTACCTTATCATAATATCTCATCTGCTGACCCTGCCTTTCTGCGTTATTTTTCATACTGTATGCTGTACTTTTGCTGCTCTTTATTCTGTATAATGTCATGTATGCTCTGCCTTATAAGTATATGTATTGTGCTTCGTTCACTTTAGCGTGCTACCATAGTAACATCTGACTATAAAGTTGTCAACACGCTTTTTGAGAAATTCCGGATGTTTATGTAAAAAAACACCCTTCCTCTTATATCATTGCAACCGCCCACCCCCATATGGTATACTGAATACAGGTAAATACGCGGAATCACCGCTAAAAAAATAATCGGGGGTTATATGTTTAAGAAGCGGAAAACTTTCATCCTGAGCACCACGACTGCTGCCGTTCTGGTACTTATTATCGCTTTCTATTTTTTCCAGCAGATACGCCTCGGTGTGGAGAGGGACAACCTGAGCAATCTGTCCGCATTCGGCACCCAGCTTGACGCTCACTTCGATCAGATGAACAGCAAATATTTTTCTGTCCTGGAAAGCTGCCTGGAGGCTGCGAACCGCAACGGATATGTCAGCCGGGAAGATATTCTTGACTATTTCAAGGGCAGACAGAATATCTGGAAATACCGTACTGCCGGTATCATGGATAAAGAGGGCGGGTACATGACTGTTGACGGAGACACCGGAAGCCTGAAGGACCTGAGTTTTCAGGAAAAGAAAGCCGGATACATTGATAATGACAGCATGACTATTGTGAATTTTGGTATCGGGGATGAACTTTTATATTATGTGGAACTTGAGGAAAGCATGGAAAGCGCCTCAGAAATAGCGGGCATCTTCATGACACCTGCTTTTGACGAGCTGGAATATCTTCTGGCTCTGAATGTATATACGGAAGAGAGCTATGCCACGGTCATAGACAAAGAGGGAAATATCCTTCTGAAACCGCACTATGAATACTCCATGATGATAACAGACAATTATCTGGACAGTCTGGCGCAGTCCGACCTGAAGGGACCGAAGCCGGATACTCAGCTTAGAAATGACATGGCTGCCTGCGCATCCGGTTCCCTGATCTTTTCCTGGATGGGCAAACGCAATTATCTGGTGTATATGCCCGTAGGCAACAGCTCCTGGTACCTGCTGGTCACAGTGCCGGCCAATGTGCTGGAGACCACCACCCGCTCTTTCCGGAATTTTATCATTGCCGCTGTGCTGGTGACGGTTGTTCTGCTGTTGTGTTTCTGTACGATTTACTTTACGGGACGGCAGCGCATTATTGATGAAAAAAACAAAGAGATACTTGCCAAAGAGCAGATAAGCAAAAAGAAACTGGAGGCAGCACTGGACGAAGCCAAACGGGCCAATCAGGCGAAGTCCGTATTCCTGTCCAACATGTCTCACGATATCAGGACGCCTATGAATGCTATCATCGGCATGACGGGGATCGCCCTTGCCCATATTGATAAAAAGGAAAAAGTACGGGACTGCCTTGAGAAGATTTCCTCCTCCTCTGCGCATCTGCTTTCTCTGATCAATGATGTCCTTGACATGTCCAGAATTGAAAGCGGAAGGCTGACACTGAACAGCGAAAGTTTTAACCTGAAGGAACTGCTCGATACTCTGTCGGGAATCATCCAGCCCCAGATCGCCAGCGGGAATTTTGACTTTACTGTGGATATGGAGGAAGTCAAACACGAAGACCTGATCGGCGACCCGCTCCGGTTCAAGCAGATGTTCCTGAATATAGTGGGAAACTCTGTAAAATTCACGGACCCGGGCGGCAGAATCCGCGTGAAGGTACAGGAAATCCCCTCCGGTTCGGATGATACCGTGCGGTTCCGCTTTATCTTTTCCGACACAGGCATTGGCATGTCACCGGAGTTTCTGCAGCGGCTTTTCCAGCCCTTCGAGCGCTCCGATGCGCCCAGAGCTTCCCATATGGAGGGAACCGGCCTTGGCATGGCCATCACCAAGAATATCGCGGAAATGATGAACGGAAGTATCCGTGTTGAAAGCAGGGAAGGTGAGGGAACTACCTTCTATATTGAACTGCCCTTTAAAAAGGATGTTCCCCATACCCTCCGGCCTGATCCCTTCAAGGAACTTCCCTTTATGTCCGCCACCGAATCAGAGAAACAGGCAGATTATTCAGACCGCCGCCTTCTTCTTGTGGAAGACAATGAACTGAACCTGGAGATAGCCAAAGAACTGATCTCCGTCACAAATGCCCGGATAGACACAGCAGTAAACGGGCAGGAGGCACTGGACATGGTAACCTCCTCTGCACCCGGATATTACAGCCTTGTGCTGATGGATATCCGTATGCCTGTCATGGACGGGTACGAAGCGTCACAAAAGATACGCAGTACAGGCAGACCGGATCTGCAGGAGCTTCCTATCATCGCCATGACAGCCAACGCATTCGCGGAGGACAAGGAGCAGGCGCTGGAAGCCGGAATGAACGGCCATGTGTCTAAGCCCATCGACCTGCGGGAGCTGTATCGTATCCTGGAGAAATATCTGGCGTAAAAAAGGAGCCCGGCATGCCGGACCCGTAACATGTGTTTTTCCATGGCTGTCTACACAGTCATCATCCCCGCCAGCCATACACTGGCCGCAATGCCTGCAAGTGTTGCAAGCAGAGCGCCGGGTATGGTATAGCGGGTATTTTTTACCTTTGCAGCTATAAAATAGACGGAGACGGTATAGAAAATAGTCTCCGTACAGGACATCATCACAGAGGCAATCAATCCAATCCTGGAATCCGTCCCGAATTCTTTGAAAATATCCAGTACCAGTCCTGTGGCCGCGCTGGAAGAGAACATTTTCACTATAGTCAGCGGAACAAGCTGGGCCGGGAATCCCACTGCTCCGGTCAGCCTGCCAAGCTGTCCGCCCAGCATATCCAGAAATCCGGATGCCCGCAGAACCCCCACGGCCACCATCAAACCTATGAGGGTGGGGAGAATCTGCACAACTGTCTTCAGACCATCCTTTGCACCTTTCACAAAATCCTCGTACACATCACATTTCATCAGGATTCCAAATCCCACTATGTAAAACAGAATAAGCGGAATGATAACTTCCGACAAAAAGAGCAAAATCCTCATACACTCACCGGCTGTCCCGTCTTTCTTCTAGTTTACGCGAAAGCCGCTCAAAAAAGTACCGGTATTGCAGCCGTTCCGGATCAGCCGCCTTTCACCACATTTTTCTTCCATCTTCCGGACAGCAGGAACCACACGATCAGAACCAGGCTGCCCGCTGAAGCTGCCGGAGCACCAATTCCCACACCCATGATTCCCATTCCCATAATACTGCCGAAGAACACGCTGGCCGGAATCCGCAGAAGCAGCGCGGAGAGCATGGAATTCATCAGTGTAAATGTGGTGTGTCCTGTGGCGATAAAAAGACCGTTCAGACAGAAGCAGAGCGGCACGAGCAGGTAATCAAAGCTGAAGGTACTGATATATTCCACACCGATCTTTATCATCTCTGCATTGCTGCTGTCAAACAGCCGCAGTATATCCTCCGGGAATACTCTGACCAGAATGAAAATAAGGTAACTGCAGACCACCGCGGCCAGGGTTCCCACTCTGCAGGTCTTCTTCACCCTGTCCCACTGCCCTGCCCCTACATTCTGGGCACACATGGTGGAAATGGAGCTTCCCATAGCCACTGCAGGCATAATGGCAAACCCGTTGAATTTTCCCACTACACCAACGGCCGCGGATGCATTGACACCTCCAATGGAGTTTACCAGTGCCGTTATGATCAGAAAGGAAAAGCTGGTCACTCCATTCTGAATGGCTGCCGGCGTGCCGATCTTAAAGATCATCTCCAGCTCCCGTTTGTAAATGCGGAAGGAGGAGGGGCGGAAATCAAAGACAAACCCGTTCTTTACCATATAGATAATGCACAGGATCATACTCAGCGCCTGGGAAATCACGGTGGCAACCGCGGCACCGAAGGCTCCCCATCCCAGGCCCGCCACCAGTACCAGGTCCAGGACGATATTGGTCACACAGGCGATCAGGACAAAATAAAAGGGCCTTTTGCTGTCCCCCATTCCTCTCATAACTGCTGACAGCACATTATAGCCGAATATAAAGATAATACCCGTCAGAGTCACCGTCAGATAGCGGCTGGCCTCCTCAAAGGATTCCTCCGGTGTGCGGATCCACCCCAGTATCTGTGTTTTCAGAAGAAGGGACACCACGGTAATGATGACAGCGGCGCAGATCAGAGTGGTCATCAGTGTTGCCACGGCCCTGCGCATCTCCTCCCTCTTCTGCGCCCCCAGATACTGGGCTATGAGTACGGTTCCTCCTGTACAGAGCCCTACTACAATATTCGTCAGAATAAATGTCACCTGGCCTCCGATATTCACGCCGGACATACTGACCGTACCGCTGAAATTTCCCACGATCAGCATATCCGCTACATTATAACAGGACTGGATAATATTGGACACCAGAAACGGGACGGCAAACAGGATCAGCTGTTTTACCACATTTCCCTTAGATAGATCTTTCTCAAAACTGCTCATATTTCACAACTCCTCTTTAGCATATCACTGTAAGCCTTCCGAATCTCTGCGGCAGACAGCATGGCATGTCTGCATGCTTTTCACCTGACTTTGCCGCTATTCGGGACTGACAGTTCCGTCTTTTATTATGAACCATATATCTTTTTTCTGCAATCCTTTATCTCTCATTGGATATTAGCACTATTCTTCTTTTTATCCGATAATGCTAATTTTGATACGAAATTCCATAGAATCCATACCTGTTTTCGATATAATAAGAATTAACAAAGCAAAGCACACGAAAGGAAAAGGAGAAGGTAGATATGATGACATTGGTGATTATGGCGGCTGGTATGGGAAGCAGATATGGCGGGCTGAAACAGATTGATCCGGTGGGAAGACACGGGGAATTTATCCTGGACTACTCCGTCTACGATGCCGTCAAGGCCGGATTTGACAAGGTGGTATTTATCATTAAGAAAGAAAACCTGGATGTATTCCGTGAGACCGTGGGAAAACGCCTGGAAAAAGTCATTCCGGTGGAATATGCGTTCCAGGAGATCACAGAGGTTCCCGAGGGCGTGAAGGTTCCCGAAGGCCGCACCAAACCCTGGGGCACAGCCCATGCGGTGTGGAGCTGCAGGAATCTGGTGGACGGTCCTTTCGCTGTCATCAACGCGGATGATTTCTATGGAAGGGAAGCATTCAGGCTGCTTCATGATTTCTTCCTGGAACAGCCCGAAGATACCTCCAAATATCATTACTGCATGGCCGGCTACCTTCTCAGGAATACCCTGACGGAAAACGGCCACGTGGCAAGAGGTGTGTGTACTGCTGACAACGGATATCTGACCACGGTTACCGAGCGGACCAAAATACAGCGGAACCAGGGACAGACACAATTTTACGAGGAGGGCCAGGGCTGGACGGACATTGATGAGAACAGCATTGTGTCCATGAACTGCTGGGGCTTTACCCCTGATATATTCGGTGAGATCGAACTGCAGATGCAGAAGTTCTTTAAAGACAGCACAGACGGCCTTGCGAAAAAAGAATTTTTCCTGCCCTCCGTGGTTCAGGAGCTGATGGATGCCGGAAAATGTGATGTAAAGGTTATGGACACCCCAGCCAAATGGTATGGCGTCACCTACCATGAGGATAAAGAAAAAATTGTAGCTTTCATTGAGCAGATGATCGGCGAGGGCGTATACCCGGAAACCCTCTGGAACGGAAAAGGAGAATGAAAATGCTGGATAAGATCAAAAACGAAATTGTAAAAGCTTTCCTCTTTGACGGAGACTTTATCTACGCGGAGCCATTTGGATGCGGACATATTAACGCCACTTATGCCGTGTATTTCCGACGGGAGACAAAACCTCCCGTGCGTTACATTCTGCAGGCAGTCAACACCACTATTTTTACAGACCCTCAGGGCCTGATGGAGAATATCCAGGGCGTCACCTCCCACCTCCGGAAAAAAATACAGGAGCAGGGCGGTGACCCTGAGCGTGAGACACTGACACTTGTCCCCACGCGTGACGGGAAGCTCCTCTACGAGGACAGTGACGGCGGATTCTGGAGAAGCTATCTTTTCATTGAAAATGCTGCCTGCCACCAGTCCGTGGACCGTCCGGTACTCTTCACCAACGCGGCAAAAGCATTCGGACATTTCCAGAAGCTGCTGGCTGACTATCCGGCTGATACGCTGCATGAGACCATTGCGGATTTCCACAATACCGTGAACCGATATGAGCTCTTTGAAAAAGCAGTGGCAGAAGATAAAGCAGGCCGGGCTGCCTCCGTAGAAAAAGAAATCCGGTTTTTCCTGGACCGGAAGGCGGACGGTGCTGTTGTGGTAGACGCCATTAAGGAAGGACGCCTTCCCCTGCGCGTTACCCACAATGACACCAAATTAAATAACATTATGATGGACAATGATACCGACGAGGGAATCTGCGTCATCGACCTGGATACCGTTATGCCCGGTTCCGTGCTCTATGATTTCGGTGACAGCATTCGTTTCGGCGCAAGCACCGCTGACGAGGATGAACAGAATCTTTCTCTTGTCTCTATGGATCTCGATCTCTTCGAGGCTTACACAGCCGGTTTTCTCTCCGAGGCAGGTGCATCCCTGACAGATGAAGAGATCCGCCTTCTCCCGTTCTCCGCCAAACTTCTGACCCTGGAGTGCGGAATGCGTTTCCTGACAGATTATCTGAACGGAGATACCTATTTCCGCATCCACAGGGAGCATCACAACCTGGACCGCTGCAGGACACAGATCACGCTTGTGGCGGATATGGAACGGAAGATGGAGGAAATGAAGAAGATCGTGGCTAAATATGTAAACAGAACTTGACTAATAGAAAAAACTGGCGTAAGATACGGACAATCCGATTTTACACCAGTTTTTTTATGCAAAGGAGAAAACATATGGAGCAGTCCCTGTCTATTGAACGTATACTGAAAGAGCTATATCACATATCCGGTTTCCGCATCAGCATTTATGATACGAATTTCCGGGAAATTGCCGCCTATCCCAGGGAACTGGGATGCTTCTGCGGTCTGATCCAGAAGCATCCGGAGGGAAAACGCCTCTGCGTGGAACATGATACCATGGCCTTTGGACGTGTGCGCGAACAGGAAAAACTCCATATCTATAAATGTCATTTCGGACTTTATGAGGCTGTTGCCCCTCTGTACAGCTTCGGCACCCTCACCGGTTATCTGATGATGGGACAGACGCTGGAGGCCGGACCGGATGCAGACCGGACGCCTTATGAGATGGCCCTTCCCCTTGTAACCGATGCCAATGCCCTTAAGGAGGCCATTGCCGGCATTCCTGTCCGGGAACAGGGGACTATTGACTCTCTGGTAACCATCATGGAAGTCTGTGCCCAGTACATTACACTCAGCAACCGTATGAATCTGTCTAAAAATGAGCTTGTCAGTGAAGTGCACAGCTACATCCAAAAGCACTATGACCAGAAACTCACCATTGATGACCTTTGCCGCCAGTTTTTCTGCAGCCGGGCCTCCCTGACCAGGAAATTCAGGGAAACCTATCACATTTCCATCCATGACTATATCTGCCAGGTACGTCTGGAAAACGGATGCAGACTCCTCCGGGGTACGTCCCTCAGCATCGGAGAAATCGCGTTTTCCTGCGGCTATGGGGACCAGAACTATTTTACCCGGGCCTTCTGCCGGACCTATGGGATGACACCCATGCAGTACAGGAAAAAGGAAACGATATAATCGACCTGTGTTTCCATCACATTCCGCTTATGATCCCAATACACAGATTCAGGACGCCGCAAAGGCTCATGACCAAAATGGGATTCCATTTCAGTTTTCGCAGCACCGCAAAAGCTGCCAGAAACAATCCCGCCCCGACCCAGTTGACTGCTTGCAGGCTGATCCCTGAGCCCGCGAAAAGCACCACGCGCAGTATGGAGATACCTGCCGCCGCAATGAGGGCCACCACAGCCGGTCTCAGACAGGCCAGTACAGACTGCATGGCAGATACGCCTTTGTATTTGTAATAAATGCAGGCCAGCAGGGATACGATCAGACAGGATGGCAGAATGCAGCCAAAGGTGGCGATGACAGCCCCCTGCCAGCCGGCTATCCGGATTCCCACAAATGTGGCAGAATTGACAGCTATAGGGCCGGGAGTCATTTCCGCTATGGTGATCAGATCTGTAAACTCACCCATGGTCAGCCATTTATGCGCCTCCACCACCTGATTCTGGATCAGGGGCATTGCCGCATAGCCGCCGCCCACACTGAACATTCCCACCTGAAGAAAGCTTAAAAACAACTTTATATAGATCATACTGTCTTCCCCTTTCTGTATATCCATAATGCCTTCCCTGCCCCGATGATACCGGCAGTCAGAATGATATAAATGACATTCACGTCAAAGAAGAAAGTAGCTGCAAAGGCCGCTGCCATAATGCCAATGCTGAGTCCGCTTTTTTCTTTGAACACATTGCTCCCCAATCCGCATACCACATCGAGGATCACTGCGGCAACACCTGCCTGCATCCCCTTTAACACCAATGCCACATACACATTGCTGGCAAATGCTGCATAGAAGAACGATATAACGGACAGGATAAACATGGGCGGAAGAATGGTCCCCAGCACCGCTGTCAGCATCCCGGCAAACCCGCACACACGCCAGCCCACTAAAATAGCGGCGTTTACGGCAATGGCCCCCGGTGAGGACTGGGCAAGCGCCGCCAGATCCAGCATTTCCTGCTCATCTATCCAGTGGAGTTCATCCACAAACTTTCTCTTCATAAATGTGACAATTACAAATCCCCCGCCAAATGTAAAACTGCTGATATACAGAGTACTGAAAAACAACTTCAGCAGCAGATTTTTTTTCTTTGTCTCTGTCTTTTCCATTTCCTTATAATGCCTCCTTTTCTTCATCATATCCCTTGTGTATCAATATGTAAAATGCTATTATTTTATTGATATAATATCATTTTAGTTATGAATCGGAGGAAAAACATGACGATAAGACATATGAAGATTTTTCTGGAGGTTTACCGGCTGGAAAATATCACGCAGGCAGCGAAAACCCTTCACATGACACAGCCTGCTGTTACTAGAACGATCCAGGAGATCGAACAGCATTACGGGGTACGATTGTTTGACCGGATGAACAGAAGGCTGTTCGTAACGGAAGCCGGGCGGCAGTTCTATGCACAGGCACTTCATATTGTGGAGTCCTTTGATATGATGGAAAAGGGACTGCTGAACGGGGACGCGTTTGGTGTGCTGCGGGTGGGGGCAAGTATTTCCCTCGGGAATTTTTTTCTGCCTGATCTGGTAAGTGCATTTTGCAGGGAGCGGCCGGACATGAAGGTTAAGGTGATGATCTCCAATGCGGGGAACCTGCAGAGAGGGCTGCTGAATAATGAGCTGGATCTTGCCCTGATCGAAGGGGGGATTTCCGAGCCTGAGCTGGAGACACGGGCTTTCTCAGAGGACAGGCTGGTGCTCATTGTGCCTGTGGGGCATGAGCTGGCGGTTAAAGAGAAGGTGTTTGTAAGGGATTTAAAGGAGTATGATCTTCTTGCAAGGGAGAAGGGGAGCGTGGGCAGGACACTGGTGGACCATGTGTTTGCAGTGAGAGGGATGACGCCGGAGCCTCTCTGGGAGAGCGCCAGTACGCAGGCGATCATTAAAGGGGTGCAGAAAGGGATTGGTGTGGCAGTGCTGCCGGAGATGCTGGTGGAGAGGGAAATATCGGAGGGAAGGGTTTGTAAGAGGGTGATTGAGGATGAGGGGTTTGAGAGGGTGCATTATGTGGTATGGCATAGGAATAAGTTTTTGACGGATGGGGGGAGGAGGTTTATGGATATGGCTGTGGAAATGGGAGGGCGATAAGGACGGTAAAAAAACTGCAGAGGTTCAGTTGATTGGCTGGACCCTGCAGTTTTAGTTATTCGGTGGATAGTGATTACCCGGTATTTAAAGATAGTGTTACTCGGCGTTTGCTGCGTCGGTGTTGTCAGTGTCAGTGGCTCCGGTATCGCCTGTATTGGTGTCGCCGGTGTCAGCGGTTCCGGTATCGCCTGTGTTGGTGTCGCCGGCGTCAGTGGCTCCGGTATCGCCTGTGTTGGTGTCGCCGGTGTCAGTAGCTCCGGTATCGCCTGTGTTGGTGTCGCCGGTGTCAGCGGCTCCGGTGTCACCTGTGTCGGTGGTCTCGGGCTGTTTGAAGGTATAGGAGTCGGAATCAGTTAAGGTTACTTTTTTCCAGACTTTTTTGTCTACGTCTATCTTGGTGTCTTTGCCCCACTCTTTCAGGAGGTCATTGTAGGCTTCCTGTTTGCGCTCGGTGACGATGCTTTCTTTTTTGGACTGAGTGGCGTCCTCGTCGAAGGTGGCATCCATGCGGGCAACATAGTAGGCGTCCTCGCCTTCAATGACTTCAGGGGCTACCTGTCCGTCGGTCAGGGACTTAACGGCTTCCTTGAGTTTATCGTCCAGGGCAGTGTCGTCGCTGCCGAAGGTTTTGGTGGATGCAGTCAGGTTCTCGTCCACCTCTTTAGCAAGGGCATCCATATCTGCGGCTGCCGGGTCTTCCTGGGCATTGATTTTGTCAAGGACGGCCTGAGCCTGGTCTTTTTTGGCCTGTTTCTCTTCATCGGTCAGTTCCACGGTTTTGCCTTCCTCATCCTGGGTTCCGGCTATGGATATCTGGCAGACGGTTATTTTGCTCTGTGCAGCTTCGGAATCCTCCACGTTGGTGTCCACATCAGCAGTCATGGGGTCGTACATTTTTTCCTGGTAGGTGTAGAACTCCAGGATGGTTTCAATATCAGACTGGCTGACAGCCAGCTTGGCAATGGTGTCTGCATCGTTGTCATCCATGAATTTCTTGGCTGCCTCTTCGATTTTTTTCTGCTCGTCCTCTGTGATGGTCACGTCATAGTCCTTGGCATGCTGTTTTAAGAGTACCATGTTATGTATCTGGTCCATCATGTCGTCTTTTGTGTTTTCACCGTAAGTTTTGCCGTCCTCGCCTTCCTGATCCCAGATTCCGGCTGTGGAGCCGCCGAACATGGAATAGTATGAGGCCATCTGTGCCTGTGTCATGCGAAGCATCATATTGGCCGTTCCCAGAGTTATTTTATCATCACCGCAGGTAGCAGCTATTTTCGTTCCGTCCAATGATTTCCCGCAGCCAGCAAGGCTTGTGGTTCCCAGAACCACTACAAGTCCCGCGCAGGCGAGAGTTTTTGTAAATTTATTCATAAAGTCCTCCTGTGTTTTCCTGTTTCCCCAAGGGGTATGAGATAAAGCATCGGCCATAGGGTGCGCCGACGCTTTATAGTATAAGCTTTTTTTCCGTTCAGGGCAAGGGATTTTCCTCTTTTTCCTGTAAAATCCCCTCAAATTCGTGGAGAATACCGGACAATATATCCATAGCGTCCAGAATCTCTTTTGGCCTGCGGCCCTTTAAAGATACCAGGAAATATGGCTGGCCTTCCATACGCATGGTCATGTTGTTCTTGTATTTTTCCAGAATAGCCGGGAATCCTGAAGCGTCCAGTTCTGCACGCTCAAACATGGAAATTTTCACCTCTGTGCCGTTCTGTTTGATCTCACGCACATAGACTTTGTGAGCAAGGGCCTTCAGATTGGCGATCGCCAGCAGGTTCTGTACGGATTTCGGCGGCTCCCCGAAACGGTCCATGAGCTCCTCCAACATATCCTCGTACTCCTCCTGGTTCTCTATGCCGGCAATGCGTTTGTATATGTCCAGCTTCTGGTATTCGTTTGGAATGTAGCGGGGAGGGATGAAGGCATCCATATCCAGGTCGATGGTTGTCTCGAAGTCCTCCTGCTGTTTGATTCCTTTTGCCTCCTTTACCGCCTCACTCAGCATCTTGCAGTAAAGGTCATATCCCACTGCCTCCATATGGCCGTGCTGCTCCGCGCCCAGTAAGTTTCCGGCACCGCGGATCTCCAGATCACGCATGGCGATCTTGAAGCCGCTTCCCAGGTCCGTGAACTCACGGATGGCATGAAGGCGTTTTTCCGCCACTTCCTTGAGCATTTTGTTCCTCTTATACATGAGGAATGCGTAGGCGGTGCGGTTGGAACGGCCCACGCGGCCCCTGAGCTGATAGAGCTGGGACAGGCCCATCTGGTCCGCATCGTGGATGATCATGGTATTGGCATTGGAGATGTCCAGACCCGTCTCAATGATGGTGGTGGAGACAAGCACATCAATCTCACCGTTGATAAAACCATACATGATTTTCTCCAATTGATGCTCGTGCATCTGTCCATGGGCAAATGCCACATTTGCCTCCGGGACCAGCTTTGCTACACGGTTGGTGATCTCATCTATGTCATTGACCCGGTTATAAACGTAATAGACCTGGCCGCCTCGGGCGATCTCCCGGCTGACAGCTTCCCGGACCATCTCCTCATTGTACTCCATGACATAGGTCTGTATGGGAGTTCTGTCCATGGGGGCCTCCTCCAATACGCTCATGTCACGGATACCGATCAGGCTCATGTGCAGGGTTCTCGGAATAGGAGTAGCTGTCAGCGTGAGAACATCCACATTTTCCTTCAGACTTTTGATCTTCTCCTTATGGGTCACGCCAAATCGCTGCTCCTCATCCACGATGAGAAGGCCCAGGTCTTTGTATTTTACGTCTTTTGAGAGAAGACGGTGGGTGCCGATAACAATGTCCACCAATCCCTTCTGCAGATCTGTTATGGTCTTCTTCTGCTCCGCCGGTGTTTTAAAACGGCAGAGCAGGTCCACACGGACCGGAAAATCCTTCATTCTCTGGATAAAAGTGTTGTAGTGCTGCTGTGCCAGAATGGTTGTGGGGACAAGATACACTACCTGTTTGCTCTCCTGCACGGCTTTGAAAGCTGCCCGGATGGCGATCTCTGTCTTGCCGTATCCCACGTCGCCGCAGACCAGGCGGTCCATGATCTTCCTGCTCTCCATATCGTGTTTTGCAGCATCAATGGCATTTAGCTGGTCTTCCGTCTCCTCAAAGGGAAACATCTCCTCAAATTCCTTCTGCCACACTGTGTCAGGCCCGTACTGATAGCCGTTCTGGGACTGTCTGGCAGCGTAGAGCGCCACCAGATCCTTGGCAATGTTCTTTACAGCGCCTCTTACCCTTGTCTTTGTCTTCTTCCACTCCTGACCGCCCAGTTTGTTGAGTTTCGGCGCTTTCGCATCCGCTCCGGCGTATTTCTGCAGCATATCAAGCTGGGTTGCCAGAATGTAAAGATTGCTCCTGCCGGAGTATTCGATCTTAATATAATCCTTGACGATTTTGTCTACCGTGACCTTCTCAATGCCGCGGTAAATACCAAGGCCATGGTTTTCATGGACTACATAGTCGCCCACATTCAGTTCGGAAAAGCTCTGGATCTTCTTTCCGCTGTACTCAGTCTTCTTCCTGCGCTTTTTCTTCTCCTGCCCGAAAATATCGGTTTCGGTGATCAGGACAAATTTGATCAGCGGGTATTCAAATCCGCGCTTTGCGTGGCCGTAGGCAGTCATGATCTCGCCCGGGGATATGGTTCTGTCCATGTCCTCCGTGTAAAAACTGTTGAGTTCCTGTTCCTGAAGGTCCTGGGCAAGCCTCTGGGCCCTTGTCCTGGAACCGGAGAGGAGAAGCACCTGGTAGCCGTTCTTCTTCCAGTATTTCAAATCTTTAACCAGCAGCTCAAAGCTGTTGTTATAGGAATTCACAGATTTTGTGACTGTGCGGTACTGTCCGTTTATTTCCCAGTCTGCTTTCTGCTGCTCCATGGTACAGACGGATACACAGTTTTTCCGGTTCAGACGGTAGACCACCTTTTTCCATCCGCACAGCAGGTCTGTCTGACCGGCAAGGAGGTAGCCTTTTTCCAGGCGGTTCTTCATGCTCTCCCGAAATTCTGTCTCCACAGCCTCCCCTTTTTCCAGAAGACGGTTTGTCTCATCCAGGAATACAAGGGTATTATCCTCATCAAAATAGTCCAGAAATGTCACAGGCTCCTTATAAAAATAACGGATAAAGTGTTCTGCTGCCGCAAAGTCCTCGAACTCCTTCATGGCATTTACCGCTTCCTCCACCGTGTTTTTAAGTCTGCCTGCCTCCTCTGTGAGAAATGCCTCCCGGAGCTTTTTCACAGATGTATTCTTTTCCTTCTCAATGGCCTTTAAGCCCTTTTCCAGTACCTCCTGGGTCAGCACCATTTCCGCCGCGGGATAGATGGTGATCTCCTCGAGATTTTCTATGGAGCGCTGGCTCTCTGTCTCAAAGCTTCGGATAGAATCAATCTCATCGCCCCACAATTCTATTCGAATAGGGTTTTCCTCCGTGAGAAGAAACAGGTCCACAATACCGCCGCGGATGGCAAACTGTCCCGGCGCTTCCACCTGGGCGCTGTACTCAAATCCCATGTTGATCAGATCTTTTTTCAGCTTTTGAAGGTCCAGCACACTGTCATTTTTAAAATGCAGCACGTGCTGCTCAATGACGGACAGCGGCAGCAGATAGTCCATGCAGCCGCCCATACTGGTGATGACGGTCACGCCTTTCTTCTGCAGAAGGGCTGCGATCACCTGCATCCTCTGTTTCGTCAGCAGATTTCCGTGGATATCTGCCTGGAAGAAAATCAGATCCTTTGCAGGGTAGAGAAGCACCTCCCTGTCGTAAAAACGGTAATCCTCATAGAGTTCTTTTGCCTTCAGGTCATTTTCGGCAATGATGAGACAATTGGTATTGTCCCGCTTCCCGTCCTGCCTCATGCCCTCAAACAGGCCGTACATCACATGGGCTTTCTGGGATTCAATGCAGCCGGACAGCTGCAGAACACCCCTGTTCTTTGGAAGGCGGCTTCTGATTTCCTGATATTCATTTAAATTTAAAAGTGGCTGTATGACTGCTTGCATATCCCTCTCCTGTTACCCGGCATTTATATGCAGATATCCGCCCTATGGCAAAGTGGTTTTCATAGGCGGATACCCGCTGCAATTCCATTGACTGAATCATTACTTCTTTTTTGCATTATATTTGTTCATGGCAGCATCTATGCCTTCGCTGAGTATCACTTCCACTGCATCCGCAGCCTCCCCGATGGCTTTATCCACTTCCTCCCTCTCCTGGGTGGAAAAGCGGCCCAGCACATAATCAGCCAGATCCCAGCCTGCCGGTTTTGCACCCACACCCACCTTGATACGGTAAAAATTCTGGGTGCCGAGCTGTGCGATAATGCTTTTCATTCCATTATGCCCTCCGGCGCTGCCTTTTTTCCGGATGCGTATCTGTCCCGGCTCCAAATCTATGTCATCGTAAATGACGATCAGCTCTGTCTCCGGGTCTATTTTATAGTAATTGATAAACTCCCGTACAGAATCACCGCTCAGGTTCATATAGGTAAGGGGCTTTGCCAGTATCACTTTTTCACCAGCGATCATCCCTTTGCCGTACATTGCCTTGTGCTGGATGCCTGATCCGGGAATCCTATGCCGGTCAACCAGCTCGTCCACGGTATCAAACCCCATATTGTGGCGGGTTCTCTCATACTGTTTTCCCGGGTTTCCAAGTCCTGCAATTAAATACATGTGGTTGATTCTCCTTAGTTATTTCCTCGCTTTTTTAGTTGAAATATACCAGTTCTTCTTTCAGCGGCTCTGTCTGTTCCACGGATACTGCGGTGAGCACAGGACCCTCTTTATTGTAGAAGTCCATATACTCATAATCCACTTCTGCCACAACCTTCACCCATTTTCCTGTTCTTAAAGAACGTGCTTCCGGGCTTTTGCAGACATAGCCGATAAATGTGGTATCATCCGCACAGCAGGTCATAGCCATACGGCCGGGCACAAACATATCTTTCGCAAATTCTCTGGATTTTAAAACCATGCCTGTGAAAGAAACTTTTTTCCCTTTGTAGGTTTCCGGATGGTCCATGGCGTCAATGAACCAGATGCCGTAATCCTCGTCCATGATCTCAATAATATCTGCGTTTACGTCAAAAGGCATTTCATCTTCAAAAATATTTTCAATCTCGCCTTCCTCATCCTCGAAGATGATCTCTGCTGCTTGATTCACTACTTTCACACTTCTGCGGAAGGTTGCCAGCGGCATACCCTGCTCGCAGCGGTTAAAAAGAACCATGTCCGCATTTCTTATCATTTCCACAAAAAGGGATTTCATGTTGTTCATATACACCTGGAAGGTGCTGGCATCCACCGTCACAATGTGCTGGACGATTCCCCAGCCTTTCGGCATATCCATCTCTTCCAGTTTACTGAGCTGCCACATGCCGTTGTATTCAATAATAATGCGGGCCGGATTGTAAAATGCATCGTATGCCACAAGACGCTCCGGCGTCAGTTCCTCGGGGTTGTCCAGGATTTCCACAGAAGTCCTGCTCTTTTTTAATGCCTGTTTGTCAAACTCCTCCTCACCTTCCTCACAGAGGATCAAAAGTGTGGGGCCGTCTATCTGAAAATAATCCTGCTCAATGGTAAAATTCAGGAAAGAGGTCTTGCCGCTCTCCAAAAATCCTGCCATGAGATAAATAGGTACTGTAATTTCATCCATTTTTCCACGTCCTTTCCCTAGAGCTTGTTCTTATGCCAGTTTAAAAAGTTTTTCCAGACTGCTTTCTTTGAGCTTGGAGCCGATCACACAGATCCTGCCCGTATATTCCGGTGAACCTTCACGCACATCTGCCTCGCCCGGTACCATGTCAAAATAAATCCAGCTTCCGTTTTTGCCTTCTACCATTCCTTTTGCACGAAGGATCATGCCGTATTCCTCATCGTCTGACAGTGCTTCCAGGATAACATGGATTTCTTCTTCTGTGTAAGTTTTGGCTGTCTCGCGTCCCCAGCTGGTGAAAACTTCGTCTGCGTGATGGTGATGATGGTCATGGTCATGGTGGCCATGGGTGTGACCGCAGCCGCAGGATTCGGTGTGGTGGTGGTCGTGATCACATTCCTCTTCATGGTGATGCTCATGGCCGCATTCCTCTCCGTGGTGATGGTCATGACTGCATTCCTCTCCATGGTGATGGTCATGATCACATTCCTCTCCATGGTGATGCTCATGACCGCATTCCTCTCCATGGTGATGCTCATGACCGCATTCCTCTCCATGGTGATGCTCATGACCGCATTCCTCTCCATGGTGATGCTCATGACCGCATTCCTCTTCATGATGATGCTCATGGTGTCCGCCGCATACCGGGCATACTTCCTCTTCCAGAAGCTCTTTTTCCAGAGAACGGTTATTTTCCATGGTATCCAGAATTTTTGCCCCGGATAATTTTTCAATCGGTGTTGTGATAACTGCAGCCGACTTATTCAATCCGCGGATTATCTGAAGGGCTGCGATTACCTTCTCCTCTGCCGCTTTGTCCGTTCTGCTCAGGATAATAGTCCCTGCATACTCTATCTGATTGCTGAAAAATTCACCAAAATTCTTCATATACATTTTGCATTTCATAACATCCACAAGTGTTGTGAAGCTGTTGAGTTTTATGTCAACCTCTCCTTCCACTTTTTTAACTGCTTTGATCACATCGGATAGTTTTCCTACACCTGAGGGCTCAATGATAATACGGTCCGGCTCATACTTCTGAATCACCTCTTTTAAAGCCTCCCCAAAATCCCCGACCAGGGAACAGCAGATACAACCGGAATTCATTTCACGAATCTCAATTCCGGCCTCCTTCAGAAAACCGCCGTCGATACCAATCTCTCCGAACTCATTTTCAATGAGCACTACCTGCTCGCCTTTGTATGCCTCTTTCAGAAGCTTTTTAATCAAAGTTGTCTTACCTGCTCCCAAAAAACCCGAAAAAATGTCAATCTTTGTCATCTCTGTCTCATCCTTTCAAAATTAATTTTATTTATATTGTATCTGAGTATGTCTGAAACTTATTATCTGCCTGTAGATCCAGCCAATTTCATATCCGTCCACGGCCGGTATCTCTCTGCCCGACCATAACACGGTAAAAGGGGACGAAAGTACCACTTCCGCCCCTGCTGTGCATGAATTTGTCCAAAACGCTTTTGCGTTCTTATCATATTATCATATGTTGATAGAAATTAGCAAGATTTTTTCGTCCAGAAAAAGAGCAATTTTCTGACACGCTGTAACAGTACAGACAAGCTGAACCGTTACGACACACTCTGATACAAAATATGGAGTATACTCCATGAAATCCTTCTTTTTCCTTGTTGACATTGGTTTTACAGGCTATGATAGTCTTAATTCATCAAAAGCTGAAGCGTTTTTCAGTAAGAATGGAGGAAAAGATTTATGAATGCAAAAGAAAAAGTGAAGAAAGAGCCTACCCTGCTCCTGGCTCTGACACCGGTAGTGCTGACTGTCATCATCCTGATTTTTTCTGTGTCTGTGCTGAAGGTGGATGTTCAGGTTCCGCTTATACTGGGTACCTGCATTACGGCATTTATTGCCATTGTCTTTCTGGGTTACACCTGGCAGGATTTGGAGGATGGGGCCATTGAATCGCTGAAAAGTATTATGCAGGCTGTGCTGCTGCTGATCATCATCGGCGCTACCATTGGAACCTGGATTGTGGGCGGTGTAGTTCCTGCACTCGTTTACTACGGGCTGCAGATTCTCACGCCTGCCTTCTTCCTGGTGGCCTGTATGATCCTGTGCAGTATTGTCTCCCTTGCTGCAGGCGGTTCCTGGGCTACTGTGGGCACCATCGGCATTGCCCTTGTGGGAATCGCAAAGGGACTGGACATTCCTGTCGGTCTGGCAGGCGGTGCCATTATATCCGGTGCCTATTTCGGTGATAAAATGTCTCCCCTGTCCGATACCACGAACCTGGCTGCTGCCATTGCGGGCGCAAAACTCACAGACCATATCAAACATATGATGTACACTACTGTCATTGCCTATGGTATTTCCATTGTGGGCTTCGGTATCATCGGTTTCCGTTTTGCCGGACAGGAGTTAGACCACGGACAGATCAACGGAATCCTGGACGCTCTGGCTGCCAACTATAACATTACCCCCTGGCTGCTCCTGGTACCTGTCATTGTAATTGTCCTGATTGCCCTAAAAGTCCCGGCTATCCCCGGTCTCTTCGCCGGAACAGTGCTCGGTATGATCTGCGGGGTTGTCTTCCAGCATCAGGATTTATCCATTGTGTTCAATGCAGTACAGAACGGTGTTGTAGTTGAGACAGGCCATGCCATGGTAGATGAACTTCTCACAAGAGGCGGACTGATGAGCATGATGTGGACGGTTTCCCTTATCATCTGCGCCCTGTCCTTCGGCGGTATACTGGAATGTACCGGCATGATGAGTGTAATCGCCAACAAACTGCTGGAATTTGCCAAAAATACAGGCTCACTGGTGCTTGTCACCATTATCTCTGCCCTGTTCTGCAATGTACTCCTTGGAGACCACTGCATTGCCATTGCCATTCCGGGCAGAATGTTCAAGGATGAATACCGAAAGCGCGGACTTGCCCCGAGGAACCTCTCCCGTGTACTGGAGGATGCCGGCACTGTCACTTCCCCGCTCATCCCCTGGAATACCTGCGGTGCCACCATGTCCGGCTTCCTGGGTGTGCCCACACTGACCTATCTGCCTTACTGCTTCTTTAATATCCTCTGCCCTATCGTCTCAGCCATCTTTGGCTTTACAGGGCTGACCATCATGAAGCTGGAGGATGACCCTTCTTCTGACCAGTATGTGGAAAAGAAGGAAAAACGCCTTGTTAAAGAATAAAAATGTTTGTTTTCTGGAGGAACTTTATGAAAAATCTTAACCGGGACCAAGTGATCTATACCATGAGCAGAGAGCACGCTCCTGTTCTCACAGTTAAAAACGGTGAAACCGTCACAGTACATACCTATGACTGTTTTAAAGACAGGCTGATCCCAGATGACAGCTCCTTTGACTCTCTGCTCTTTGATGAGTTAAACCCCGCCACAGGCCCCATTTTTGTTGAAGGCGCCAAACCGGGGGATACTCTGAAAGCAGAGATCCTGGATATCTCCCTCGCCCCCACAGGCGTAACGGAAATTGATTCTGAATTTGGCTGCCTTGCTCATTTGGTGAAAACCCCTGCCGTCAAACGTCTGCCGGTAAGAAACGGAAAGATCGGCTTCAGCCCCAGGCTTTCCCTTGACTTAAAACCCATGGTCGGTGTCATCGGCGTAGCCCCGGCAGGACAGGCTATCCCCACAGATACACCTGATTCCCACGGCGGAAATATGGACTGTACCCAGATTAAAACAGGTTCCAGTATTTATTTCCCTGTTGCTGCAGAAGGTGCGCTTTTATCTCTGGGTGATCTTCATGCCTGCATGGGCGACGGGGAAATCGGAGGCTGCGGTGTGGAAATCGCAGGTGAGGTCACCTTAAAACTGACCGTGATCCCCGATCATCAGAAACCATACCCTATTGTTGTCACTGACAAAGAGGTTATGGCTGTTGCCTCCTGCAAAACAGTGGATGAGGCCTGGGCCAAAGCTGTGGAGTACCTGCATGATTACATGGTAACCGAAACAGAACTGACCTCTGATGAGGCGATCATGCTCCAGTCCATAGCTGCAGACCTGTCCATCTGCCAGACTGTAAATCCGAACAAAACGGTGCGTATGTCCATCCCTTTAAAATATCTGGAGGCATACGGATACCGGCAGAAATAATCTGCTTGCCAAAGCATTTCCCTCTCTTGTATACTGGATGTAACAACCAGCTGCAAGGGAGGGATTTTTTTGGAATATTTGAAAAAAGCAAAGCCTGTGGACCGTCAGAAGCAACAGAATCTGGAAGCCGAAGTCCATGCCATTATCAGGGATGTCTCCGCAAGGGGAGACAGAGCTTTGATTGAATACAATACACAATTTGACGGAAATACACGCACAAGCCTGCGCATTTCCCCGGAGGAAATCCGACGGGCCTATGATCTTACTTCCCCTGCATTGATCGAGGACCTGAAAACCACGGCACAGCGTCTGGAGGATTTCGCCCTGAAACAGAAGGCTTCCCTGCACGGTTTTTCCGATTATGAAATATCTCCGGGCATTTTTCTCGGACAGAAGATCATTCCGGTGGACTCCTGCTGCTGTTATGTTCCGGGCGGCGGGTATCCGCTGTACTCCACTGCCCTGATGATGGGCATTACTGCCCGGACAGCAGATGTGAGAAGAATTGCCATGTGCACGCCTGCCGTCAACGGGACAGACAGTGTCCACCCTTCCACCCTGGTAGCCATGGATATTGCCGGGATCCGTGAAATATACGCGCTGAGCGGTGCCCATGCGGTTGCCGCCTTTGCCTGCGGAACAGAGCAGATAGAACCTGTGGACATGATCGTAGGCCCGGGCAACCAGTATGTGACAGAGGCCAAGCGCCAGTGTTACGGGCGTATCGGTATTGACTTTCTGGCCGGCCCCAGTGAAATTCTGGTTATCGCTGACCGGGAGGCAGACCCTGCCTGCATCGCGGCGGACCTTCTCTCAGAATCTGAACATGACTCCCAGGCGATTGCCCGGCTGATCACCACAGATAAGACACTTGGGCTTGAGGTAATCCGTCAGGTGGAAAAGCAGCTTCCCGAGCTTGAGACAGAGGACATTGCATCCGCCTCCTGGAACACCTGCGGTGAAGTTATACTGGCAGACTCCCTGGATGACGCATGCCGTCTTGCCAATGCCTTTGCCCCGGAACATCTGGTGTTGCAGTTTGCCGGTGCAGAGGCCTATACGGATAAATTTAAGAATTACGGTTCCCTGTTTATGGGAAAATATTCTGCTGTTGTATACAGTGACTATGTAAACGGCATTAACCATACCCTGCCCACAGGAAAGGCCGCCCGGTACAGCGGCGGTGTCTGGATCGGTACCTTTTCCAGGGTCTGCACGACCCAGCGGCTGACAAAGGAGGCTGCTCATCAGGTTGCAGCACTTGCCTCCCACCTGGCGGAAGGGGAAGGTTTCCCGGGACATGCCAATGCTGCAGCCATACGGCTGAAATCCTGAAAAGACTTGAAATCCTATAAACTTTTTGCAGGATGGAAAAAAACAGGCCGATGACCGGAAGAATCCTCTTCCGGTCATCGGCCTGTTTTTTGTGTGCCTGTCTTTTGTACTGCTGTACTTTCCTCTGTTTTGCTCTCATACAGTAAAAGCTGGTTCCCTTTTCCGACTTCCACCGGGCAGTCGATCGTACGCTCTTTTATAAGCGCATATCCATTCTCTTTCATTTCCTCAAGGAACTGTTTTTTATCAAATAATCTTTCTTCATTTTTTCCGGAGAAATAGCAGCCTATAATCTCGCCGTTTTCCTTCAGATATTCCAGCATCCGGCCGGACATAGATTCCCCGCGGCATGTTTCTCTGTAATTCGAGCTGAAATAGTCGATCAGCAGATCCACGCTTCCCTTTTTCAAAGGATAATTACCGCTTCCATCGGCAATATACAGAATGTCAAGGTCAAGCTTCAGGTACTCAATCCTCTCTTTGTACATTCTGAGCACCTGTGGATAACGGTCTGTAATGATGAACAGCACACGGTTCTCTATTTTTCTAAAATGCGTATACAAATAAAAAAATTCATTGATATCCGTCTCCATAACCACCCTGTCATAGAGCTGCATCCCTGAAATACGATGAAGGAGAAAGTTATAGCTTCTCTGCAGCATCGTCACCACAGATGCGGGAAGATCTTTATATTTTTCCCGCTCCAGATCCGCACCCCCGTCCGCTTCATCTGCCGCGCTGGGTGACAAAATGATCCCGTCCCTGATCTCAAGGGCATATCCGCAGGAACAGGCCAGTTTTCCATTATAAATATATCTGCTGTTCATCTGCACCTGCTCAACGGCAAAGGCTTCTCCGCAGAAAGGACAGCGCAGGTATTCCAACGCTTTTAGGGGAGCGCCCACTAGCACTTTATCCCCTGCTGTCTCGATGGCAAAGGATTTCTCTTCCTCTTCTATACGCGCAATCTCATCTTCGATATTTTCAATATCCTTTCGCAGGGATTTTTTCTTTTTGTCCAGAAGAATCAGGTACTCGGCTATTTCCTGGGGTTCTACCCAGTTGGAAGTGCGCCGCAGAGACAAAACTTTCTGGATCTCTTTCAACAGGAATCCCATTTCCTTCAGCTTATGAATCCAGCGGATGTCCTCAATACTGTCCTCACTGAAATCATACAGATTCCCATGCCTCCCGGGAACCAGAAGGCCCAGCTCCATGTAGTAGCGGATTGTATCCTGGGATATATGCAGTAATTTTGAAACCTCACCTATTTTGATACAACCTCACCTCTCTTCTCACCCGGATCGCTGCGCCAGCAGATGCACACTGCGGTTCAATTTCACTTTTATATTTCACACTTAACTTTATTTCTTAGTGCTTGTTAATCATCATACTCATCATCATATTCCATTGCCTGACGTTCTCTGGCTTCCTCTAATGCTCTGTTAATCTGCTCTGTTAACAAATGCTTTTCCGGCAAAACAGTCAAATACTGTGAAACACGAATGCCCGCCTTATCTAACTGTAAAAGTTCAATTTGCTCGTTTCCTCCTTCTGTACATAAAATCAGCCCTAAAGGAGTTTCCTCGCCGTCCTGCATTTCATACTTTTCCAACCAGCGCAGATACAATTCCATCTGTCCTTTATACGACGCCTTAAACTTTCCGAGTTTTAGTTCTACCGCTACCAATCTATGTAATGCCCTGTTGAAAAACAACATGTCCAGAAAAAAATCCTCACCGTCTATTACCATATGCTTCTGCCGTTCAACAAATGTAAATCCTGTTCCTAACTCCATTATAAATTTCTCCAGTTCGGTCAACAGCATTTCTTCAAGGTTTTTTTCTTTAAAATTACCTCTTAATCCGGTAAAATCAAGAAAATATGGATTGTGAAAAACAATATCCGGAGACACTTTATCTTTATTCTTTAGTTCCGCAATCTCCTGTCTGATCAATTCTTCTGGCTTTGAACTGATTGCGGTTCTTTCATACAACATGCCACTTATTTTTTTCCGCAATGTTCTGACATTCCATTTTTCATATCTGCATAATTCCGCATAAAAATCTCGTGCAACATCATCTTTTACAGGAATCAATGCAACGAAATGTGACCAGGATAATTGTCGTGACAGTGTAACGACATTCTCCAACGAAGGAAAACTTTTTGCAAACTGCATCATCCTTCGTAATTTTTTCTCATCATAACTGTTACCATAATATGCTGTTAATTGTCGTGACAACGTCACGACTATCTGCTTTCCGTATTGAGCTCTGGCGTTTCCCAATACATCTTCATTAATTCGATTTCCAATATTCCAAAATAATATTGTGATTTCCGCATTAGCAACGGCCGCTACTTTTGTTTTTGACTCCTGTATGAGATGATTTATATCTTGAAATAATTTATTTACGGTCTCTTCCATATACACCTCTCCTCATGAACATCATAATGTGTTATATCAATCCAACAGTTCATCCAAAACTTGCCTCGTTGCGCCCATTATATTGCGAACTGCGTTCCCAATCTTCTGCAGTCGCCAAATGTGAGCAAGCTCCCACTTGGCTCGTTGCGCCCATTATATCAACAAAAACGGACATTTTCAACGAAATGATTTGTTTTTCCTGCAAAGTGTGATAGAATGTAGCTTGAAACAGCAGCATGTCATTCGGAGCCTGAAAAACGGACTTCGGATGCGGATAGAAATACAGGAAAAGGGGATTTTTGCCATGTATAGTTTTCAGAATGATTACAGTGAAGGAGCGCACCCTAACATACTCAGGGCGCTGGAAACCATCAATTATCACCAGAACAATTCATACGGACTGGACGAGCACAGTGACAACGCAAGGGAATTGATTCAGGAAGCACTTGAGGATTACAGCGTGGACATTCATTTTATCGCCGGAGGTACTCTCACCAACCTGACTTTTATCTCCCATATTCTGCGTCCATATGAAGCTGTTTTAAGTGCCGATACCGGTCACATCAACACTCACGAGACCGGGGCTATTGAATCCACGGGGCATAAGGTATTTTCCATTCCCGCGGATGACGGAAAACTGACACCGGACCTGATTCGTCCTGTCTTAAAATTACATGAAAATGAACACTGGGTGGAACCACGCCTGGTTTATATATCCAATCCCACAGAGGTGGGAACTGTTTACACCAAAGAAGAGCTGGAAACTCTGTATGCCTTCTGCAAACGCCACGACCTGTATCTGTACATGGACGGCGCGCGCCTGGCTATGGCCCTGGCTGTGGAGGAGACACACCTGACCTTCCCGGACCTGCCGGATTTATGTGACGCCTTCTACATCGGCGGAACGAAAGTGGGCGCCATGTTCGGCGAGGCTCTTGTTATTGTAAAAGAAGAATTTAAAGACCATTTCCGCTTCAATATGAAACAGCACGGAGCAATCCTTGCAAAGGGCTGGATGATGGGCGTTCAGTTCGAGGAACTTTTTAAAGAAGGGCTGTATCTGGAGCTTGGACGCAAAGGTGTTGCCATGGCACAGATTCTTAAGGATGTGTTTGAAAAAGCAGGCATCCCGCTTCTGGCGCCGGCACCTACCAACCAGGTATTCCCTATCTTCCCGGATGCTCTGGCGGAAGCGGTAAACGAAAGATTCCTGACCACCTTCCAGTGCAAACCCGATTCGGAACACACCTGCCTCAGATTCTGTACTTCCTGGGCAACCAGTGAGGATGCAGTCAGGGATTTCGCCTCAGAGTTTGAGGATCTGGCAGCCAAATTCAACAGATAACACCTGAACTTAAACTTAATGTAAAGGCATTCCGGAAGCTTCTTAATCCTGAATGCCTTTTTTTATTATAGGAGACTCCTTATATGAATATCGATCCAGCCGTCAATGATAATTTAAAAGAACAAGCAGCCCACGGAAGCCATGAATTTCCCCTTCAGGTATATCAGGACATGGAATACTGCGAAAACGGGCTGATCCTTTACAACCACTGGCATGAAGAGGCAGAGATCCTCTTTGTGACAGAAGGCATGATGGAGCTGGTGGTAGACGGCATTTCCATCATTGCCGGAAAAGACACCATTGTACTGATCCCCCCAAACCAGCTTCATGGTGCCTATCAATACAGGGATCAAACCTGCCGTTTTACCTCCATTGTGTTCCACCCTGACTTTATTTCCAGTAAAAATCAGGATGCCATCCAGGCCGGACAGTTAAATCCGTTCTTTGAGAACAGCTTTGTGTCCTCCTATGTTATATACGGCACGGATTTGAAATGTGAGGCTGTTCAGCATCTCCTCGGGGAACTCACAGCAGCCTATCACGCCTCCCATCCCTATCGGGAACTGCTGATCAAGGGATACCTTTACCAGATTTTATTTCATCTTCTGATAAAAGAAGAAAAGCACAATATAAAATCCACATCCGACTATATAAATGAGGAGCGAAAAAAGAAGATTCTAAGATACATTGATGAAAATTACCAGAACCCCTTAAACCTTGATTCCCTTGCCAAATCCGTCTCCCTGAGCAGGGAACAGTTCTGCCGTTTTTTCAAAAAATCTTTCCGCTCCACCCCTGTCTCTTACCTGAACCGCTACCGCATTAACCGTTCCATGTCGCTGTTAAGGGAGACCGGTCTTCCCGTCATAGATATTGCTCTTGCTGTAGGATTTGACAGCAGCAACTACTTTGCCGTATCTTTCCGAAAGGCAACGGGAATGACACCCAGCCAGTTTAGAAATATGACATGATTTTAATATACCCTGACATCATAATAGATGTTTTTTCCCCGGGATAATCTTATAATACTGGAAAATGAACGTCAGCCGTGATTGTCCGGCCAGAGCGCTACACAACTTATTTATCTACAGGAGGAAAATTATGTCATTCTTTACCCAAAGCGAAAATTATATTGAATACCACAATGCCGGCGAAACCCTCCGCATTATGGCATGGGGCGCAAACAGCCTGAGAGTTGTTTCCGTACCCTCCGGTCCCCTGGACCTTTCAAGCAGTGCCCTGAAAGAACAGGAACCGTCACACACACAGATTCAGGCAGACGAGGAAACTGCCACGATCACAAACGGCAAAATCTCCGCTCTCATTGACACAAGAGGCTGGAACAGCGCGGCGGTTGTCACCTTCTTTGACGACAAAAAGGAAATACTGCTCAAAGAGATGGACGGCGGCGGCGCCCTGATCCGCAGGGCCCGTAAATTTTCCCCTTATATCGGCGGCGATTACCGTCTGAAGGTCAGCTTTGAGGCCAACAAGGACGAAAAAATATACGGCATGGGCCAATATCAGCAGGACATCCTGGATTTGAAAGGCTGCAATATTGAACTGGCCCACAGAAACTCCCAGGCATCCATCCCCTTCTATGTATCCAGCAAAGGCTACGGCTTCTTCTGGCACAATCCCGCCATCGGCAGCGTCTCCTTCGGCAAAAATGTAACAGAGTGGCGGGCTGACAGCACCAAAAAAATGGATTACTGGATCACAGCAGGCGACACTCCCGCTCAGATCGAATCTCAGTACAGCCAGGTGACAGGGCGCGCTCCCATGATGCCGGAATGCGGACTGGGCTTCTGGCAGTGCAAACTGCGCTACCATAACCAGGAACAGGTATTGTCTGTTGCCAGAGAATATCACCGCCGGGGCATTCCTGTGGATGTGTTTGTGGTTGACTATTATCACTGGCCGCGGTGCGGAGACTACCGTTTTGATGAGCATTTCTTCCCGGATCCCAAGGCCATGGCGGAAGAACTGCGCTCTTACGGAATGGAACTTATGGTATCCGTGTGGCCCCAGATCGACTGGCGCAGTGAGAACTTCAAGGAGATGCGCCAGAAGGGTCTTCTCGTCCAGACAGAACACGGCCTGAACGTCCAGATGGATTTCCAGGGCAACAATGTATTCTATGATGCCACCAACCCTGAGGCCAGAGAATATGTCTGGGAGAAATGCAGAAAGAATTACAGGGAAAACGGAATCAAACTCTTCTGGCTGGATGAAGCGGAACCGGAATATACCACCTATGATTACGAAAACTACCGTTACTATGCCGGAAGCGTCATGCAGCAGGGAAACATTTACCCCAGAGAATACGCCCGCGGCTTCTATGAAGGCCAGAAAGCAGCTGGCCAGGAGGACGTTCTGAACCTGGTGCGCTGTGCATGGGCAGGAAGCCAGCAGTACGGTGCCCTGATCTGGTCCGGCGATATCCACTCCACCTATCAGGATTTCCGCAACCAGATCGTGGCCGGCCTGCAGATGGGGCTCTCCGGAATCCCCTGGTGGACAACAGATATCGGCGGCTTCCACGGCGGCAACATTTATGACAAGGACTTCCAGGAACTGCTGATCCGCTGGTTCCAGTTCGGCGCCTTCTGCCCTGTTATGCGCCTTCACGGCAACCGCCTCCCGCGCACACCGCTCTACAAAGCAGACGGAGAGGAGACTGAGGGAACCGGCACAGACAATGAGATTTGGAGTTATGGGGAAGAAAATTACCAGATCATGAAGAAATTCATTGAGATCCGTGAAATGATGCGGGATTATACCAGAAGCCTTATGGCTGAGGCCCACGAGACAGGCGCTCCGGTTATGCGTACCATGTTCTATGAATTCCCGGAGGATTTAAACACCTGGGAACTGGATACCCAGTACATGTACGGCCCGGACATTCTGGCAGCTCCTATTGTGGAACCCCACGCCTTCAGGCGGAAGGTCTATCTGCCTAAGGGCAGCACCTGGACCAATGCCCATACGGGTGAAATTCTGGAAGGCGGACAGTGGATCGAAGCGGAAGCTTCCATGGATACCCTTCCTGTATTTCTGCGGGATGGCAGACAGGAATATCTGATCAAAAATATATAATATAAAATTCAGTGTTGACAATTTTCTCCAGCCGCTATATGATTATGGCAGGAAAAATACCTGAAAACAATTGAATACGCAAGGGGAGCTGACGCGTCGGCTGAGAGGAAATACGAACGGATTTCGACCCTGAGAACCTGATACGGATAATGCCGGCGTAGGAAGCGAACCAGAAGTTTATGTAATATTTGGTGCACCCCATCAGGGGTGCATTTTTTTCACCTCTTCTATCTCCTTCCGGGCATTTCCGTGTCACACAGAAAGGAGATTTACATGCAGTACACAACACAGATGGACGCTGCCAGAAAAGGCATTATCACAAAAGAGATGGAATCGGCAGCCAAAAAAGAACAGATGGATGTCAGAGAACTCATGGCTCTCATGGCCAAAGGCCAGGTCATCATTCCCTGCAACAAAAAACACACCTCTCTGGAGCCAAACGCCATTGGTTCCATGCTCAGAACGAAGATCAATGTAAATCTGGGCATTTCCAGGGACTGCAAAGACATGGACATGGAAATTGAAAAAGTCAACAACGCGGTAAAAATGGGTGCTGAATCTATTATGGATCTGAGCTCCTACGGGGATACCCGCACCTTCCGCAGACGCCTGACAAAAGAATGCCCTGCCATCATCGGAACCGTCCCCATCTATGACGCTGTAGTCTACTATCACAAACCCCTGAAAGAGATCACTTCCCGGCAGTGGCTTGACATTGTCCGCATGCACGCCGAGGACGGTGTGGACTTCATGACCATCCACTGCGGCATCAACAAAGAGACTGCCGGAAAATTCAAACGAAACAAACGTCTGACCAATATCGTTTCCCGCGGGGGCTCCATTATCTTTGCCTGGATGGAAATGACAGGCCAGGAAAACCCCTTCTACGAACATTATGATGAGATTCTGGATATCTGCCGGGAATACGACATTACCATGAGCCTTGGAGACGCCTGCCGCCCCGGATGCATTCAGGATGCCTCTGATATTTCCCAGATTGAGGAGCTGATTACTCTGGGTGAGCTGACAAAACGCGCCTGGGAAAAGGATGTACAGGTTATGGTAGAAGGCCCCGGACACATGCCCCTTGACCAGATTGAGGCCAATATGAAGATTCAGCAGACACTCTGTCAGGGTGCCCCCTTCTATGTGCTGGGTCCCCTGGTGACAGACATTGCCCCCGGATACGACCACATTACCGCTGCCATCGGCGGTGCCATTGCAGCCACCTACGGCGCTTCCTTCCTGTGCTATGTGACCCCGGCGGAACACCTGCGTCTGCCCAATCTGGAGGACGTAAAGGAAGGTATTATAGCTTCCCGCATCGCAGCACATGCCGCAGATATTGCTAAAGGTGTAAAAGGCGCTGCCGACTGGGACAATAAAATGAGTACAGCCCGCAAGAAACTGGACTGGGAAGAAATGTTCCGTCTCTGTCTGGACCCGGAAAAAGCCGGGCGCTACCGGGCAGAGGCAAAGCCTGAAAAGGAGGACACCTGCAGCATGTGCGGTAATTTCTGCGCAGTCAGGAACATGAACCGTATCCTGGAAGGCGAGATTGTCAGCATCTATGACGAATGATAAAAGCAACACTGCAAATACGAAGACCTGTTAAGCAGTCACACAGCACATACATAAAGAGGTATATCAAATGATAACAATCAACGGAAATGCCATTCATCTTACTGCCCCCTGTACAGTGGAAACCCTCCTAGTGGAACAGGGCTATTCCCTGCAGCGCATCGCGGTGGAGAGAAACGGTGATATTCTTTCCAAAAACCGTTACGCTGACACCATCGTTCAGGATGGAGATACCTATGAAATTGTCAGCTTTGTAGGAGGCGGCTGATTTGAAAGAAAGACATACGATCCTGTCCAAAGACGAAATCGAGGAAGTTCTTATAGAACGCCATACCCTCCCCATACACCGGAAACTCCGGAATGCCGGTGCCGCCATTGCCGGCCTCGGCGGTCTGGGCTCCCATGTGGCTGTAATGCTGGCGCGTACCGGCATCGGAAGTCTTCACCTGATCGATTTTGACCGGGTGGAGCCCAGCAATTTGAACCGGCAGATTTACAGGATGAAGCATTTAGGCAGGTATAAAACAGAAGCGCTGAAAGAAGAAATCTCAGAGATCAACCCTTACATCTCAGTCCGCACCGACACAGTTAAGGTAACAGAGAACAATATAGACCGCCTGTTTAGGGATGACAAGATCATCTGTGAAGCATTTGACCGGGCAGAAAATAAGGCCATGCTGGTCAACTATCTTCTGGAACACCGTCCGGATACTTTCATTGTATCCGGTTCGGGCATGGCCGGCTATGGGAGCAGCAACTCCATACATACAGAAAAGAGGATGAAAAACCTGTATCTCTGCGGGGACGGCACCAGTGACATTGCCTCCGGCATAAGCCTGACAGCTCCCAGAGTCACTCTCTGTGCAGCACATCAGGCCAATATGATACTGCGGCTCATTCTCGGAGAAAAAGACGTATAGAAAAGAGGAAAAAGACATGATAAAAGATGACAAACTTATATTGGGAGGACACGAATTTCACTCCCGTTTTATTCTGGGTTCCGGCAAATACAATCCGGAACTGATCCACGCTGCCGTTAAAAATGCCGGGGCTGAAATCATTACTCTGGCTGTACGCAGAGCCAACAGCGGCACTGCCAGTATACTGGAACATATACCGGACAGCATAACACTCCTTCCCAACACCTCCGGGGCCAGAACTGCGGATGAAGCAGTAAGGATCGCCCGCCTCGCCAGGGAACTGGGCTGCGGGGATTTTGTTAAAGTTGAGGTCATCCGAGACTCCAAATACCTGCTGCCGGACAATCAGGAAACCATCCGCGCCACAGAGATGCTGGCAAAAGAGGGCTTTATTGTCATGCCTTACATGTACCCTGATCTAAACGCCGCCAGAGACCTGGAACATGCCGGAGCTGCGTGTATCATGCCGTTAGGTGCCCCCATTGGTACCAACAAGGGATTGTGCACAAGGGAATTCATCAAAATCCTTATCGAGGAAATTGACCTTCCCATTATTGTAGACGCAGGAATCGGCCGCCCTTCCCAGGCTTGTGAAGCCATGGAGATGGGCGCTGCCGCAGTCATGGCAAATACAGCCATTGCCACTTCCGGCGACATACCCGCCATGGCGGAAGCCTTTAAAAAAGCCATTGAAGCAGGACGTACCGCATACCTATCGGGCCTTGGGCGCGTTGTAAACGGCAGAGCCAGCGCCTCCTCTCCGCTCACCGGATTTCTGGAACAATAAGGAGGTGGAAAAATGACTGCATCAAGAACAAATCATATGGAATATATGGAGGGTATGGAAGCTCTGGATTCTGATGTTATGGATAAAGTGATAAGTGCCATGGACAGCTATGACTATCACCGTTATACAGAAGCACACGTACTGGCTGCACTGTCCCATGACACACGGACACCGGAGGATTTCGCAGCGCTTCTGTCTCCCGCCGCGGAACCTTTCCTGGAAGAGATGGCACAGGCTGCGCGGGCTGAAACCAGGAAACACTTCGGAAACTGTGTAAATCTCTTTACGCCGCTTTATATCTCCAATTACTGTGAAAACCACTGCATTTACTGTGGTTTCAACTGCCATAACCATATCCGCAGGGCAAGGCTTACCGCGGAGCAAATCGAGTTGGAAATGGCTGCGATCGCCAAAACAGGACTGGAAGAAATTCTTATACTGGTCGGCGAGAGCCGTGCAAAAAGTGATGTCAGGTATCTGGGGGAGGCGTGCAGGATTGCCAGAAAATACTTTAAAATGGTGGGACTGGAAGTCTATCCTATGAACAGTGAGGAGTATGCCTATCTCCATAAATGCGGAGCTGATTATGTGACCGTATTTCAGGAGACTTATAATTCCCATAAGTATGAGACGCTGCATCTGGCCGGGCATAAAAGAATCTTCCCTTATCGGTTTCACGCGCAGGAGCGGGCATTGAAAGGCGGAATGAGAGGAGTTGCTTTTGGGGCACTTCTGGGGCTGGATGATTTCAGAAAGGATGCATTTGCTACAGGGATGCACGCCTGGTATCTGCAGCGGAAATATCCGCAGGCTGAGATTGCGTTTTCCTGCCCGCGTCTCAGGCCGATCATTAATAATGATAAGATCAATCCTAAGGATGTGCATGAACCACAGCTTCTTCAGGTGATCATGGCTTACAGACTCTTTATGCCGTTTGCCGGAATCACGATTTCTACCAGGGAACGGGCTGAGTTCCGGGATCATGTGGTCACGATCGCAGCGACTAAGATTTCTGCAGGGGTAAGTACCGGAGTCGGCAGTCATGTGGAGGAGCTGGAGGATAAGGGGGATGACCAGTTTGAGATTTCAGATGACAGAGGTGTTGAGGAGGTCTGCAGGGCTGTCAGAGACGGGGGAATGCAGGTGGTCATGAATGATTATGTATTCGTATAACAGCGAGGTGTAGTATAGCGGGCAGGGTGGATATCCCTTTGTATGCTTGCTGTCATCACGGAAACTAAATAAAAGCGGAGGAAAACTGCCATATGGGAGCTGGCTTTATTCCACACAAATTGGCAGAGGTAGTATTATGGGTAAAATGAGGAATGGGTTAAGATTTGATAAGATGCTGGTGATTACCAATCGGCTGATTTGTGATGGGGATTTTCTGGAGCGGATCGAGACGGTGGCTGCTAAAAAGCCAAAAGGAATTGTGTTGAGAGAAAAAGATTTGGGAGTCGGGGAATATAGAGAACTGGCTATGAAGGTGCTTAAGATATGCAGGCGATATGATGTTGACTGTATTCTGCATTCCCGGGCAGAGGCGGCAAGGGAGCTTGGCTGTCCTCGTATCCACCTGCCTTTTTCAAGGTTTTGCGGGGATAATATCTGTGTAAAGTCCGGCGAAAGTGAACGTCTATCAGGTTCTGATGAGAGGAGCAGGCTGCTTATGGATTTTGATCTGATCGGTGTTTCTGTTCATTCGGTGGAGGAGGCCATTTTTGCTGAGAAGATGGGGGCCGGTTATGTAACGGCAGGGCATATTTTCCTGACGGACTGCAAAAAGGGACTTGCTGCCAGAGGGCTGCCTTTTCTGAAAAACGTCTGTGAATCGGTTGGGATTCCTGTATATGCCATTGGCGGTATTACACCGGATCATGTGGATGACGTGCTGGGAGCAGGGGCGGCAGGTTTTTGTGTTATGTCAGGAATCATGCGGAATTCGGTGTGGGACGTATAGATAAGAGCAGGTATTGGCCCCATCACAAAGCGATTTTTAATGGGCGAATACCGTAACGATTCAGCCGGCTGAATCGTTACAATTTTCTTTCAGGAACCTTCTCACATTTCCTCCCAGAATCTTTTCTGTCTGGCTGTATGTAAAGCCGTGTTTTTCCATTTGCTCTGCCAGAAGCTGTACCTGGCTGCAGTCAGAGATCTCGGGGAGTTCCAGGATGCCGTCGTAATCGCTGCCCAGACCCAGGCAGTCACTTCCGCCGACGTTCAGAATATAGGACGCCATCTGTACGATCTCTTCCACTGTTGTGCCGGCTTCTCCGGGTTTCCAGTTGGGGCGCATGAAGGAGACTGCGTAGTTCAGGCCCATCACACCGCCCCGGTCAGCCAGGGTGCGTATCATATCGTCTGTGAGATTTCTGGCGGAACCTTTTACCAGGCCTCTTGCATTGGAATGACTGGCCAGGAAAGGGCGGGTGGAATGTTCCGCCACATCCCAAAAGCCGCCGTCGGACAGATGGGATACATCCACCAGGATATGCAGGTGTTCCAGCTCCTCCAGAAACTCCAGGCCCTTTTTCTTCAGTCCCCGGTCATCACCCCAGCTCCAGGTCTTCTGCGTAAGAGGGTCCCCCATACAGTTGGGAAAGCCAAAATCGTTCTCATAGTTCCAGGTAAGAGTTGCCATTCTGACGCCCTGTCGGTGAAACCATCTGAGGGAATCCAGAGAGTTCTGGAATATGGCGCCCTCCTCCAGGGAGAGAAGGGCTGACATCTTACCCGCCTTTTCGTTTGCTTCCAGCTCACTGTAGGTTCTGACCTGGGAGATCAGGTCAGCATTTCGCTGCATTTCCCGCTGAAAGATTTTCAGGATATCTCCGGCAGCCGCCTCTGCGTCCGGTTCCTCCTCCCAGTTAACGTATATGGCAAAGGTCTGCAGGGCATAGCCGCCCTTTTTCATCTTTTCCAAATCTACACTGAGGGAATTATGGCGGAGGGAAGCAGGACTGCCCTCTTTTTCCATTTGGCGGATTTTGCTGATGGTGTCGCAGTGCATATCTATAATCTGCATAATAAAACTCCGTTTCTGCCTTCTTAAATTGAGGGCTTCTTTCTACCAGTATATTGATTTATTCCATGAGATATTAAGAAAGCGCGTTCCCACTGAGCGGAAACGCACCTTCCCTTAACTTATTATCATTTTTAATATAGGAACACAGCCACCCCATAAGCCGGCAGCGGATAACCAAAGGAGTAATCCCTTCCGTCACATTCCTTCTTCACAGCCTTGTAAACGGTCTGCTCCACCGGCGTATCTCCGCCGAATTTAGGGTCCTTACTGTTCAGGATCAGCTTATACTGTTTTCTCTTAGGTACCCCGACCCGGTAATCCTCTCTGGCAACCGGTGTATAATTGATGACAAACAGCAGATTATTCCTTCCGGTAGGCGACTTTCTCACAAAACTGAAAATACTTCTCGCGGCGTCATCCGCATTGATCCACTCAAACCCTTCCTGGCTGTCGTCATTTGCGTAGAGGGCCGGATACTTCTTATATAAAGCAAGCAGTTCCTTCACGTAAGCCTGAAGCTGCTGATGGCACGGTTCTGCCAGCAGGAACCAGTCAAGCTCCCTGGCCTCGCTCCATTCCTGGAACTGACCGAACTCCTGTCCCATGAACAGCAGCTTCTTGCCGGGATGCCCGAACATGTAGCTGTACCCTGCCTTCAGATTCTCGAATTTATCCTGTCCGAGACCGGGCATTTTGTTGATCATGGAGCATTTCAGATGCACGACTTCATCATGAGATAATACAAGGACGTAGTTCTCGCTGTAGGCGTAACTCATGGAGAACGTCATCTTATGGTGATTATATTTACGGAAATATGGGTCAAGCTTCATATACTCCAGGAAGTCGTGCATCCATCCCATATTCCATTTTAAGCTGAATCCCAGGCCGCCCTCCTCAGGCTTGCCGGTTACCATGGGCCATGCTGTGGATTCCTCCGCGATCATGACAGCCCCCTTGTTCTTGCCCAGAACTACGGAGTTCAGGTGCTTGAAGAACTCGATCGCCTCCAGGTTCTTATTTTCCCCGTATTTGTTTGGTATCCACTGTCCGGCCTCTCTTCCGTAGTCCAGATACAGCATGGAGGCAACAGCATCCACACGGAGTCCGTCAATGTGATATTCCTGTATCCAGAACAACGCGTTTGCGATGAGGAAATTTTTCACCTCATTCTTGCCGTAATCAAATACCTTGGTCCCCCAGTCCGGATGCTCACCCTTTCTTGGGTCCGCATATTCATATGTGGGGGTTCCGTCAAAATCAGCCAGTCCGTGGGCGTCCTTCGGGAAATGGGCCGGTACCCAGTCCAAAATGACACCGATCTTATTCTTGTGCATGTAATTTACGAAATACTGGAAATCCTCGGGCGTACCGTACCTGGATGTAGGGGCATAATAACCTGTGACCTGGTATCCCCAGGAGCCGTCAAAGGGATGTTCCGCAATACCCATCAGCTCCACATGGGTATACCCCATCTCTTTGATATAGTCAGCCAGTGAATGGGCCAGCTCTCTGTAATTGTAAAATCCGTCCTCATCCCCGTCTTTTAAAGGGTGTTTCTTCCAGGAACCCGGGTGCAGTTCATAAATGGACATGGCATCCTTCTTCGCATTGTATTCCAGGCGCTTTTTCATCCAGACGGAATCTCCCCATTTGAATTTGGTGATGTCATATACACAGGAAGCTGTACCCGGGCGGTGCTCCGCGTAGTTTGCATAGGGGTCTGCCTTGAAGAGCAGCTTGCCCTTGTATGTGGTGATGCAGAATTTGTACAGATCACCTTCCCGCACCTTGGGCACAAAGAGCTGGTAAATGCCCATGTCATTGTCACACTTCATCACATTTTTATCGGGGTCCCATTTGTTGAAATCCCCCACAACGGACACGGATTCCGCATGAGGTGCCCAGACGGCGAAATAGACGCCGTCTTTGCCCCGCTGTGTTGTGGGATGTGCACCCATCAGCTTATAGATTTCATAATGTGTTCCTTCCCCGAATAAATAGCGGTCCATCTCCGAGAATCTCATTGTTTTTCCTTTAGCCATAAGTCCTTCCCCTTTGTCTTCCTCTGATTTTACAGCACTTTAACCCTGCTGCAGGATTTCCAGCAGAACACTTCCCGCTGCTTCTATGGTAAAATTCAGCCTGCCGTTCTCCGGCTCCACTTCCTCTTGTGTCAAAAGGTTTACATAACGTTTATTCTCCACCGGCACCGGAATACTCACCTGTGCCGGATTCTCGTCATTGTTCACAGCCGTGACAAGACCTTCCTCCTCTGTAAATCTGACAAACGCAAACTGCCTGTTGGTGAGCATCAATTCCCTGTATCTTCCCTCTGCAAGGCAGGTCTTATACTTCTCGTGCATTTCTCCCAGTGTCTTGACCCAGAGCATGATCCCGGAATCCTTATGCTCTTCCAGGGCTTCCCTGATATCCACGGCCGGCCTTAGAGCGTCATCACCGCCGTTGTTCTTGCTTCCCTCAATTCCCCATTCCGATCCGTAATAGATGGATGGTATCCCCGGAAGCGTATACAGCAGTGTATAGATGGGGTAAATATGCTCCTTCACATTGATTTTACTGTAAATGCGGTCCACATCGTGATTGTCAACAAAGGAATACAGCTTCATCCCCCTGTAGATACCGCCGTTCTCCTCAAATTCCCGTCTTATGGTATGGGCGATCTCAAAGTAATTGTGGTCATTGTGTCCGGAATATATGCCCTTGTGAAGTTCATAATTCGTAACACTGTGCAGCATTTTCTGTCCGTCCTGGATGTATCGGCTGTAGTCTCCGTGGATGACCTCCCCCATAAGCCAGAAGTCCTCTTTCTTCTTACCTGTGCGCCTGCGCATTTCCTCCATGAAGCCAAAGTCAAGACAATCCGCGCAGTCCAGGCGGATGCCGTCAATATCAAAGGTATCGATCCACTCATCTATCACATCCAGAAGATAACCTTTTACTTCCGGGTTCTGCAGGTTTAAGTTCACAAGCTCAAAGCAGTTTCTCCAGGCTTCATAGGAAAATCCGTCATTGTAGGGATTGTTCCATCCGAAATTGATGCCCTTATACCATCCGCAGTACCTGGAACCCTCCCGGTTCTGCTGGATGTCCCTGAAGGCAAAGAATTCTCTTCCCGTGTGGTTGAACACACCGTCCACCACGACCCTGATTCCCAGCTCGTGCGCCTTTTTCACAAATCTGGTAAAGTCTTCATTGTCACCAAGCCGCTGGTCCACAGTCTTATAATCCTTGGTGTCATACCCATGGGTGGTGGACTCAAACAGAGGTCCGATATAGATTGCTGTTGCCTTAATGTCCGCAAGGTGCGGCAGCCATTTCTCCAGCTCCGCGAAGCGGTGTACAACACCTTCTTCTCTATTCACCCTGGGGGCGCCCGTCATCCCGATAGGGTACATATGGTAAAATACTGCCTCTTCATACCATTTTGCCATGTTTCGTTTCCTCCTTTTCCGGCTCTGCCCGATGCGGCAGGCCCAGACAAACCATGCAGGAACGCCATTCCTTGACTACGAATATATCCCATACATAAACTGATGCACAATCTCATATGTGGTCTCATCAGAAATTTCAAATCTTTCCTCTTCGGATAGCCCGTAGCTCACTGTCATAATATGATGGTTGAGCACACCTGTAAACCCCACGGCAAATAATTCCTGCCGCCCCCGCATGTTCCCCAATTGGGGGGATGCATCCTCAAATATCTTCACAATGATCTTATAATACCGCTCTATAAGGGGCGAAACCGTCTTATAGGCCTCGTTCTCTCTTCCGGAATAAAACAGAGACAGCATGAATAAATAGAATTTCTGATTGGACGCAGCATAGTCAAAAAATGTCCGCGCTGCCTGATAAAGCACACCCGGAAGGCTTTCCCCCGGCCTGGCTATATCGATCAGCCTGCTTTCAAACTCCTGATATCCTGTCTCCAGCAGATTCTGCAAAAGTCCCAGCTTGCTTCCAAAATAGTAATATAAAGTTGGCTTGGAGATTCCGGCCTTATCCACGATCTCCTGGACGCCCACCGCATCATACCCCTTGGCATAAAACAGATCAAGCGCCGACTTTAATATCAATTCTTTATTATCCATAACTGCCTCCCGGCTGTTCTGCATTGTATCTATCTTTTGTTTTTTATTTTCATCCTTTGTTCTGCCTATTATTATACCAATCGGTATACAAAAAATCAAGAGGGTGTTGTAAAATACGTTTTTACAATACCCTCTTGTTTAAGGCCGCTCTGCCCGACTTCACGGCTGACGCTTCCTCCCTATCATATACCAAACAGCTTTTTGGCGTTTTCCCTGGTCACATCCACCACAGTCTCATAGGAAACGCCCTTGATCCTGGCAATCTCCTCCGCCACATAAGTCAGATACACAGAACAGTTTCTGTGTCTTCTGTAGGGTTCAGGTGCCAGATACGGGGCATCTGTCTCCAGCAGAAGATAATCCAGCGGTGCGTATTCCACCACATCTTTCAGCCGCTTTCCGTTTTTGAAGGTGACGACTCCGCCTACGCCCAGATAATACCCCATGTTCATGTATTCCTTTGCCTGTTCCACAGAATAGGAATAGCAGTGGATCACGCCCTTCAGGTTATCTGCCCTCTCTGCTTTCATAAGATCCAGTGTGTCCTTTGCCGCATCACGGCTGTGTACAATAATGGGAAGCCCGGTCTCTTTTGCCAGATCCATCTGGCGGACAAACCATTTTTTCTGGACCTCATGATGTTCCTTATCCCAATAATAGTCAAGGCCAATCTCACCCACTGCCACGATCTTCTCCAGATCACACAGGCTTCTGAGCCATTTTATTTTCTCCTCATCAAGGCTGCCCACCTCGTCGGGATGAACGCCCACTGCTCCGTAGACAAAAGGATACTTTTCTGTCAGCCTGACCGTATCCTCCACACCCCGCAGGCTGGCGCCCACATTGATGATCGTTCCGATTCCGTGCTGCGCCATGGAGGTTAAGAGGCTGTCCCTGTCCCCGTCAAACGCCTCGTCATCGTAATGTGCATGTGTCTCAAATATCATGAATATTCCGCTCCTTCAATTTCTTGTAAACGGTCTGGCGGAACAGCGCGTACACAACAGATGTAAGCGGTATGAAGATCAGCATACCCACAACACCCATCAGACTGCCGCCCACGGTCACTGCCACCAGCACCCAGATAGAGGGCAGCCCCACCGAGTTCCCGACTACATGAGGATAGATCAGATTCCCCTCAATCTGCTGCAGCACCAGAAACAGCACGATAAATGCCAGCCCCTTCATGGGATCCACCACCAATATCAGAAAGGTACCCACAACACAGCCGATAAACGCTCCGAATATGGGAATCAGCGCTGTAAATGCAATCAGTATACCGATCAGCATAGCGTACGGGAAACGAAACAGGGTCATGGATACGAAAAACATGGTTCCCAGGATCACTGCCTCCAGACACTGACCGGTGACAAAGCTGGCAAATGTCCTGTAACTGAGGGAACACACCTCCAGAACCTTTTTCACCATCTTTGCAGACAGAAAAGCGTAGAAAACTTTCTGAACCTGCACCGTCAGCTTTTCCTTCTGCAGAAGGATATATACGGCAAATACAAGGGCGATGAAAAAATTCATAAGTACATTGACCACTGTGCGTGCCATTGCCACTGTGGAGTTGAGCACATTTCCGGCACCGTTTTTCAGGAAGTCAACTGCTGTGCCGATTATGGAATTCCAGTCAAATTCCAGGTTCTGGATCCACTCAGCAATCTGTTTGTTGTTGTGGAAGGTTTCCACAGCCCAAGTCTGAAGCCTCGGTATGGCGGCTTCTATGCTGGCACTCACACTCATAAAGGTCTGACCCATTTCCGGTACAACCACAAGGATGACTACAAGCACTACGCCCACCACCAGAATGAGGGAGAGGATCAGACTCAGCGGGCGTCCCAGCTTTTTCATCTTTCCTTTACTCTCGGCACTTCCGAAAAGTCTCTTTTCCAGAAAGCTCATGGGAACATTCAGTACAAAGGCAAATGCGGCTCCCAGAAGGAAAGGATAGGCTATCCCTACCATGAAACGTGCAAAGACCAGCAGTACATCTGCCCTTTGTATTCCCACATAGACAACCACTGCAAACAGAATCAGAAGCATCAGATTCTTCATATCTTTTTTATTCAGGTTCATACTTCTCCTCTCCTTCTCCCCTCTTTGATTACTTTTTCAGTTTCGCACGTACCCATTTCAGCGCCTGGATAACCGGCAGGTTTGCAATGGACAGGCCGTACACTGTGAAAAGCTGTGCCATATCCAATGTCTGCACGCTGAAAATTTTGTGCAGCCCCGGAATCATCAGCACAGAGGTGATTAATACTAATCCTAACACAAATGCACCGATGAGGTAAATATTATTAAAGAATTTCTTAGTAAATAAAACAGGTCTTACGGATTTACAGTTAAATCCATGCACCAGCCTGGAGGTACACAGGGTTCCGAATGCCATTGTCATGGCCAGGAGCGGGCTCTCCTGATAGCCGATGTAAAAACCTATCATGGTCATGATACCGATAACAAGACCTTCTGTCCCGATATAGGAGAGAAAATCCTTCGTCAGTATGGATTCATTCATAGGACGCGGTTTTTCCTTCATGACATCTTTGGTGTGAGGCTCCAGCCCCAGCGCAATAGCCGGAAGGCTGTCTGTCAGCAGGTTGATAAACAGCAGGTGTACCGGCGCAAACGGCACGGGCAGATTTGCCAAGGACGCGTACAGTACCGCCAGGATTCCCGCAAAGTTGCCTGAGAGCAGGAACTGGATGGCACTCTTTATGTTCTTGTAAACGTTCCTTCCGTTTTCCACTGCCTTGACAATGGTTGCAAAGTTATCATCCGTCAGGACCATGGAAGCGGCATCCTTGGACACCTCGGTTCCCGTTATGCCCATGGCCACACCGATATTGGCCTGCTTCAGAGCGGGGGCGTCATTGACGCCGTCGCCTGTCATGGAGACAATATTTCCCTTCTCCTGCCATGCCCTGACAATGCGTATCTTATGTTCCGGTGAAACACGTGCATAGACGGATATACCTTCCACAAAATCCTGCAGCTCCTCGTCCGTCATATTTTCAATCACAGCGCCCTCGCAGGCTTCGGATTCATCCTTCAGAATGCCGATACGTTTTGCAATGGCTGCTGCTGTCACCTTGTGGTCACCGGTTATCATGATAGGCTTAATGCCTGCACTGATACACTCTTCAACCGCGGCCCTGGACTCTTCACGCGGCGGGTCCATCATGGCGATCAGTCCCAGAAATACCAGATCATCTTCATCGTTCACACAGAGCTGTGTGCCGGCCTCCATCCGTTTATAGGCAAATGCCAGAACACGGAGTCCGTTTCCGGAAAACTTCTGGTTCTGCTCTTCGATGGCTCTGCGGTCTTCCTCTGTGATGGGGACTATCCCGCTATCTTTCTGTATGGAACAGACACGGTTCAACAGAACATCCACCGCGCCTTTTGTGATCATGGTGGCACCCTCTCTTAAATTATGAAGGGTGGACATCATCTTACGATCACTGTCAAAAGGCACCTCGCTGCATCTGGGGTACTTGTCGCGGACCACCTCCGCAGGGCGTCCCAGCTTATCTCCCTGGTTGATAAGGGCTGTCTCGGTGGGATCTCCAATCTCCTCGCCGTTTTTGTTGGTGGAGTCATTGCAGAGAATACTGTGGCGGAGAAGCTGCTTCTGTGCCGGGTCATCCAGGTCAATATTTTCCGCGGGAATCTCACGGCCTTCTACATAGTAGTATTCTACTGTCATCTTGTTCTGGGTCAGGGTACCTGTCTTGTCTGAACAGATAATAGATACACTTCCCAGGCCTTCCACTGCCTGGAGTTTACGTATAATGGCATGTTCTCTTGCCATTTTCTGCGTTCCGAAGGAAAGCACAATGGTGACAATGGAGCTGAGTGCCTCCGGTATGGCCGCAACAGCCAGCGCTACGGCAAACAAGAATGCCTCTCCCCAGGATTCTCCCCTGAAAACACTGACTCCAAACAGGATACCGCAGAAAACCAGAATTATGATGGACAGCTTCTGGCCGAACTGGTCCAGGTTCATCTGCAGCGGTGTCTTTTTCTCGGAAGTGGTTTTCAGCAGTTTAGCGATCTTTCCCACTTCTGTCTCCATGCCTATGGAGGTTACAAGGAAGGAGCCGCGGCCGTAAGAGACAAAGCTTCCTGAGAATACCATGTTGGTTCTGTCACCCAGCGGTACCTCGCCTTCGATGGGGTCTTCCGTCTTATCCACGCCCAGGCTCTCACCTGTCAGGGCACTCTCATCTACCTTAAGGCTGGCATTTTCAAGGATCCGTCCGTCAGCCGGGACATAGTCGCCCGCTTCCAGCATGACAATGTCGCCCACAGTCACCTGGTCAGAGGGTATCTTCGCCACATCGCCGTTTCTCAGGACCTTCGCCTCAGGCCCTGACATGGCTTTGAGGCTGTCAAGAGACTGCTCTGCCTTCACGGTCTGGACTGTTCCGAGAATGGCATTCATGGTGATGACCACCAGGATGACAATGGCACTCTCCATTTCGCCCAGAACACCGGAAACAATGGCTGCCACGATCAGGATGATCACAAGAAAATCTTTGTACTGCTCCAGAAAAATCTGCGGGATGGATTTTTTCTTTTCTTCCAACAGAGCATTGGGGCCGTATTTTTCCTGATTGGCCTTAATCTGTTCGTTTGTCAGAGGCTGCGTGCTTCCATTGATGGTTTTCTGCGCCTCTGTCCTCGACATTTGATAAAATTCTTTCATTCGCTCTCCTCCAAACGTTTTTTGCGGAACCCATGCCGTGCTGCCATGGTTCCATGTGTGGATACGTACTGCTTATCTCTAGTGTGCTTTGTAAAAACCTCTTTCATACCATTTTGCTCGTATGCCCTGCCATAACCATTGGTTTTTCATGGCCTGCAACGCAAAAAAGCGAGGCTTTTACTGCACAACAAGCATGCAATAAAAGTCTCGCTGTTTCATCACGATACGGACGGGATATTCTCCCATCGAGATTGACGATATCGCAAACGCCGACGGCGCCAGCTACTCCCTCTTATTAATGGATACTATAACCGATTGCTTTTGAACTGTCAATGATAAATTTGTAAAATATTCCTGTCAGCCGCCATCCTTCACCGCCTCATGATACATATGAATATAAAATACAAGCTTTGTCAAAAGAAAAAGCAGCAGTTGTACGCCGAACACAATGCCGGCATGAATTTCCCAGACCAAATCCTGCTGATCATTAAAAATATACAGCGGCAGACAACATAGTGCTGCTCCCAGAAAACCTGCCGCTGCCGGAACCATCCTCTGCATTCTTCTGCCAAACACGTATTTACTGCTCACAAATATCTGGATTCCGCTGATGCAAAATAATAATGCCATATATACAGAACCAAATACAACCGGAATTTTCATGATTCCATTTTCTTGCGTATACTCGAGGAATAAAACCATAGCCCAAAACCAAAGATTACTCACACACAGTTCCAGCCAGTACAGCAGTTTCTCGCCGACAGTCGCTGCACCAGTGCTCTCTGCCAGTGAATCACAGAAGTATTTTGGATCTTCTCCTATGATATCAGCCAGAGACTCTCCTCTCTCCCGCGCCTCTTTTGCCATTGCAATCAAATCTCGTTTAATGAGCTCCTGGTCATATAAGCCAATCCTCGGCAGGCTTAAAGCTTTCATCAGTAGATTTAATACATTCCAGTCAGGACCTGCCAGTTTTGCGGCTTCATCTTTATTGTTCCTTCTGATTTTCAGATAAGGATTATGAAAAATAACCTCTACACCTGTATTCATATGTTCACCCCCTGCTTCAAAATAGAATCTACCGTCTCTGTCACCTGATGCCAGCACGTTTCAAATTCTCCAAGAAGTTCCCTTCCGCTTTCTGTGAGTGAATAATATTTTCTGCTGGGACCCAATGGGGATGGGCGGATAGTGGATGAGATCATCTTCTTTTTCTCCAGACGTACTAAAAGCGGATAGATAGTACCTTCCTTCATATCTCCAAAACCAAAGCCCTGTAGCTTTGTCACGATCTCATATCCATACGTTGTCTCCAGACTTATAATCTTTAAAATGCACCCTTCCAGCGTCCCCCTCATAAGCTGTGACTTGTCATACATTCTCTCACCGCCTCTACTTTGTATCGCCTAGTACCTTGTATAACTACATTGTACCACATAGTAGCAATGTGTCAATGTATTATCTATAAGAAATGTTTTTCCTTGCTTAAAGAATATAGAACACTTATAATTAAAAAAACGCAGAAAAATATCACCGCCCTGCTGAAATACCACGGCGGATGGTTATGGAGGATGAGAAATGACAGAGCGAGAGAAAATGCTGGCCGGAGAGCTGTACGACTGCGGTGACCCGGAGCTTTTAGCCCAATGGCACCTGGCTAAAAATCTAATTCGGGAGTACAATGGACTTCTGTCTGAGAATCTGGAGGAAAAGGACCGCATCTTAAACCGTCTTCTGGGCAGCCGGGGTGACAATCTGTGGATCACCGCGCCTTTTTATGTGGATTACGGGAACAATATTTATTTCGGAAATAACTGTGAAGTGAATATGAACTGCACCTTTCTGGATGACAACAGAATTGAGATCGGCGATAACGCGCTGATTGCCCCAAATGTGCAGATTTACACAGCCTTTCATCCCACCAACGCGGCAGACCGGTTCGGCCCCTTAAAGGAGGACGGCAGTTTCTCTTTCTGCAAGACCAGGACGGCACCTGTCATTATCGGTGATAATGTGTGGATCGGCGGCGGCGCTGTGATTCTGCCCGGTGTGACCATCGGCAGCAATGTGGTCATCGGCGCGGGAAGTGTTGTGACAAAATCCATTCCTGACAACAGTGTCGCTGTGGGAAGTCCCTGCAGAGTGATACGGGAAAACTGTTAAATCAATTAGGAGGAAAATATGAATGCTCCGGGCAAAATGGTAAAAGTTAACGATACATATATGCACGTCTTCTCTATACCCCCTTCAACCACGGCAATGCATCACCCAATTGTATTCTTGTCCGGTTCCGGCACGGAATGTCCTACATATGATTTTAAACCGTTATGGCATTTGCTGAAGGACCGGCTCCACATCGTGGTAGTTGAACGCCCGGGGTATGGATGGAGCGGGCAGACCAGTCATCCGCGGGATATTGACACCATTCTGGAAGAAACAAGGGAAGCTTTAAAGCAGGCAGATATAGCCGGTCCATTTATTCCGGCACCCCATTCCCTTTCCGGCTTGGAAGCTATATACTGGGCTCAAAAATATCCGGATGAAGTCTATGCCATCCTTGGACTGGACATGGCTGTTCCTCAGGTATATCGGATTATGGAGATACCAAAATACTTTCCTCTCCTGGCCCGGTTTGGACATCTTCTGCGCAGGCCGCTTGCAGCAGCTATGGTTAAAAACCATCCTGCCGTGAAAAATAATCTATTGGATAAAACGGAACGGGAGGCAATGGAAGTTATTACTTCCAGACAATTGCTGAGTAAGAATATGATGGATGAAATAGATTATGTAAAAGAAAATGCTGTTAAAGTTGAAAATGGAAAATCCCCTCAAGTTCCCTTGCTGTGCTTTCTGTCAAATGACAAGGCAAATTTGAAAGCAGTACCTGCATGGGGCAGAATACACAGGGAATATTTTTCCGCTAATGATAATGCCCATTTCATTGATTTAACATGCGGTCATTATGTTCACCGGGAAGCACCTGATATCATAGCTGAATCCATAATTCAATTTTTATAACCATGCAGTAAACTTTATGTATTTACTGCACTCGCCATGCATAAGAGTTGTGACAGCGGGTATTCGTCCTATCGCAAATTGACCTCTAACGGACAAATACCCGTACCTATTAATTAAGCTGGCCCTCTCCCGGCAGGCGTAAACGTGAGAAGTACCACACATCTGCCTTCTGCCCTCTATTCCAGATACATCTCCTTCAATATATCTGTTTTCTCATCTGTAATCCCCAGCCTCTCCCTCAAAAATGCTTCGGTACTTCCGCACTGTCTCTCCGTCTCCGCGAACATGGATTCTATATAACTTCTCTCCGCGCCGTTTAGAATGCGGATTCCATTGAGAATGCGTTCATTCTGCACTTTTGCAGCTACTTTTGCGACCATGGCTTCTGTCTCCGGTTCCAGATATCCATTTGTCAGAAGATAGTCCCGGATGATCACTTCCCGTTCCACGCCAAGCGCAGTCAGCAGAAGGGCTGTGGCTGTGCCTACCCGGTCCTTTCCCGCAGAGCAGTGCCAGAGGACAGCCCCTTCTTTTTGAGCTAAAAGGATATCAAAGAAATGCTTCAGTCCGGTGACGGAAAAATCGTCAGAGACAAGAGCCAGATAAATTTTTTCCATGTTTTCCTTTGGATGGTTTTCCGCCTCCTTCAGCAGTTCCAGGATCATGGCTGAAAGACTGTCCGCCTGCTCCTGTCCCTCTCTGGTGATTCCCAGCATGGCATCACTTAAAAGAGGATTATGTATGAATTCCACCCCTTTTATCTCCGGGTCCGGCAGTTCTGTCTTCTCACCGTTTGTCCTTAAGTCCACCACTGTTTTCAATCCATACTCCTCTGTCAGTTGTCTGATATCAGACTCTGTACATTTTCCAAGGGCACCGCTTCTTAACAGGCGGCAGTGTCTGATCGTCCTGCCGTCCTTTACTGTATACCCTCCCAGATCCCGTGTATTATAAACAGGGCCTTCCATTTCAATTCTGCTGCACATAGTATCCTCCTCCATGAATAAACATTTTGTCCTGTGTTTCCTGTGCGCAAACAGCCCGCATCAGAAAATCCCGCGTAGGAAAATGGGGCTGCCGCCCGCCCTGTCTGCTGTCTCGCAGAGAGAGCCGGCCGCATCCCCATTTTATATTTTCAATTATTCTGTTTATTTTACCACCGGAAGCAGGCTGATTGCAAAGGTAAATTCATTTTCAACAAAACGGTACTTCTCCAGAAGTCTCGGTCCGCAGCTGTTGGAGCCGATTCCGTTCTGGCGGTAGTCCAGGCAGAACACTGTGTAGGGGGAGGCTTTCAGCTCATAATTATGTGCCTTTTCCGTCAGCTCCTCCTGTGTGTATACAGACGCATTGAAGGCAAAGGTATCTGCGCCCACTGCTGCCAGGCTGATCCTGCTGCCCTCAGCCTTCACATAATCACAGTCATCGTGGCTGCCGTTCTCCTGCGGACGGATATAATCCTCATGCAGCTCTTTTACGGCGGCATGGAACTCATCATGATAGCTGGCTCTGCGTTTATCCTGATAACTCTCCACAGGGCCAAGTCCATAGTATGTGATGTCCGCCATATCGCGGGGCAGGAACAGGCGCAGGCCGAATCTCGGAAGTTCCGGGAATTCCGGGTCTTTCTTCACATCCAGCTTCACGTCAATCCTTCCGTTGGCACGGATCGTCCATGTGGCATCAATATCCAGGATTCTCTGGATGATAACTGCTGATACGGAAAGAACTGTGTGGATCTGTACTTCCTCTTCCAGAACCGTGTAATCCGTGCGGTAAGCCCTTGTCACGATCTTGTCGTACTTCGCTTTTCTCCAGATGTTCTTAATATTTCTGTCATTGTCTGTGGGTGCTCTCCAGATGTTGTATTCCATCGGGCGCTCCAGAACCTTGCAGTTTACATAACTAAGTTCAGAGAAGAGACCAGTCAGCTTGTCATAAGTATAGGAGAATTTGTCTGTGCTTACGAACAGATTCCTGTCATCCTGGGCTACGCTGAATACAGGCGGCTGCCCTGCCTCTTTGCCCGCCTCTCCGGATTCCTCTGTCACTTCCAGAATCTTCACTGCCTTCTGGTTTCTCATATCCTTTGTCTGGAGCTGAATCTCATCAAAGCCCAGTTTAAAGCCTTCCGGCAGAAATCTTGTGGCATTCTTCAGATGATATTCCAGCTTCAGGTAACATTTACCTGCTTCCGGAACCTCATAATCCAGGGCAATCACACCCTCTTCATGAGCGCTGATGTCAGGCATGTCATCCGGGCAGATGCATCCTTCCCCGATCATGCTTCCGTCACAGTTTACCGTATAAGTTATATAGAGGTAGTCCTTTAAGTTTACATAATCCATATAATTGTGCAGAACTGCCTCTTTCTTCTCCTGGTCAAAAGAAACTACTCTGGCCGGACGGTGTACATTTTTGAATTCACGCAGGCCTGTATGCGGTGTGCGGTCAGGATATACCAGACCATCCATACAGAAGTTGCCGTCCTGCGGGTACTCCATGTGGTCGCCCCCGTACGCGTATTTTTTCTTTCCTTCAATGGTCTTGCCCATGTAAATGGCATGATCACACCACTCCCATACAAAACCACCGCAGGCGCCGTCGTACTGCTGGAAGACCTGGAAATAATCCTCAAAATCTCCGGGGCCGTTGCCCATTGCATGGCAGTATTCGCACATAACGAAAGGTTTATCCGGGTTTTTTGCAAAATAGTCGTGGATCTCCTCAATAGCCGGATACATACGGCTGTGAAGATCTATATTGGAATAATCGTATTTTTTATCCTTGGATGTGTAGCGGGCACTCTCAAAGTGGGTCAGTCTGGTATGGTCAAATTCCTTTGTCCAGGCCAGTGCCGCCTCAAAAGTACAGCCGTATGCACATTCATTTCCCATGGACCAGATCACTACACACGGACGGTTCTTATCTCTGTGCACACAGCGCTGTGTCCTGTCCACAGTCGCCTCCGTAAATGCAGGGTTATCCGCAATGGCCTGATTCCATCTGGAAGCCCTCTCCTCCCAGGAATCATCTTCCATATAGATATCAGCGGTTCCGTGGCTCTCATTGTCCGCCTCGTCAATAACAAAGAATCCGTATTCGTCACAGAGCTGATAGAACTGCGGCGCATTTGGATAGTGGCTGGTACGGATGCAGTTGATGTTGTGCTCTTTCATTAACTGCAGGTCTTTTTTCATCTGTTCCAGGCTGATGGCAAACCCTGTAACAGGATCGCTGTCGTGGCGGTTGGTGCCATGGAATTTCACCTTTACTCCATTTATGTAAACCACTCCGTCTCTGGTACAGATTTCACGGATACCCATACGGTCTGTGATAACCTCTCCGGCAGCTTCCAGCACTACTTTGTACAGATACGGCTCCTCCGCGTTCCAGAGAACCGGATTTTCCAGGGTCATGCGGATCCTGCCGTCCTCTGATACCCGGCTGCTCTCTGCTTCCAGACTGCCCTCTGCATTGTAAACAGAGATTTTTACAGGAACTGCCTCGTTAAAATAAGTCACTGCCACATCGACTGACGCACTCTTTCCATCCGGCGCAATGTCTGTTGTGAGGAAATAATCAAAGATTCCCTGTGCGGGACGTTTCAGCAGATATACATCCCTGAAAATACCACTCATGCGGAATTTATCCTGGTCCTCCAGATAACTGCCGTCGCACCATTTCAGAACCAGAACGGCCAGGGTATTCTCACCCTCTCTTAAAAAGCTGCTCACGTCAAATTCACTTGTGGAGTGTGACACCTGGCTGTATCCCACATAACTGCCGTTTATCCATACATAAAAGCAGGAATCCACGCCTTCAAAGTTCAGGTAAGCTTTGGGCGCATTTTCATCCTCTGCATAGGTGAATGTATGCACATAGGCTCCGCAGGGATTTTCCTGAGGCACATACGGCGGGTCCATGGGGAATGGATAACGTGTGTTGGTATACTGGTGTCTGTCATATCCGAAATTCTGCCAGCATCCCGGCACAGGAATCTCATCAAAGCTTCCCGTCTGGTATCCCTCTCTGAAAAATTCCTCTTTCAAGTCATAGATGCTGTCAAAATATTTGAATTTCCAGCTGCCGTTTAACAGCTGGAATCTGTCGGAATTCTCTCTGTTCTCACACAGATCGTCTCTCTGTGTGCCTGCAGGGATATAGTAAGCCCTGTTCGGCATGGTGTTCTCGTGCAGCATGTGAAGGTTCTCATAATATCTGGGTACAATCATTGGTCATAGCCCTCCTGAAAATATATTTTTTACTGTAACTGTTCCGCGCCCGCGCAGGAAATGCGCAGGCCTGCCAAAAAGTCACCTCATACTGCCTATTATAAAATACGTCACAGCAAAATCCATATCCTGTATTAGACAAAACATGCACAAAATGATACAATCAATAAAAGCAGTTTAAGGAACAAAGGAGCATCTGCCTATGTACGTGAATACCGGATATTTAAACCATGCGGAAACAGATCTGGAAAACCCACAGATCCCCCTGCGCATAAACAGCAGCGGGATATACCGGGTCATCTCCCGTCCTTCCATGTCAACGCTCAGGCCCAAAGGGCGGGCTGATTACCAGCTTATCTACATTGCCTCCGGGCGGGCCTGGTTCACTTTCGGCCAGGAAAAGATTGAAGTGGGCGAGGGAAACATGGTCCTTCTGCGCCCCTTCGTCCGACAGGAGTATGTCTACTATGGAAAAGATAAACCGGAGGCCTTCTGGGTACACTTTACAGGGTACCGGGCAGAAGCCTTGCTGGATGCCGCCGGATTTGCACAAAATCAAATTCTGTATGCCGGTGTTTTTTCCGAATACAGGGACCTGTTTTTCCAGATGATACGGGAACTTCAGGTGTTCCGTCCGGCCTATGAGGATCTGCTCCCCCTCCTTTTGGAACAGCTTCTGCTCCTGGTACGCCGCCACCGGATCGAAGGCCCCGGGGAGCGGCACAGGATTTAGAAGGAGATGGAAAAGGCCATCCACTATTTTAATGAAAATTATTACCGGGATATAAAAATCGAAGACTATGCCAGACAGCAGCATATGAGCACCTGCTGGTTTATCAGAAGTTTTAAACAGTACACCAACGTGCCGCCCCTGCAGTATCTCACCTCCGTCCGCATCCGCAGAGCCAGGGAACTTCTGGAGACCACAGATTATACGGTCAGTGAGATCGGGGCATTGGTTGGGTATGACAATCCGCTGTATTTCAGCAGGATTTTTAAGAAACAGACAGGGGTGTCACCTGCCGGGTACAGGAAAACCTGATTCCGCCAGCAGGTCCTCTATTCCTCCCGCGGCGTCTTCATCCAGGACAACAAGCCCTCCCGGCAGAAGTTTCATGACAGTCCCCGGCAGCTCCTCCGTGGGCTGTGTATTATACATTTTTTTCACAATATCCTGTTTCGCTTTTCCGGAGACCTGAAGGATCACTTTCTTTGCCTCAAACATGTGGTGTACACCAAGGGTGATTCCTCTGGTCAGCTTCATTGGGTAAGAAAAGTATTTCTGCCCTACATTCATGGTTGTCTCTGAAAGCTCTACCACTTTTGCATAATCCTCAAAACTGCCTCCTGGCTCATTTAATCCCAGATGGCCGTTCATGCCCAGTCCCAGCAGCATAAGGTCGATTCCGCCATGGCTGAATATGATCTGGTCAATCCGGCTGCATTCCTCCTTAAAATTCGCTGCGTGGATATCAAACAAATGCATTTTCTCAGGCTGAATCCCCAGCGGGCCGTACAGATGCTTCTTCAGGAAATTTGTACAGTTTTCCCTTTCATCCTCCAGATCCAGCCATTCATCCAACGCAACAAATTCGGCCTGTGAAAAATCAATTTCACCCTTTTCTTTCATCTCCCGCAGTATCTCACAAGTCCTTACCACAGTGCTGCCGGCAGGAAAGCACAGCAGTGCATCCTTCTTTTCCTCCAGGCACTCTTTTACCAGCTCCGCGCATCTCCTTGACATACCCTCCATATCCGGGCATACTTCTGTGGCTGGAATCCTGATTGGGAGACATGCTCCCAAACTTTCTGCAATTTCCTCCATACAGTTCGGCAATGTTTTTTCCTCCTTGTTATGTATTATGCAAGCCGTACAGTGATTCCTGTATTTACAGGGTACGTACGGGCATCTGCACATTTTGTTCATGTTTTCTCCTCTTTTCTGCTCTTACTATCCTTTGACCGCCCCCATTGCCAGACTCTTCTGAATGTTCTTGCTCAGGAAAACGTACAAAAACAGCGTGGGTATGGTGGCAATCGTTAGACCTGCGCCGATCAGTCCCCATTTTGTAGAATATTTTCCCACCATGTCGTTGACTCCTACGGTGATCGTCTTGTATTTTTCCCCGCTCACAAATGCAATGGCCAACATCATCTCATTCCATGCTGAAAGGAAGGTAAGGATGGCAACTGTGGACAGGATGGGCTTTAACAGCGGCATGATGATCTGCCAGAAAACCCTGTAAATATTAGCTCCGTCAATAAAGGCAGCCTCCTCCAATTCCTTTGGAAGTGCCTCCAGGGTCCCCACCATTAGCAATATGGCTGTAGGCATGGCAAAGGCCACGTAGGGAATGATCAGCGCCCAGTAGGTATCCAGCACCGGCTTCATATTCACGAACAGCGGCAGCAGCACTGCGTGTATGGACAGCATCATACCGGTCAGGAAAATAAAATACACAAATTTACTCAGCTTCCATTTTAAACGCACAATAGCATAGGTTGCCATAGCTGATAAAATCAATGTGAATGCTATGGTAAGTCCTGTGACAACTGTACTGTTGAACAGATATCTGCCCAGATGTGCTTTTTCAAAAACCTTTGCGTAGTTGGCCCATTCCCAGTTCTCCGGCAGCCCCACTATATTTCCCCCGAAAATCTCGCGGTTGCTCTTCAGGGAAAAAGTAAACATCCAGTAGAGTGGAAACAGCTGGACAACGGTAATAAATAACAGGACAATCGTTTTCACCGTGCCGGTTCTCTTTAGCTTTGAACTTCTCCTTTTCATACCGGTCCCTCCTAATCTTTCTGGATATGATTAAATATTTTTTGTACGATAAACGTAAATACAAGGCACTCTAATATAATGAAAATAGCTATAGCACTGGCATACCCGTATTCATTGGTCACAAATATCTTCTTATACATGAGAAGTGACGGTACTTCTGAGGCGTGGACCGGCCCTCCGTTTGTCAGAATATATATTAAATCAAAGGATTTCAGCGAACCGATGATGGCAAATATAACGCAGGCTTTAATCATTGGCACTATCATGGGGATAATGACTCTGACCGCTGTCTGAAACCGGCTCGCGCCGTCCACCTGGGCCGCCTCAATGATTTCCGGTGAAATGGATTTCGCTGCGGAATAAAACAGCAGCATGTGATATCCTATATATTGCCAGACCATAGGTACAAAGCAGGCAAGCAGCGCGGTCCCCTGGTCTCCCAGCCATTCCCTCTGGAGGGCGTCCAGCCCCACAGCTCCCAGTCCCATATTTAACAGGCCATAGGACGGATGATAGATTTTCAGCCACAAATGCGCAATGATCGTGCCGGAGATTATGACAGGAACAAAAAAGGCGTTCCTGTAAAAATTCTCGCCGCGGACACCACCTGCCAGTACCAGCGCCAAAATCATGGAAACGGGGAGCTGTATAAATACAGAGGCTGCGGCCAGCAAAATAGAATTCCAGATGGATTTGAAAAATAATGGATCCTGGAACATCTTGATATAATTTGCCGCACCAATAAATTTTGCTTTTGTCACCCCGTCCCAGTCCAGCAGGCTGTAGCCTGCTGACTGGAAAACCGGGAACAATGCAATTGCACAAAACCATATGAGTGCCGGCAGTACAAAAATACAAATTGCTTTTTTATCCCTCAATGCTCGTTCCATACTACTGCCTCACTTTCCCTCTCCGTACTTACTCGGTATCTCCTTTTTTCACCTGAAGCTGTGCTTCCTGCATGCCTGCCGCGAACTCCTCCGGTGTCGTTGTTCCTGCCATCAGTCCCTGAAGCAGTTCATAGTGTTTCTCTATAGCCGTTCCTTCCAGGAAAGTATCCCAGGCCAGCACATATCCGTCCGCATTCTTAATCAGATTTTCAATCTGTTTTAAAGTAGGGCTGACCTCTGACTCATCCACATCCACTTTCCAGGCTGGAAGGCTGTCACCAATCTTGTATGCCTCCTCAGACATATATTTCGTAATACCCACAGCAAATTCATAAGCCATATCCGGATATTTTGTATTGGCATTCAGCATGATCATATCAATAGCACCGCCTGAGAAGCTGTTGACTCCGCCTTTGCCTCCGTCTACAGTGGGCATCGGTACCGCTTTAATCTTCCCCTGGATATCGTTTTCATCACTGTCGCACCCTGATGCTACCCAGCTTCCGCCGTAGTACATGGGTACCATTCCCATATAAAATTCTTCCTGTGCTTCCTCAGCCCCAAGGCCCAAGGTTCCCTCAGGGAAAGCCCCTGCCTCATTTAGTTCGCATAACAGCTCCGCAGACTTTACAATACCTTCTGTATCTAAAGTCTCCTCACCCTGCAGCGCACGGTTCATGTAATCCGCACCCTCTGTGCGCACTGCAAGGGCATTCTGGATCATACCGATATGCCATCCGTCCTTTGCGCCCAGTGCCATTGGGGTCACCTCCTCGGCGCGGAACGCTTTCACTGCCTCCAGCAGCTCGTCAAAGGTTTCCGGTATCTTTACGTTATATTCTTCAAAGAGTTCCTCGTTGCAGAACAGTGCACCAGCCCACTGTTTCAGCGGCAGTCCGTACACCTTATCATCGTATGTACCGTATGTAAGGGTACCCTCCAGCAGATCGTCCTTTGTGTTGTTTTTCTCCATCAGCTCATCTAACTGCAGCACATTGCCGGCTTCCACATAATTCTTTGCATATCCGCCGCCCCAACACACAAATACGTCCCCCTGGGAACCTGTTGCTGCCGCAACCTTCAGTTTGTTATTCTGATATTCCACCTCCTGGGTAGCAACAGCTTCAATATGCACATTTGGATGCTCTTCCTCAAACTTCTCCACATAGCTGTCTACAATCTCTCCCATCTCAGCGTCCGGCCAGATATGCCAGAATGTGAGGTTGATATCTTCCCCTGATTCCTTGCTGCTCTCTTTCTTGTCTGTATCTGTCTTTTCTTTCGCAGTGCCTCCGGTACTGCCGCACCCAGCTAATGCTGCGATCATTGTTCCCGCTAATACAAACCCCAATACTTTTTTTGCTTTCATTTCTTTTCTCCTTTTCCCATTAGATATTTTCCAGCCTCCTGACCGGAAATCTGGCTGCGCCTTCCTCTATGTTTCTGTATATCCCACCTGCCAGAACCCTATTCATCCGCTTCAGCCCCATGAGCACCGCTCCGATCACCGGTTCATACTCGGCAGCAATGACATTGGCTCCGGGCATTTTCTTCAATATTTCCCTTTCCACTGCATCCTGAAATCCCTGAAACTTACATTTGAAGATACTTCCGGAAAGCACAATGTCTGTATCGCATTCCAAAATACCCATTTTCCTCATGCGGGCTTCCAGATAAACGACTATCCTTTTTCCGTACTGAATCCAGATATTACCTGCAGTCCTGTCTCCCCGGCAGGCGGCTTCCTCAAGGATGATGGGCAAATTCAGATAATCACTGCTCTTGATTTTTCCCATTACCTGCATATAAAGCAGTTCATCCACGGACTGTGCCTGAAAATGTTCCAGAAGACGGGGGGTCAGTTCCGTCTTTTCCAGCAGTCCCATATGAGCGTCAAATACAGCCTGCACTGCTTTTTTCCCCAAACTCCAACCGCCCTGGTACTCATCCGGAATATAAAATCCATAAACAAAACAGTCCTCGCCGTTCTGCACCGCACAGTTCAGTCCTGAACCCGCACAGAGTATTCCGCACTGCTGTTTTCTAGTGGCTGCGCGCATGGCAATGATACAGTCATTCACAATTTTTACATCTGCCCTCGGAAAATATTTCCGTATCTCATTTTCCAGAAGCTCAGCCTCATAATCCCAGTCAATCCCAGTAAGGCCGCCCAAAACTGCCGTCACATCCTCTTTCTGCAGACCGCACTCTGACAGGGCCTGGTCAGCAGCCTGTACAACTGCCTGCACTGCATAGTCCAGGCTGGTGCTGGAATGGCATGCACCATAACTTTTTCCCATTCCCAGAAGCCTGCCCTCCTGGTCTGCTATGACAGCATGTGTCTTACTGCCGCCCTGATCGATACCCAATACATATCTCATACTGTGCCTCCTGGCTTATAAATGAAATTGGGGCAGGTATTCTTTGTTGGCTTCCAGAAGCTCAGGTACCAGCTTCTCCACATACTCCCACTGACGTACTAGGGGATGTGCCAGCAGTGCCAGCTTCATTTTTCTTACATCACCCTCCACGGCTGCTTCCACGGCAAGCTGTTCGTAGTTTTTCACTGCTGCGACCAGTCCCCAGCACATGGACGGCACCTCCGTCACATGCAGCGCCTGCATACCTGTCTTGTTCACAAGACACCCGACTTCCACCACTGCACTGTCCGGCAGGAAGGAAATTGCCCCGTTGTTGGGCACATTCACTACCATCTTAGTATCCACGTTATTGTAGACAGCATTCACAAATCCCATAGCCACCTCTGAATAACCGCCGCCACCGCGTTTTGCCAGAGCTTCCGGCTTGTCGCAGTTTGTCTCATCCGCGTATGCTGCATATACATCTTTTTCCAAATCCTGCACATACTCACCGCGAGTCTTTGGTGCCGCTTTGAATTTTGCCACTTTTTCGTTGGTATGATAGTACCACTGGAGATACGGGCTCGGAATGACACCCAGCAGTTTGATCAGTTCCAGGTCCACGTCATCATTCTGTGCTGCTATTTTTTCAAATTCCGCCTCTGTAACAGGACGTCCGTTTATTGTTATATTGCTGATGAAGTTCATGTGGTTCAGTCCCATGTAATCGTACTGTACCTGCTCATAGGGGATTCCCAGAGCACGCTTTGCCCACATCTTAGGGAAAATACCTCCGGAACAGAATCCCGCAATATTGGCCTTAGTATAACGGGTGACAGCCTCTGTTACTAATCCGGTGGGATTGGTATAGTTGATGAGCCAGCCCTCCGGGGACAGCTCCTCCATCTTTCTGGCAACGTCCAGCATGACCGGGATTGTACGGAATGCTTTCATCATTCCGCCTGCACCTGTAGTTTCCTGGCCTACCAGATCGTACTGCAGAGGGATTTTCTCGTCTTTTACTCTCTGTCTGTTTCCTCCGACTCTTATCTGCGTATCCACAAAATCCGCGCCGTACAGCGCTTTATCAAGGCTTGTGGTTGCCCGGATCTCCACGTCCAGTCCCAGTTTCTCTGCAAATCTTTTGCAGAATCCCTCCATAATATTCAGACGTTTTTCGTCAATATCATAGAGCATGACCTCTTTTACCGGGAGCTGTTCCTTTCTCATCGCCATTTCGTCCAGCAGCTCCGGTGTGTAGGAACTTCCCGCCCCCACGATTGTAAATTTCATTCCCTCCATTACTATGACCTCCTTTATTTTTGTGTAGCGTTCCACATTTGCCGATAGAAAAAACACATTCCTAATATGTGCTTTTTCGTTGTGTATCGTTCCACATTTATCTGAAAGAACAAACAAGGATTTTTCCTTGTTGTCCTAATCATTCATTCTGTTGTCTCACGGATCACCAGTTCCGGTTTTATTACAACTTTTTGTCTTGGCGTCTCCGGATTCTGTATCTGCTGCAGAAGTATCTGCACTGCCTTTGCCCCCACTTCGTACAAAGGCTGACGGATGGTTGTCAGCTTTTTCAGTTTTTTCTCCACGCCCCAGGGCTTATCATCATCAAACCCTACAATCTTGATATCCTCAGGAATCCGGATACCTGCCTCCTCAAGAGCTATCATGCCTCCAAAGGCTGTGTTGTCTGCTCCGAAGTATATGGCATCCGGCAGCTCCTCCCTGCTGTGCCCGCTAAGCCAGGTCCTGACGGCGTGATACCCCTCATCGACACCAAACTCCTCGCACTCCACAACAGACGTGTACTGTGACAGACCCTGCTGCTCCATGGCTGCCAGATAACCCTGCCACCTGCGCAGGGCTGCTTTTGTCCCTTTTGCACCTGTGACATGCATGATGCGCCTGCATCCTTTTTCCACAAGATGGTCGATGGCCAGCTTGGAACCATAGGTATTGTCCACCAGAACATTATTTACACTGGCATCCTCCACCTCATTCTCCACAACTACGAAGGGGAATTCCATCTCCGCCCGTTTGCGGATCAAATCTGCGTCATCCAGATCACTTCCGTATATAATGGCTCCGTCTGTAGCACCATTGCTGAAAAAATCTATGTAGTTCTCCTTTTCACCTCTGTCATTTCTTCCGCTGCAGAAAATAACCCGGAAATGATTTTCCTTTACGGTATCCTCCACACCTCTGATCACATCAAAAAAATACTGCTCTGTCAGTGAATCCAAAATAACACCAACCACATTTGTCCTCTGCAGGACCAGAGACCTGGCCAGCGTGTTGGGCTTGTAGTGAAGCTCCTTCATCGCTTCCTTAATGCGGCTCCTTGACTCCGGGCTTACACCTGACTGATTGTTCAGGACACGGGATACCAGTGTCTTTGATACGCCTGCTCTTTTTGCCACATCATATATTGTCACCATATTGTATCTCCTCTTTTCATGTACAATCCTATCATGTGTATCGTTCCACGTCAATTATTTTTTGTGTATTATCACCAATTCTTACCTTTTGCACAAAAATAAGTCTGGATTTTCTGTAAATTCTACTGAAAATCAGGCTGTGTCCGTAACAAAAAAAACACCGCAGAAATGTGCCATTCACAGCACATCCCCGCGGTATATATTTCTATTCTGTCTCTTAGCAGATCTCAGCGCCGGCAGGCATATCCTTATCCGGTGTCATGAGTGCCAGCTCGCCGTCCAGTCCCTCTGCGCACAGGATCATACCCTCTGACAGGATTCCGGCCAATTTTGCAGGCTTTAAGTTCACCAGTACCATTACTTTCTTTCCTACCATGTCCTCCGGCTTATAATTGGATTTGATTCCGGAGACGATCTGTTTTACCTGGCTTCCGATCTTCACCTGGGAACAGAGCAGTTTTTTGGATTTTTTTACTTCCTCACAGGCAATGATCTCGCCCACCTGGAACTGCATTTTCATAAAATCATCAAACGTCACTTCCGGTTTTGCTTCAATATCCACAACCGGTTCTTCCTCTTTTTGCTCCTCTTTCGGTGCGTCTGCCGCTGTCTCGGCTGCGCGCATAGCCTCTACTTTTTCCATGACTTCTTTTACATCAAGGCGGGCAAAGAGAATTTCCGGCTTCTCTGTCACTTTATTGCCTGAAGGATAGGACCCGAAAGTATCCAGCTCTTCGTAAGTTCTCTTAGATGCATTCAACTGGGACAGAATCTTCTCTGTTGTCTCAGGCATGAAGGATTCCAGCAGGGAAGCACCGATGCAGATGCCTTCAACCAGATTGTAAAGCACTTCTGCCAGACGGTCCTTTTTGCTCTCGTCTTTGGCAAGTGCCCACGGCATGGTTTCATCAATGTATTTGTTGCAGCGTTTGAACAGGGCGAAGATCTCTGTGATAGCGTCTGCCACACGAAGTTCCTCCATCTTGTCCGCCACTTTTTTCTTTGTTCCGAGCACAACTGCCTTTAAATCCTCATCAACCGGTTCGGTCACTCCGGTGCTGGATACTTCTCCGCCGAAATATTTATTTGACATGGAGATAGTGCGGTTTACCAGGTTTCCGAGGGTGTTTGCAAGCTCTGAATTCAGGCGCTCCACCATCAGCTCCCAGGTGATGACTCCGTCATTTTCAAAAGGCATTTCATGGAGCACAAAGTAGCGCACAGCATCCACACCGAAGAAGTCTACAAGCTGGTCTGCGTAGATAACGTTTCCTTTGGATTTGCTCATCTTGCCATCGCCCTGTAAGAGCCAGGGATGTCCGAATACCTGTTTCGGAAGGGGCAGATCGAGAGCCATCAGGAAGATGGGCCAGTAAATGGTATGGAAACGGATAATGTCCTTGCCGATCAGATGCAGGTCAGCAGGCCAGTCTTTCTTAAACTGCTCTGTGCTCTCCCCGTCACAGTCATATCCGATTCCGGTGATATAGTTTGTGAGGGCATCCAGCCACACATACACCACGTGTTTCGGGTCAAAATCTACCGGGATTCCCCATTTGAAAGAGGTTCTGGACACGCACAGATCCTGAAGACCCGGAAGCAGGAAGTTGTTCATCATCTCATTTTTTCTGGAAACCGGCTGGATAAATTCCGGGTGTTCATTGATGTGGTCGATCAGACGCTGGGCATATTTGCTCATTTTAAAGAAATATGCCTCCTCTTTCGCCGGTGTCACCGGGCGTCCGCAGTCCGGACATTTGCCGTCCACAAGCTGGGACTCTGTGAAGAAAGACTCACAGGGGGTGCAGTACATTCCCTCGTAATGTCCCTTATAGATATCGCCCTGGTCATACAGTTTTTTGAAGATCTTCTGTACCTGTTTCTCGTGATAGTCGTCTGTGGTGCGGATAAATTTATCATAAGAGGTATTCATCATATCCCAGATATTCTTAATCTCTCCGGATACCTGGTCTACAAATTCTTTGCAGGTCACGCCTGCCTCCTCTGCCTTCATCTCGATTTTCTGTCCGTGCTCGTCTGTTCCTGTCTGGAAGAACACGTCATAGCCCTGCTGTCTTTTGAATCTGGCAATGCTGTCAGCCAGAACAGCCTCATAGGTGTTGCCAATGTGCGGTTTGCCTGAGGTGTAGGCAATCGCTGTAGTAATATAATATTTTTTCCTGTCCATTTTTTATCTCCTTTACTTTTCTGTGGAAGAATAAAAAAACACCCATCCCCTCATTCTGAGAAGACGAGCGTTAACCCGTGTTACCACTTCTTTTCATCTGTGCCTCACAGCACAGACCTTATCAGGTACCTGCATACCTTTCCGCTGTAACAGGCGGAACCTGTCGCAGCCTGGCTTCCCCTGCACAATATGTCAGGTTCCGTTCGGTGCGCCTCTCAGGAGCCATCTTCGGCACAGTTTTCTTCGTTCCTCTCAGCATACGGAACTTCTCTGTAAAAGAAAAATCTGCACGTACTCTCTCCGTCCTCGTGTTTCCACTATAAATTTCATGCTAGCACATTTCCTGTTTTTTGTAAAGCCGGAAATTTTGTCTTTCTGAATCTATGGTATCTGCAGGTTACTGTTCCGGGAGGTGTTTCCTCATGGGACGCGGCGCGATATGAAAGCAGCTTCCGTACCGGCCGGCATCAAAAAATAAAAAAAACGGAATATATATCTAATTCATTAAGAAATATGTTATACTTTTACCGGTACAGAAAACAAAGAAAAGACCGGTTTATGAAAAAAGATTGGATAGTGAAATGATGAAATGTTTGTAAAATCAAAAAAGTATTTAAAAAGATTCGGCAGTGATCTGTGGAATGCACTTCCGGTGATCTTGTTCTTTCTGGTGTTGTTCTATTGTGTTATTTTTTTGTTCGGAACATCCTACCTGTTATTGGTTTCTGTTTGTACAACGATTTTCAAAGTGAATTATCAGAAACGATTTACATCAAAAGGAATCCTGATCATTATAGCAGAACAGCTTTTAATGTGCGTCCTGGCATTTCTGGCCACACGGAACCTGCCCTTATGTATCATACTGAATGCTATGGTCCCTTTTATTCTGGTGGTGCTCAGAACGACCCGTTTTAATCAAAAAGGTTATTTTGTAAACGCCATGGGATTTGTATTCCTCCAGCTCAGACCGGTCAGCTTTGCAGGCTTTGGAAAGCAGATTCTGGTATATGCCATTCTTCTTATATTTCTGGCAGCAGCGCTTGGAATTGTCACGGTCCTGAAAGGAAAACACAGGGAATACCTGGCTGTGCGGGAGGGGTTTGGGATTGCGGCAAAACGATTCCGAAGTCTTGCCAGTGGAGAACGGATAAAGGATATCTCTTTACAAATGGCATCTGTACAGAACAGCTTCCATGCAGGCGCGGCAGCCAGCCAGCACCCTGATACAAACGGAAGCATTCCATATATATTTGCGCTTTTATTTCAGAGAACCGCTTATTTTATCCTGGATTATCTCCAGCTTGAAGAAAAATTCAGCAATGCGGATGTCCGTCTCTTTGGCAAAATGGCCGATTATATGGAAGAAATAAAAATAAGCCTGAACAGCAAAGATAACGAAGCTCTCATCCAAAGGGCCGGAGAACTCTCAAATGAGACAGATGATGTCAGTGAACGGCTGCAGACGTATATGGGGAATTTTTTGCATCTGCTCGTCATGGCATTGACTCTAATCACATCAAAGGAGCAGAAAACCGTCCATTATACTGCTAATTGGAAACGCTTCTGGAAAGAAAAAAAGGCACGGCTCAGACCGGAACAGTTTGAGATGCGGTTTGCACTCAGGCTGTCCCTTGTACTTTCCCTGAGTTTTCTTATCTGCAGGCTGTTAGACATCAGCCATTCCTATTGGCTCCCTCTGAATGCGTTTCTCCTTGTTCAGCCAATGTATGAGGAGAGTACCCGACGTCTGAAAAACAGGGTGATCGGTACTTTTCTTGGCAGTACATTTGTCTTTTTTGTGCTGATGAATCTAAATGGGATGACGGCACATTTCATCCTGGCTGCAGTTATGGTCTCCTTTATGTACAGTTTTGTGCCGGGAAGCATATTGCAGGTTTTCTTTTCAACCGGCTTTGCGCTGACGCTTACCACTCTTTCTTTAAACAGTACAACTGCGGTTGAATTACGGCTCATTTATGTCATAACTGCGGTTGTGTTTGTCCTGCTTGCGAATCGATTTTGTTTTCCCACCAGCCTGTATGGGCAATTCCGGTTTAATCTGCGGGAAGTGATACATATGGAGTTCAGCTATTTGGATTTCCTGAACATAGGAAGTCTCCGCCCCATTGACTATGAAATCATGAGTGATGCCCTGGCACAGTTCAATCTGACATATGGGCAGGCAATGGAATATCTGACAAAGAATCCGTCAGCAGAGATGGAATGCTACAGAAGTCTGTTGAATACTCTATGGAGAATGGTTTCAGAGATTGAACAGATGGTGTTCTATGTGACCACAGAGAATACCGGCCCCAAAGAGCGCGAAATGGTTCAGAAATTTGTAAGGCAGATGAAGGATGCGCTTAAGCCCCATAGTACATGGAAAACAGAGATTGAAGTCAAAGGATACAATCCATATCTGGAACGCCTGATGACAAAATATATTGTGAACGTAGAGAAAATGCAGGAAATGTATAACCGTTTCCCTGATCTGGAAGGACTGTTTGCTAAATAAGAAGTGTACAGAATGTCTGTCCGTTTGTTACGCCCATAAATGAAATATTCTATGAGCTTAACAAACAGACATCAGATGCTGATAATAACAATCAATGGCCCATACCTATGATCATCCCCAGAATATAGGGCACCAGCCAAACCAGCCAGACAAAAATGCTGAACTTGTGAAAGCTTTCCTGTTTCTTCTCATCCTTTTTCACCAGCACCAGGGTTGCCCACAGCGCGTGAAACAGCATAAGAACGATTGCCAGAGCACCTGTAATGCCATGAAGCCCCATGCCGGTCTGTCCTCCGGCTCCTTCTTTTGTGATAAAACTCATGATGGTAGTACCTGTGGTGTCAAAGACAAGGCCGAGCCAGAAGATGAAAACATGCTGTTTCTTCAGGATATGTGCCTTTCTCTCAGAAAAAACACCTATCGTATAGAAAACAAGTGCAAGCGTGATAGTAATAATAGCCGTGATCAATTTGATATCCATGGAAATGCGCCCCCTTTGGTTTTTTGTATACTGTAACCGTTCCGCGCAGTAAATGCGAAGACCTGCTGAATCGTTTACCGTATTTCATCATTATAGCACGCTTACCCGGAAGTACAAGAAAAAAGCCGGAGGACCGGGCAATTTCTCATCGCACGGTCCTCCGGTTTAAATCCCCCTGATTTTCTCAGGCTTCCTGTCTCTTCTCAATATAATCCAAGATCAGCTCCGCGGCTGCATCCGGAGAAAATCTGCTGGTATTGATCATCAGGTCATAATTCTGCGGGTCTCCCCATTTCTGCCCTGTGTAGTAATTATAATAGCGCTCTCTTGTTTTATTTTCCTTTTCCAGCTCTTTTAATGACTGGCTGCCGTAGTGGGTCCCGGCCCTTTCCCTGCGGAATTCCTCATCGGCGTAGATGAAGAAGGAAAAGCAGTCCGAATGCCCCCTCAGCACCGCGTCCGCGCATCTTCCCAAAAATACGGCGCTGCCTTTCTCCGCGATCTTCAGAATCGCTTTAGCCTGCTCCCGGAACATTTTATTATAGTAGGGAACTGCCTCAAAACCATAGGTCCCCATACTTCCTATGCTGCTGTCGGGTGTCCGGTAGGCAGATTCCAGAATGGACTCAATGTCCACTTCTGTGTCCCCCATCTTCTCCGCTGCCAGATAGAGGATCTGGCGGTCGTAACAGCGCACACCCATTTTCTCTGCCAGTATTTCCGCAATCTCCTTGCCGCCGCTGCCGAACTGGCGGCTGATGGTGATGATGGTCTTTTCCTGCATATGAATCCCTCCTGACTGATGATCCCATAGGCATATCAGACATATAATCCTGCCGGATGCTATGGTTTTCCAGTTATTCCATTATCTATGGTTCCCATATGTTTACAGTATTATTATAACTCACCCCGGGACTCTCGTTCAATAAGTTCCTGCATGATGGCAGGATATTTTTTATCCAGCTTATAGAGTGTCAGTGTGATCAGTACCGTAACCCACACCACCAGAGGGCCGAATTTATAAATGTTGATGATCATATCCACCGCGGACTGAGGCTGTACAGCAGCGCCTGCAGAGGAGCTGATATATCCGGCCGCTGATAAAAGTCCGGTGATGATCGCTGAGGACAGGCCGGCTCCCACCTTCATGCCCACAGAACTCCCCGCAAAAATCAGGCTTTCCTGCCGCAGATGCGTCTTCCACTGTCCGAACTCCACCACATCCCCCAGGAATCCGAATACCACAGCATTGAGCGGTGCAAGCCCCAGTGCCCGGATGACACAGCTCATAACCATCCAGGAAAAGCTTGTCGGATTAATGAAGAAGATCAGCTGTCCGATCAGGGCCAGCCAGATACCGGCCAGGGACATATTTCTTTTCCCGAATTTCTTAAGCAGGACAGGACAGCAGAAGGTCACTGCCACGATCAAAAGTGTCTCTGTCAGGTAAAGAGTGCTGTACATCCAGGTGTCATTTTCAAAAACATACTTGCAGTAATAGGGCAGTATGGTCCCGGTGATGCAGTAAATGGCGTTCTGCATGGTCCACAAAACCACAACCGCCCAGAAATACTGGTTGCATACCAGCGCCTTAAATGCCTGTTTTGCCGGCACCTTTGCCTGTCTTTTCTTAGCCTCGATCTCAACCGTCTCTTCACAGTTCTTAAAGCATATGAGCAGAAGCACCAGGGCAATGGCTGCCCATAAGGCCATGGTCTTGGCCCACGCTGCCTGGTCATCCCCGAATAATTTTACTACCGGCATGGTGCAGGTCACTGCCAAAATACGGCCGAAGGGCGACAGGCCCATCCTGACAATGCTCAGCATGTCTCTCTCCGATGAGATTCTTGTCATCATGGCAGAGAGGCTGCTGTACGGAAGGTTGATGGCTGTATAGCATACCGTGGTACAGAAATTATAAGTGACGAACATATATAAAAACTGCAGTAGTGCTTTTGTGTGGGGTACCGTGAACAGAAGTACCGCGGAGACTGCGTAGGGAACGCACATCCACAAAAGCCAGGGCCTGGATTTTCCCCATCTGGAATTTGTCTTCTCCACAATAATGCCCATTACCGCATCTGATACGCCGTCAAACATACGTGACAGAAGCATGACCAGACCTACCGTGGCAGCGCTGATTCCGACATAATCCGTATAAAACAGTGTGAGCAGCGTACTGATCATACCGAAAACCACATTGCAGGCCGTATCGCCGCATCCGTAGGCTACACGTGTTCCCCAGCCCAGTTTCCCGCCTGACTGCTGTATTCCTGTAGTGTTTTCATTTTTCATACCGCTTCTCCATTCCTTTCTCTTCTCAGAGAAGTTCTCTCTCGATTCTCTCCCTTGCCTCAGGCGCCTGGCGGTCCATTTTTTCCGGGAATCCGAACATGGATACACAGGCAATGTTGTCACCGCCTGCCTTCGGCGCACTCTGACCAAACTGCTTATTGGCAAAATCCATCTCCCGCAGGGTTTCAAAGATGCCGTTAAAGTCCACATCTCCCTCACCCATAGCCAGGTGCTGATGAATGGTCACATCCGCTTTCCCGCGTCCGTTCAGCCACGGGGGATTGGCAATATAGCGGCAGTCCAGGGTCTGGTTAAAGGTATCCGCAAAGAGTACATGGGTCAGCTCATCTCCTGCGTAGTGCAGCATGGAACGCACATCTCCCTTTCCCTCATCATAGAAGAAACCATGAGGGGAAGAATACACATATCCCAAATGTCTGGAGCGGAAGGATTTCACCATATCACAGGTCTCATTGTTCAGCTCACAGAAATCATAGGGGTGGGACTGGATTTCCACCCGGATGTCTTCCTTTTCTATTATGGGAAGCAGCTCCTCCATGGATTTGAACCACATGCCATTGCAGATTTCCTGCCGGTTCGGATCACCGGACAACTCTGTATTGATGACTTTCACACCCATATCCCCGGCAATTTGAATCATACGTTTCCAGTTGCGCACTGCAAACTGACGCTCCTCCTCTGTGGGGCCTGACCAGCGGTACACCACAATGAAGGAAGATATCTCCACACCCGTCTCTCTCAGGGCTCTGCGGTATTCAGCCTCACATTCTTTTGAAAAGAGAGGATGTTTATAGAAGGGATTGATGCGGGGGTGGGGGGACTGTTCGATATACTGATATCCCCAGTCCGCCACCTGATGCACCATCCGGTTGATGTCCATCTGCTTTGCCAGGACATCAACGTCAAATGCAATTTTCATGGTTGTTCCTCCTACTTTACCGGCTGATTGTCTGGCGAAGGGCATCTATGGAGGTGTTTACTCCAGCTTCCACAGACATGGTCAGGTCTTCCATTTCCAGAGATACATCTCCATGATAACCCATCATGCTGAGTACGGAGAAGAATTCTTTCCACCACTGCAGGTCTTTTCCGCAGCCCACTGCAACGTAATTCCAGACACGGTCCGCAGACTCTGTCACGGGTTTCGGTTCCAGAATGCCGTTTGTATCTGCCAGTCCGCGCTCAATGCGGGCATCTTTGCCGTGTACATGGAAGATACAGCCTTTCAGCGCACGCGCCGCGGCAATGGGATCCGCACCCAGGACCATCATATGGGAGGGGTCCAGGTTAATACCGATGATGGGATCTGTTGCCTCTCTCAGCTTCAGCATGGTCTCTGCTGACCACACCATGGTTCCCGGGAACTCTTCTATGGCGATCTGCTCAATATTGTGACTCTTAGCATACTCCGCAAATTCCTTCCAGAAGGCAATGGTGACTTTCCACTGGTATTCATAGGCCGGCGCCATGAAATCCGGCCATGAAACGGTGGATGTGATCCAGTTCGGTGTGGTGTCTGTCTCGCTGCCTGCCGGCAGTCCGGCCATGGCTACGATCTTCCTGACCCCCAGCTTTTCTGCCAGATCCACGCAGGCATACATGGACCTTTTGTACTCCTCTCCTGTCTCGGAAGGCCAGAGGGGATTGCAGGAGGTGTTCAGGGCAGCAATGCGCATGCCCCTCTTCTCCAGTTCACCTTTGAACGCTTCAAGCATCGCAGGGTCCGCCAGCAGTTTGGCTGTGTCGCAGTGCTTACGGGCGCCCCAGCCTCCTGCTGTCATTTCCACTGCGTCAATTCCGAGAGCCTTTACTTTATCAAGCATCTCTGTATAAGATAAATCCGCAAAAACATCTGTACATATGGCTAACTGCATTCTTATTTCCTCCTCTTTTCCGATCATTTAAAATCTACCCAAACGCCGCCTTTATCAGCAGATTCCACACATTTTGTCACCCAGCGGATGCCTTCGATACCGGCGTCGATTCCCGGGTACACAAGATTTTTCAAAGTTTCTTCATCGCCTCTGTTTTTCGCGTCAATGGCAATGGCGAATTTCAGATAAATATTTGCCCAGCTCTCCGGAAGTCCCTCTGCATGCAGGGCACCCAGGCGTTCGTCCGCATTGCATTCGTCGTACAGGTACGGCATGGAGCGAATCATTTTGCGGATCGGCTCGCCCTGCACCTGGTAGAGCAGTTCATTTGGCTGGTTGTCGGAGAATTCAACGGAGGCTTTGGAGCCTACGATGCGGATCCTGTGTCCGTCCATGCAGCCGGCATTGACAGCAGAAGCCCACATACGTCCCACGGCACCGTTTTCATAGCGCATCAGAACATAAGCGTTGTCCTCAAGGGGTTCCCGTGATTTTACAAAGCTCTGGCGGTCACAGAGAACCTGTTTCAGCTTTAATTCCGGACAGATCAGCTCTGACATGTAGAAGGTATGTGTTGACAGGTCGCCAAGTACAAAGGATGGGCCTGATTTTTCCGGGTCAACACGCCATTTCTGACCTTCTGAAACTTTGTCGCCAATCTCATCGCAGGCAAAGCCGTGTGTATACTGAAGTTCTACCATGTGGATATCTCCCAGATCTCCGTTCTGTACCATCTGGCGCATCTGAAGGAGAAGCTGGCTTCCTGAAAATCCGTATGTAACGCCCACAATCTTGTTCATCTTCTCAGCCAGGGCTTTAATCTCTTCTCCCTGCTCCACTTTGAAGAACAGCGGTTTTTCACAGATCACATGAAGTCCTGCTTCCAGAGCTGCTTTGGTGATTTCATAATGTGTAAAGTTTGGTGTTGCAATAGAAACTACCTCCACGCCGTCAGGACGTTTTGCTTCCTCCTCAAACATGGTCTTGTAATCCGGATATAAACGGTCCTCAGCCACGCCCAGATTCATTCCGAAATCTTTGCAGCGCTCAAAGTCAAGGTCAAAGGCTCCTGCCACCAGCTCGTATGCCGTATTGTCTCTCAGTGCTCCCAGTCTGTGTTTGTAACCTACATTGCCTGTTCTTCCTCCGCCGATCATTCCCCAGCGCAGCGGTCTCTCGATTCTTTTTTCTCCGTTTAACATTATAATATCCTCCTGATAAATTCACATTAATTTGCTTTTTTATTAATTGTTTATTCTTTTTGTTGTTTTCCAACTGCACGCAGTTGACCCACCATGAAAACGGCCATTTTCTCTGTATATTGGTGATGTCTGCAGCAGGTCAGGCAAGGTCTGCGCAATTTCTGCGCTGCCCGTCAAAAGGCGTATGGACTGCGGAAATCAGCCTGCCATAAGGCGATTTTTATGGCTGAATACCGTTGTCGTCCAGGTATCTGAGCTGCTGCGGTGTTTTGTGTTTCGTATTGGTTTGTTTGTTTCGATAGTTGTATTATACGCATATACGGCGTGCTTTTAAATATGGATTTTTGCCAAAAAGTTCATGGATATTGCTTTTATCACGCAAAAAGATTATAATGGGGTAAAAATACAGGAAAGGGGATAGATATGAAAAGTGTAGATACGGGTGTGCTGGCCCGCTCCGTCTGCTTCTCTTTTACTCCTTCCGATACAGCCAGGCAGTTGTACTTTTACCCTACCTGGTGCGGGCATTATTTCTGTACAGGAAGGTATTTTATGAGAAGGGAGTACTTTCCGCCGCTGCTTGTGGCTTATATAAGAGAAGGGACTCTGCATGTGGAATATGAAGGGGAAACATTTGACGCGAAGAAAGGAGATGTGGTGCTTCTGGACTGTGCCAGGCCCCATTATTATCAGGCAATGGAAGGGCTTGAATTTGTGTACATCCATTTTGACGGTTCCAACTCCCACGAGATCTGCGGACATATCCTTAAATTATTCGGACCGCTGATACGGAACCAGAATAATGCCCTGGTGGGGAACCTGATTTATAATATGGTAAAGTTTTACGAGCAGGACGGAGTTGAAAATATGTTTGACAGCTCCATGAGGATTTATAAGCTACTGCAGCTTCTCAGTGAAAGGGAACTGCATAACCAGAAAGAGGACACTTCTATAGAAAAGACGATTCGTTATATCAGAAGTCATGTAGGGGATAAGATCACGCTGGAGGAACTGGCAGACATTGCGAATCTCAGCACTTATTATTTTTCACACCGCTTTAAGGAGGAGACAGGCCTGTCCCCTATAGACTATGTGATCAATACACGTCTTGACCAGGCTAAAATCCTTCTGGCCCGTACCTCCATGACCGTGGAGGAGATTGCTTATGAAGTGGGGTACCAGAGCAGCAACAGCCTGATCAATCTCTTTAACCAGAAGCTGGGATTCTCGCCCAGAGAATACCGGAAACTGGCAAAATAAAAAAGTCCCGCCTGTACAGATACAGCAGCATATCAACATGCAGCGGTATCCGCAGGCGGGGTTTGTTCCATTTTATCCAACTCTGTTCAACTGGTCATATATTTCTGTAAAACATTCTCAAAATGCGGGTCCTGTTCTTCATAAACCACACGGAGTTCCTCTTCCCAGTTCAGGCTCAGCATACCCAGAATGGATTTAGCGTCAATCACAATCCTGCCGCTGACAACGTCGATGTCAAAATTACATCGGCATGCCGCGCTCACAAACTCCTTAATTTCATTGATTTCATTGAAGCGAACGGTTCTCTCACACATGCCGGTTCCTCCTTTATCCTCTGTCTTATTCTCCTCCCCTGCAGGGTCTTACGAGGCTCTGCCTGGTATTTCAATTGCCGCCTGTGACTCCGGGAGTGCACTGCCCTGGTTGTCTCAGTTCGTCTTTCGCGGTAATTATAAGAATATAACAAAATGGGGAAAATAGCAATGTGTATTTTTTTTAGATTTTGTTGTCTATGTCATGACTCTTCACTGCGTGCACAGCAGTATGTTTCGCATTGCACAGTTCCGGGACATTCTTCTTATTCCAGTCCCTTCTTCTCATCCGGCGTTCCTTTGAACAAGGTTTCTTATTATCACAAAAATGCCGACCAGAATCTCGCCCAGCGAGATACCGAATAATAATCCCGAGATAAAATCCTGTACATTCGTACCTCCCATAAATTTTGAGAGAACTAACAGCAGTATTCCCATGAAAACAAGGCCGATACCTATAAAATAAATCCGTTCTTTCTCAAGTACAGAAATTCTTTCTAAAATAAAGAAGGTCTGATCCTCCATTACAGCTTTATTGACCGCATCATCCCCATTCAGCAACTCGCCTACAGACGTGTCAAGTGTCTGGCATAGTTGTTTTATGACAGAGTAATCAGGCATGCACTTTCCGTTTTCCCATTTTGATACGGTCTTATTTGAGACCCCAAGCTTTTCTGCCAACTGTATTTGGGTCATATTATGTTCTTTTCTTTTTTTGGCAATGTATTCTCCTATTTTCTGCTGGTTCATATTCCACCTCCTGTCAAAATTATACCGTATTTCAGCAGAGAATCCTATCCACTGAGGGTAGAATACAGGTGGAAAATAATAGAATTGCCCGTAACTGCACTTGCGCACAGACAGTGCTATTTATGTGCGGACCGGACTGAAGAGTTATGAACCGTCTGAATTCAAAAATTAATATCGAAGCGTCCGGTCAATCAGGTCTATAACTTAAATTCCAGAAACAATTCATCCTGATACGCTTTATCGCTGACTGCTCTCTCAATTTCCTCCCCACGGGAATTGGCTATCAACAGTTGAATCAGCCTGTTTACTCGATTTTCACCATATTCCAGCCCGGCCTTTCTGCCTGCCTCCAATCCGGCCTCCCAATTGCTCTGCATGAGATAATTGTGATCCCGCAGTGCCTTCTCGCGAGCTTCATATTCCAGTCTTTTCTCTTCATCTGCGCTAATATTTTTCAAAGTTTCGTATGCCTTTTCGATATACTTATCTTTTTCCGCCATCTCTTCAAAATCCTCCTGCCTCTCGGCATTCATGAATTTTGCCCAGTTCAGAAGCTCTGTTTCAGGATACTCATGGTTTTTGAGTTTCGGCAGCTCTAGGATATGCACCTCCAGCTTGTCTGTATAAAGTCGGTGGTTTGTGTCTTCCCTCATATGAAAGCAGGAATAAAATGCCTCGTCCCGGCCAAACAAAATAAAATCCAGAATCCCGATGTGTACGCATTTCTCCAGCCTTTCATAACTCTCGCCCTTTTCCAGCTGGTCTGTGAACATTTTTGAGAGATAGAACATGGAGCGCTCCGGCCACAACAAAAACGGGCTGACCTGAATTTCTATGTCAATCTGCGTCCCATCCTTTAACCGTACACGTACATCCAAAATTCCCAGCTTATCTTCCTCATATCTGGTTCTCAGATGTGTCGGCAGCAGCGTGGTCTCCTCCACCTCCTCCGGCGGTATGTGCAGAACAGCTGCTATGAATCCCTTTCGTACCTCTGCATCCTCCATCAGTTCCTTAAAACAGAAATCTACCTTTGGCTTCATGATGAATCTGATGTTTGTATATCTTTCCATCCCTACTCCTCTCCGTAACTGAAAGATGAAAAGATATCGGTTATCTATACGCATAGTATAACCTTTACAGGCGGATACCTCAACCTCTTTCAAACACATTTTCTGTCAGACGGATATTATGGTTACTGTTCACATGCCACTGTCCCGCGAGGTATTTTCAGGCCGAAGGCATGAAAATCGCAAAACTTCCGAAGCGATATGGGGCAGACTGTTGTTCTGAAATGCCTGCCTGTTCTCTCCAGGCACAAAAACAAACACCTGCTGCCTTTTCTTTGATGAATAAAACGGCACAGTTTCCCTGCAAAAATCAAATTAATAAATTTCATTTCATAAAATGGGGTATTCAATCCCTGAACAGGGATAATATGAAAATGCATTCATAAAATACATCTTTTTGAAGATAAAAACACTCTATCACGTTTTCACAGCTATGTCAATCAAAACTCTGATACAAAATTTTCAAAAAATCCATCTTTGCTGTTCACTCCCAATATCACTTAGCCCAATCTATTTTTTAACGATACAGATGCAGATCACAGCCACAGAATTTCTATATTTTACAAATAGCCAAGAAGAATAACTACAGATTTCTCCTGATTTACAGATAATTTAAAAGATACCCTTAGCTTTCGTATGTAATTAGTAAGGGTCCGGCCATGTTTTCTGCTTGTTTTACCCATAATTCAAAAGTTATCTTGGGCTTTCGTATGTAATTAGTAAGGAGGCGGCCATGTTTTCTGCTTGTTTTACCCATAATTCAAAAGTTATCTTGAGCTTTCGTATGTAATTAGTAAGGAGGCGGCCATGTTTTCTGCTTGTTTTACCCATAATTCAAAAGTTATCTTGAGCCTTCGTATGTAATCAGTAAGGAGGCGGCCATGTTTTCTGCTTGTTTTACCCATAATTCAAAAGTTATCTTGAGCTTTCGTATGTAATTAGTAAGAAGGCGGCCATGTTTTCTGCTTGTTTTACCCATAAAATACAGTGTATAATACCTGCAGTACCTGTATGGATTGGCAGAATCAGCACCCCTCCAAACAATATTCCATAAGAAAACACGCAGCCAGGTTGTCCCAAAAAAACAAATAAGACCATCCCAGCCGCGTGCCATTCTCCTGCACACTCTAAACCTCTATTTCTCTCTCATACTTTCAATACCGCAATTCAAATATTCTTGCGCTCACTCTCTCAGGCAGCTCTACAGTCAGCGTGCCTGCCTCTTTATTCCAGTGAAATCCGCACTCTGTGCTTTGTGGATAGGCGCATACCGCCTCCACTTCTTTTCCTTTCAGATGCTTCACAGGGATTTCCTGTACCGGAGACTGGCTGTCTCTTCTCCACACAGCCAGGAAATCCTTCCCTTCCGCTTCCAGTCCCAGGCTCACCCATGGGTCATTGTAGGAGGACAGACCCAGCGGCCAGTAAGGCAGTGCCTTTTTGGTCAGATGGCGGATCGTCTTATAATAAGAAATCGCCTCCTTCACATATCCGAACCGCTCCGGGCTGAGATTCACTAAATGTCCGCTCTGGTGGATACGCAGAAGCAGTGCGTTCACCATGTTAAAGATAACCTCCTCACAGTCCCCGTTCGTCAGAGGATAAGACCAGACAGCAGCCTGCTCCGGCGTCACTGCGGAGGGCGCGTTGGCTGTGATCGTAGCGTACCTTACATAGTCCTCCTGGTCACTGGTGGACTGGATGCTGTAACGGGACAGCATGGCGTAATCCATGCGGAGGCCGCCGGAGGAACAGTTTTCTATGATCAGATCCGGGTACTTCTCAAAAATGCCGTCCAGCCATTCCAAATATGCCCGGTTATGGCCCAGAAGTCCGTCTCCATAGCTGTCGGCATCCAGTTCCGTGCCGATTCCCGGCTCTATATTGTAATCCATCTTGATATATCCGACACCGTACTCATTTACCACCCGGTCTATCACCTCTGTGGCATGGGCACGCACCTGGGGATTACGGAAATCAAGCTGGTAACGGCTTCTGTCATAGACGCGTTTTCCATGGCGCATGAAATACCAGTCATCCGGTACCTTATCTGCCTTCGGGCATTTGATTCCCATGACCTCCAGCTCCAGCCATACACCGGGAATCATCCCTTTCGACCGTATATAATCAGTTACCTCTTTGATCCCGCCCGGAAAACGCTCCCCGGACGGCAGCCATTCACCCACGCCGTCCCACCAGTAGCCTGCAGAGTACCAGCCTGCATCAATGCAGAAATACTCACATCCTGCCTCTGCTGCCTTGTCGATCAGCGGGATCTCCTTCTCTGTTGTGGGATCTCCGAACAGGCAGTTCATATAATCATTAAAAATAACCTTTAGATTCTCATTGTCATCATTCACCCTGCGGATCGCCCGGCGGTACCTGGTCAGTTCTCCCATGGCCTCATCAAATCCGCCTGCAGCTGCTCCCACAGCCGCCGGAACCGTCACAAAGGTCTCTCCCGGCTGAAGGTTCTTCCACCAATGGTTGTGATGCTCTGTAGGGCCGCTCAGCTTCAAATACACGTGCCCGTCCTGGTCACTGATTTCCCAATACCAGGAGCCATTATGCTCAATCTGCCAGAACAGAGAACTTTCTGTCTCCTGATTCTCCAGATATCCCATGGGAATATACTCCTTAGCCGACCAGTTCCCTGTATTTCCTATGCCGACAGTCTTGGAAGAACGGTGCATAGGATGCGGCTGCGTGGAGGAAAGTCCCAGTTCATGCAGGTTGTAGGATGCCCAGTCCAGCTCCTTCTGCCATGCGTTGTGAGGAATCCTAAGCTCCAACTTCTCATCAAACTCACGCATTCCCTCCTTCTCGATACCATTCAGCGCAAAGGAGGAAACATACTCCAGTCCCTGCGGCTCTGTTCCCCGGTTCTTCACCTCAGTCCAGACACGTACCACGGAAATCCCGTCATAGAACTGATAATGGCTGGTAACATCAAGGCCGGTGATGTCATCTTCTGTCACTACCTCCAGTTTCCTTCCCAGTTCGTTACGGAAATCCCTGAATTCTCTGTATTTCATCCTGTATCCCGGGGAAGTCTGGATGTATTTATGACCATGCCGTTCTCCCACACGGTCCTGGCCCGTAACCAGGATCTCCACCGGATAAAAGGACTGGGTCCCCGTCTCTGAGGTCAGCGTCTTCTCCTCAAAGGGCAGTGCGGAAAAGTGCAGCAGTTTGATCTCTCCGGCATCTGTCACCTCCCACAGCATATGGATCTTGTTCTCATATAATTCGATTCTCTTCATTTTTTTCCTCCCGTCAGCCCTTCACTGAACCGCTCATTAATCCTGCCAGGAAATACCTCTGCAGGAACAGGAAAATAAAGGTAACAGGAATCACGGCAACCACGGAACCGGCCATGAGGCCGCCCCAGTCAACCGTGTTTACCCCTTTAAACAGCATGATGGCAGGTGTCAGTGTCCGGTATTTGTCGGTGGAGATAAATATGTATCCGAACATGAACTCATTCCATGCATTGATAAAAGCGTAAAGTCCTGTGGACACCAGGCTTGGCAGAGATAAGGGCAATATGATCTTATAAATAGTCTGCGCCTTATTGCACCCGTCAATCTCCGCAGCCTCCTCAAGCGCTAAAGGCACAGTATCGAAAAAGCTGCTCATCATAAAGGTGCACAAGGGTATTACAAAAGTGGTATAAGCCAGGATCAGAGAAGTATAGGACTCCAGGATCTGCATTTTCTGCATAATCAGATACAGGGGCACTAAAAGCAGCACACCGGGAATCATCTGTGAGAGCATCATTGCCAGATTGGAGGTCTTCACCAGTTTCATCTTATAATACCGGCTCAGGGCGTATCCTGCCATGACAGCTATGATCATAGAGAGAACACATGCCACAATAGAAACAAAAAAGCTATTTTTAATATACTGCAAAAATCCCACATCCACCAGTACCCTTTTAAAATTTTCCAGAGTCGGGGCATGGATCAAAAGTGACGGCGTTGCCGTACGTATCTCTGTCTTAGGCTTCAGCGCTGACAGAAGCATCCACAAAAAGGGGAAAATACAGATGGCTGAAAAAAACACCAGGGATACATAGGTGACAATCTTGCTGATAACACGGTTTCTTTTATTTAACATCTCTTATCTCCTCCTTTCTTACGCCATATCATCGCTGAGACTGGAACGCTTCCTGTAATAGAAAATGAACAGCACCACCATAACCGTAAACATCATGGTAGAAAGCGCCGAAGCAGCACCAACGTCAAACTTCTTCATAGAGTAGCGGTAGATCATAAGCGGCAGGGTCTCCGTCGCATAGTTTGGACCGCCCTCTGTCATAACCCAGATAAAGTCAAAGTTGATGGCAGTCCAGATAATATGTATGAACACGATCACAAGGGAAACGCTGCGCAGCTGCGGGAGCGTAACCTTGAAGAAACGTTTGAACACGCCGGCTCCGTCAATAGCAGCCGCCTCGGACAGATCTCCCGGGATGGACTGCATGGCTGACAAAAAGGAGATGGTGTAGTACGGAAAACTTCTCCATATATTTACAAAAATAACGGTTGCCATGGCGTATTTGGAATCACCGAGAAAATTGATGGGCTGGCTGATTATATGCATGTTAGTCAGCGCGTAGTTGATGATACCGAACTCCGGGTTCAGCATCCAGTCCCAGGTCATGCCTGCAACGATAATGGGTACAAGCCACGGTATAAAGATACAGGTCCTGAATATGGCCCTGCCCTTAAACTTCTGGTTCAGCAGCACTGCTGTCACCATGCCCACCAGGTATTCACCCAGTACAGAGAAAATGGTCCAGTACGCAGTGTTCTTCACTGCCTGTCCAAAATGCTCATCTGCCAGAACCTTCTGGAAGTTGGCCATCCCGGCAAAACCGGTCATGGACTTGTTGATCAGATGCACATGGTAAAACGCGTCATGGATTACTTTCCCCAGGGGATACGCGATCAAAAGAGCCAGGAAAACAAGCGCGGGAAGCAGCATGATGACCGCTGTCCGCCATTTCCGCTGGTCTCTGGTAAGCTTCTTAAATTTATTCAACTCTAATCCCTCCTATACGAATTAACCGGGTCCAGGACTCTTCCTGTGACTCTGTCTGTAACGAAACAGGAGCCCGGCAAGCCGGACTCCTGCGCCGAAACGCTTACGCTTGCTGCCTAAACATTCCGGCATTCTGTTTTTATTCGCTTAATTCACCGGAATCGGATAAGGAAGCATTGACTGCGTCACATAACCATTCTGCTGTTGCTTCCGGAGTTTCGCCTTCCTGAAGCACTTTCGCCATGGCGTCCTGCATAGCCTGTGTGATTCCTCCCAGGGTTACCGGAGGGAAGGTGATTCCTGTATCGGATAATGCCTGGAAATCCTTGCTCCATTTGCTGTCTGTGGACACATCAGAGCGCGGGGAACGGTCTGCAAATCCTGCTTCCTGCCATTCTTTACTGCAGAATGCAGTTGCCAGTTCAAACGCGTCATCCTTATTCTTGCTGTCAGCCATGATGAACAGCGGTTTACATTCCATGTAAGTAGCCTCGTGTCCGTCTGACGGATAAGGAATCGCGGATACTGCCACATCATCCATGGTATCCGGGTTGGAGGATTCACGTTCTGCCAGCCAGTTTCCTGATACATATGTGGAGGTGATTCCTGTTGCAAAGTTCTCGTCTGTCTCTTCCCAGCCCCAGTTCTTGCAGTTCGGGTCAATGATTCCCTGATCTACAAGGTCTTTATAGAACTGGAATACTTTTGTTGCCTTTTCAAGCTCATCCTTGTTGTCTTTCCAGGTGTTCTTATATTTGCCGTCATCCTGTGCAGAAGCAATCTCCAGATCATACTGTGCCAGGTATACCAGCAGCTCCTGTGCGGAGCGGACGCCTGTGCAGGCCAGCTCTGTCAGGTATTTTCCGTTTTTCTCTTTATAATCTGTCTGTGCCAGCAGATCTTCCCATGTTTTCGGAACTTCAATGCCTGCTGCTGTGATATCCTTTTCATGTGTCAGGTAAGCACGCACAGTCATCTCATAGGGAATGCCCACAATCTTGTCGTCAATGGTCATGGCTTTCACCACGGCCTCGGACAGGGCGTCTTTATCTTCCCACTCATTAAAACGGTCTGTCAGGTCCTCAACGATTCCCATGTTGTAAAACTCACCGACATACTCCGGAAGTCCCCAGATCAGGTCCGGTACGTTGCCGCCTGCTGCCGCTGTCAGAATTTTTTCATGAAGCATGTCATATGTGAAGTTTGTCTGATTTACTTTAACTCCGGTCTCTTCCTCAAACTTCTTGATCTGCTCCGTACCCGCGATCTGTGTATCCGCGCCGTCTGTCCAGCAGGTCCAAAGTTCCACAACTCTCTCCTCGTTCTTGCTGTCTCCTTTGGAGGCTGATTCTCCCTCTGAGCTGCCGGAACCGCCGCCGCATGCTGCCAGTGACATGGCCATTGTGAGACACATTAACGCTGCTACTACCTTTTTCTTCATGATATTTCCCTCTTTCCTTTATTTGATTTTTTCCGTACCATTTGTACTGACGAAAGAGTATCATACTTTCAAAACACGGACAATGAAATCGGGCACTCTCCTAAAAAACCCCACGGAATAATATTAAAAACACCACCCTTTTTCATCTGCTGCCACTGCTCTTATACACATTCCCCGCGTTAAATATACAGCCCGGGCGAAACAGCTCTTTTATATTTTTCTGCGCTTTTTATAAGCGGACGGACTGTCCCCGAAAACTTCCCTGAATTTGTCCGTAAATGTGCGTACATCGTGATAACCTACAGCCTCTGCCAGCTCATAGGTCTTCATATCCGAAGCCATGAGCAGCTTCATAGCCTCCCTCATGCGCACCTCTACCAGATAATTCTTGAAGTTCTGTCCCGTCTCCTTCTTAAAAAACGTGCTGAAATAATACGGGTTCATATATACCATCTTCGCCATGCTCCCAAGGCCGATATCCTCCGCGTAATGCTCCTGGATATAGTTTTTCACCAGTGTGATGGTCTCCCGCTCACTGTCAGTGCCGTTAAATGCATTCTCCCCTATGAGTTTTCCCAGATAAGTGCACACCAGCTTCTTCAGCTCCCGGAAAGTACTCTGGGCCCGTATTTTGGCGGTAAACCTGTCGTACTCCTCCCTGAAATCCTCTGTGAGCACCCGGTACTCCTGCAGGTCACGAAACAGGTCCATAGCCATGGCGATACACCGGTTCTCAGCGGCATATCTGTTTCCGTAATGAAGGTTCTCAATGATGTCCAGAATCTTGGTAAGTGCTGCCGTCCACTCTTCCCTCCGGTTTAAGATCTGGTCAAGCAGTTCCTTATAGCAAGTATTGTAATCCTCAAAGGAAGAACAAAACTCTCTGGATATCTCCTGATACCAGACCACATCCTCCTCGCAGAAATAGTAAAGCTCACAGGAAAACTTTGCCGTCTTATACGCGTATTTCAAGTCAGATGCCTGCTCTACCCTTTTCCCCACGCCGGTTATGAGCCATATTTTATATTCCCCGTAAATGTGTTCCCTGATGCGTCTGATCTCTTCTCTCACCCAGGCATCGTCCCGGTCTTTTTCCATGAGGAGAATCACATTACTGCTGTTTGGTTCCCGCTTGATGACAAACCCGCTCCTATTCTCCCTCAGATGCTCCTGTATCCTCTTGAAAATGGAGAAGCGCAGCAGCTCCCTCATATTCTGGTCCGTCACCTTCCGGTTCAGTTCAGGGGAAATGGCAAAGCACACGCCGATGAACTGCTTTCCCTCTGTCTCTATCCCCATCTCCTGAAAATGGCCGTACAGATCCCTGCACTCATACTCAGAGTTGATCTTCTTGAACACCGTCTGCATATCATCCTTCTCTTCCTCCCAGTATTCCATGGGACTGTCCGTGCGCAGCATTTTTTCAGCCCGCAGAATGGACTGTTCCAGCTCCTCCTGCCCCACCGGCTTCAGAAGGTAGTCCACCGCCTCATAGCTGATCGCCTTTTTCACATAGTCAAATTCCTGATAGCCGCTTAAAAATATGACCTTTATCTTCCAGCCGTTCTCCCTGATCTGCCGAATCACATCAAGACCGGTCTTCCTGGGCATGGCAACATCGGAAATAATAATATCCGGTTTCAGCTCCTCTGTCTTTTTCAGAAGTTCCTCTCCGTTGGCAGCCTCCCCGATCACCTCCGCGTTCAGGCGCTCCCAGTTCATCATTTTTTTCAGTCCTCTGATGATCACCGGCTCATCGTCTGCAATTATGATTTTAAACATTTTCTCCTCCTGGATTTTCCTTTGCCGGTTCTGTCCCGTCTATGATGGGAAGCCGGTATTTTACCATAGTTCCTATATTCTCAAAACTGCTGATCTCCAGTCCGTATGTGTCGCCGAACATGAGTTTGATGCGGTCATACACATTCTTAAGACCGAGGCTGGCGCGTTTGCTCTTCGGATGCTTGACTGTCTCCGGGCTTTCCAGACGTTCCTGCACGGTCTTCAGGCGCTCCGGCTCCATACCCACGCCGTTGTCCATAACTGTGATCTCCAGGCAGCCATCCTCCTCCCTGGCATTTACGGCTATGACACCTGTGCCGCTTTTTGGCTTGAGTCCGTATTTTACCGCGTTCTCCACTACAGGCTGGATGATGAGCTGGGGGACTTCCAGGCCCAGAAGATTTTCCTCAATGTTGATCTCCAGCTCAAAACGGTTTTCATACCGGATGCGGATGATCTTAAAATAATTGCGTATACTGTCGATCTCCGCCTGAAGGGTGACCATATCCCTGGCATTGCCTATGAGGTATTTGAGCTGTCCGGACAGACTGTCTATCATCTCCGCTGTCACATTGTCATCATTGGTGATGGCTGTCATGCGAATGACATCCAGGGTATTGTAGAGATAATGGGGCTGTATCTGCGTTTTCAGGGCCTCAATCTCTGCATCCCGCTGCCGTATCTCTGCTATATAGACCTGCTGGATATGATTCTGCAGGTTTTCTGTCATTTGATTCAGACCTTTTGCAAGAAATCCCACTTCATCGTTGGACTTGATCGTCACCCTCGTATCCAGATTCCCGTCCTGGATCTGTTCCATGGCATCCTTCAGTGTGCGGATGGGCTTATTCATCATCTTGGAGTAAAAGAAATAGATGATCATAAGAAGGATAACGCTGAACCCTATAATGATCAAAATGTTCGTCTGTATCTCCTGATAACTGTTCTCCAGATTAAATGCCGGAATCTCTTCTGTCACCAACCAGTCCGTACCGGGTATCAGCCTGTAAATAAAATAGTTTCCGTCCGCTTTTATGTACTGCTTGTCCTCCTCCATCTCAGGCAGATAATCCTCCAGCTTTCCGATGCCTGCCCCGATATTCTCCTTCTCCTGGCTGTAGACAAATACTTTTTCCTTTCTGTCTATCACATACATCCTGCAGCCGTCCTCCAGGTCCGTCTCATTGATGATGCCGTCAAAATAATCCGCGCTCACATCAATATACAGAGTTCCCAGCTCCTGTTCGTCCGCGGACTGTATGGTCCTTGTGTTCATAATATTTCTTGTCACTGTAAAATCGCTGACATCTGAGTAATAGCTGGTATCATGGGTGGGCAGAAGGCGCATCTGTTTGTGGCCTTCCAGGAAGTTCTCCTCATGAAAACGCCCCATTTCCTCCTCTTTCACCATAACCTCAGGCGGACGCATGACAGAATACTGCTCCCCACCCGGAGTGATGAAAAACACATGGTCAATATGCTGATTCATATATAAAATATCCCTGAGCACGTCACTCATCAGTGCCTCCCTGCGGGCCTGGGTGATGGTGTCATCCTCCATCAGCTCGTAGAGATAGTCATACTCCGTGATATTATAGTTATAGAGATATTTGGTGGTCTCCTCCATCTCCTGAAACAGATCTGCGGCATTCTTCCCCACATAGAGGGCACTGCGGTACATATTGGAGAGAAGTGTCTGCCTGAGAGAATCCATGTACGCACTGTAAATGGAGATACCCATGATCAGCAGCGGCACGATACCGATCAAAATCAATGCTGCCACCGATTTTACAAAAAGGCTCTGGTAATGCTGTCTCTTTCTTTTTATCATGACTTCCTCCCTAAACCTCCCGCCACGTTGTCCCAATACTCATCCAGCTTCTCCGCCGCAGTATCCACGCTCATGGTTTTCGTCGCCACGGAAAAGAAAACATCGTACATGCTGCGTTTGAAATACTCCGGTGTGTCCTCATTTCCCAGATATACATCGCTTTTATCCGCATAGCGGTAATCCACAAGAAAACTCTGCTGTACCTTTGGAGCGGGATACAGGATCTTTTCCCTGGTGGCAGGGATGGCGTAAACGGTCTGCAGCACTTTTCTGTAGTTCTCTTTCCTGTAGCAGAACTCTAAAAACCTCATGGCGGCCCGGTTTTTTTCGGCATTCTCCCCACAGGTATCCGAGACTGCCCATTGGGCGCCTTTTTCGCTGACTACCACAGGGTCACCTGCTTCATCCCCCAAGAAAAACCACCCCAGGCGGAATTTACAGGGGTCCTCCTCCAACTCTTCGCCCAGTGTGTCCTTGTCGGATTCCACAGCCAGAGGATAGGCCTCCCATATTTTAGAGACCATGGAGGGTTCTGTGAGGACCATGGCGGCATCCTGGTTGATCAGGGCCTGGATCACCTGGTTCTCATTCATATTTACGGAGTCCTCCAGCATATATTCCCCGTTCATCATATCCTGATAGTCTGCCAGCATGTTCCTGACATTTTCATCCTGAAAGGATACCAGGCCCTCATTTCTCTTTCTCTGCCAGTCCGGGTCCGCCTTTGCAAGGTCCACCTGGAAGAAATAATTCAGCCAGTATTTTCCCGTCTCCGTCGGATTTCCCCCGGCTGCCAGGGGCGCGGTTCCGTTCTGCTTCAGGACTCTGCAGACCTCCAGAAACTCCCCGTATGTCCTGGGTACTTCAAGCCCCAGTTCCTTGAAAATCACCTGATTATAGATAATCCCGAAGGAGGTCTTGTAAAAGGGCACCGCATATATATTTCCGTCAATCGCAAAGGGCTGTTCCACCAGCTTTCCCACCTCCTGGGAGATAGCACCGAGTTTCCCTGCCTCAGCAAAGGTATAAGGGTCCTGGATCTCAAAAATATCCGGGAACTCCCCGGCAGCCTCCTTTGCCTTCAGCGTCTCTGAATAGATTCCGCTTCCGGAATGCTCGCTGAGCACCCGGATGTCCTGATTTTCCTCCATAAACTTTTCACACAGCTCCTCCATTACGGATATCCTCCTGGCATCCTCCCCGGAATAAAATACGGCAAGCTCTGTCTTCTTCTCCGTCTCCTGTTCCTTTGACGGCACCAGCCCTTCGCCCTTCTCTACCCTGCCTCCGCATCCTGCAAGAGACAGAACAGCTGTCAAAAGGATAAACCATCCCTGCTTTTTCCTCATTCTGATCACCTCTGTATTTTTCACTATTACCCACGGTATCATAACAATGATTTCTTGTAAAGCGGGCAAAAGAAAAGCGTGAAACCATTTTACCGGTCTCACGCTTTCTCTGTCTTTCTGTTTCCCGTAAAGAGAACCGTGATCAGCACCCCTGCGCAGATCAGCAGGCCCCCCACCACAAAATTCCAGGTGATCACCTCATGGAGAAAGAAAATCCCCAGCACCGCAGAGGTCAGTGGCTGCAGCGGATAGAACATGGAGCATACGCTTGCGTCCAGAAGCTTCAGGCTCATATTCCACAGCGTATGGGCCACTGCTGTCCCGACGATGCCCAGATAGATGCAGGACAGAACCGCTTTTGCAGTAAAGGTACTGGGTATGCTCCCCGCCTCCAAAACAGCCGCCGGAATGTTTAAAAGAAGGGCAACTCCCATTCCGTACAGCGCGATCTGTACCGGATCATATCCCCCTGAGATCCTTCGGATAGCTACCGATGCCCCGGACCATAAAAGCACGGAGCACACAGAGGCCAGCACCCCTGCCGCGCTGATATTTCCGCTTCCCGCTCCCAATATTATGTAAACTCCAACGAGAGAAATAATAATGCTTGCCACATCCTTTTTATGTATCTTCTCTCCCAGAAATATCATAGCCAGAATGGAAATGGAGATGGGATTCATAGCATTGATCAGAGATGCCAGGGAGGCGTCCAGAAGATTTGTTCCCATGACCTGGCAGCCTATGGAGACAAAGTATCCCAGGGCACCCACGATCAGAATATATTTCCGGTCCTCTTTTTTCACCTTTATCCTGGTTCCCCGCAGCTTCAAAAGTACGGTAAGTGCCGCCACGGAAACCACATATCGGATGAGAAGCAGCATAAACGGTGCCATGACATCAAGGGCGAACTTACTCACCACATAAATGCTCCCCCATATAAAAAACGTGATAAACAGGTAAATGTAACCAATCTTCTTTTTCATTTCTGTCTCCTTTATACTGTGTCATTACTGCTGTGAGGGGCGCAGACCATTAGGAATCATCTAAAACATATTGATTCCTGCCCTGTCTCTTTGCTTTATACAGAGCCTGGTCCGCCCGTTTCATCACTCCCTTGTAATCCTTATCGCCTGCGTCATGTCCGTGGGTATCGTTGATTCCTTTAAAATGATCTATGTCCAGGAACATGAAGACCCGGTAGCTGCCGCCGTCTTTTTTCTTAAATTCCCTGCGTATGGTCTCTGTCAGGGCATCTCTCCTCGCCGCTCCGCACAATGGGCACGCCGATCACAATACTGTCCCCCGAGTTTACTGTTTTTCACCAACATGTATCACTATTATAGCTTTTTAAAGCGTAAGATTCAACAGGATCCCCTGAGCACAGACACGAAAAAGTACCGGCGGAAGCTGTGATGATTCTCCGGAACTGTCATTAAGAAATGAGAAGAACCGGATATTGCTGTCATCCCGGCAGCATATCCAGTTCTTCCATGTAAATGCAGTGAGGAATACCGTTTGTCCTGACCAGCTCCCTGCAGAGCTCCAGATCCATCCATATGACTTCCTCCACCTCTTCTTTCTGAAGCGTCATCTGTTCCGGCTCTATATCTTTCCACATACAATAGATATTGCTGACCTGGTTATCCACAAAATCCCTGCCGTAAAACACATCCCTGTGGAATATCCTTCTCCTGCCGCAGCAGACCAACTCCTCCGCAGACGCATCCACACCCAGTTCCTCCTTCAGTTCCCTGAGCGCAGAGGGAACAAAGTCCACACCTGCAGGAATATGTCCGGCACTTGAGATATCGTAGCATCCCGGATGGGAATCCTTGTTCCTGCTCCGTTTCTGGAGAAGTACCTCTGTCCTGTCACCGCGCCTGCGAAGAAGCCACACATGGGCCGTGCGGTGCAGAATCCCCTCCGCGTGGGCAGTCTCCCTGTCTACGGTCTTACCTGTGGGTCTGCCTGATTCGTCTATGATATCAAATATTTCCATTTTACTGTTCCTCCTGAAAAAACGCAGAAGCCGCCGTATCTGTTCCCGCGGCTTTCTGCGTTTTCTTGCATTTCTGTTACTCGCTCTATATTCTGTATCTTAAAAAATCCGGTAAACCTTGGTCTCATATCCCTTCAGCAGAACACTTCCCTGTACCTCATCCTTTGTGTCCATATCCATGACTGCCTCCTTCAGAACCACCTTCTGCGGCTTTTTGTCATAATTCAGGATAAACAGATACCGCTTCCCGTCCTTCACCCTCATGGCGATCTCACAGGCCTCTGATACCTCAGCCAGATCCTGATAAGGCTGCAGCACGCCTGTATAGGCCAGAAACGCTTTCACATTATCCCTGGTAAATGTCCCTCCAAAGTGCAGGACTTTTCCTTTACCACATAACGTCTCCGCCAGGGCCGGGCGTCCCTCATAATAGTTGGAACTGTATTTTGCCAAAATATCGGCGTCAGGTCCCGCAGCTGCCAGAATATCGTTAAACAGGCCAGTTTCCACCTGTCTGCCTTCCCACTCCATAGACACTGCTTCATCTGCCGGGCCCACAAAGGTATATTCCTTTACATCCGTCTGTGTCAGAGAAGAGAGAAGTCCCGGCATTGGCTGCATTACACATTTGCCTGTCTCATCCTTCTGTCCGGTCCTGCATCCCAGGATCAGGCAGCCGCCTGCTTCCACATAGGTTCTCAGCACTTCTGCCCTTTTCTCTGTGAGGATCAGGGGATGAGGATAGAACAGCACCGGATACTTTAACAGTTCCTCAGCGTCTGTATCCTCCAGAAGATAGACCATATCCATGGGAGTATGGTTTAACTGTGCGGCTGTGAAGATTTCCTTTTCACTCTTCTTAGCCAGTCTCATATGCCACACATCCAACTGGGAATCCCAGATGTTGTCATAGTCCCGCACAAGTCCAAAGGCGGCCTGGTAGTCAGCTCCTGCCATCTCACTGATGGCCTCCGTGCGTTTCCAGATCCTGTATACTTCGGACAGTTTCCGGTTGTCCCTGTTGTCATAGTCCAGGATTCCATGCCAGTAGATCTCGGTACCCATAACAGCTGTCCTCCAGCGGAAGAAACTCACATAATCAGCGCCGTGGGCAATACTCTGCATGGCCCAGAGCATCATCTGACCCGGTTTCGGGGCCGGGGCCTCCATACGGGTATTCCATCCGTTTGCCCCTGACTGCTGCTCCATAATACCGAAATGCGGACAGATGGATCGGACCTCTGTGAGATTCCGGCTCCATTTCCTGTCATTCAAGTCGTCTGAATGGATGGGGTCCTCACACAGACAGTACGCGAAATTAGGATAGGAATCATAGGTGTACACATCCAGACATTCGTCCATCATCCTGTGGTTGTCCAGATTTCCGAACATGCCGTTTGTGGTGATAAAATCCTGAGGTTTTTTATATTTTCTGATAATGTCACTCTGCATTTTGCAGAACTGTATGGCACTGGCGGATACAAATCTGGTGTAATCCAGGACCTGATGGGGATTGGTGGAATCGTGCACTGTGGGTCTGGGCACATAGATCTCTTCCCATTTTGTATACGTCTGATTCCAAAATACGGTTCCCCAGGCTTCATTCAACGCATCCAGTGTCTGATATTTTTCCTTCAAAAATTCTCTGAAGGCTGCTGTGTCACTCTCTGAATAGAAGACATCCACCTCACAGTTGATCTCATTGTCTATCTGCCATCCCACAATACAGGAGCGCTGTCCGTAGTGCTGTGCCGCCTTCTCCACAATAATGGAACAGAACTTCCGGTAAACAGGTGAGTTATAGTTATAATGTCTCCGCATACCATGCCGGAATGGAGTCCCGTCCAGACGGCAGTTCAGCACCTCCGGATACTTTTCCGTCAGCCAGACCGGCGGCGTGGCTGTGGGAGTGCCGAATATGACCTTCATACCCTCCTCCTCCGCCACATCGAGAAAAGAATCGAAAAAATCAAAGGTATATTCCCCTTCTCTCGGCTCCAGCTTGTTCCATGCAAACTCCGCGATCCGGACAGTAAAGATACCGTTTTCCTTCATACGCCGGAGGTCTTCCCTCCACAGCTTTTTGTCCCAGTGCTCCGGGTAATAACAGGTGCCCAGGGATAGGGCGGGCCAATTGAAATTCTGTGTTTTCCTCATTTAGTTTCCTCCTCCTCCTGCTCCCTGATTGTCATGGGCAGGATAAAATTAATTTTCGTTCCTCTGTGCTTTTCACTTTCTATATTAAGCCTGCTGGTTTCACCATAACACAGGATAAGCCTTCGGTAAACATTTTTAAGTCCGATATTCTGATTTGTATCATTCATTTCACACTTCTCATACAGCTCCCGGATTTCCTCCCGGCTCATGCCCACACCGTCATCTGCAATACAAAATACGACTCTGTCTTTTTCCAGTCTTATCTGCACTCGCAGCGTCCCCTTATCAAGCTTCGGCTCCAATCCGTGGATGATCGCGTTTTCAATCAGGGGCTGTAGAATAAAATTAGGTATCTGACAGGGATACGCCTGTTCATCTATATCGTATATAACAGAAATCTTATCACCGAACCGCTGTCCCTGGATCAGCAGATAATCCTTCACTGTCTTCATCTCTTCTTCCACTGTGACGAATCTGTCCTTTTTGATCATGGCCCTGAGCAGGTCAGCCAGGGATATGGTCATCTCTGAGATATCCAGGTTCCCCTGCATGATCGCCATCCAACTGATCGTATCCAGCGTATTATATAGGAAATGCGGATTAATCTGCATACACAGGAAATCAATCTCCGCCTGCTTTTGTGTGATTTCCATCTTATAGACCTTTTCAATCAGCGTTTCAATATTCTCTGCCATACGGTTATACTCGCTGCCTATCTGCCCAATCTCATCCGTGGTCTTGACCTCCACCCGGTGCGAGAGATTTCCTCTGCCGAACAGTTTCATGCTCTCCAGCAAATCCTGTGTAGGCCTGGCAATATGTTTTGTCGCCATACTGATAGAGAGAAAACTCAGAATCAGAATGCCCATCAGAAAAATGCCGGTCAGCCCGATCACTCTGTATGTATTTTTATAAAACTCCTTAACGGAAACAGCCTCCACCAGAGTCCAGCCATTGGGCATCTGATTTCCTACATAGTAAAATGAATTTGTTCCGTTCAAAATGTCATACCGGGATGTCTCAGACTCCCTCAGGGTCTCTATCTCCACCGGAAATTTATCGCCCAGATACTTTTCGTGATTGGTGACCGTAATAATGCCGTCCTGGTCCACCACATAAGACGCTCCGGAATACTCCGTGGAATTATCTTTAACAATATCACCGAAATATTCTCTCTCGTAGACAATATTAATGTATCCGATGGGCTTCATGGTAGTCAGGTCCAGTATTGCCTTGGCAATGCAGATATCATCGTCCGGTCCCACAAGTCCCCACAGGGTTGTCCCGTTGGCAGCATAGATATCTTTTTCCGAAAATGCAAAATCCGTTCCGCGGCCCGTAATCTTTTTCACAGAAAATTCCAGTCCGCTTTTTGAGATCACACTCAGGGAAACCACGTCGGAACTGAACAGTGCATTTGTCTCCAGTTCCCGCTCCACGACCTTACTGATATTCCTGATACTGTACAGCTCCATCTCCTGTCCGTTCACAATTTCAAGCTGCTCCTGGATCACGGCGCTGGACAGAATCTGGATATTGATATCCTCTATGGTTTGAATCATATTTTCCAGATTATTGGTTGTCTGCTGTGTGACATCCTGTAAATAAACCTTGGAAATCTTTCCGTATCCCTGCCTGAAAACCGCGGCAGAAAAAACAGAGATCCCGGCTCCTGTGACAGTGATCAGAACTGCGAACACCAAAAGCATCTTTTTTCTGATTCCTGTGATCTTCAGTCTGCACTTCCTTTTTCCCCTCATCACATGCCCCCGGACAGTTCTGTTATTTTTTATCCTGTATCAGCTCCAATATACTCTTAATACTGTAGTTTTTCTGCTGTCCAGCATTTTTCCTGAATTCACCGGGACTGCAGCCAAAAGCCTTCTTGAACACCTGGCTGAAATACCTGGCATCCCGGAAGCCGGACTTTTCACACAGCAGACCTATCTTCACATTTTCTTCCCTGAGCAGCCAGGCAGCTTCTGCAAGGCGCATACTGTTTAAAATCTCACTGAAAGAATATCCCGTCTCCTTCTTGATCATTCTGGAAAGATATGCGGGCGAAAAATGATAGGTATCCGCAAAGGAATTCAGCGTGATGTCCTGTGTAAACCTCTGGGCCATATCCTGCAGAATCTCCATACACTGCTGGTTGATACCTCTGAAATGGTGCCGTATCTGGTTCCCTAAGTCAACACTGTCCGCATCTGTTTCATACCTGCGCACCACGTTCTCCTGATAACGCCTCTGTTCCAGCCGTCTCATAACACCCGATACGGTTTCCAGAATATCCCTGGGTCTTAAAGGTTTCAGCATATAGTCAAAGACCTCATTTCTGATTGCCTTCTGGGCATAGGAAAAGTCAGAAAATCCTGTCAGAAGAATAACCGCGGTGTCCAGATCATACTCTTTCACATACTCAGCCAATTCAAGCCCTGTAAGCCCCGGCATCTTGATATCACTTATCATGATATCCACCTTCTTCTGCTGCAGCATTTCCCTGGCCTGCAGCCCGTTTTCCGCTTCATACACATTCTCAATCCCTATACTTGACCATGGAAGGGAGAGCATCCCCCTCCGAATAGCCATCTCATCATCTGCAACCAGTAAATTCATGTCCCCACCTCTTGTATCAACAGTCTGACTGCTGCCATGTATCATCCTTTAACTGCCCCTGCCACCATGCCTTCCATAATATGCTTATGCAGCCATATGTACACAATAATACTTGGTATAATCGTAATGATCACCGCCGCAATCTCCGCCACATAATTGGTCGCGTACTGCCCCTGAAACTCCGTCAGACCCACGGGAAGCGTCATCTTGGAGGCATCCGTCAGGAATATCTGGGGAAGCAGCAGGTCGTTCCATATATTGATAAAAGTAACGACTGCCACTGTCACAACAGATGACTTTGAAATAGGCATAATGATCTTAAAAAATATCTGGTAAATATTACACCCGTCCATGACTGCCGCCTCCTCCATTTCTTTTGGAAGAGACCCCATAAATCCTGTCATAATAAAAATCGCCATCGGAAAAGCAATCGCAATATGCGGTATGATAACTGCCAGATGTGTATTCAGAAGCCCCATCCTGTTAAACATGGAAAACAGAGGAACCACCATAGCATACACCGGAATCATCATCCCCAGAAGAAACACATTCAGTGTCAGTCTGGACAATTTCCACTGCATCCTGGTTATTGCGTAAGATACCATACTACTCAGTACAACTGCCACCAGAACAGCCGATACTGCAATAATAACAGAGTTGCCGAAATATTGCAAAATATGGCCTTCTGTTATGGCCTGAACATAATTATCCAGGCTGAAATGTTCCGGCAGCCCCCAGGGATTTGCATACAACTCCGTATTTGTTTTAAAGGAACTCAAAAACAGCCACCAAAGAGGATACAGACATAGTATCGTAAAAATCCCCAGCACAATATATTTCAGTACAAGAAAAACCTTATCCTTTGCTGATAATCTCATCTCACTGTCCTCCTCTTAAAATTCAACAGGTTCCGAACGGAACACCAGGTTTGACAGCAGCACGGAACACATACACAAAATCAGCAGTATCACACCGATTCCGGCTGAATATCCGTACTTCAGCGTCCTGAACCCCTGATAAAACATATAGGTTGACATAAGTTCCGTAGCATGATTCGGCCCGCCCCCTGTCATAACGGCGATCAAATCATAATACTTGAGGGAACCTGTAATGATAAGCACAGCATCCACCTTCAAGATCGGCTTAATAAGCGGAAATGTAATACTCTTAAACTGCACCCATTTACTGGCCCCGTCAATTTCCGCTGCCTCATAATAAGAGGACGGAATATTCTTCATGGCTGCAATCTGAATGATCATGTGATAACCTACAAACTGCCACATAACAACCACAATAATACAAAACAAAGCCAGATTCTTATCCGACAGCCATACATGCTGCAGACTCTCCAGGCCGATGATCTCCAGAAACTTATTCAAAAGCCCAAACTCCGAGTTATACACAAATGTCCAGGTCAGCCCCACAGCCACTCCGCAGATAACACTCGGCAAAAAAAACACTGTCTGGAAAAAATGACTCCCCTTAATCTTCTGAAACAAAATATTCCCAAAAAGCAGCGCCAGCGGCAAATGTGCGATCAGCGACCCAATCACCATCAAAATATTATTTCTCAAAGCCCCCGTAAAAGTCGAATCCCGAAACAAATTAACATAATTCTTAATCCCCACAAATTTACTGGGACTCATCAAATCCGTCTGCAAAAAACTCACATACACATTATATCCAATCGGCACCAGCACAAAAACCGTATAAATCAAAAAAGCCGGCAGCACAAAAACCGCAATACTCTTCTTATTACCCAGAACCTTATTCATTCCACATCACCTCACCAATTTGCAGCCAAAGTCAGGGGAGGAAGGCGGGGCAGAACCGGGCCGGACTGCATCGTTTTGCAGTTACCCTCCCCCTCCGGCCCGGTTCTGTCCCGCCTTCCTCCCCGTCCCTTTATCCATAAATCATATCAACTACCTATCAGCATTATCCTCTGCAAACTGCTGTAGCCTATCAAACGCTCCCTTAGCATCCTCTCCCCCAAGAACCGATACACAGGTATTATTAAACTCCACACCTTCACCAGCCCCAAACTGTCTGTCCCACCAGGGAGTCAATCCCACCTGTTCATTAGAGATTGTCAGCACTTCCGCCATAAGCGGTGTCAACTTACTGGTATCCAGATTGAAATTATCTGCCGGAATCCTTCCATTTTCATACAGCAGCATCTCCTCCATCTCCTGAGAAGTCCAGAATTTCAAAAACGCAACTGCCGCGTCCTTATTCTTACAGGTCTCCGATACAGCAAAACTGGTATCCACAGACCCAACCGAAATATTATTATACTGCGCATCACAGGCCGGCAGCACAAAGGCCCCCGCGTCCTCACCTATACCGCTTTTCTGAATCTTATCTGCATCCCATGCTCCCATAAAATACATGGCAGCTTTTCCGTTGGTAAACAGATCCGTAGACTCTTCCGGTCCCATGCCTATATATCCATCCTGAAAATATCCCGCATCGGCCATCTTTTTCACTTCTTCTGCCGCTTTTACATGTGTCTCATTATTCCACTTTTCATTTCCGTCACAGATATCCTGAAAAAGCTTGTCCCCTGCCATACCGCCTGCTATCTGCTGTACAAACTGAGCGGGAATCCAGGCATCCGTTCCGCACATAGCCATAGGAGTTACCCCGTTATTTTTCAGAGTGTCGCACACTTCCAAAAACTCATCATAGGTAGACGGTACCGAAACCCCGTTTTCCTCAAAAATCTTTTTGTTATAAAACATTACACATAATGACTTCTGCGTCGGAATCCCATAATTTTTCCCGTCATATGACAGCAGGTCAAGGGTACCGTCAGCAAAACTATCCTTCCACTCCGCATCCTTTTCCAGATATGAAGTAATATCCGTTACCTTACCACCCTCCACAAACGGCTGCAGATACGACAATTCCCATGTAAAAAACACATCCGGCACTGCGTTAGAGGCCATCAGCGTAGTCAGCTTTGTCTTATACTGCTCATTCTCATAGAAATCAATTTTTACCTTTACACCATACTCATTGTCCTCAGAGAACTTTTCAGCTATGGAGTTGTAGGCATCAATATAGGTATCTGCCTCTGTCCCCACACACATGACAGTAAGTGTATCACTGTCACCCTTTTTGCCTGCAGAGCCGGAAGCCTCCTTCCCACTGTTTCCGCCGCTGTTCCCGCAGCCTGCCAGCATACCGGTCATCATTACCGCTGTAAGTAACACAGCTACTGTTTTCTTCCTCATTTCTATTTCCTCCGTAATCTTTTTGATAAAATCATTGTAACTCATGTCAATCTGACGGAACAGGTGCCTTTCTTACCAAAAATGTTTGATAATTTGACCATTCCATAAAAGGAGTACGCAATATAAAAGGGAATTATCACCAAGCCGCTGTCTGCGGCCCGGGATAATTCCCTGATTTAAACGAAAGCATGTTTGTAAATTCATTCCGATAAGCGGCAGTTCTCGCTACTTCCTGCTCTTAATATAGCAAATATTACTGATCAGAAAACTGCTGTGTTTCTTCACATAATTAACATACTCCTGCCTGTTGATATAATACTCCTTCCCCCAGGAGGAAACCCGCATCCAGGTATCATCCATCCCCGTCACGGTGACGAAATGCGCCTTTATCTGGCAGGAAGGGGAATACTCTCCCTCTGGGGAACGGTGGTACATATTCAGCCTGTGTTTTCCCCACACAAAGGGGAAATTAGGTCCTACCAGCAAAATGACAGGAATATCATGGGCCAGCATGGCGCTGATCCTCACCCACAGATTTCTGGGCAGCACGCCGAAGGCTGCCCTGAGCCTGATCCTCTCATGCCTGAAATACCTGTTAAGCCCCAGCACCAGCATCCACCCTGCCATGCCGAAATGAGGAATGACCGGCAGGTATTTCTTCCTAAAGTAGTTAACATAACTCATATATTCCGGCAGTTCAAGAATTCCGTTTTCCAAATAGGCTTCCTGAAATAATTCCGTCCGGCAGATATCTTTATGTAAACTTAAATACAGCAATAAATCTGTCCCGCCTATGACACCGCATCCGCATTTTCTCATAACAGCAGAATCTGACCACGCCTGGTTTCCTCCAAATGACAGGACGCCGTCCTTTTCTATCACTGGATATGGATTATGTAAACTGCTTCTCTGCATACTTATGTCAACCTTTCTCTCTTATTTTATACTGTATCTGCCTCACAGGACTTCTGCTTCCAGTTCATCGGAAACAGTGACTTTTCCGCCCATTTTGCACTGTACCGTTTTTCCTTCCCGGCGGATCACTGTTGCTTCGATCTGACCATCCGGCTGTCTCAGTACATACACGTAAGTGCCGTCCTCTTTTCTGTCCGCCAGATACACCGCACATGCCATACTTCCGCTGCCGCAGCTGGATTCCCACACAAGGGAATCTGTCTCCACTACATATACCACAGGCGTCATCCGGTAGCATTTCTCCATGCCGTCACCGCTGGGTTCCAGGAACATGATGCCGTATGCATCGCATGTCTCACACGCCCTGGCTGCCTTCAGCACTTCCTGTACGAAGGCATCACTCCTTCTCGGCCCCTTCACGATCATATGGCTGATGCCGTCAAAGCAGACCATGGGACAGGTTCCCAGGTCAGGCACAGAAAGATTTACGATTTTTCGCGGCAGCGGCATGGTCGTGCGGCTGGTACCGGCTTCAAGGTCCACCTCAACATCCAGGGGGGATTCCGAACCGCTCACATCCACCTGCACAAGCTGCGGATGGTTCTCGTCTACAAGACTCTTCAGATATCCGAAACTTCTTGTGGCATTTCCGCAGAACTCACCGCCCATCATCTGCATATGCTGGGTTCCGTCCTCCTTTTCCTCCACAAATCCAACCTGCTCCGCCTTATACTTCTTCTGCTCCAGAAGCTGGTTGGCTGCCTCCGCGTACTGACTCCTTTCCAGTGGTGTCATGACAAAAATTGTGATATTCCCTGCCGGGTCCGCTACACGTATCTTTACCTTCATAAGTTCCTCCAGTCTTACCCCATACAAAATTTTTCTGCCTCTATCATACCACAAAATGGTTACTGTTCACAGTAAATTCAGCACGTATTTTTATGTGCTGTTACATATTAATCCGTAAAAAATAAATAAAACTATTTTCTCTTATCGACTTTCCCGAAAAACTGTGTTATATATGTATATAGGGCATAAGGTGTGAAATCTTATGTGCTTTTTTTCGATATAAATAAACATGCTTTCTGCATGAATTTTGACGTTATAAACAGGGGGGAAACATCATGGGTACAAAACAAACCGGTCAGAATCAGATCACCGAGGGAGTCATCTGGAAACAGATTCTCCTGTTTTTCTTTCCCATTATGCTGGGCACATTGTTCCAGCAGCTTTATAACACAGCGGATGCCATTGTGGTAGGCCGGTTCGTGGGCAAGGAAGCCCTGGCCTGCGTGGGCGGTTCTTCCGGGCAGCTCATCAACCTGGTCGTGGGCTTTTTCGTGGGCCTTTCCTCCGGTGCCACGGTCATCATTGCCAGATATTACGGCGCCAGAAATAAAAAGGACTTAAATGCCACGCTCCACACAGCGGCAGCCCTGTCCATTGTGGGAAGTATCATCATCACTGTGCTGGGGCTGATTCTTACCCCCTTCATGCTGCGGCTGATGCACACACCGGAAAATGTAATGGCAGGTTCCGCGTCTTATCTGCGCATTTATTTCGGCGGCATCGTCTTTGTATTTATTTACAATGTGGGGTCTGCGATCCTGAGAGCAGTGGGGGATTCCAAACGTCCCCTGTACTATCTGATCGTGTGCTGCTTTATCAATATATTTCTGGATATCCTGCTGGTAGTGGGATTGGATCTGGGGGTTGAGGGAGCTGCCATCGCCACGCTGATCGCCCAGGCCGTAAGTGCCATCCTTGTAGTGCGCGCCCTGATGCAGCCGGGAGAAATGTATCTGCTGGAAGCAAGGAATATCCGTTTCCACAGATTTCTGCTCAAATCCATAGTCACCATCGGGCTTCCTGCCGGAATCCAGTCTGTCATGTATAACATTTCAAATATTATCATACAGACCTCGCTGAACAATCTGGGAACCGATACCATGGCAGCCTACACGGCATTCGGCAAAATGGATGCTATCTACTGGATGATATCCGGCGCCTTTTCCATCGCCATCACCACCTTCGTGGGGCAAAACTATGGGGCCGGAAAATATTCCCGTATGAAGAGAAGCGTGTTTGTCTGCCTGTTCATGGACTTTATCGCTTCCATACTGGTAAGTGCCCTGTTTCTGCTGTTTGGCAGCTATATCTTCCGCATGTTCACCCAGGACCCGGAGGTTATCAAAGTGGGAATGAAAATCATCCAGGTGATCGCGCCAAGTTATGTGCTTTTTATCTTCATAGAGATCCTGTCCAGTGCCCTCCGCGGCATCGGAGACGTGCTGATTCCCATGATCATGACATGCGGCGGTGTGTGTCTGCTGAGGATTTTCTGGATTTTCGCAGTTGTGCCGCATATTCCGGGGATTCAGAGTATACTTATGAGTTATCCGATTTCCTGGGCATTGACGGCTGTGCTGTTTATCATTTATTATTTTGTAAAACAGAAGAAATTTTACCGCTCGCTTCCGGGCGAGGAAGTTTAAAAAACCGCGGGGCAGTCTCCGTTATGGAGCATACCCCGCGGTATCTTTATGCTTATGCATGTGCTATGTCTGTAAATTCTGATATCTCACGGTTAATCGTGCACAGGTCATCCACATTCATCTCATGGACATCTTTATGCCCTGTGATACGGGCAAATGTTTTCAGTTCTTCCCTGCTGCAGTTTAAAAAGTTCGCCGTTCTTTTGGCTGCCGCGTCCACCTTCAGGCGCTTTCTGAGTTCCGGGTCCTGGGTAGCCGCGCCTACCGGACACTGGCCCGAGCCGCAGATACGGTACTGCTGACAGGCTGCCGCTATCAGAGCCGCAGATGCAACAGCAACGGCATCCGCACCCATGGCAATAGCTTTTGCGAAATCCGAGGACACCCGCAGACCGCCTGTAATGACAAGGTCAATCTCCGCACCTATGCTGTCCAGATATTTTCTGGCTCTGTGAAGCGCATAAATAGTCGGCACGCTGGTGGAATCCCGCACCAGTTTTGGGCTTGCTCCCGTGGCACCGCCCCTGCCGTCAATGGTAATAAAATCAGGCGCTGCAAACACACAGTATTCCAGATCCTTTTCGATCCTGCCTGCCGCGATCTTGATCCCTATGGGACGCCCGCCGGAGGCCATTCTGAGCTGGTCCACCAGTTCCTTTAAATCCTCTTTTGTATTGACATCGGGGAATTTGGACGGACTGATCACATCCTGTCCGAGGGGTTTGTTTCTGATGGCTGCAATCTCAGGTGTCACCTTTTCTCCAGGCAAATGGCCGCCCATTCCCGGCTTTGTACCCTGCCCGATTTTAATTTCGATGGCATCCGCTGTGGAAAGATTTTCAGGTGTAACACTGTAACGGTTGGGGACGTATTCAAATATGTACTTGTACGCAGCCGCTTTTTCCTCCGGAAGGATTCCTCCCTCCCCGCTGCACATGGCGGTTTTTGCCATAGCACTGCCCTTTGCAAGAGCTGTCTTCATCTCCTTTGACATAGCGCCGAATGACATATGTGATATGTAGACCGGCATGTGCAGGACCATTGGTTTCTCAGCATGTTTCCCTATCACCGTAGTGGTGCTGACCGGGTCGTGCTCCATAAGAGGCGGCGGATTGAGCTGGGCACCCAGTATCAGGATGTCATCCCAATTGGGCATTTTCATCTGTGTGCCCATGGCCTCTATGATCGGCTTTCCTGTGACCGCCATCTGATGGATCTCTGCCATATAGCGGCAGGAGGGATCACGGCGCACATACTCCGGCGGATAATCAAGCGCATTTTCCGTTCCCGGCTCTTCCGGCGCCGGTGCCTTCTTCTCTTCCTCCTCTATACGCACAAATACGGAAGCCGGCTGTTTACATACAGGACACTGTTTTAGGTCCTCAAACTTTTTACTTTCTGTCTCTTCAAAAATATACCCGCATACACTACATTTGTATTTTGCCACACTTACATCCTCCTTTGTACCTGCGGCTCTGCAGGAAGGACCTGCAGTCCGCACTGCCTGCTGAATAGTTACCTTTATCTTACCACAGCATTTCAAAGAATTCTACTCATTCTCTCCTGCCGCCGTTTTTTGTGCGTCCTTTCGGCTGCCTCCCGGTACAAATTCAGAATTTTCCTCATCTTTCATGCCGTTATAGATGATCTCACCGTCAATTATGGTATAAAGGGTCTTCGTGAAAACCTCCATGGGATTTCCCGTAAATATGGCAATATCTGCGTCTTTTCCGGCCTCTAGACTTCCCACACGCTGCTCTACGCGGCATATTTTGGCGGGATTGATGGTAATGGCCTTCAGCCCTTCCTCCATGGGAAGCCCCTCCTTCACCGCCAGCCCGGCACACAGGGGCAGATATTGGATCAGCGCCACAGGGTGGTCTGTGGTCACTGCAATGAGCACCCCTGCCTCTGCCAGGATCTTATTGGTCTTGAAATTCATATTCTGCACTTCCAGTTTGGAGCGCGAGGTTAAATCCGTGCCCACGATCACCGGGAACCCGGATGCCTTTACCTCATCCACGATTAGATGTGCCTCTGTGCCGTGGTCTATGGTTATATCTATATTAAATTCCTTTGCAATGCGGATGGCGGTCAGTATGTCGTCCGCCCTGTGCGCATGGACCTTCATAGGGATCACACGCTGGAGCACAGGCATCCACGGTTCCTTCTCAAAGTCCTCCCTGTCAAGCCGGCCCCGTTCCTTGTCCTTCTGGTATTGCACTGCCTCCAAAAGTGTCCTGCGCAGAAGAGCTGCCTCCCCCATTCTGGTAGCCGGGCAATTTCCCTGCTCCCCGTAAGTAGTTTTTGGATTTTCCCCCAGTGCTGCTTTCATGGCTGCCGGGTTCAGTATCGCCATATTGTCCACACATCTGCCCTGGGTCTTCATAAACACAAACTGGCCGCCCACTACATTGGAGCTTCCCGGCCCGGTCATCACAGAGGTGATTCCTGCCTTGATCGCGTCATGAAATGCCGGGTCCATGGCATTAACAGCATCAATCGCCCGCAGTGCCGGCGTCACCGGGTTTGTCAGTTCATTGCAGTCATCCCCGATGGCACCCCATTTTTCCTCAGAGATTCCGATATGGGCATGTGCCTCGATCAGCCCCGGCAGCACCCAGGCACCATCCACATCCAGAACCTCTTCCCCCTTCTGCCTTTTATCCAGTGAGGACATGGTTCCCACCTCTGTGATCACCTTGCCCTCTGTTCTTATATATCCGCAGTCTACCGGTTTTCCGGTCATGGTAAATATTTTCCCATTAATTATCAGCATAAAATTCCCTCCTTTGCAGATACCTGACTTCTTTAGTATCCGCAGAGGAGGGCTTTCATATTCTTCTGCTGTTTCATTACTTTTATCTTATTTGCGGGCTTGAAGGCACATGCACCTGCTGTACATTTTCAAGCTTTTTCAAAATATAATACATCGGCTTATATAAGACCAGACAGACCACCACATTGCCGATGCAGTGCAGCACATCGAAATGCAGCCCTGAGATCCAATAGGCCAGACCACCGCCCACACCGCCTGATACAAAATACGGCAGCGCACACAGAAATCCAAAGGCCAGCCCATAGGCGCCGGCGATTATACTCCAGACCAACGGCGATTCACTCTTAACTACAAGTACGATCAATGCGAGAATGCTCCACACATACAGATAGTTGAACCACCAGATCCCGAACCCGTAGAAGACGCCTTCCAGCAGGGCAAACGCGTAGATAATAAAGAAAACCTTCTTTTTGTACACCTGTGTATACAGAATCACCAGCAATGTCACCACTTCAATATTGGGAAGAAAAGCCATACACACCTGTCCCAGAAACAAAATGGCTGTCAGCATTGCCATAATAACAAGAGACCTTGTTTTCATTGGTATTTCGCATCCTTTCAATCAATACCCCTCAGTCAGGGTCAGTTCAAAAGTATCCCCGTCCTCTATAGGCGTCTGGTCCGCTGATGTATTCACCTGTTCTCCGCCCTTTGTCAGGCACCACCACTGCTGTTTGGAATCGTCTGCTTTCTCACCGTCCACAGATGTCATGAAAAGCCCGTACTGGCCTTCCTCACCTTCCACCAGATTCTCAGCCTGGATCACCGCTCCAAGATATGCCTCGTCAGTCGCATAACTGAACTCCTTCTCACTGCCGTCTCCGTGTACTACTTTTACTGTGACGGTTTTGTCACCCTCCGCTCCTTTCGGCATGAAATTTTTGTAAACCAGGAGCAGGACTGCGCATACGACGACCAGCGCTATGGCTCCTATGATTACTTTTTTGCTGTTGTTCTTTTTCATGTTGTTCTCCTTTGCCTTTTGTAGAATCTGCTGCCGCACCCAGCACCCGCTGCCGGTATGAATAAAGTGCACTAAAAAAACAGACTCGCTTCTATATACGGGCCTGTCACGGAATCATTATGATGAATCTGTAATCAATCCGGAATGCACGGCTTTGTACGGAAGCTCCATTCCATCCGGCGGCAGGTATCCTGGCTTTGGAATACTATATTCCTTCACAGCGACCACATCGCTCAGGATTTTCACCTGATTCCCCTGTCGGCAGATTGTCATGTTCAACGGCCAAATATTCTCTGCACCGTTTATATTAGTTTTATCTTATCATACTGAGTGCTAATCGTCAAACTACTTTACTCAAACTTTGCACATAGATTGTAAAAGTTCAGCCTTCCGCTGTCCCGTGAAGTGCTGCCTTGCAATTACAAGGCAATCCCGAGACAGCCACGCGCCAGGCTGCGGTCTTTGCAGTCTGTGTATATGATTTCTATTTCTGTCCGTATTCCAAAATTTTCACTACCCGCAGCAAATCCCCATCCTCCCCTACATTCCCCGGAAAGATCACATAGGGAAGTCCCGGAAATCTGCTCTCCTCTCCGGTCACCCACACCGGTATCCCGGGAAGAATCTGTCCCGGTACAAAAGCTTTCCTTACATTCAGCGCTTTGGTTCCGATATTGCTGGATGTGATCCCCCCTTTTGCCACCAAATATTTCGGTCTCACGCTGAGAGATGCCACGATTTCGGTCACAGCATCCGCTATCCGTACAGACAGTCTGAGGTTCTCTTCTCTGTCTCCGGAGAGCGCATGGATCACTCTGCGGCTGGTATAGACCACCACACTTTTCCCTGAGGCCAGTATTCTGCTGCATTCTTCACTGATCCTTTGGCACTCACTTATAAGCATTACTTCATGGGCGGCTGTCTCAGCATGAAACTCCAGAAAGGACAGTTCCTTACACTTTTTCAGCTCATTCAACTGCCTGGTGGTCTTATCTACATGAGAACCTATCACTATCAGACCTCCGTACCCCTTTTTTTCAACATGCAGTTCCCGGGACGTCAGCATAGGTTTCTCCGTAATGCCTCCCAGTATCTGCACTGCGGAGGCGGCTGTCCGCAGCAAAAACCGTTTTTCTCTTTTCCATGCCGCCCAAAAAGCCACGGCAAACACCTTCAGATCACCGTAACAGGCTGCATTCACAACAACCCTGCCAAAATCCTGTACCCCCATAAGCTTTTCGGTTATTTCATCCACCTTCCCCTCTCTCAATTCATTCAGAGAGATGGAAAGTACAGACTCTTTTCTCACCCTGCCGCAGCTTTTTTCCTCCACCCATTCTTTCAGGTCAGAGCTGCGATAACCAAACGTAGCATCCCTGGCAAATTCGGTATCTCCTGCCGGAATCAATTTTCCTTCCCTGTTTTTCACATAGTGAATATCACGAATCGTAAATCGTCCGCCTTCTTCAAAAAAAGGACAGAGTATCTCCCCGTCCACCCTTAGTCCCTTCTGTTCTAATCCCTCTCTGAGCGCATCCGTCTCCGCGGGATAATGACCTCTCAGGGTTGAATCACCCCTGCTCACCAACAGAAAATCCCTGCCGGTCTCCTCAGACACCTCCATTACATTCGCTGCAATTTCCCTCTGTATCGTGACCGACCTTTCCTGCCCCATACTACGGGAATTTGTCAGAATATAAAATACCCTTTCATCCCCGGCAAATCCCTGTCGGATACTCTCTTTATCCCAATGTGTGTACACGTAAACCCCGTGTACGGTCTGAATCCCCGTGGGATCATCATCCAGGACCACAATCTTGACGCCGGCCTCCTCCACTGCTTCTCTGTATCCCTGCTCTTCTTCCCCAAGGAAATCACTGTCCGGAAATATATCTTTATCTTTTATATCAATCATGCATCTTCTCCCTTCTGCATTATCCCATATCCGCTGCCTGATTATGTTAAAAGAGGCGGGACTCTATTCGCTCCACGCCTCTTTCTCTTCTCTCATTCTAATAGGTATCCAGACACGCCTCAGCCGCTGTCCCGTAAATGAATCCCTGGGGAATCATTGCCGGCTGTTCCGGTTTTGTGGTCATGTGATACATTTTCTCCTCTTTACAGCTTATGCCGATCCCATCAATGATCTCAATGGCATGAAGCCCCAGCTCCGCACTGCAGCGGTGCGCCCTGTTATTCCGGATGGCCCATGCCATATCCGCCACACCGATTCCACGGAAACTATCTCTCCAGGTTCTCTCTTCTCCAGACATGTCAGCTGTCTCAGGGGTAAACTGCCCGTATCCATGAGTCAGAGGCATGGATGCTGTCTCCTCCCCTCTCTGTCCTCTGGCCAGGAGTACCGGGCCATAGAAGTAGTTGGGATCCTGGAGGATCAGTGTACCTTCCGTTCCGTAGATCTCCAGACGGGCTGTCTGCTCTCTGTGGCTGTCACTGATGGCAGTAAAAGTGCCATAGCAGCCATTATAAAAGTCCAGCGCTCCGGTTAAGGATGTAGGGAATTTCATATCAAAAGGCTTGTTGTATCCCGGATTTCTGGGATTGCGCTGCATATCCTGCTCATGGAAGGCCTTTGACAATCCGTTTACCCTGGCTACGGGCCCCAGCAGGTGGATCAGTGCATGGAGGTAATAGCATCCCATATCATAGGGCAGACTTCCCCCCGCCGTGAACACAAAGGGCAGGTTGGGATGGTTCTCATCCTGGGTCAGATTATAGCACCTTGCCACCATAGCCTGGGCGTTCACCGGCTCCCCGATCAATCCCTTGTCGATCAAGTTCCTGGCTGTCTGAAGACCGCCTCCCAGGAAAGTGTCCGGGGCCTGTCCGATGCGCAGCCCTTTGCTCTTTGCCAGGTCATAAAGCTCCTTTGCTGAGACAAAATCTGTGGACATCATTTTTTCGGAAAATACATGCTTTCCTGCCTCCAGCGCCTTTTTGGTAATCTCATAATGAGACAGGGGATAGGTCAGGTTCACTACGATCTCAATGTCCGGATCTTCCATGATTTCATCCACAGTCATCTGGCGGATGTGGAACTGCTCCGCACGTCTTTTGCTTCTCTCCTCCACCACATCGGCAATCCCAACCACCTCTGTGATGTGAAATGTTTCCGTCATATTTTTCAGATATGTATAACTGATCCCACCGGCGCCAATCACACCGACCTTTACTCTATCGACCATTGTCAGTCCCCCTTCTTTCTCTGTATGCGTCTGTCACTTATCATTCAAAGACAACGCCTTTATATTTCTTCAAAGCCCTGATTCCAAACTCCGCAGCTTTCATCATATCTTCTCTGTAAGCACTATTGGCGCTGCTCAGTTCGATAAATCCGTATTCCACATCGCAGTACCGGGCTGCTGCATCCAGAACAGACTGGATATCCATCACACCTGTGCCGATATCTGTAGCCACGTCAATGTTGTATTTTCCCATGAATGCCCCGTCTATCACCGGGTTTTTGGGGACACTGTCAAAGAAACTCCTGTGTTCCATATACTTGGGATGGAAATCATCCACGTGCAGCATTTTTACTCTGTCTCCAAACTGCTTCAGTATCTCCACAGGCTCCTCACCGCCCCTGTACACCCACATGGTGTCAATCTCAAAATTTACATATTCCGGGTCTGTATTCTCCACCAGAATCTCCAGCGCAGATTTTCCCTCAAACTTCTGGAACTCATGGGCATGGTTGTGGTAAATGTACCGGATGCCGTTTTCCTTGCAGAGCTTTCCGGTCTTATTGTACTCTTCACAGCGCTTCAGCACATCCTCGCTGCTCCTGAAAAAGTCTGACGCCAATACCAGATAATCCCCGCCTATGATGTGGAGTATGTCAATCTCTCTGTGAATATCATCACTGATATTGAAATGTTTGGACGGATGACAGATGCCCAGATCATCCATCATCTTTTTAAGCTCTGAAAGCTCTGGTTTCAGCTCCGGCGTAAACATAGTTCCCGCTGACTCCAGATACCGGTATCCATAGCCAGCCAGTTTTTTTAAAGTTCCATAGGTATCACTCAAAAATAGGTCCGTCACGGAACACGCCTGTAGTCCACCTTTTATCACTATAATCCCTCCTAATTTCACTGTGTGGCGGCCCGGCAGTTATCTGCCTTAGCACCCCTATTCCATTTCTCTTATAAAATCCTCGGGGAGCCGCTCCATCATGTCAAATGTTGTCTGTATCTCATAGGGCTTTCCTGTGGCAATGGCAATATTGAATCCGTCCAGCAGTTCTGTTACATGGCAGGCAAAATCCCCGTTTGCCCTTGCCGGCCTGCCCTCCCGGATTGCCTCTATCATCTCGCACAGACCCAGTCCCCTGTTCTCGGCAGGAGATTCAAAGAGCAGCGGGACTTCCTTTTTATAGGCATTGGAATTGCTGGTTTTATCCCTGGAGATCTTCCCGTCTTCCCCGTAAAGATCCTCCTCCAGAAGCACATGTACCCTGCTCCCTTCCCCATAATTATCAGGGTCTGACAAAAACAGGGAGCCTTTGGTGCCATATATCTGTACACAGGGACCGTTTTCCGCTCCCCAGGTATCCCAACTGAAATTCACGCTGGCGCTTTTTCCATTGGCGAACTTGACAATGCCGTTATAGTTGGTATTGACTTCCACATCTACAAAGTGGTCCTTGACAGGTCTGTGGGGGATTCCAATCCCTCCATAACAGCACAGTTCCACGGCAGGCCCCATAAAGTACAGCATCTCTGATATTCCGTATGGTCCTATATCCAGCATAGGGCCTGCGCCTTTTCTGTAGAAGAAGTCCGGCGCCGGATGGATATTCTCCGGGCCGTGGTACATATTGGCCACTTTAGCGCTCAACACCTCACCAATCACACCATCCTCAATGACCTTTCTGCAGGTCTGTACCCCGGCTCCCAGAAACACATCCGGAGCACATCCCACATAGAGATTCTTTTCCTCTGCCAGTCTGACAATATCGGAGGCCTCCTGCAGAGTCAGTCCCAGGGGTTTCTCAGAGTAGACATGTTTTCCCGCGCGCAGCGCCCTCATGTTCACGTCATAATGAGCCTGTGGATTAGTCAGATTCAGAATCACATCAATCTCGGAGTCCTCATAAATTTCATCCAAGGTAAGTACATGGGGGATTCCATGTTTTGCTGCCAGGGCCATAGCCCGTTCCCTGTCCAGATCACATAATGCATAAATTTCCATATTGCGGAAGCGGCTTGTGATATTAGGTACATAATTTCTGGTGCTGATATCGCCGCAGCCGATAACACCTATCTTAAATACGTCTTTCATCTCAACCTCCCAGGTTCTCTCAGACTCCAAACTTGATCATTCCCTCCATGCTGCGTTTTGCGCATCCGTAAGGCTCCTTGTCATAGCAGGAATCCTGCTCCACAACAGCATACTCCACACCAATCTCCTTACAGGCAGCCACTACGGAAGGCCAGTCAATATTACCCTGTCCCACTTCCGCGAAACGTTTATCCACCTGTTCACACCCCTCTACTCCTGGTACAATGGCATAGTCTTTAAAATGGATGATTTTCATCCTTCCTTTTACTTTGCGGATCCAGTCAGCCAGAACTACGCCGCCGCAGGCCATCCAGTGTGTGTCCAGGATGAAGTTCACGCCTTCCGAATCTGTCTCCTGTATTAGGATATCCATACCGATCTTCCCATCGCCAAAGGAAGCATATTCCAGGGCATGAGGATGGTAAAGTATCTTCTTGCCGGACTTCTTCACCACCTGGGCAATGGCGTTAAGCCTGCGGGCATATTCCCGGAATCCCTCCTCTGTCTCCCTGTACTTTAAAGGCATGGTGTTCACATCAATGTAATCTGTCTCAAACAGATCGGACAGTTCAATGGCTTCCCGGATTGCCTGGGGATCTTCATCCATTGCCTCGAATTTTGCCCCGCAGCAGAGATATTTCATTCCGTGTTTATCCAACAGCTCCTTGTATTCCTCAGGTGTTACATAATCGGGGATAATATACTGTACCGCTTCATATCCCATCTCTTTTGCCCTGCCCAGTACCTCGTCCAGTTTTTCTTTGTCCCCCATGTATTTCTGGAGGATAGCCAGTATAATTCCTTTTTTCATCTCATCAGTCTCCTCTTCGCTTATTATTGTCTGTACTGTTTTGCAGGCGGCTTTGTAGTCCGCGCCGCCTGCTTTCCTACACGCTAAGGCGTATACTTTTATTTTGTCGCTTCCTTTATTGCAGCGGATGCTATCTTAAAGTTCTCCATGTCGTAAGCCACAACATCCTCGTAGCCGAATCCTTTGATCTTTCCTTTCATCTCCTGCCACAGGGAATCAAACTCGCTTTCATCCTGAGCAAATACCATACGCCAGGAGTATTCTTTGATCACCTCACCACATTCGGAACGTTTTGTCTTGATGTCTCCCGGATCCTGGGGTTTCCTGAAAGAGTTGCCGGGCATGGGATGAAGTGCATTCTTTTCTTTTACATAGTCAAGGGGCCACTGGGTGCCGAAAGTCTCGGTCCACTGCTCATCAATCTTTGTTCTGTTTTCCTCCATAGTGGTAGACCACATAGACGGGTCATATGGCTCATTGTAAGCCGGGTTGGTGTCCATCTTATAGACAATGGAAGATACGATACGGTTTCCGCCGTCGGAGAAGTTTCCGCCGCCCCACTCTTCCGGTACGGGAATATTCTGGGGATCACCGCCCTGCAGCGCTTCTTTTCCATACTCTGTCAGGTATGGCTTGCCGTCTTTCTCCTCCCAGGTCAGTCCTTCCGGTCCTGCGAAGGTAAGCATCATTCCCTCCTCGGAATTCAGCCACTCAAAGAACTCAAACACACGTTCAGGCTCTTTCACTGTGGAACCCAGAGCCATGGTGCCGCCCTGTCCGTGAACAGAATGTCCCAAAGGCGCATAGTCCATATCTCCCACCGGTACAAATACCTGACCCTTTCCTTCCGTTACATGTTCCGGTGTATTGTACTGATAGATAGGGAACGGGGAATTGAAAGCTGCACCGTCCGCCACTTTTGCATTCAAGTCATCAAAAGACTGCGTACTGGAATCGGGGTCCATCATACCCATCTGATTTGCCTTAAAATACATGTCCAAAGCTTTGTAGTATATTCCGTCATCATCGTCCAGAACAAAATAATCTTCCCCGTCTGCCTTGTAATTTACGAATCCGCAGTTCTGCCCATATCCATACATAATGGCGTACTTCATTGCACAGGTCATCCAGTCGCCGTCCCAGTCAGGGAACAGGGAAAAGGCATATGCTGTTTTTCCGGAATCACTGGTGGGATGGGCATCCTGCATCTGCTTGCACACAGTCAGGATATCGTCCATATCCTTAATCTCCGGTGCACCCAGCTCATAATAATAGTCCCATCTGGTATAGAATCCGTTTTCCGGCGCGCCGTTTCTCACCTGTGCTGCATCCGTATTCTTGGCGACACCTGAAGCGTTGGTAGGATAGGCATAAATCTTGTCTTCTGTGCCAAAATACTCAGATAACGCCACAGCGCCTTCCTCAAAAGGCTTCAGCACCTCACTGTCCTTAGCCAGCTCTGACAGATCATAGATCAGTCCCGCATCCACACAGTCCTTCATCTTGTCTGCATCCAGGCAGACAATGTCCCCCAATTCTCCTGCTGCGGAGCGTGTCTGATAGATAGAGTCACCGGAAATGTTCTGTGAGATAATGTTCAGCTCAATGTTGAATTTATCCTTGATGACTTTGGCAAACCAGCCGCTCTGAAGTCCCTGATAGTTTGCATTTCGTGCAAATACGTCGATAGTCAGGGTTTTCCCCTTTGCGTCCTTCGTATCCCCTCCCTTTGATTCGGATGACCCGGAACCTTTGTCCGATCCGCATCCCGCAAATGATGCTGCCATAGCTGCACAAAGCATTAACGCCGTCGCTGTTCTCATTCTTTTTCTCATTTTTTTCTTCCTTTCTTTTTTGGTTTTCCTTTGCTGTTATCCGCCGCTTTCTTTTATTTCTACTATACTCTCTTTCTTGTCCTGTCCGCCACCTCCAAATCTGACCTTATTGTGCTAAAAACCGCACTGATTATTACCCTTTGACTGATCCAATCATGATGCCTTTGACAAAATATTTCTGGAAGAACGGATACACCATCAGTATGGGCAGAATTACCACCACGGACACTGTCATTCTTATGGAAGTAGGCGTCTGCATAGTCGCCAGGGAAGCAGTGCTCATCACCGTGCCGTTCTTCACCATAGCTGCCAGGGAATCTGCCTGGTTGATGTACTGGTACAGCAGAAACTGCAGGGTATAAAGTTTTGGTTCCGTCATCAGGATCAGCGTATCCTGGAAATTATTCCACTGTCCCACTGCCGAGAATATGGCAATTGTTGCCAGAATGGGTTTCGCCAGGGGCAGCATGATTATATAAAATATCTTGAACACACTGGCACCGTCAATCTCTGCCGCCTCCTGCAGTGCAGAAGGGATGGATTCCATATAGGTCTTAACCAGAATGATATTGAAAGGCTGAACAATGGCCGGCAGTATGTACGCCAAAAAGTTATTGGTCAGATGCAGATTCCGCATGGTGATATACCAGGGAATCAGTCCGGCGTTAAAGTACATGGTAATCACGGTAAACCGGTACCAGAATTTTCTCCCCCACATCTTCTGCTGGGAGAACATAAATCCCAGGAAAGCGGAACCCAAAACCGCAGCACCTGTACCAATCACTGTACGGGCCACCGTCACAACAGCGGCATTGACCAAATCGGGAATCTTGAACACATCAATGTAGTTCTGAAAGTGAATTCCCTTGGGCCAGAAAATAATATCACCGTTGGCGCTCAGATCGTTGGCGCTCAGAGTATTGATGATCAGGTAGTAAAACGGATAAATACATACAATCGTAAACACCGTGAAAAACAGCACCAGGCAAAGATCAAAGATTCTGTCTCCGGTCGTCTTTTTTACTTTCTTATTCATCTGTTGCCCCCCTTTCTACACAATGGACTCGCCGCGGGTTATTTTTGAAATCCCATTGACACAGAACAGCAGGGAAATACTGATAATGCTCTTCAGCATACTGATGGCCGTGGCAAGGGAATAGTTGCCTGCTTTGATACCCAGGTTATAGACATACAGGTCCAATACCTGAATTTTGTTTGTATTAAACGCGTTCTGGAACACGAGATACTGGTCCATTCCATTGTTCAGGAAATTCGCCACATTCATAATCAGCAGTACAAAAAATGTTGGCAGCAGGCAGGGTACCGTGATATGCCAGATAAGCCTGAACCTCCCCGCTCCATCCACCTTTGCTGCCTCATACAGCTCCTGGTCAATTCCGGAGATGGCGGCCAGATACATGATGGCGCCCCAGCCAAGTCCTTTCCACTGTCCCCACAGCCACATATTCAGCCATGTATGGGAGTTGTCCTGGAGAAACTGAATCGGTTTTTCCGTAATCCCCAGGGTCTGAAGCAGGTTATTGGCCATTCCGCTGGAAGAAAACAGAGAAAACGCTATAGAAAACACCAGCACCCAGCTTATGAAATTAGGGATTGTCGTCAATGTCTGAACAATCTTTTTAAACCGCTTGCTGCCCAGTTCGGAGAGCAGGATTGCGAATGCCATGGGCAGCCAGGCAGTGAACAGCCCCAATCCGCTCATCACAAAGGTATTCCTGAGCACTTCCCACAACTGCTGCCGTTTTTCCGGTGTACCCACCATGCTTTTAAACCAGTCAAGCCCTACAAACGCGCAGTCCGACAGGCTTTTGGGCGGCCTGTAGTCAAAGAACGCATAGGTCCATCCGTAGAGAGGCAGATAACTGAATAAAAACAGCAGGACCAGGAACGGAAGAATCATCAAAAACATACGCACATTCTTACTCTGTTTGTTAAACGGTACCTTTTTTTTCGTTTTTACCTTTGCCCCATACACATTTACTCCTCCTCTCTAACGCAACCGTCTCTCAAGCTGCTTCCAATCCGGATATACCGGGTCGGCATCCACACCATCCATATATTTTACAGCCTCCATAAAAACATGGGCGTATTTTCCATATATGCCGGTGCAGTGATGAATGTATGGACCGCACACAAACTTTCGCTCCCATGCAGGCCAGTCATGAAATTTTGCCCACACATAGGTACCCTTGCTGTAGGGTCCCTCCGTGGTCTCCCCCTCTCCGAACAGCAGCTTATATTCCCCCCTCAGAGAGTCGAAACGCAGTAATGTGATATCCCCTCTGCGCATCTCAAACTGTCCGGCTCCTTTAAAGCCTTTGCCCTGATGACATCCAATGGTCACTCCCTTATCCCCTGCCAGACTTGGGGGGAATACGCCGCAGTGCCATAACAGCTCTGCATTGTCATTGGTAGGATGCCGTCCTGTCAGATCCGCAAAGAAGGGCGGTTCTGATGCTTTGTTGGCTCCCAGCGCCATGATGGAGGTAAGTGCCCCGTGAATGTCATTCTCACAGGCAATGGGAAATCCCTCATCTGTGCTGTCACCCATGAGATAACAAGGGGCGATTCCCGATATATCCGTAAACGGCGCCCAGCACTGGGTGGCGGCAGCCCTTAAGTTTTCCTCCTCCGCCCACTCACGGACAGCCAGCTTCATGGCACATATCCGTTCCACCGCATCACGGCCCACAATCTCCTGATTTGCCTTTCCCATGATATTGGCAAGTTCTTCCTGAAAGCATCCGTCTTTTTTCTCAAGAATCCCCTGAAATCTTTTCTGCATCTCCACAAGGGTTATGGGTACGACTTCCACTCCGAAACGCTCCAGCAGTTCCGCCTCATTGCTCTTCACGGACCAAAAGGCTGCCGGCCTGACACTGATCTGGCCGATTCTGGGAGCATGCATGGCTTTAGCTACCCCTGCCGCGGAGAGGAAATCTCTCACTCCCTTTGTAAAAGTATCCTCTGTCACCCAGCAGTTCTCAATGTAGGTAAAAGGCACTCCGAATCGCATCAGAACCTTGCTGCTGGCGAACACACCGCACTGGGCATCCCGGAAGCGGTATCCCTCCGGTTCCGGCGCATCATCACGCACTGCCCAGAGAAGGACAGGTTTTTTTATCATAGATGCCAGGCGGCATACCGCTTCCTCACATCCGAAATTCATATGGGCAATGAACAGCGCATCCACTTTTTCCTGTCTGAAATACTCTGCCACAGCCTCGGCATCCCGGCTTCTGCAGAGCAGTCCCTCTTCATTCAGGAAATCAATATTGACAAAATCCACACCCATCTTGGTCAGACATACTTCTGTCATCTTTTTCGTCTCGGCTGCTTTATCCAGACGAAAGGCCGTGTCGCTGAATGTCTCCCTTCTGGTAGGGACGAATCCTAACTTGATCTGATACTTCTCTTTGTATCGCTCAATAATTCCCATGATTCCTAGTTCCCTCCCTTCCCAAGCACCGAAGCCTGTCCGCTGCTCAGCAGGTAATGTTTCATCTTATCCTCAGCCACCAGCATCACTGCCTGGCGGGCCTGTTTAAGTTCCTCCTGCCCTATGTCCTCTACCCCTTGATTGGTCGTGGATTCCCCGCGTCCCAGAGCCTTCAAAAATGCCTGCTCTAAATCCGTGGCAATATTGATCTTGCTCACACCTCCGCCGGGCAGGGTGATGGCCGCATTCACAAGGTCTGCCGGCACACCGGAGGCTCCATGGAGCACAAGAGGAAGCTGTACTCTCTCCCGAATCTCTGCGATACGCTTCAGCTCAATATGGGGTTTTCTGGCAAGATACGCCCCGTGGACAGTGCCCACAGAGATTGCCAGCAGGTCCACATCTGTCTCGTCTACGAACTTTGACGCCTCATAGGGGTCTGTGTACAATTCACTGGTGGAATCCGTCTCAATCCTGTCATTGGATGATATCTTTCCAATCTCCCCTTCCACCTCCACACCGTATCTGTGGGCGTAAGCCACTGCCTCCCGGACAATGGAGATATTCTGCTCCAGTTCATATTCCGAGGCATCTATCATGACGCTGTCAAATCCCGCTGCGACAGCCTCCTTAATTATCCCCAGGTCCTTTGTATGGTCCAGGTGAAGGGCTGCCGGAACCCGGATCCCCAGTTCTTCTTTACATCTCCTGTATTCCTTTGCAAAGGCGTCACAGCTGCATCCAAAACGCTTTAATTCATTCTGGGAAATCTGTACGATCACCGGGGAATTCTGGTTCTGTGCTGCCTGGAGCACCGGGCCGATATTGGTCAGATATCTGGGAGAAAAGGAACCTGCTGCAAAACTGTTGTCCATAGCCTTCAGGCACATAGCCCGGACACTGATTCTTTCTGTGGTTGTCATCCTCTCTCACACCTCCTGAACCCATCCATCACTTCTATGATACTAGTCTCCGGATCCTGTTTCGCAAATCTGTCCGTGGAGGGAATCATGGGCTCCAGCATGGCAGGTCCCTCATACCCATGGATTTCAAAAAGCCTGTAGATCCTGGCAGCGTCGATCACTCCGGTCGTCATAGGCATGGCCCGTACCTGATCTGCCTGCTCCTTCGGTCCTTTTCCCGCCACCCCGTCATTCAGATGAAGATTCACCATGCGGTGACAGTTCTCGGCGGCGAAATACAGATCATCCTCCCTGCCGCTTCCGCAGTACCAGTGGAACGTATCAAACAAAAATCCCGTCTCCCCTCCCGCGGCATCCGCGATTGCCAGAACCCCGCTGATGGTATGTACAAAAGCGTGGGGATGGCGCACCTGCAGCTCGTGAGGCCCGAGACATTCAAATCCATAATGGATGCCATAATCGGAAAATGCTTTCTGAAGCTTTTCCAGCCGTTTTACATGCCACTCGAAGTTTTCATCAAAAGGTCGGACACTGCTGGGCCAGATATGGTTATAGGCATATTTTACGCCCATTTTTTCACCAATCTCGGACCATCTCTTTTGAATCTCTATGGCTCTCTCAAGCCCTTCCTCATCCACACTGTCGTCAAAGAAATCGACTGGTGTGGGAAGAAGCCCCCATTTCATTTCATATCTCTTCATAGTCTCCATAGCTGACTTGACCAGTGCAGGGTCATCCAGAATTGCCGCCGGCACATCCAGGGCGTCGAAACCATGTTTTTTCGCCAGGGGTGCCAGTTCCTCCACGGTTCCCGGAATCTTCAGCAAACGAACATCCAATACTTTATACATTTTTCTTCCTCTCTTTCTACCGTTTTCACCATTCCTACACCGTCTGTGACTGTTCTCTCATGAAGCTGACTGCCTTTTTAAAATCCGTCTCAGATTTGATGCCATGCAGGATCATACTGCCCTTATATCCGGCTTCTTCCAGTTTCTTGTTAAAATACGGAAAATCAATGATTCCGTTTCCCGCATATGTATAGTGAAGTCCCTCTCCGCCTTTGATATCCTTTCCATGTGCCAGACAGATATGTTCTCCCAGATGCTCAAATGCATCATCTATAACTGCCTTTACATTTTCCTGCCTTGCCTCTCCCTCCCGGAACAGGTTGGCCGCATCCATAATGATCTTTAAGTGTCTGTCACTGAAAAAATCCAGAAGCTCCCGGGCCTTTTTTGCGGAATCAATACAATTGTTAGGTTCACATTCCACTCCCAATGTCACCTCATACCGTCCGGCGATCTCAAGCGCTCGGCTCATTGTTTCCTTCAGATCTTCCATGGCTTCGGGATTCCCGTTATCCTGGTGGCCTCTCCACATATTTTCCGCGTTTCTGCTTCCTGTGCACAGGGTAATGATGCTGCATCCCAGTGTACTGCACGCCTTTGCCATTACCTCCAGCCTTCTGAGTCCTTCTTCCCTGGCTGATTTTTCGGGATGGATCATATTGAAAGTACCGTTCACCGCTGTGATCTCAATCCGGTTCGCATCCGCCGCTGACCGGATGTTCTGAAGCAGTCCTTCATCCAGAACCTGCGGCATCTGTTCCTCACACACTGAACTGAAGTCAAACTGTATCCGGGAAAATCCATATTCCCTGACTGCCGCGAACAGTGCCTCCACGCCGGGCCTTTCTATCTCTATAGAATACATTCCAAGTTCCATATCTTCCCTCTCCGTAACTATGCATTGCTCTCATAGTTACTGCTCCTCTCTATGTATTGGACGGTTTCATATATTTCATCACTTCGCTGCAGGAGGGGATACCTTTTCTCCCTCCGATTTCACGACAGGTCAGACTGGCAAAGATTCCTGCGAATTCCATACACATTTCCATACTCCAGCCTCTTCCCATACCATACAGAAATGCTCCGTGATAGTTATCCCCCGCACCTGTGGTATCCACCACCGGCACCCGTATGGGATCCATATGTATAAATTTCTTTCCGTCGTATCCCACAGCCCCGTCTCCGCCCATGGTCACCGCGGAAAAGATACCCTTATGCCCTTTATCATGATAATACAGACAGGCTTCCTCAGGAGTCATACCCAGAGTTTTCTTCACTGTCCCCTCATCCAGTATCCAGACATCTGTGAAGGGAAGAATCCTCTCAGCCAGGCTGCCCGACAGATTGCCGCCGTCCACGGAAAGCAGAATTCCTTCGGCCCGGCAGAATCCGGCTATTTCCATCATCAGTTCCTCATCCATGACTCCCAGATGGAGCATTCCGGCACTCTGCAGCAACTTCACATCCAGCATTCCAAATTCCAGGTCATAAATGCACCCTCCGTAATGCGTGATACTCCGGCTGCCGTTTTTGTCAATCTGGATCATACTGACAGAGGACCTGGCACCTGGCTTCTTTATGATCTGTATCTCGTGAAACTGCCGGCGCTGCAGATCCTGTGTGATAAATTCCCCTGCCGCATCCTCACCCACAATGGTGATCAGGCCGGTGACACCTCCCGCCTCCTGGTGGGCAGCCGCCGCTGTTGCCGACACGCCTCCGCAGCACTGTACATACTCAAATGCCTGTACCCGCTGGTCGCTTTTGGGGATTTCCTCTGTCCGCATAAGCAGATCCTGTGTGCTGCCTCCGATAAACAGACAGTCAATACTTTTTTTCACTCTCCCAGAATCTCCTTTACTCTCTCAATACATAACCGGGGACTGGTAAGCACCGGTGTTTCCATATCTTTTACCAAAGGCAGAAGTACAGTCATACTGCCCTGAGCCAGCACCACCACCTCGTTATCCATGGCAGCCTTTTTTACTTCGCCCAACACCATCTCATTGTGGGTTTTGGCGTCATTTTGCTCAATCAGGACCATCATGGCCCCCTCCACCAGGTGAAGGTCTACCTCCACCTCCCTGCCCAGCCTTTTGGCTGTATTCTCTATAAGGCGGACACTGGGTCCGGTTGTGGATTCTACTGTGGTGATCACCGCAATCTTTTTCCCCAGTTTTACAGCCTTCTCTGCCATGGGCTCATCTATCTTCAGGATAGGGACATCCAAAAATGGCGCTATGGCGTCTGCCACCTCCCCCACACTGGAACACTGGTTTATGATCAGATCCACACCCAGCTCCTGAGCATTTCTGTAATATTCAAACATTCGCCGCTTTACAAACGGTGTAGGGCCTTTATTCTGGTTTACCTCCTGGATCAGGCTTTCATCAATCATCTGGTACACTTTTACATTGGGGATAATCTCCCTGCACAATTCTTTCAGTTCAGCGAAGGAGACTGCGCTGGTTTCCACAATAGCTATTGATTTGCTCATTTCTCTTCCTCCTGGTCTATATCATGCCATACACTGTATTCAGTATCCGGGGATGACAGTAAGCCTCCCTGTTCTCAGGCATAAGCTGGTGCGCATATACCACAGACAGCTTGTTTGCGGGGTCAATGGACATAAGCGTTCCCGCTGCCCCTGCCCAGCTAAATTCCCCCGGGCTTCCCAGACAATTGCTTTCTGCCAGACTGAGCAAAGTCTTCACACCCAGGCCGTAGCCATAGCCGGTCATAAAATTCCAGCCCCTTCGGTGGGTTTCCTGAAAATCAGCCAGGGCGTCTCCCTGCAGGTGGTTCCTGCTCATCAGCTCCACTGACCGTGCGCTGAGAATCCGTCTTCCCTTCCATTCTCCCGCACAAGCCAGCATCCCTGCAAAATGGGACATATCCGTGACAGTGGAGAGAAGTCCTCCTCCCCCGCTTTCATGCCGGTAGGAAGCGCAAAACTTAAACTCTTCCGACTCATTGGGAACTCTCCTGCCATCTGTGTATTGGTACATCACTGCAAGCTGATCTGCCGGAATCTCTTCCACAAAAAATCCTGTGTGCGGCATATCGAGAGGCTCAAAAAACTCCTTTTTTAAAAACTCTCCAAACCTCATTCCGGCCGCCGCTTCAATCACAGCGCCCATCACATCAAACCCCAGCCCATAGTTCCAGTGTGTTCCGGGCTGGAAGGCCAGAGGTACATATGCAAGTCGTCTCGCAAATTCCCTGGTAGTCACACCGCCTTCACGGTTGATCTGATCAAGCGTCTCTTTTGATGTCCGCTGTGTCGTATTATATATGCCGTCATAAGTGAATCCTGATGTCATGGTGAGCAGATGTTTGATCGTCATGGTCTCTGCCCGGCTGATGATTTCCATATTGTTTCCCGCCAGGCAGCAGCAGGTCAGATCCTTATATTCCGGCAGATATTGCCAGACAGGGTCATCCAGCAGTATTTTCCCCCTCTCAAGCAGAAGCATAACTGCCGCCGCTGTCACAACTTTGGTACAGGAATACATACGGTAGACTGTGTTTTTGTCTGTCCACCTTTTCGCGGCTTCATCTGCAAATCCCTTATACCCTTCATATAAAATGTCATCTCCACGTGTTACCAAAAGTGCGCATCCCGCAGGGCCTTTCTCCATATCCGTAAAATCCTGCAGCAATCCATCCAGTCTGTCTCTGTTTCCCATTTTTTCTCCTGTCCTTTCTGTTCCTGCCCCATTAGGCAGATATTCTACCCATCTATCTGATACAGAAATTCCCCGGCCGCTTTTTGCGGGGTTATCTCTCCCTCAAACAGGCGCCTCATAACATCGCCGTAAGCCCGGTTGACAATCTCTGTATTGGGGGAAACAGCATTTTCATACACTTTATTCCCGGTTTCCTTTGTCTCATAAAACTGAAGCAGACTGCGCTCCCCCCCTGTCATACGTTCATCCTCACAAAGCAGGCTGCGCGCTGCCGCAGATGCCGGTATTCCTCTCTCTGTCCCGGTGCTTCTGACCGCATTGCCGTCATTAATAAACCAGTTGATAAATTCTGCCGCCGCCAACTGTTTTTCCGGTGCTGAAGAGGTGGATATTGACAGAAACAGTTCCGGCCTGATGACGGGCCGATTGTCCTTGCCTTCATCAGAAGGGGGATCCGTCACTTCTATATCAACTGTTCTTCCCTGTTCTGTAATTCTATTGGTTCCGAAAGAAAATGCGCCGTCTGCTGCCCCTTTGTATCCCCCATTGTCAGATACATGCAGGATACCATCCTCTCCAACGCTTACCAGGGTTTCGGATTCCATAAGCGCTCTGCAGTATTGAAAATACTCTGTCAAAATGTCCTTTGTAATATCTGCCTCCTGACCGGCTTCACCAAAAAGTGTCTCGTTTCTCTGCTGCAGCCAGCAGTTTAACATGGTACTGTCACTAAAGTCGCTTACGATCCCCGGTCTGCCGGTCTGTTCTTTCACCTTGCAGCACGCCTGAAAAAAAGTATCCCAGTTCCATCCGTTTACTGGTATCTCTATTCCTGCTTCCTTCAGTATCTCCCTGTCATATCCGAGGGCCGGTATGGATACCGATACAGGAATCCCTGCCAGTATGCCGCCGCGTATACCTGTACCCCTTAATTCAGGTTCCAGGAAATCTGTATAAATGGTTTTGTTCTCCACAAATCCTGTCAAATCAGCCAGCGTCTTATTTTCTTCATATACAGACAGCAGTGAAGCATCCATCTGCACGATATCCGGACATTCCCCCATTGCTGTGGCCTTAGCCAGATTTTCACCATACTCTTCTCTGGACATGGGAATGGGGATGAAGCTGATATCCGGGTGAAGCTGCTCATACAATTCCAGAAGCTCCTGGGTATACTGATTTCTTGTCTCATTCCCCCACCAAGCTATGGTCAGTTCTGTCTTTGTATGACTCACAGTAGTGTCTCCTTTGCTTTTGGTACACCCAAAAACTGCTGTAGTCACAGTCATAACCAAAGATACCAGCATAAATATCCGTCTTTTCAAATCAAGCCTCCAGTCTGCCTGCAGCCTTATCCGGCTACTTTGGTCTCTCTCCTGTTTTCTGAGGTCATTATAGCATCCGGATTTTCAGAATTTAATAAAAAAAACAGTGATGTGATGTGAAAAAACCGGCTTTGTGCGCCGATTTGTTGTTTTCGACCCCGGTTTCTTATATAATATAACCAGAATATATATGAAAACTCATAACTTCAGTTGTCAACTATGCCCTGACAACCGGATATCATCTGACAGGAGGCGCCGGATATGGCAATCGGGAAAGGATTAATATCCCATTTACGAAAACGAATCTCCAATCTGAACATGGAGCGCAAAATAATGATGATTGTACTGACCAGTATTTTGCTGATCAGTGGTTTTTCCATGATGGCTTATTACTTTACTATTAAATCCAACAACCAGCTCCTCTATAACAGTACGGCTGACAATCTTTCCTATTCCGCTTCCAACCTGACAGGGCACCTTGATGACATTGAGTCCCTGTCCACAGCTATTATTGCAGACAACACCGTTCAGGACATTCTGACGATGCAGAAGGATTCCGGCCAAAAAACGGACTCCCGCTCCTACACCAGGCTCTGTACCACCCTGGAATCCTACCTGCAGCAAGATCAAAGCAGCAGCCTTTCTTATATCATGCTGGCAGGCAGAGATATGACAGCGAAAACCTATATCCCCATGTCAGAACGTCTGCCTGAAGAATCACTGACGGATTTGACCGCCTGTGCGGAGGGATACATGGGACGTGCCGTGTGGATCACTAAGTACAGCGAAAAATACGGGCTTTTTCTCGTCCGGGAAGTCCGCCGTATATCAAACGCCCAGCTTGACTCACTGGGTTATCTGATCATCCGGGTTGACACCAGAAGGATGCTGGAAGACTGCAGCCACTTTGCCAATCAATACGGCCAGGCCTCCTATTTGCTTGCCTATGATTCATCCGTGATCCAGAGCAGCATCACCATTACGCCGGAGGATTCCCACGTACTTCTTACCCCTTTTGACAAACCTTACAGGATTCAGAACTTATCGGGGCAGAAATACTTTGTGGTGAAGAATACCATACCCGATGTAAACTGGGACTTTTTCTGTCTGGTTCCCTACAGTAGTGTCTATAATTCCATTCTTATTACAAGAATCATGTTTTTTGCCGTAGTATTTGCCAGCATTGTGCTCTGCATCCTGCTTTCCCACCATCTGATCCGTTCCCTGACCAGACACATTGATAATCTGGTCTGCAAGATCAAGTCTTTTGCCAGAGATGACGGAACATTCTCCCCCTCTGCATATCACTTTGATTACCGGGACAGAAAAGATGAGCTGGGAATTCTTCACCAGCAGTTCGACCAGATGGCTCTGCAGATCCAGAATCTGATCAATGTAAACTACAAAAACGAACTGCTGGTAAAAGATGCACAGTTAAAGGCACTGGAGACACAGATCAATCCTCATTTTCTGTATAACACTCTGGAGTCCATAAACTGGCGCGCCAAAGCCTCCGGGGAAGTAGAGATATCACGGATGGTTGAGGCACTGGGATACCTTCTCCGGGCGGCCCTGTCCCATTCTTCCAAGACAGTCCCCCTTCACCAGGAACTTGACTTTGTCCGCTGTTATCTCACCATCCAGCAGACACGGTATGATGACCAGCTTATCTGCACCCTTGAGGCAGATAAAGATTTATACGATATTCCTGTGCCTAAACTGCTGGTTCAGCCCCTTGTGGAAAATGCCATACGTCATGCGCTGGAGGAGATGGTGGATATCTGCAGTATCCACATCCGGGTATACCACGACAGCACGCAGTTATACATCCAAGTGGAAAACAGCGGCTCTGTCTTTCCGGACAATCTTCTGGAGAAACTGGAAAGCGGCAGTATCCAGCCCCATGGCTTTGGCATTGGATTAACCAATATCCATCAGCGAATCCAGCTTACTTATGGGAAAAATTATGGTCTTTTTTTATTCAACCAAAATGATTTCGCTGTAGCACAGATACGTCTTCCATATGTGATACCGGCGGAAACCGAACCGTAACAAAGCACCGGGGCGGCAAAAATCACACAGTAGAAAGGGAGGAAATCAGATGTTACGTTTGATTATTGTGGACGATGAGAAAATTATCCGGGAATCCATACGCCGTCTTATTGACTGGGAGAGCCTGGGTATCGAGGTTGTGGATGTATGCAGAAACGGACTGGAGGCCTATGATGCCATTCTGGACGAATATCCTGACATTGTACTTACTGATATTAAAATGCCGGGCTTATCCGGCCTAGAATTGATTGAAAAACTGAGCGGAACCAGAGAGCATATACAGTTTATTATCCTGTCCGGATACGGGGAATTTGAATACGCAAAACAGGCTATGCGGTTTGGAATACGGCATTATCTGTTAAAGCCATGTAATGAGCGGCAGATCATAGATGCCATAGAGGATGTGAAAAAAGACTGTATGATGCGGCAGGAGTCCGCAGTGGCGGAGGAACAAACTGTCCAGTTCGAGAAAGCCCTGTTCCGTAATCTGGTGACAGACGGAATCGCAGGCGGCGCGGATTCTTTAAAAATAGCGGAATCTTACCAATGTTACCTTGACTTTACCGGAACTGCCTATGACATGCACTATCTGTTTTTCCTGGAGGAATCCCATGTCCAGGAATGTACCCTGGAGATCAGCCGCTATATGCAGGAAAACTATCCCGGATTTTTATTTCATCTTCTGTACGTGAAAAACACTCTGCTCTTTATTCTCAGGGATTTTCACAGGGAAGCCCCTGACTGCAGCGCCTTTTTGGAGAGCCTGCACTTTCCGAAAGAGACAGTTTCCCTGAAACATGAGAAGGAACACCTTGAAAATTTATATCTGCTGTCCGCACGGATTATGGAAAAACTGGCACGCTATGACAAAATTTATTACCTGGATGAGGGCAGCAGGATACCCATATATAATTACAACGGCTGTCTTTTGAGAGCCAAATCCCTTGTAGGAGACTATAACGCAGGAAACCTGTCTTATAAACAGTTTTACGATGACGTCTTCGCGCTTCTGGATACTGTGGAAGACAGAGATTTTCTTAATCTTCTGATCACCAACATGGTACTTCAGGAGTCCCACCATTCATCCGGCACCGAGGGTGTGAATATTGCCGGAATGGAGCTTTTCCGCCTTATGAATGAGTCGGACGGTATCAGTGAACTCCCGGACACTTTCCGGAAACATTTCAGCCGGCTTTTTCCCACTGCCAGTTCCCCCAGCTACAAACCATTCATAGAAAAGCTTCTGGCCTATACCAGGGAACACCTGTCAGATTCCTATCTGTCTCTGAAATGGCTCTCTGAAAATTATCTGTACATGAATGTAGATTATGTAAGCAAACAGTTTTACAAGCAGACCGGAGAAAAATTCTCAGCCTATCTGAACCGGCTGAGGATTCAAAAGGCCCAGGAACTGCTTCTCCACTATGATACAGGCAAAAGCGCAGAAAAGATATATATGGTGGCCGAAGCTGTGGGCTGCGGCAACAATCCTCAGTATTTCAGTCAGTTATTCAGAAAGTATACAGGTATGACACCAACTGATTATATCAAAAAGACAGTACAGGGATAACAATACACAAATTTAAGGAGGTTATTATGCAGCATTACAAAAATTTTAAAATCGCTTCTTACGTACGCGGGGAATTTCTGGCACAGGCAGAAATCCCTGAAATTGAGGAAGGTATCCGATATTTTTCCAGATATCTCCCTCTGGACAAAGTTTATCTTGACACTCACAGGGAAACGTTTGATGTGCCTGTGGAAAAGATGAAAAAGGTAAAAGCGTTGTTTGAATCAGCCGGTATTCAGACGTCAGGCGCCATCACATCCACCATTCGGTTCGAGGGGGATGATAAGTTCCGTATTTTTGATGCCTTTTGTTTCACAGACCCGGCATACCGTGAAAAATATTATGACATTGTAAACTGCACCGCCTCCCTTTTTGATGAGATCATACTGGATGACTTTTTCTACACTTCCTGCCGGTGTGACAGTTGTATTGAAGCGAAGGGAACCAGGGACTGGTCCGAGTTCCGTCTGAAGCAGATGGAGGAAGTTTCCCGGGAAATTACAGCCCTGGCAAAATCCGTAAATCCCAACTGTAAATTTATCATCAAATATCCCAACTGGTATGAATCATACCAGGAGACAGGTTATAATCCCAGTGCTCAAAAAGATATCTTCGACGGTATCTATACAGGAACGGAGTCCCGTCATCCCACTTACAGCCAGCAGCATCTGCAGAGATACTTAAGTTATAGTATGATCCGCCTGATGGAAAACACGGCACCGGGCAAAAACGGCGGCGGCTGGATTGACCAGGGAGATTCTGAAGCCAACCTGAATATCTGGCTGGAACAGGCCTGCCTTACATTATTCGCAGGTGCACGGGAGCTGACGCTGTTCAGTTTCTCTGAACTGATGAACACTCCCTCTCTGCCCCCTTTGGAGCAGCTGTTGTCACGGATAGACAGTATTCTTAATCAGGTCGGAAACCCAGTTGGAATTCCAGTCTATGAACCTTTTGATGCGGATGGTGAAGACCAGCTTATGAATTATCTGGGTATGACAGGCCTGCCCCTGGAGCCCTCACCTTTTTTCGACCAAGACGCGTCTTTCCAGCTGCTCACGGCAAGCGCTGCCTGCGATACTGATGTTGTGGAAAAGTTAAAGGCTTTTGTGCGGTCCGGAAAAAATGCCGCTGTAACCAGCGGATTTTTGAAAGCTGCAGAAGACCGTGGAATAGGTGAAATGACGTCTGTAAAACATACAGGGCGCAAGGCCACGGGCAGCAAATACTGGGCTGATGTATTTCAGAGCGGTCCTCCGGTCTGTCTGGAAGGAAATGCCCCCATCTTTGCGGATGTGCTGCAGTATAAAACAAATGCCACCTGGTGTGAACTGGCTTTCATATCATCTGACAGCAACTTTCCTCTGCTCACTCACGATTTCTATGGAAAGGGACATCTGTATATTTTGAACATTCCGGATAACTTTGCTGACTTGTACTGCCTGCCGAAAGAGGTAAATACCATCATCCACAAATTGTTCTCCCCCCACCTGCCTGTCTGCCTTGCAACACGCCCCAAATGCTGCCTACTGTTGTATGACAATGATACTTTCGGTATTTTCTCCTATCATGATTACCCTGTAGATGCAGAGATCATTCTGAATCGGCCGGAGGATACAGGAATACAGGATCTGGAATCCGGGCTAATATACAAGCCGTCTGTAAACCATAAGTCAGACCGGTTGATCCATATACCAATGTGCAATGGGACATACCGATTTTTCCGGCTGATTTAAACGGCAAATGCACGCTCTAATATGGCATCCATACAGATTTTACTATCTGCGGATGCCATATTGCTGTAGTTTTGTAATTTTATGCTGAATCTTTTTTCATCCGCCATTTATAATGCGGGGTTTTATTTATGTATCAGTTCGTACATAACAAATGCCACATGTCTGCTGTCTTTTGACCAGGAATTTACATTAATGGAGCCCTGTCCCCCGAAGAACTTTAATATCTTTTTCCTGTTTTGGCCATCTGCATCCATGATCCATAGCTCTACATCCATGTTAGGTAAATGTTCATTGGCATCCAGCGCATCCTTTCCATAGGACAAATTGATGACCTTTCCGCCATCCGGTGAGATATGCCCAAACCAGTTGTTCTGTTCCTCAAAAGTCATCTGCGTCTGTTCACTTCCATCACGCCTCATTCTCCATATCTGCATCAATCCCGTACGTGTGCTGTTAAACCAGATATACTTTCCGTCAGGTGAATATTCTGGTCCGTCATTGAATCCGGCCTTCTTTGTCAGACGCTCTTCTTTTCCTCCCCCGGCAGGAATCACATAGACATCCACCTCTTCTTTTCCGTTCACAGTACGGAACGCACAGTATGCAAGCTCCTTTCCGTCAGGGGACCAGCCATGCAGGTAACTGGGTGCCTCCGGCGTGACCAAAACAGCATCTCCTCCTTCAAGAGGCACTTTGTATATTCTGGATAAACCGGATTCTCTGGTACTGTGACTTACTGCTATATATTTTTCATCCGGCGAAAGAACATGATCATTATTACAGTTATCACAAATGCCTGTATCTATCACCATCTCTCTGTCCTCTGAGATACTATATCTCCATATTCTGCCTTCTGAATTGTACAGTATCGTATCACCATCCGACAACCAGTTGGGAGCTTCGATGACCCTGTCATATTCATGGATCTTTTTTACCCCGCCTGTCAGCGTATCCAGAATACATAAGATACTTCTGCTGTTTTCACGGAACTGGATCAGCCCTGATAAAAAAGCAGCCGTATGTTTTATATCTTCCGTTATATCATTGATACTGGAATCCTGGTCTGCAAACTGAGGTATTTCCATAGCTCTTGCGAACTGAAAACATGACTTTATATCAATATCCCCGCAGCCGACTGATGTTTCATAAAGTATACCGGTATCTGCAGCTCTTTTAAAATCCTTATAGTGGATAGATTTTATGTAGTCTGCATTCCTCCATAAAAATGCTTCCGGCTCGGTACCTCCAGCAAATATCCATCCCACATCAGGCTGTGCACCGACTTTTCCCTGACATTCCTCAAGAAGCCATTCATAAGCAGATTTTCCATTTATATGCTCAGCTATATCTTTTGCCCCATTATGCAGAAGCAGTTCTGCTTTGCACTCTTTCAACCGGTCTGCTGCCGCTATACAAAATCCTGCAAACTTTTTGCAGCTCTGCTCCTCAATGGTATCCGGACAATTCCATACAAACTGGCGGATGCCGTATTTGTCTGCCAGGCTGGCCATTTCTTCCGCCACCGCCTCCGGTTCTTTTGTCAGCACATGACATGAAAGTACCTCTAACCCCGCATTTTTTAAAATCGGCATATAATGGGACATTTGATTTTCTGTCCACCCCTTACCGCCAAACGCCCCATGGTCCTTCAACAATATACATGGCTCCACTGTCCTGTATCCCGAATCTGACAAAAATCTGAAGAAACCTTCCGGATTTTCTTTGCTGTTCTTGTCTGCTCCGTATAACTGAACTCCAAATCTCATACTTTATCTCCTATTCTTTTCTATAGTTTTTAATGCATATTTTTTATATTATTTATTTAGCATTGTTTATATTGCATATTTTTTATTATTGTTTTTTATTATTTATTATTGTTATATATTGCTTTTTACGTTATTTTGTATTATACTCAACTCATCCATTAAATATAAGGAGGAAATAAAATGGGCAGACAAATTATAGTTACCGGCGGCTGCGGAGGGTTAGGGTTTGAAATCGTAAAAGCTCATCTCACTCAGGGAGATCAAGTCACTGCTGTTGATTTAAAAATAACTCCTGAAATGACTTCATTGATGGAACAATATCGGGACCTTACCTTTATTCCGTGTGATATCTCCTCAACGACAGATGTCACAAACTCAATATCGGACAAATTTTTATCTGCAGAGCGAATTGATATTCTGTATCACACCGTAGGAATTTACCGGTTTCAGGATAAAGTATATCTCCCGGAAACCGATTTGGACTCCATTGGTTCTATGTTCAACATTAATGCCGTGGGATTCCTGAGAGTGCTAAAGGCTCTGTGGACCAAATTCCACCAAACAGCTATTATCTGTATTACCTCCGAAGCCGGAAGTATTGGAAACAACTTCAGGAGCTGGGAATACGGCTACTGTATGTCAAAATGTGCTGAGAATATGGCCGCGGCTATAGCACAGCATCACTTTGATGAACTCGAAAATGGCTCGCGAATCATGTGTCTGCACCCCGGCTGGCTCAGAACAAAAATGGGTGGTAAAGACGCATTCCTCAATACAGATGCCAGTGTTGCTCCCGAAGACAGTGCCAGATGTATCAAAGAAATTGCGGAAAATATCAATAGCTTCCCCAAAGATATCATGTATATGGATTACAAACAGACACCTCTCAAATGGTAAAAAATACAGCCCCGTCAAACCAAACAGCCCCGGTTGAGCAATAAAACAATTTACCGGGGCTGCCACCTCTTTTTCCTCCTACTGCCCATGCTTCATAATACACTGCAGTTGTCTGAAATATACGCCGGCCTCTGCCGTCAGCTTCTCATAAAATTCTATAAATTTCTTATAGTTTTCATGGTTATCCTGTTGCGGTTCCACCACTGTGCGTATTGAAACAGTTTTGCCTGCCCTTTCTCCTATATCCTTAAAATATCCGATTCCCTTGCCAGCCAATAAACATGCCCCCCAGAGTGCTGTATCCGTCCGGTCCAGAATCTCAAATCTTTTACCGGTCACATCCGCAAGTATCTGAGGCCAGATAGCAGAATCTGCACCGCCTCCAATCAGTTTCACGCTGTTCATACAATATTCCGGGTACACTTTTTCCACCTGATTTACAGTCACTGCAAGATCGTATGCATAACATTCCAATAAAGACCGATAAAAATGCTCTTTTCTGTGAGACCATGTATACCCCATAAACAATCCGCGAAGGCTGTCGTTAAATGGCATAGCGCTTCCCCCGAGAAGACCAACAGCGAACACCCCTTCACTGCCCGGCATAATCTCAGCAGCCTTTTCCTCCAGAATTTTTCTCGAGGTTTTTCTGTCAGCCCTGCCTTCCTTCATAAACTGTTCCGTAAACCATTCCAGCGTAATACCCGATCCCGGAATATACTTGTGAGCAAAAAAAGTGTCTTTATCAGCACCTGATATAATATCAAAACAATGTTTCTCCTCATCTGCCCGCACTTTTTCCACCTTACAGCTAAATCCGCCGTAGGAAGCAGCCTCAAAGATCATATCTCCATTTCTGTCGATACCGCTTCCTATGCATCCCGCCACTTTATCACCTGCACCCGCGATCAGGGGAATACCTGATTCCAATCCCAGTAAACAGGCATTTTTCTTTGAAAGTGTTCCACAAACCGTATCCGCCTGTACAATATCAGGCAGCAGATCCCTGTCTATTCTTATCAGGCTGCACAATTCCTCTGACCATTCCCTGTTCCTGATATCTGCAAGCCCTGTCCAGGCAATATAGGAGGAATCTATGACAGCATCCCCAACAGGCAGTTCCCCCAGCTTACCTATAATATATCCGCTGATGAGAAGATATTTCCTTATACACTTTGCCTTTTCCGGGTATTCCGCTTTGAACCATTCATATTTTGAGCACATTAAGGGGGCATTAGTTCCGCTGATATTTAAAAATTTATCACCAAAGGCCTTCATCTGGCGCTGTGCATACTTTGTATATCGGGTATCCAGAGAACAGGACCATGTGGTGATATCATTCCACTCCTTGTCAACTCCCATAAAGCCTGCCATCTGCCCCGTAAATGCAATTGCTGATATTCTCCCGGAATCATCACCGGCTTTGCGGACGGATTCCTTTATACATCTGAGAACAGCATGATATATATCTGTACCGTTTTGCAGAAAAACACCTGGTAACGGCCTGCTGTCCACAACAGGTTCACTGCTGCCCGCAAGGCATACGCCGGCGTCATTATATATGCCGGTCTTTATAAAACTGGTTCCCAGATCCACTGCCATAAAAAGAAGATTGTTCATAACCCTCCCCCTTCACCTCTGTCACTAAAACACAACTACATGCTTTATTCCCTTTGCACAGGCGGCATTCTCAAATCCTTCCAGTACCTGATCCAGGGAATATGTATGCGTTACAATACTTTTTACTTCAATGATCCCCTGGGATACAAACTCCAGAACCTTTCTGAACTGTCCAATGCTTGAGCGTGTGGACCCGGTAATATATAATTCTTTATAATGAATCAGATTGGTATTCACTGCCACCGGCTGCTTATCCTCCGGTATTCCTCCAAAGAATAAAACTCTACCGCCATAAGCCATAAGCTGCAGTACAGATGCCTGCACCTGAGGTACCGGACAGGCAGTGACCGCTATATCCAAACCTCTTCCGAAAGTATGTTCCCTGACAAAATCCTGAAGCGCACCGCCATGATATACCGTGATATAAGGCATCAGCTGTTTACACGCAGCCAGTCTTTCTTCTGACAGATCATTCATAAATACAACAGCACCTGCCATATGAAGTAATTTTGCATGCATAACACCAATCGGCCCTGCTCCTACAACTAAAGCAAAATCTCCGGGCCTGACACTGCATTTGCTGAATCCGTTATACGCACAGGATAACGGTTCTGTCACAGCCGCCTCTTGTGGTGATACCCCCTTTGGCAGAACCATCATATTTCCCTGACGTATCGCCTTTGAAGGGATTCTTATGTATTCGGCAAATGCTCCATCCATATTAATGCCAAACGCTTTATATTCTGCACACAAATGCGGTTTGCCATTTACACACATATCGCATAACCCACATCCGATATTCGGCTGCATAGCAAGCCTCATGCCTTCCTTATAGAAGGGAACCTTTTCTCCCACCTTTGCAACGGTTCCGGACAGCTCATGCCCTAAGGTCAGGGGATGTTCCTCATCTACACCCTGCGCGCCATTTCTCCACATACGGATATCTGTTCCGCAGATAGCTGCGGCATCCGTCTTTAACAAAATCTCTTCTTCTGTTATTTCCGGCACAGGTATATCAACCAGTCTGATATCATTCTTTCCATAAAGTCTCAGTGCTTTCACTCTGCATTCCTCCTGCGGTTCAGATTTTTTGTGATGATAGAATTTCCCTCTTCTACAGCACGGACAGCCATCAGCCCGTCAAATCCCGTAACGAGAGTTTCCCTGTCTTCTGCTATTGCTTTTATAAAACTTTTATCCTCCTCCAGATAGGCATCTTTAAACAGCTCTGTCCAACTACTGACAAAAGGCCGTGACATACCGGCTGTATCACTGACTGTGACAACACTGTCTGCTTCCGCCCTGCCAATGCGTATACACCCTCTTGTCCCCAGGAGTTCCACCTGGGCGTCATAGCCATATTTGACATAAACAGCCCCGTCAATTACATACTGCACTCCATTCTCCAGCTTTCCCATCATTACCACATTATCGTAATAATCAGGAAACCTCTCTTCTGCATGCTTATTACGATAATTTCCTGCCTCTACATGCATTGTCTTTATATTGCTGCCGGCTATCCACCGGACAGTATCTATGTCGTGGCTGTTAACTTCAGCCAGGATACCATTTGACTTTCTGATATCATACATCCACTCCCGCGGCCTGGAAGGTCCTCTGGTACAGGAACGAATCATGACAAGTTCACCAATTTCTCCTGCATCCAGTCTCTCTTTTGCCTTTCTGTAGCTTGTATCAAAACGCCGCATAAAACCGATCTGCAGCTTCACTTTATTTTTCTCACAGGCCTCAGACATCATTTTGCATTCTTCTGTGTTCATTGCCATTGGTTTTTCACAGAAAATATGCTTTCCCGCATTTGCACAGTATACAACGATATCCTTATGCAGATTTGTGGGTGAAACTACCACAACGGCATCCACTGCATCATCATTTACCGCATCCCTGTAATCCGTATAATATTTGTTTATCCCCAGTTCCTCTGCTGCTGCCTTTGCTGCTTCCTCCACGGCATCTGCAACTGCTTCCATATGCGCACCCGGAACTTTATTGACATAATTCCTGGCATGGATCATACCTGCTCTTCCCGCGCCAATCAAACAAACTCCTACACTTTTCATATTCTCTCCTTTTATTAAAAAAGGAGCCTGCGTCAGGAATCCCGCCGCATTCTCCTTTTCATCCAACAAAACTCTTTTCAAACAGTATCTCTATCACATATACAGCAGGACAAACCTCATACCAGTTCCACCTTAACCTCAGCTGCCTCAAGTTCCTTCAGAAACTTTGTATCAGCGCCCTTATCCGTGATAAAATAATCCACCTGGGATATACTTGCGAAACTGACAAATGCCGTGTGTTCTATTTTCGTACTATCCGCCAGAAAATATATTTCATCGGCAATATGGATCAAAGCTTCCTTTATGACAGCCATATCCATATTCGGTGTTGTCAGACCTTTCTGCATGCTGATTCCGTTTCCGCCTATAAAGGCTTTGTCCACATTTAATCCGGTCAAAGTAACCGCCGCCTTCTGTCCGGTTGTACAATTATAACCTCTCCGCACTTTACCACCTGCCAGAATGATTTCAGCTCTGCTGTTTCTTTCCAGGTATTCGGATATATGAAGATCATTTGTCACCACCGTCAGGTTCCGGAATGTTACCAGCCGTTTTGCGAACTCATAAGTTGTTGTTCCCGAATCAACAGCTATAATATCACCTTCGGAAACATGTGAAACCGCAGCCTGGGCAATCCTCTCTTTTTCTGCAATACATTCAACCGCTTTCTCGTTGGAATTAAGCTCATAATTTCCGCTTTTAACGGATATTACGCCTCCGTGGGTCCTTTTTACATATTTCTTTTCTTCCAATTCTCTCAGGTCATTCCTGATCGTAGCCGGAGATACGGAAAATAAATCGCAGAGCTCCTCCACTGTAGCCTTTATATTCTTATTTACATGATCTACTATTGATTTTTTCCTCTCCTCTGCAAACATACTGTTATCCCGATTTGGCATATAGACCCTTCCCTCTGTACTGATTTAGTTTATTTTTAATTGTGAACTCTTTGCTGCCATTATATCATAACTAAATCATGAACGTCTATTCGGTTTATATACCGGAAATCCGACCAGGCTATATGACCAGAACACTCTCTTCATTCCCCATACCCGGGCCGGCCGAAGGATAGCTTTCCGGAAGTGCCCGCGGCCGTTCAAACCTTGAGGTTATATTCTTAAAACAACCGTCTCTCCAGCTCTTCTCTATACCCTCTAAAATCTCCACTGCATGGCAGGCCATATCTGCACTGGCCCTATGAGGACGTTTTTTAAGCACAGACCAAGCCAGCTCCGCCGCGCCAATCCCCCTTGCATTATCAGAAAATCCGTGAGATGCGGGCAGTATAACGGGTTCGGCCCAGCCTTTCTTCTGCAGGGTAACAGCACCTCCAAACTCATTCGCATTTGGTATCGTCAATATGCCCTCCGTTCCATACAGCGCAACATAGGGCGCTTCCGGAAAAATGGAATCTCCGTTAAAATTCAAAGTTCCCACCGCACCACTCTCAAAGACCAGAATGCCAGCCATAATATTTTCATTCTCAACCGTAAAGGGCTCTCCGAAATATGGGGAAGCCGTATCAGCCACTATCCGTCCCGGCCTGTTCGTCTGCACTATTCCCGCTGTTTGCTTTACCGGTCCCAGAACGGACAAAAGTGCCGTCAGATAATAGATTCCCAAATCAAATCCCATTCCCCCTCCCGGCTCCACTACAAAAGATCCCGGACGGTAAAGCATTCCCATATCTCTGTTGATAGATGCATGACAGGATGTGATCTGTCCGATCAAGCCTCTGTCGACCGCAGACCGGGCGGTCTGAATCCCGGCTCCTAAAAAGGTATCAGGGGCAACTCCGATTCTACGCCCTTTCTCCTCTGCCAACTGCTGAAGCTCTTTTGCCTTTATGTATTCATTAACAATCACTTTTTCCGTATAGACATGCTTCCCCGCCAAAAGGGATTTTTTTATAATATCATAATGGGCAGCAGGCGGTGTCAGGTTTACGACCAGATCGATTTCCCTATCTTCCAGGATTTCCTCAAGGCTGACAGCCCTGATTCCGTATTTCTCTGCTTTACTCTCAGCAGACCTGCCGCCTTTGGAACAACAGCAGGTCACATCCAGCACAGAAAACCTCTGTGTCATATTTTTCAAATAGATATCACTGATGCCTCCGCACCCAATCACCGCTGTCTTCAATGCATTCATTTCTTATATCCTCTCTTTCAGATAAGCGTCATCTCCCAGCTGAATACCTTGGCAATCTGCCGCAGTCCGGCTTTCTGTTTACCTGCAATTATCAAAGCGTGGTGTGAACACAGCTCTTCCATTACCCGCTCCCCATCACTGTATCTTATAAGTGCACCGTTCCTGCAGTCGCTGCCCGGATACTGCACATAACGTTCAATCTCTGCCTCAATCACACTCAGTCTTCCGAAATCAGGATAAATTTTCGCGATCGTCACGGGACCGACCGGAAGCTCCGCATCGACAACAATTGCATTGTCGTCCACAATCTCCAGAACTTTTGGTCTTAATACCCAGTTTCTGCAAAATCGGCGCGGAATAAAGCCAAAATATCCACAGTGCACTCCCAGTGCATGGTTGTCCGGGTCTTCGATATCCGGAAACTTATCAATTTTTTCATGGGCAAGGGCAGCCATACCAACCAGAAACGGATATAGATTCGTCATCATCATGGGCGCTTCCAGACTTCTGTATAAAATGAAGGTACTGAGCATGGTCAGTGTATCTCCCTCGCACGCCCATATGATATCATCCTGTTCAAAAATCATATTCCAGGCAAGGCAAGGGGTGCTGTCACAATGGAATGATTCATTCAAACAGTTGCTTCCAACGCCGTCAACCCCTCCAATCTGTTCGATCACTTCTTTTACCGCCATATATAGCTTTGCAGCAGACAGCTTTGCCTTCTCACATACACCCTCCTCATGGATTTTCCAGCTGTCATACAAGGCCTTCGCATCTTTATCCCTGATTTCCTTTGCTCTGTCCCCCACCGCTTTCCAGCTGCGGTAAATCATTGTAACGCCGAACACCTGCTGCATTTTTTCGGTGCATTCCTGCTCCCACCAGTAAAAACGTTTAAAGATATTTGCCTGCATCCCTTCTCCCGGTGTATCTTGGAACATCAGAAACTTTGCACCATTTTTAAGTCTTTGTTTTACAGCCAGCGCCCGAATCACGGTCTTAGCCAATTGAATCGTATAGGGAGAAAAAATATTCATTCCTTCCCCGCGCAGAAACGTAATAATTTCCCAGTCCCACATCTCCACAGTTCCAAAACGTGATGTAAGCACAATCATCGGAACATCATAAGCGTACAACTCTTTCCGGTGCCGGAACGCTGCTCCCAGAAGCTGGGGAAAGACGATGGCATCAGCCTGCGGCAGAGGTCTGCCTACAGTAACAGTCTCTGTAAAATCAGCCACACCCCCGTAAAATTCCTGCAGGCGGGCCATCTGTTCTGCATATTCTCTCCGTTCTCTTTCATTTGCCTCTTCAAATATCAATGGTACTAATCTTGCTTTCATTGGCATCCTCTTTCTTCCATTCACTCCCTGGTCACTATATAAGCACAATCATTTCCAGATAACACATCAATCAAATTTTTTACTGCCATATTTGCCATATTTTCTGTTGCCTCTCCCGTATGTGCACCGGTATGGGGAGTTACTATGACATTTGGAAGCTCGAACAGAGGAGACGCCTCCGGCGGCTCTACTTCAAAGGCATCTAAACCAAGGCCCCCAAGCTTTCCTTTTTTCAGATATTCATAAGCTGCTTCCTCATCTATTATTCCTCCTCGGGAAGCATTCACTATGATCACGTTTTGTTTCATCTCCTCCATGACAGACGCATTAATCATATGTCTTGTATCACTATTAAGCGGCAGATGAAGACTAACGATATCTGCATTTCGTATTAACTGTTTAAAGGACACTGAGTTAATTCCATTCATCTGACAATATCGGTCATTGATATAAGGATCATATGCGATTACCTTCATATCGAATCCCCCTGCGCATTTGGCCACCACTTTGCCGATAGCTCCAAGTCCTATAATACCCAGCGTTTTTCCGGCCAGCTCTACTCCTGTGTCGCGAATCCATCTGCCGCTGCGAAGCTGACTGTCCAGATATGCGATTTTGCGTGCCGTGCAGAGTATAAGCCCGAAAGCCAGTTCTCCAACAGCCTGCGCATTTGCTCCCGGCGTATTTGTCACAACAATATGATGCCCTTTAGCCGCCTCTATATCTACCCTGTCGCAGCCCGCACCGTATCTGGAGATCACCTTGAGATTTTCACAGGAATCCAGCACGTTTTTTGTAATATAATCAAGTCCGGCTATATATCCATCACAGTCAGAGAGCAGCGGGATCAACTCTTCTTCCCGCAGAGGCCTACCCAGCGGATTAAATACCAGATCTGTAGAAAATTCCTTTAATATGTTCAGTGCCTTCTGATTATTTCCTGGCTGTAAAGAAGTCGGTGTAACTAAAATCTTCATGTAGATAGTCCTTTCTATCAATTACTGCTGCATATGTCCTCTTATTCCAGGAGGCGTACAGGATTACTGCGGGATATCTTTTCTATCTGCCCGGAAGTTATTCCATTCTCCTTCATAACAGGAATAAATGAACATAAAATATAATCAAGACCTACTGCATCTTCTTGATAGGTTCTTAATCTCTCCCTTGTCGTATCCAGGGAAAATAAAATCTGATCTTCAAATCCCGCATCCAGCATTTCTCTGATTATATGTATTTCATCCAAATCACTGTGATATTTGAACCGTCCGATCGTGTCGTACTCAAGAAAAATCCCCTGTTCCAGCAGACTCTTGTGAACAGACAAATCAGGTTCTGCGCGATCCATATGACAAAAGATGATTTTATTTGGCTCTATGCACTGGCGCAGCATATAGGAAAGAAGGCCCATCGGATTTGATCCGGTTTCTATATGTACCATAATCGGCACCTTTGTTTCCCTGGATGCACAGCAGACTGAATAGAACAGTTTTTCATACCGCATGCTGAGATTTTCCCCCTCCAAAGCCGCCTTTATGATACCGGCACGAGCCGGTATCTGTTCCGAATCCATACCATCATCCAGGTTTTCAAACATACCGCAGACTATCTCATTTATAAAGATATCCGCAAGTTGGTCCTCCCGCAGGAAACGGATCCAATGGTTCTCACTGTAAAAAGCCAGTTTATGAAAACCTGTTGACGCAATGATATTGACACCCGTCTGCTCTGAAATGCGACACAGCCCTGCAGCCATCCGGTTACATCCGCACGGCTGCGCATCAATGATCGTCTGTCCGCCTTTTTCTTTATATCTCAAAACCTCCCTCTTACTTTTAGAAAAATCGTCCATACACAAAGCAGTATTTATTCTGCAGGAACCGCCCTTTCTTATCATAAGATGTTCGTGGCACTGACAAAATCCCAGTTCTTCCGAGTTCATCCATCCCTTTACTGTCATGACTTTTCCCACGGCGCTTACCTACCAGTTAGAATTGTCTTCAATTACGGCTTTGCCTTCTCTCTCCATGATTACCTTGTGATATCCCTTGCTTTCAATTGTTCTGTAGTCATGTCCGGCATCTGACGCAAAAGTATAGAACAAAACAAGAGGAACGCTTCCGGTGTTGACTGTTCTGTGTGCATATCTCCTCGGAACATATACAGCCTGACCGGTACACAAGCGCTGCTCTATAGCATCACCTTCCGGATTTTCCATTACCATATATCCCTCACCGCTCAGAGTATAATAGACTTCTGCTGTCTCCAGAACTGTATGAAAATGTCCCTTTGTCATGTAATACTCATTGCCGATTTTTCCGGGATACACAACGGTTGTTCCAAAGGCCAGATCCCCTGCTCTTTCAGGGCATCCCAGTTCATAGAATTCATATATCAGCGGATCTCTTTCCGCCAAAATTTTTTCAGCAGCCTCTGTATCCTGGAACATGTTCTTCATCTGTGAAAGGCTGCGCTTTGTCGTTTCTGCAGTCTTGGAGAATCCTGTTTTCAGATCAAAGTCCACAAGAAAACTACTATCCCAATCAAATTTGTTCATTTCCCGCTCTCCCTGTCATTTATGTTTACACTTCTCTGGCAACAGCACTTAATCTGTCCAGCATACTTCCCTTTATCTCTATATGGAATATTTCTGCGATTACCTGTGTCCAGCCGTGAATAAAATAAGTCCAGCCCCCATATACTTTCAAATTCCTTTTCTCGGCCTGCTTTGCTGCCTGTTCCTGAAAAATCAGGTTTCCGCGGTAATTCAATTCCCAAACCAGACTGTCACACGGAAACAAACAATGATCTGTAAGCGGAGATCCCGGTGCATCCTTTCCCAGCCCTGTGGCATTTACAACTAAAGAATGGGGCTTTAAAGACGCCAGAGTAATATCGTTATCCGCAGGCGTGGGATTATGTATAAATTCAAACTTCGTTCTGCTGTTTATCCCGTCTAAAATTTTCTTTGCTGACTCAAGCCTCGGTGTACTGCGGTTAGCGATTATTATCTTCTCAGGAACATTGTCACCAAATTCCTTTTGTGTAAGGTATAAGCTCATGGCCAGGCAGCTTCCTCCTGCCCCCAGTATCAACACATCCCCACCATAGCGACTCCAATAATCCAGAGGTATAAACGACGCAAGTGTCAGGCCGCTGGAGATTGGATCCTTGGCATGTGCGCAGAGCATCCCATCTCTTTTTGATATGGATGATACCTCACCCAGTTTTTCCGCATAAGGGTCTGCGTAATCAAACAGATCACGACATGCGTTATACAAGTCTATCTTATGTGTCGTTACCAGTGCTCCCAGAGAAAGAGGGTCTCTCCTGATAAATGCAACTGCCTTTCTGTAGTATTCCGGAGACGCATGCAAAGGAAAATCCATTCCTTTTATAACAGTATCTTTCAGCCCTAACTCCTCCGCCCATTTTGGAAAAACCTTCATAATAGAGGAACTCCCGGTAGTGACACCAATAAAATAGATGGTAGGCTGCGTTGCGGCTTTATAATTATTCATTGTTACATACTCCTTTTTATCACCCTGTCCATTTGATATTCACTCATTGTAACAGTCCGGCTGGCTGAATATCTACTCTCTCATCAGCATTTAAAGGGGCATTGGCTCGCCTTTATAATCAATAAACCATTCACCTTCACGGATAACTGTTTCCTTTTCAAGGATCTTGCAGATACCCTCCGCTGATTCCTCCGGCTCAATCTGCGCTGTGGTCCGTCCCATAACAGTATTCATCCTTCCCGGATGCATGGCCAGGATTTCCACATCATCTACCGTACACCTTAAGGTCTGAATGACTTTATTCGCTGCTGTCTTCGTGATTCCATACCCCGGAAACATATCCCCCTCACAGGAAAAACTGCCGCCCTCCGAGGTAACTGCAACATACCGGCCACCTCTCTCCATCAGGGGATAGAACTGTCTGAACCCCATAATTATACCTGCTGCATTGATTCTAAAAGCAGTCATTAAATCCTCTATATCTGCTGTCAGAAGTGAATTTTCCCTGTCACTCTGCATCAGAACACCTGCCACATGAACTACAGCATCCAGTCTTACACCTTTTGCCCCAATCTCACCTGCTGCCTTTTTAACAGAACTTTCGTCAGAGACGTCCATAAGGTATGCGGATATATTTTTATCCCCAAACAGACTGTTGCCCAGATTACTTTCCTTCAGGACACCTGCATTGACCTGATGGCCGCGCTTTGCCAGTTCCTCACATAATACCTTTCCCAGTCCCCGGTCCGCACCGATTACCAATACATTCATATTCTCCTCCCATTCACTCCTTATCACTTTCCAGCAGTTCAACTAAGCATTTAAAATCCTCATAAGCGGCCAGGTAAGCATATCTCCCGTCAGCACTCCCATACTCACCTTTCTGCTGAAGCTGCATACCCAGGCTCTCACAACCTGCAATGGTATCAGCCATGCCTTTTACATGAAATGCGATATGATGGATTCCTTCCCCATGTTCGTCCAGAAATTCCCGCCATGTGGACGGTGCTTTATTGGGCTGAATCAATTCAATCTGAAAACCATTGTCCAGGTTAAAAAAGGCCATCAGACACTCAGCCTCCGGAGCAGCTTTTCCTTTGTATTCCGTCTGTGTCACCTCATATTTGCCGCAGTCAACCGTTGGCGGCACCGGCATTCCGAATAATTCAGCAAATTTCTGCTTGGTCTGTTCTACATCCTTTACAATAAATCCCACCTGTGCAAGTTTATTTAAATCTAATACACTCATTTTATCTTCTCCTTTATGCAGTGATTATTTTAATAAGTTCTTAATGATTTCCCTGTTGTCGTCATCATATTTTATATTAACTTCCAGACCGAGTAATTCTCTTGTATCATAGAAAGAGTAGGTACCATCCGGATAATAGCCGATATGGTAATAGGGCTCTGCGCCCAGCTCCCTCAGTGTCTCTTCTGCCTTTTCTTTCTCCGGAACAATAAAACTGATATGCTGGAAGCCTTCCCCGTTTTTCTCCATACACAGTTTCCATGGGTTCGGTTCGTCTCCCGGCTGTACAATTTCCATTTTAACATTATCAAATTCAATAACTGATATCAGACATCCCTTATAATCCTCCAGCTTTCCGAAGGTAAGGGCCGGTGCCTCCTCTTTGGACGGAATTGCCCAGACAGCCGGTTTCTCGATTCCAAGAAAACGCGCCCAGTTTTCAGTGATCTTGTGAATATCTTTTGTGACAAATGCAATGTGACATACTCTGTTCGTTCCAATAGACATTGTTTTTCCTCCTGATTTTTTATTGCTATATTGTAAATATCTGCTTATCCTTTTACTGCTCCTTCACTCAGGCCTGCAACGAGGTGTTTCTGCGCAACTGAGAAAAATATAATAGCGGGAACACTCATGATCACGGACGCAGCCATAAGCGGCCCCCACCTGATTCCTGATTCATCAATATAAAATGCCAGCGATACAGCAATTGGCCTGATGGATCTGTCCTTTGCCATCAAAAGCGGGAACAGGAATTCGTTCCAGGAAAGAATAAAGGAAAACATGGCTACGGTAGCAATCGCCGGCTTTACCATGGGCACAACTACCTTAGTCAGTACCTGCAGCGGATTACAACCGTCTACGACTGCAGCCTCTTCCACTTCATATGGAAGTCCATCTATAAAACCTTTCATAAGCCATATTGTGGTAGGTATACCAACCACAAGATACAGCAGAGTCAGTCCTGTATAGGTATTGACCAGTTTCAGCCTTGAAAGTGTTACATAAAATGGGACCAGCAAGGTAACACGCGGCAGCAGCCTTGTAAACAGGATTGACGTCAGCAGAGTCTTATTCCCGGGAAACCGGTACCTTGAAAATCCATATGCGGACAATACCGAGACGACTGTTGATATGATCGTAGATATTGCAGCAATTTTAACCGTATTTGCGAAACTTTTCATCATATTCGCATCTTTAAATACCGCTATATAGTTTTCCAGTGTCACAGGATGCGGTAAAAAGGTGGGATGCGCGGAATATACCTCTACACCTGTCTTCAGGGATGTAGATACCGTCCACAGGAAGGGGAGCACCGAAAACGCCACAACCAAAAACGCTAAAATATAAATGATTGCACTGACCAGTTTATTCTTCTTCAATTGACTCCCTCCTTTTTCTTTTTCTTCTTGCACTCACATCCCTGCCTTTTGCACTGACAGGAACATAAAACAGGAAACATATGATCATCAGCAATATCACGATAAAGCTCAGTGTCGATGCAGACGAGAAATCCAGATTTCTGAATGCATACCTCCATATCGTCAGACCTATAACCTCTGACGATATGCCAGGGCCTCCCCCTGTCATGGTATAGAGCATATCAAAGGAATTGATCCCATTGATAAATTCCAGAACGATAAGTATCGTCAGAATGTTTTTCAGGGATGGAATGGTTATGTAACGGAATACCTGAAGGGTACTTGCACCGTCAATCCTGGCTGCCTCTTTATAGTCTTCGGGAATGCCCTGCAGCGCAGCCACAAGCATCAGCATATTGAAAGGGAATCCGGCCCAGGAATATGCCACAATGACGGATGTCAATGCAGTACCGGCATTTCCCAGCCAGTTAGCTGTCAAAGAAGGAGAAAATGTTTTCAGTACAGCGTTGAGCAGTCCATTATCCGCCACATAAATCCAACGCCATGTATTTGCCGCAACAATAGAAGGGATGACCCACGGAATAAGCGCAAAGGTGCGAAGTGCTTTCATACCGCGCAGTTTACTTTCCATGATCAACGCAGCGCCAAACCCCAGAATCATTCTCAGCACCAGGCTTGCAATCGTCCAAACCAACGTATTCCTGGCGATTTCTACCAATTCCGGTTTAGAGAATATATTTTTAAAATTGTTAAGCCCTATAAACTCTGTATCAAAATATGGCAGTGTTAATTTCGAGAAACTGAATTGTGTCACCTGTAAGATTGGATATACCATCATTAAAATAATTGACACTGCTGCAGGAGCAACGAACAACAGCCCAACCCATTTTCTATTTTTCATTCTTTACACGCTCCTTATACTTTTTTACCACTGCAGGCTGTCCGAAACGAACAGCCCGAGATATTCATATAGCCATCTTACCGCCACTCTGACCGCAATGCCTTGATATTATCTGCCATTACATTGCAGCCGGTCTCCACATCTTCCTTTCCCTGTAAAATATTCTGGAGTTCTGTAATGATAATGTTCTGTATTTCTGTATATTCCGGAACAACCGGCAGCACATAAGTCGCGTTGGCATCAGCCTTCCAATATACTTCATACCTTTCTTCACCCCACGCACCCATGCTCTGTGCTTCGATAACTGCAGGCTGGACAATGTCCTGTGCACTCAAAACATCCGGTGTCAGGAAATAATCAATAAATGCCTTTGCGCCTTCCGGATTTTTGATTCCGGTAGGAATCGTCCAGTGCCATCCGCCCACACGGTCTGTACTTCCCGGGTTCACACAAAATCCATATTCAAACCCATTTGCCTGCGCATATTCATCAATACTGCTTGCAGTTACCGGGTCCATAGGAATCATAGCCAGCTGACCATTCTGTGCCATCGGGTATAAATCTGCAGACCATGCATAGTTAATGCATCCCTCCGGGACAACACCTTCTGTATACAAGTCTACCCATTGTTGTATTCCTTTGATGGATTCCGGAGAATTAATGGTAACCTTACTGTTGTCCTCATTCAATATGGCGCCGCCTGTTGATCCAAAGAACATTCCAAAGGAGCTCATACAGTTGGCAGGGTCATTCTTCGTAGCCGCAATACCGAATCCATAAACGCCTTTATCTTTGTCAGTAAGTTTTTTGCATACATCAAAGAACTGATCATACGGCATGTTGTCTGTGGGATAATCTATCCCTGCTGCGTCAAATAACGTCTTGTTATAAAACAAGGCTGTAGGGCCCGTTCGATATGGAACCGCATAAGTCACTCCGCCCTGCACACCTGCGTTCATAACACCTTCCGAGAAATCATCTGCACTCCACTCATATTCCTTCATGAAATCATCCATAGGCTGCAGGAGGCCCTGTCCAATCGGCGTACCCAGCATCAGTGTATCAAGGGCTAATGCATCCGGCGCATTTCCGCCCAGGATAGCGCTGACTGCGGTTTCTATGTAGTTGTTGATTGGCAGACATTCTACCTGCAGGTCATACTGCGGATATTTCTCCTCAAACCCTTTCTCGATTCTTGGGATCTCATCCTCCCACCAGCTGCCCATCCAGGCCGTCACTACCTCTTTCGTACCACCTTCTGCGCTGTCCGCTGATGCTGCATCCTTTTCCGAATCATCTTTCCCGGTATCGGATGCCCCTGTATCTTCAGCGGTGTCTGTCTCATTTTTTTCTGTTCCCGATGTATCATCGTTCCCTGAACTGCCGCATCCTCCGATCATGCTTCCTGCCATAACGGTTACCGCTGCGATTGCCAATACCTTTTTCACGTTCTTTGCTTTCATGTTGCTCCTCCTTTTTTATTTTCATCTTACAATAGTTACCCTTTTTACTTAGTCAGGCCATATTGTATTCTTTTTCTTTAATCACCTTTGAAAGCCACTTTGCACTTTCCTTTGTGATTCTCTTCTGAGAGTCGTAATCTACATAAATAATACCGAATCTTCTTGAAAGTCCCCATGCCCACTCAAAGTTATCTGTAAAACACCATACATAATACCCCATCACAGGAACTCCATCCTCTACGGCACGGCTGACAGCTTCAAGATATTGCTTCAAATATTCAATTCGATCTGTATCCTGTACCTTTCCTTCTGAATCAATCCAGTCGTTGAACGCGGCTCCATTTTCTGTGATAATCAGTTTCGCCGGTTTATAAGTATCACGAATCCAGCATAAGAGCTCATAAGCCTCATCAGGACATACCTCCCAATCGGCGTCTGTGCGCGGCTTACCGCTTTTTACAGCCTTCGCATGGAATGGCCACTGTTCTTCATCCGCTTTTACAAATTCCGCATAGTATGTATTCAATCCAAAAAAGTCCAGAGGCTGACTGATCAATTCCATATCACCGTCCAATATTTCCGGTATCACAACATCCTGTTCTTTAAGATAAGCAAACAACTCCTCCGGATAACCTCCTTTCCATACGGGGTCTCCGAACAAATTATTCTGCTGAAGCTGGATTCTTTTTGCGGCTTCCACATCTCTCGGATCATCTTTATCTAATGGATAGGCAAGGTTCATATTCAGCGTGATGCCTATTTCAGATTTGAGTCCAAGCTTTCTGAATTCTTTGACAGCACTTCCATGAGAGAGCAACAGATTATGTACTGCCTGAAGGGCCATGGAATAATCATGATAGCCCGGCGCGTGTTCACCTGTCCAATAGCCCAGGGTAGAAACACACCATGGTTCATTCAAAGTTATCCAATAATCCACCAGGTCACCATATTCCTTAAAAAGTGTCTTCGCATACTCAGTAAACCAACCAACAATTTCCCGATTCGACCATCCGCCTTTATCCTGCAGCTTCTGTGGTAAATCCCAGTGGTAAATGGTCATGCAGGCTTTTATCCCGTTTTCTTTCAGTTCTATGAGGACATTTCTGTAAAATTCGATTCCAGCTTTATTAATTCTTCCGATTCCATCGGGATATATACGGGCCCAGTTAACGGAAAAGCGAAAAACCTCCAATCCCAGTTCCTTCGCAAGCCGGATATCTTCTTTGTACGTATGATAAAAATCACATGCTGTATCCCCATTGGTTCCGTCTGTAATGTTGCCTGGTATATGGCTGAATCTCTGCCAGATATCCTCCCCCTTCCCATCTTCCCGGGCAGCACCTTCAATCTGATAGGATGCCGTAGCGGTTCCAAATTCAAAATTATTCGGAAATTTTATTGTTTTCATTCTTTCTCCTTTCTTTGCACATTTTTATGCATTGATTTTTGCATAATATTATCACTCATTCTCATCTATGCACAAATATTATCACATTTCTTTTTAAAGTGCAACTAATTTTGTGCATTTTTCTGTATTTCACAAAGTTTACGCCCAGTTTTTGTGCACATTTTTACGCCTTTAGTTTTTGAAGATTTTAGAATGCACATTTTTTTGCATTCCTGTTGTTTTTTCCTCTGACACCTGTTATAATAATCCCATCTTATATATGTACCAGAGGTGCTAATTTATGAAAAACGGATATACAATCAAGGAGATATCACTTGCACTAAATCTGTCCAGGAATACCGTGTCTAAAGTATTACGCAACAAACCCGGTGTTTCTGCCAAAACTTATAACATGGTCATGGATTATCTTTCTGCCAAAGAGGTAACTAAGGATTCAGCATCCACCGTTCCGGTCAAGGAACAGGTCAGGGGAAGCATTGTTCTGTCATATCACCTTGAAAATACAGAATATCTCAATAACATTGTTGCTAATATTGAAAAAGTATTGAAATCAAACGGCTACACGCTTTTTCTGAATATTATAAGAAACGATTATCACAGCGACATACCAATCCCCATCAGCATATATGAAGGCTCGGTATGCGGAATCATTTCCTTCAATGTCTTTGATAAGCATTATTGGGAAGAAATTATATCCCTCAAGATCCCTGCAGTTTTTATAGATACTTTTTGTAATCCCTATTATTTTTCCGGAAGAACTGATATCATCACTGCCGAAAGCTCAGGTCCAATTTACAGACTTGCAACACGTTTTATTGTAGAAAGGGGGAAAACTTCTTTTGGATATGTGGGCGACAGGGAATTCTGTTATTCCACTTACCAGAGATGGGGTACACTGAAAAGTGTTCTGGAAGAATATAAGCTGGTACTCAAAGACGAGAACTGTATCCTGTTCAATCAGATGAATGAGAACTTTGACCTCTATGCCTATTTTAAGGATACTATTTCCAAGATGCATAAACCCCCAGAAGTCTTCTTCTGCTCCAGTGATATTTATGCCATACAGGTATCCAGAGCTTTACAGGAATTGGGCTTTCGTATTCCCGCGGATGTCTCTGTAGTTGGATTTGATAATACTTCTGAGACGATGCGCCAGCTTCCGACCATTACCACTATTGATGCACATTCTGACTATCTGGGCAGAATAAGCGCTCAAAAATTAATAGAACGTATGAATCATCCCGAAAAGCCGTATGAGTTTCTGCTCTGTCAGTCAGATATTGTCCTCAGGGATTCCACGGACTTATAATTATATGGTTCTAATTACTTTCAGAGGTATACAGGTTCTCTGTATACCTCTGAAAATTATCTGTCGTCAATCCCTCCCTGCCTCTTTCATACAGAGACGCACCGCCTCTCTTTTAAAAGCCAGCGGCAGTGCCAGGATATTCGGCTTTCTTCCCACATATTTCTTCATGGCATCCTCCAGTGCCTCCTCAAACGTTGCCCTGGTCTTTAATCCCATCCCCCTGGCTATTCCGGGTTCCTGTGCGCCGACTATGTATATGGCTGAGGCATTCATCTCTGCGATATGGCCGCAGCTCATCATGGAAAAACCATGAAAAGGATGGAATGCACCAGCAAACCGGTATTTTCTGATATGTTCTTCATTTGTTGCAAAATACTCCTCATACTTCTCCATATCAGGAAGTATATTTACATAATCGTGCTGGAACATTTCATAAATCTCACGCAGATATGGCCAGCGCTGGTCATGGAAATAGCCATTGCAGATGGAAGAGCATATAATCACACAATTGTCACTTATCACGCTCTTATGAAGAATGATCTGTGCAGACAGGGCCTGCATCATCTGGATTGGATTCGTTCCCATGCCATCCCCATAGTAGAAATCCTGAGGCATGCCAAACACCATAACGTCATATTTCTTTTCTGCCCAGTGCACATACATCCTCCTGTCCGCAGTATGCCATGAAACAGGCTGCATTTCCTTTGCATAACCGCTGTTGATTTCTATCTGCCGGTATATGGAATCTAAAACAGCATCACAGCAGAAAAATTTCTTTCCCATACATTTTTCCATGTGCATGCCAATCTCATCGAATTTTGTTGACATTGAAGATTTCTCCATGGCGGGCGCAGCTCCTCTCCCAAGCATCTCATCGGGAATACGGTGCGCTGCGATACTTCTCCAGTGAGTAATCCCTGTTGCACAGTGCTTGTACCCTCCGGTATATCCTCCGTAGGGAATCCCCAGTGTATGTCCGATCATAACCGCTACATCTGAATCATAGACATACTTATTCATCAGAACTCTGTCGCCATGCTCCGTGCAGCCCAGATCCACCATATGCTCATAATCCTCGCAGTCATGGCTGATGATTTGATGTGATCCGTAAAACTCATGAAAAATTTCATCTCCAAGGATTTGCTGCATTTCCTTTTTGCTGGTTTTCGGATGCAGGCCGTTGGAGAAGATAAGAAGAATATCCTTCTTCTCAACACCGGCCTTATATAACTCCTCAAGAATCAGCTTAAGCGCCAGCTTCCTGTGTGAAGTGGGATGGCATCCTCCTATTATGATATCCGGTATTATTATTGTCACACTGCTTCCCCTGCCGGCCAGCTGTGAAAGCGCGGGCATTCCCACAGGATGCAGAATAGATTCCCTTGTCCTTTTAACCAGGTGGTTCCGCGAAATACACGCAGGGTCAGATACGGTTATGCCCGGAATAAAAACATCGGTCAGATGATCCGGCAGTTCGGCTGACATCATGCCTGTACCATACTCAAAGTCCACTTTCATATTGTTTACCCTCCCCAAGTTCTTTTATCTCTGTATTATTTCATGTACTTTTTCTATTCCCCTCCTAATTTATTTTCTTCACGTAATATTTGTCACTACTTACAATTTATATTGTATTTTCTTCCATTTCAACCCCTGTTTACACAAACGTTTTTCTATTTTTTCATATTTTGACTGTTAATTCATTTAATATCTTCTTATTTTCTTTATTTTTTTATATCCCTTTATCTGCTTTATTTGTACGCAAACGTTTGTATTATTTTGCATTTTATTATTTCATATTTTCAATATAATGAAAATATGGCTGCATATTGTAACAAAAAATCACTTTTATCATGACGCAGGTCACATCATTCAGAGGGAATACACATTAAAATACAGCCATACATCATCCCCAAACCTGCCGCCGTGCATATCCATGTCAGGAAATCAGACAGACTGTACATTCTCACAGATACCTGCAAATTAATTTTGATATATCTGCCCTGTACTTTTTGGGGATATCCATGATAGTATGGATTTTCTGTATCGGCTTATAATATAACAACACAGGAGGAAATCAAATGACACTGAAGGATATTGCAAAGGAAGCCGGGGTTTCCATCTCCACAGTCTCAAGAGTCATAAACAATAAAGGAAGCAATGCTGCCAGCAAACATACCCAGGACAAAATCTGGTCTATCGTCCGAAAAAACGGATACATCCCAAACGCGGCTGCCCGGACATTAAAGAACGGCAGCCCCGTCCCGGAGGAATCCGAACCGTCTTACACGATTGACTGTATTTACGGTGAACATTCCAGAACAGATATCAGCCCACTTTACCAGGAATTAGAGCGGGCAATTGAACAGATCGCCATTCGACAAAAATGTACTGTACGCCGCTCTTTTTTTCTGGAAGAATTTTCCTTTCCCCCAAATCCCCCAACAACGCAAAAAAACAATGCTGACGGTGCTGTGTTATTCGGAAAACGATGCCTGACGCAGCGGCAGTTTGAACTTCTTGAAACCACCTACCGAAACCTTGTATACATCGGCATCAATCCTCTGGATTTAAAATGCGACCAGGTTATATGTAATGGTTATCATGCGTCTGTTACTGCTGTACAATATCTTCACCGTCTGAAGCATAATAAAATCGGATATCTCGGGGCACAAAAAGACACTTCCTGTTTTCAGGGATACAAACAGGCACTGAGAGAACTTGGCCTGCCCTTTCACATAACCAATACGGTCAATGTCAAAGAGACAATGGAGGGGGGCTATCACGGAGCAAGGCTGCTTCTGGAACGGGAGGCTGACATCACCGCAGTTGTATGCGCTGATGATCTGACAGCTATAGGTGCAATGCAGTATTACCGGGAATGCAGAAGGAGAATCCCAAAAGATATCTCAGTCATAGGAATCGGCGATATTCCCCATGCCCAGCGCACTATACCCATGCTCACTACAGTACATGTTCCCGTCGGAGAGCTGGGTAATATTGCCATGAAGGTTTTACTGGACCGGATTCAGGGCGGACATAAACTGAATCTGAAAGTGGAACTGCCCCATTATATAGCTGAGAGGAATAGCTGCGCCAGATATACCAGGTAATTTTATAAATAGCTGAAATTGTATCCAGATAGTTTAATATTTACTTAAGAATAACAAACTTTGGCAAATACAAGTGCAATGTGTCATTCCATATGATATACTTAAATAATACTTGATGAGGAAATATCTTCATCAGGTGTTTTTTGCATAAAAGGAAAAGTTATAAATCATATACAAAAAAAATATATACTATAGCCATAGTTATTGTCTGCATGAAAGGAGACTATTATGGAAGAGAAGGATGCCGGTCAGGCAGAGCATCTTACACTGAATCAGGAAAATGTTCGATGTTATGTTGGTGTAGGGGCTTCCGCAGGGGGTGTGGAGGCATTACAGGAACTATTTCAGCATATGCCGCCGGACACCGGCGCATCTTTTATTATTGTACAGCATCTTTCGCCGGACGCAGTCAGCCTGATGGATAAAATTTTGCAGAAATCCTCCAGTCTGCCGGTGCAGTTGGCCGAGGAAGGCGCAGTTCCCCAGCCCAATCACATCTACTTAAATCACCCGGGAAAAACATTGACCATGAAAGAAGGAAAGTTTCACCTGGAATCTGCTCATGACCGAAACCAGCTCTATCTGCCCATTAATCTGCTGTTCCAGTCCCTGGCCTCGGTAAGCGATGTGCATGCCGCGGCCATTATCCTGTCAGGAAGCGGTTCTGACGGAGCGATTGGAATCGGCTCTATCAAGGAAAACGGGGGACTTGTCATAGTTCAGAAACCCACAGAGGCCCAGTATGCATCCATGCCCCAGAGTGCCATTTCAACAGGTATGGTAGACCTGATTCTAAACGTGACGCAGATAGGCTCATCCCTGAGAGAATACCTGAAAAATCCTCATATACAGTCCATGCACCAGGAAGAACCGGATCACATGGAGCTAGCAGAGGATTATTCCTGCATTCTCAATGCTATCAGCCAGTATTCGGATATTGATTTTACAATCTATAAAACAAATACCATTTACCGAAGGATTGAACGCCGCATCGCACTCAATAATTTCCATGGAGTGGAGGAATATCTGGACTATCTCCTCTCAACAGAGGAAGAACGTGCCCAGCTTCACCGGGATCTGCTTATTGGCGTAACTTCCTTCTTCCGGGATGAGGAAGCATTCCGCCATCTGGGTGAGAATGTGGTCATTCCCCTCCTTAAGAAAAAGAAGTCCATCCGCCTGTGGAGTATCGCATGTTCTACCGGTGAAGAAGTATATTCCCTGGCAATACTGCTCTGCGAATGTATGGAATACCTGCATTTTACTGCGGATGTGAAAATATTTGCCACAGATGTGGATCAAAATGCCATCACTACCGCCCAGAAGGGCATTTACTCGGAAAGTCTTCTGGAAAATCTGAATCAGGCAATATTAGACCGCTACTTTGAACACACAAGCGGCGGATACCTGGCAGGCGAAAAGATCAGGAAAATGATCGTCTTTGCCAAACATAATATTTTCAGGGATGCCCCTTTCTCAAAATTGGATCTGATCGTCTGCCGTAATATGTTCATCTATGTGAAACCGGAAATGCAGCAGAAGGCACTGGCCTCCTTCTATCAGCTCTTAGTTGATGACGGCTATCTGTTTTTAGGCAGCAGCGAATCCGTTGGGGATATGGGAGATGCTTATAATCTGCTGGATAAAAAGTGGAAGATATATTCTAAAAATAAACAGTATTCCAAAAAAGATATTTCCATGTATCCGGCTTTGAACATGTTTGGGAATTTTTCTCCCCACCAGACAGAACGTATCCAGAAGGCTAATCCCCTGCAGAAACAACTGCACTCTACCAATATCTCTGAAAAGCTGCTGTTCGCCATGGCCGGGCCATCCGTTCTGCTCAATCATGAGTTTAAGGTACTGCAGGTCATTCAGGGCGGCGGGCAGTATATGAGGATGCAGGACGGACAATTTGACGGAGGCCTCAGCTCCTTTTTTTCTCCCAGCCTGGCTGCCTTTCTCAATCGTCTGCTTCTGGATTCCAGAAAGATATCCGACGGTATCGTTGAAAAACGGGCTACCGGCCTGGCAGACTACCCCGAGGAAGTTTTGTGTGTGAAAGTTCGCTTTTTCAACCTTACCGAAGGGGAATACTACCTGATACAAATCAAATCCGAAGAAAAGGCAGAGTCAGAAGCTGCTGATTCCCCCATGGATTTAAGAGAATTAAAGGACAGCCGTATTCAGATCCTGGAAAATGCGCTGAATGAAAGCAACTGGAATTTGAAACTGGCCGTAGAGGAATCGGAATCCCGCAACGAAGAGCTGCAGGCCACCAATGAAGAACTTCTGGCATCCAATGAGGAACTTCAAAGCACCAATGAGGAAATGCAGTCCGTCAACGAGGAGCTTTACACCATCAATGCTGAGTACCAGAACAAGATTGTGGAACTGACCACTGCCAATGCGGACTTTGATAACCTTTTACTGAACGCAGATGTGGGTGCCCTGTATGTGGATGAAAATATGCACATCCGAAAAATAACGCCCCTTATGCTCCAGCATACAAATCTGCGGGTCACAGACCTGGAACGTCCGGTCACACAGATCAACTTCCTTGATTCTTACCCTGACTTTACACAGGATGTAACTGATGTATCAAGACATGGAAAAATTGTGGAAAAGGAGATCACCGATCAAAATAACGTCATCTGGCTTGTACGGATCCGCCCTTATTTTGACCATACCCACACCCCAAAGGGTGTCCTCATATCCATGTTCGATATCACCAAACGTCTGGAAGCCGCCAAATTTGATCTAAAACATCTGACTGACAGTGTCCCGGGCGGTGTGCTCCGCCTAAGATTCAATGATATCCTGGTGATCGAGTATGCAAATGACAGCTTCTTTGACCTGATCGGGTATACCTCGGAGGAAATGTGCCTGGATCTGCATAACCGTTTCGACCGCCTCCTGCATACTTCCGACTGGGTTGAACTAAAGGAAGAAATCCGGGATGCCGCCTCCGTCGGCAGACTTCTCAAGGTAGAATGCCGCCTGTGGCAGAAGAATGGAACAGGCCGCTGGTGTTCCCTGCAGGCCGTAGCATTCCGGCAGGAACGGCATATCGAACTGCAGTGTATCGTCACTGATATCTCACTGATCAAAGACTATGAGGAGCAGCTCAAAAAAGAACGCGATTATTATAATAAACTATATCAAAACGTAGTCTGCGGGATCGTTCAATATGAAATAGAGGACAACAACCTGCGTTGTTATAACGCGAACAGTGAAGCCCTCCAAATGCTGGGTTATACGTCCATGGAGGAATTTCGCAGGCAGACAGCGCAGACACTTCCTCAGGTGACCGTTTCTGAGGATACGGAATACATACGGCGCACACTGCTTTCTCTGAAGGAAGAAGGTGAATGTGCCAGTTTTGAACACCGTGTCTGCACAAAGGATGACGGTATCCGCTGGGTCACAGGAGTGGCAAAGGTGATCTGCACCCCGGACGGCAAAAAACTGATTCAGAGTACATTTATGGACACCACCGCAAGAAAACGTGCCCTGGAGCAGGTGGAGGCAGAGCGCGACCGGTATGACAGACTTTACAAGGTACTCTATAATACAGCTGTATGCGGAATCGTCCAAGTGGATATCCAAAGCAATAAAATCCTGAGCATAAACAAAATCGCACTTGATATTTTGGATGAAAAAAATGAGGGAGACATTGAAAGACATCTTTTTAATGAGACACCGGAGGACAAACATCAGAAATGCCTGGCGGGAATCGGTACCTTTATGCATTCTCTTGGTAAACCGGGTGAACAGCGTGAGGTACGTTTTAACCTGACGAAACAGGACGGCGGCCTTACCACTATTGAAGGTACCGCCAACTGGATCATAGAAGACAAAGTCTCCAGTATCATTCAGTTTACTTTCCTGGACGTGACGGAGCGCGAACGTCTGAAAGAAGCGCAAATGCAGCTGGCAGTTGCAATCCAGTCCAATGCTGCCAAAACAGGATTCCTTTCCAAAATGAGCCACGAGATCCGTACACCTATGAACGGCATTATGGGTATGATCGATATCGCAAGATTAAATATGGATGACAGGGATAAAATCGAGGACTGTCTGGATAAAATGAAACTTTCCATGCAGCACCTTCAGATGCTGGTAAATGATGTACTGGATATGTCAAAAATTGAGAGCGGCAAGATGGAATGCAGGGAAGTGGATTTCGATCTGCGTCAGTTGTTGGAGGAAATCATCGCTGAATATAATTTTGCTGCCACCAAAGGCGGAGTCGGCCTGACACGGGCCATCAGTATCCGGCACCAGCATGTGATCTCCGATCCTGTCTTTCTGCGCGAGATTCTGGGGAACCTGCTGAGCAATGCCATAAAATTCACACAATCAATGGGTATGGTGGTACTGGTGGCTGAGGAAGTATCTGTCAATGAGGAACAGGCCGAATTCACATTCCGAGTCAAAGACTCCGGCTGCGGTATCAGCCCGGAGAACCAGGAGGTCATTTTCGACGCTTTTGAACAAGGTGATGGGAATAACATGAGCAAAACCCCGGGTACAGGACTGGGACTGGCAATCTGCAAGAACCTGGTAGAACTTCTGGGCGGAACCCTTCAGGTGGAGAGCCGGCTCGAATTCGGTTCAGAGTTCTACTTTACAATACCGATGAAATTGTCCAAATGTCAGACAGCCGCTGATCGGGTCACACCGAAAGCGGACAGGATAGACAGCTCTTTAAAAGAAAAACGCATTCTTCTTGCAGAAGATAATGACCTCAATGCAGAGATTGCCCAGACACTGCTTGGCAGCTACAATTTTCAGGTGGAACGCTGCAAAAACGGAAAAGAAGCACTGGAAAGCTATTTACAAAAACCGGCGGGATATTATGATCTGATTCTTATGGATATAAAGATGCCGGTTATGGACGGCCTGACATCTGCCCGGGAAATCCGAAAGTGCCAAAAGCCGGGGGCAGCTGAAATCCCCATAATCGCCATGAGCGCCAATGCCTTCCAGGATGATGTGGAACGTTCGCTCAATGCCGGTATGAACGCACATACTACCAAACCTATTGAGATTGAAAAATTGGTGCATCTGCTGAGCACCTATCTGTCATGAGCATACTCAAAAAGGGCTGCCTGTTTTCAGACGCCCTTTTTTAAGTCCTCTTTACCCTCTCCGCTTCCTGTCCTTCATCTTGCAAAACACCACAGCCACCACCGTGCTGAGCAGCGTAGCCACAATCCCCGGCCCTACGATTCCTGCAGGGTTTGTACTTCCGTACTGGCTCCGGTATGCTATGATATTTACCGGAATCAGCTGCAGGGAAGAAATATTCAAAATTAAAAAAGTACACATCTCATTGCTGGCTGTCCCCCTGGGCAGTATCCGCAGTTTTCCCCGGGAATTTATGTCTGCCTCCTGTCCGTTCTCCTGCCTCCGTTCCTCTTCCAATTCTGCCAGCTTTTCCATAGCCTTCAGGCCAAATGGGGTTGCCCCCCATCCAAGCCCCAGAAAATTGGCGATGATATTGGCGGATATATACTCCATGGCAGGATGATTCCTGGGCAGATTCGGGAATAAAAAACGCAGCAGCGGCTGCATTTTCTCTGTCATCTTCTCTATCATGCCGGAGGATCTGGCAATCTCCATGACCCCCATCCACATGGCAACGATTCCCGCCATGGTAATGCAGAGCACCACCGCCTCCTTGGCAGATGATAGAGCCGCATCCGTGATCTCTCCCATGCGTCCCGTCATGGCACCGTATGTAATTCCTATGAGCATCATGGCTCCCCAGAGAATATTCAGCATTTACACGCCTCACAGGCTTTTTCTCTACTATATGCTTTGTAGGTTTCATTTATTCTGAATAGCCGGACACAGGCGCTTGACTTTCCCTGTGTATCTGCTACAATGGCAAAAAGCGCACGTAAAACAGCGTTTTGCAGCAGACTGCCAATACCCGTTGAAAGGGGGATTCTTATGTCATATACGATTGCACTGGCTCAATGTACCTCTCTGCCGGACATATCCCAAAACCTGGTAACTGCCGAAAAATTTATAGCTGAAGCGCAGAAAGAGGGGGCATCTCTCATTGTTTTCCCTGAATACTTTATGTATCCCTGCACAGGAGATACCGCATCTTATACAGCGCATGCCCAGCCGGTTGACGGTCCGTTTGTTCTCTGTATGAAAGAGCTTGCAGTAAAATATAACATTTGGCTTCTTTTCGGAATGAATGAAAAATCCTCTGATGTGCATGAAAAAAAATGCTACAATACATTGGTCATTCTGGACAGTGGCGGCATAATACGCGGTACTTATCAAAAAACACATTTGTTCGATGCATTTGACTGGCAGGAATCCGGCCACACACTTGCAGGCAATTCACTTTTTTTACCAATAGTAACGCCTTTGGGCAGGCTTGGACTCGGCACCTGCTATGATCTTCGTTTTCCGGAAGTAGCCCTGCATGCGGCATTACAGGGTGCTGAACTCCTTATCTATCCTTCTGCCTGGGTGGATGGCCCTCTGAAGGCACTGCAGTGGAAAACTCTCATATCAGCAAGAGCCATAGAAAACGGTATAACCGTTATAGGATGCAGCCAATACGCAAAGGATACTTTCATTGGACAAAGTTTTGCCTGTGACCCTTTCGGCAATATACTGGCAGAGGGAGGGCAGCAAAATGAGCTCCTCCTTGTTCCTGTTACTCCCGGCCTGACCAGGGATGCCCATTCCCGGATACCATCGCTTGTAAACAGGCGCACTGACTTATATTAAATTAACATCAGACAGGCGGTATACGGCTGTACGAATGCCATATACCGCCTGATACGAGGAGACATTAATTATATGCCGCCATACGCAGCAGCGCGTTCAAATAAGCTTCTCTCTCATTCTCGGGCTTATGAGTTAACTGCTCCTTTTTAATTCTTTCCCAGTCCCTATTTATATCTAAAACCTTTCTGTTTTTCACTTCTTCATCCTGTTTCATTCTTTCTCCTTTCCCTGCACAGTTCATAATAGGCAGAACATTATAGTCTAAAACACACCGAATTCCCGTACATAGTCGTTTACCGCCAGTACATTTTCTCCTTTTGCATCATTCGGATAAGAAAGCATTTTATTACAACCAAAAATATAATTCCCGTCATAGGCCATGACATCTATTAATCGCTTCGCCTCCTCTATACATTCCCCCTTCGTACCTGTAGCTAAAAGATTTGAAGGAAAACCGCCTACAATGGTGACATTCGGAAGAAGCTTCTTCAATTCCGCAGGGTCGTCATTTTCAATCAGCAATGCGATATGCCCCTTGGGAATCTCCTGGAAAAAATCAATCAAATGCCGGATAGAGCCCTCAACAAACATAAAGGCCACCATATCATGTTCCGCAACACTATCCACATAACTCTTAATATACGGCCAGGCAAATTCCTCGAACTGCTTTGGATTCATCATATTATGTGCCATACTGGTAGCTCGAAACGGGAAGTATACTTCATCGCTGTCTTTAAAGTTTACCAATGCCTTGTCAAATAACGGTTTATAATATTCATCAATTACCCTTAAAGCATCCGGGAGATATTTCTTATTCCGTCGGAAGTCCAGTGACAGCCCTTTAATGCCGCGCAGAGCGCAGAACAGAACCTCTATAGGAAACATGGGTTTTGATGCCGAAAATTTTGGAACCCCGAAACCTTTCACATACTGCTCTCCCACCCGTTTATTAAATTCTGCTAATTTATCGTATTCTCTGGCAGCATTTCCAAAACGTTGAATTGCATCTTCCGTTTCTTTTAAACCATATTTACGGACAATTGCTTTCTCAAAATAATACTTCTGCAGTCCGTCTCTGATTAGTTCCGGATATTCGTCCTCCTCCATTACTGTGGTGTCAATGAAATTCATATGATTTTTCTTATCATCAATCACATATAAGCCTTCTCCAAACTGCTTAATATATCTGATAGGATTTCTGGCTCCCATATCTATATATAAATCAAACTCGTATTTTTCATGATGCTCGCAAACCGCTTCATACAACTTGTCGTAATCCGTCATAGCCTGACTCATCTTCATGCCAGCATCGCATATTTTCCATGTCCAGGCATTAGAAAACAAGGGTATTCTTTTTGGTTTTTTCTTCTGCCTTATTGTATCTGTTACGATTTCTTTTCTCTCACTCAACAGTTTTCCCGGATCATCATATTTCTTTCTTTCACTCATAAGTATCCTCCTTACTTATTACAGTAGAATCATGGCCGCTGCCATAGCACTAATAAAAGCTACGATTACCGGCATGATATTTCTCTTTATCACATCCATAAAATCCACACCACTCATCCGGCATGCAATAATAACCGCTGCACTCACAGGTGCAACTGCCCTGCCGATTCCACCAGCGAGTATAATAGGCTCCATCATTTTCAAAAGGTTCATTCCTGTAGCTGCCGATATTGGAGGCATCATAGGTGCGATTGCATATACTGCTGCAACACCTGAGCCGGTAATCAGACTGGTAACTGTAGTAATGGCAGATGCAACGACAGTTGCAATCCCGCCACCTGCTCCAGAGCCTGACAATCCGTTTAAAATCAGGGCAATCCCGCCTATGGCATTGATTCCGGCTGTAAAAACAGAAGCTCCAACGATCAGCGAAATAACTGATGCAAAACTGTTTCCCATTCCATCAAAAAACTTCTGAGTATCATTAAATGCTGTAACTCTGTTTTTGCAAAATATGAGATTACATAAAAAGGATACAGTGAAACCAATTAGATTTGCGCCAACTACACTAATGACTATAGTGCCAACCACCAGTTTTGAAAAAATCAAAACAAGCAGCAGGGGAAGCATAGGTAATACTGCATAAAACATGGGAATCCCCAAGTCTTTTGCCTCCTGCACCTCCATAACCTCATTTGCCTCTTCCTTCTCCTTTTTATCAAAATACCGGTTAATCAGTACAAATACAACTGTTGTTAATATAATTGTTATGACCGTAACCGGAAGCTGTTTTTTTATAAAAAATTCTGTGATAGTAGTAAGTTTCTTTACATCATCCAGAGCTACTACAAAATTTGTGATGGGACATGCAGGACCGATATCAAATGCCCCGGAAATAACAACAGTTGCCACAGCTGTCTTTTTCTTCACTCCCACCTGGATCAGAATCGGATATATAGTCGCCATGAGCAGAGTAGTCAGCCCCGAGTGACTGGGAACAAAAAGTTTTAGGATTGCGCCCACCACAATAGCCAGCACGACAACCACATACGGTGACTTCAGCCTGCGCAAAGGTTTTGCCGCAAGAAGTGCCAGTAAATTAGATGCCTTCAGATGGTTCATATATGTAACGAATCCCATTACTGACATGATCAGAATACCGGAACTCACTGTCTGACTTGAAAATTTTGTGCCTATAAATTCAAATAAATCCAAAAAACTGTTGCCAATACTCTCCTCTCCCATAGAACTAGTACCGGTTATTAATGTTATAACAGCCAAAATGATAAAACCAATAGAAAAAAGTGTTGTCGTAGCATTTAATTTTTTACTTATTGCGAAGATCAGAAGCACTACCGCAAAAATAGTAGCTATTAATTTAATAATATCCATAAAACCCCCTCCTTTTCAACAGAATTATATTGGTAATTTTTACCATATTCCGGATTTTATCTCCTCTGCCCACTGCTGACAAATTCTTACCGTATCCTGAGGATTGGTTGCCCAGGCATCAGCACCCGTCTGTTCTCTGGATACCGCTGTTATGGGAGCACCGCCAATGATGATCCTTACCTCATTTCTCATTCCGGCTTCCTGAAATGCTTCAACCGTTTCTTTCATAGCTTCCAATGCAACAGTAAGTACACCACTCAAACCAATAATATGAACACCTTCATCCTTGGCTTTCTCCACTATTTTACCCGGAGGTACATTGATTCCCATATCCATGACCTCCATACCAGATGCTTCCACCATGGCCTTTACGATATTTTTCCCGATGTCATGCAAATCCCCCTCAACGGTACAAAGAATCATCTTACCTGACTGCTGCGCATTTTCTCCACCTACAAGAGCAGGCCGAAGCCTGTTAGCCGCCTGCGTCATTAGCTCACCGGCATAGATAAGATCCCCAATAAAATATTCACCTGTCTCAAAATTACTGCCCACAATATCCATACCTTTTTGGCAGGCCTCCAATGCCTCTGCCGCTTCTGTGCCTCCATCCGCCATAACACTGTCAAGAATTTCCACTACTGTATCTTCTTCCAGATTCCCCATAGCTTCTTTTAACTTTTCGTATAATTTCATAATATTCCTCCTCACTTTGAATTCTTTTTCCCGATTTTCCCGGCTCGGTAGGCTCTGTTATAACGCCTGCAGTATTTATCCTGTCCCATCAAGACCTCAGCTGCTAAAATAGTGCCCAGCATCTCCCTGTCTCCGGGGTCCATGATTGCAGAATCCATACCTGCCTGTAGCGCCATTGCAAGAAAAGCTTTATTGATCAGTTTTCTGCAGGGCATACCATATGAAATGTTGGACAGGCCTGAAGTTATCTTAACATCTGGATACTGTGTCTTTATCCCTTTGACAGCCTCAATAAAATCAAGCATAGAAGAATTTACTGTGCTTACGGACATGACCAGAGGGTCTACATAAATTCTGTCCTGATCAATGCCATATCCTTCTGCCGTCTCAATCAGGCAGCCTGCTATTTCTATTTTGCTTTTGCCGTCTGCAGGTATACCATTATCATTACATGTCAGAAGAATTACTTTCCATTCATTATCGCGCAGCAATGGAAATATAACTTTGCACTTATCTCCTTCTCCCGAAGCAGAATTCATAATGCCGGGCCGCTTTACCAAGGACATTGCCGCCTCCAGAATATGGGGATTGGGGCTGTCCAGACAAAGCGGAGTTTCTGTCACTTCCTGAACAGTCTCTATCAGCCATTTCAAAGCATCCCACTCTACCCCCACATCCGTTCCGGCACATACATCCAGATAGTCGGCTCCATCCTCTGTTTCTTTCAGGGCCAATGTCTGTATAAATACTTTGTTCCTTTCAGCAATCGCTTTTCCCACAGCGGGAATTGCCCCATTAATTTTTTCTCCGATTACAATCATTATTTAACCCTCCCACTACTATTTTTCATCTAAGTTGCTGCTTTTCTTGTCACCTCTCTCATTTTCTCCTTTCTGATTTAATGTTATCTTCAATATCGGTCTATACTTGTATGTACAAGTATAGACCGTAAATATCTTTCTGTCAATATTTTTTTACACCTTTTTATATAACAGTTTATTTTCTGTTATTTTTTATTTTTATCCAGTATTGCAAATCTATATTTGACTTGATTAAAAAAACAGGATATAATTTGGGCAGATTATCTTCTCTATATTCCTGAAAAGAAAGGTGGCATTTTAATGAAATCCACAATTATTGCCTGCAAAACCTTAGAAGAAGAGTTGTATTATGTTATGAAATCCCTGTCAATATGCCCACCTGTTGTATGGCTGGAATCCGGTCTGCATAATAATCCCGCCCATCTGCACGAGCGCTTACAGGAAGAATTAGACAAAATCACTGGCCAGGAACTGGTAATCATGGCATTTGGATTTTGCGGAAACTCTGTTCTCCATTTAAAAACCGGCAACTATACACTGATACTGCCAAGAGTAGATGACTGTATATCTTTGCTCCTGGGCTCCGTATCTGTAAAATCCGAGCTGAATCACACAAATCCAACATATTTTCTCTCAAAGGGATGGCTGAAAGGTGAACGAAATATCTGGGTAGAATATCAATATACTGTTGAAAAATATGGGATTGAAACAGGACGTGAAATTTTCAATGCCATGTTTGGTCACTACCGCACTCTCGGCCTTCTCGACACGAAAATCTGCCCTATGAACGCACTTATGGAGGAGACTACAAAGATTGCCCGGACTCTTGACTTATCCCCAAAAATCATTCCGGCCTCGACCAGGTATCTGTCCCAGCTCTTATCAGGTCCATGGCCTGCCGAACGGTTTTTGCAGGTTCCTGCCGGCTCAGAAATTTCAATCGAGGATCTATACACTTATTAGTGCCCTTTGTTTATATTGAGTTGAATATACTGGTATGGTATACTGGATGGAAGAATGTGGCTGTACTGTCCCGGAACACCACATGGAGGGAGGAAAATTAAATGGAAGAACAATTGGTCTGCGCTATGGAAAGCCTTGACGAAGCTCAGGTAATCTACTGTGTAAAGACCTTATTGGAAGAAAATATAAGTACTCGTGAAATTCAAAAACTTCTGAACGAAGGTATGAAAAGAGTTGGCAGACTATTTGAAAAGGGCGAATACTTTCTTGCCGATTTAATTGTGTCCGGACTAATTTACCAAAAGGCCCTTACATATTTCCCTGTTAGTCAGTCCGCAGACTTTAGCGCTGAAACTGTTGGCACCGTCCTGTGCGGTGTAATGAAAGATGATATTCATGATATTGGAAAAGATATTGTCTGCAGTACCCTTCGGGCTGAGGGCTTTAAAGTAATTGACCTTGGTACAGACGTTGATACGGAACAGTTTATCCGGACTGCGGAAGAAAATAAACCAGATATTATTGCCCTAAGCGGTGTCATGTCTTACTGTGTAGAGGAAATGAAAGAAACCATAACCGCTTTAAGAGCTGCCGGTATAGATAAATATGCCACAATAATCGTAGGAGGAAATTGCATGACTTCAGAAACCAGTAAATATATCGGTGCAGATGCCTATTCACAGGACCCCATCGAAACTGCTGTAATCTGCAAGTCTTCTATGAAAGCAAAAAGCTATGGAAAAAAATAATAATACCTTTGGAGAGCCTCTATACATTACGATAGCAGGATCCTTGCGCAGGAAAATTATGGGTGGTGAATTTAATCCCGGGGATTTACTTCCTTCTGAAAATGTATTATCTACCCAATATCATACCAGCCGCGAGACGGTGCGAAAAAGTTTAAATATACTGGAAAAAGAAGGTTTCATTTATTCCAGAGCCGGAAAGGGTTCTTATATATCGTCTCCTCAGCACAATGTATTCTCTATGTCTTTTTCCGAAGATGATTCCGGAAACCAAACGAAATACAGAAATATCACAGTGATCGAACCCTCAGAAGAAATCAGAAATGCTTTAGAACTGAATTCGTCTGATAAAGTAATTGAAATCAGCCGAGTCATTTCCAGGAATGGAATCCCTGCTGCCTTTGACATTAAATATATCCCTTATGATAAGGGATGTCCTATTATAGAAAATGAAATTAATTATTCTGTTTTTCCCGAAATCGTTGCCGCAAAGACAGCTCCCTTCGCCTTCTGCACCCAAATGGAGATAGGTGTGGAATCCGGAGATGAGAAAACAGCACATACACTGCAGTGTGAACTATCCGATCCACTGCTTGTAATATACAGGTATTTCATAGACCAGGATGGACGTTGTATTGGATTCGGCAAAAAATATATGCGGCAGAATTACGGCAGGCTAAAAGCCAGTTCCGGTTATTTTGAACCCTGTTAAATTTATTAAAACGGCAGCAGATTTTTCCTGCAAAATCTGCTGCCGTTTCCCTTTATCCCTGCACCCAGGAACTATACTCTTTAATCTTCTTCAATATATCATCCCCCTGCTCTCCCTTGGCAGGCGTCGGCTGATAGTTATTATATCCATCCTCAGAGGAAATCCTGCACGGAATGATATTCTTCACATTGTCCTGCTGCAGCGCTCCATCCTTTATGGTAAATGTCTGCTGGAAGATCATGGTGTTCATGTCAGACGGATAGGCATTACCGCCAAAGCAGAAATTGCCCAGACTGTACACAATATTCTTCCCCTGATATTCTTCTATCCCCTCCAGCACATGGGGATGATGTCCCAGGACCAGATCCGCCCCGTTGTCTATGGCTGCGTGTGCCAGCTCAATCTGTGTGGAGTCCGGTTCATATGCCTTCTCTGAACCCCAGTGAAAGCTGGCGATGATAATCTGCGCTCCCTGTTCTTTCAGGGATTCCAGGTTGGCAATCATGGAATCCTTGATTCCAAGGCCTTCCCTCAGGACATAGGTGCCCAGCAGCCCCACCTTTACGCCCTTTATCTCCATCACAGCAGTCCTGTCATATCCAAATGTGGTGATTCCCTCATCCTCCAGGGCCTTGATGGTATCTGTATAACTCTGCTCACCATAATCCTTACTGTGGTTGTTTGCCATATTTGCCGCTTCCACACTGCCCGCAGTGAGTATCTTTGCATAGGCGGGATCCGCTTTAAATGCAAACTGTTTGTCCTCGCGTTCCTCACTGGTTGTGAGGGTTCCCTCAAAATTCACAATGGTCAGATCATCCTGCGAAAAAATCGGCTGAACATTCTGAAAGAAATAAGCCGGATCTCCCACTTCCTCATATTTAGCCGGAAGGCTGTCACTCCAGTCAAAGAACTCATCGGTTCCCAGTGTGCAGTCTCCCGCTGCGCTGACTGTGATCGTTACGGGTTCCTCTGCCTTTTTCTCTTCCCCGCCTGCACCCGACTTCTTATCCGCATCCCCGGTACTGTCTTTTTTCTCCGCTTTGTCCTGGGCTGCCGTTTTGTCCTGGACTGTCTCCTTATCCTGACTAGCCTCTGACCTGGCTGTCTCGGCCTTTGCGTTTGTCTCCTTTTCTCCGGAACCGGCAGACATGCCTCTGCTCACAGCCAGAATGACAAGAAGCACCAGGACCAGAGCCAGATCCATTCCGAAAATAAGCTTGATCCGCCTTACTTTCCGCTCCCTTTCCCTCTTTCGTCGTTCCTGTTCTTTTTTTCTGTAATGGTACGCCATTTATGATCCCCTTCTCTTTCGGACAGTATTGCACTGCCCGGTACCTCTACTCCTCTTCCAAAAGAGCCTGGTAAATGTCACGTTTGCTGACTCCTCTGTCCTTTGCGACTCTCTTCATCGCCTCTTTCCTGTCGGCTCCCTGGTTTACATAATACTCCATATGTTCCTTTAACGGCATCTCACTCCAGCGCTGCTGTTCCTCAGCTTCCATCTCACTCCGGCTTCTACCTTCCAAAACCAGCACACATTCTCCTTTGGGGGCATTGGTCTCATAATAGGTGACCGCCTCCGATAATGTAGTCCTGAATATGGTCTCATGCTTTTTCGTCAGCTCCCTGCACACGGAGATCCTGCGCTCGCCAAGAGCTTCCAACAGCTCCTGGAGTGTCCTTACAAGCCGGTGAGGCGCCTCGTATAATACAATGGTCCTGGTCTCATTTTTCAGCTCCTCCAGAACCTTTCTCTTCTCCTTTTTGTCTGAGGGAAGAAAAGCTTCAAAGGCAAACCGCCTTGTGGGAAGTCCCGACAGGGTCAGTGCTGTGATGCACGCAGCCGCTCCCGGAAGGGCGGTCACCGTAATCCCCGCATCCCAGCACATGGCTACCAGCTCCTCGCCGGGGTCTGAGATCCCGGGTGTTCCCGCATCTGTGACCAGTGCAATATTTTTCCCTGCCTGCATCTGTTCCACCAGATATCTTCCCTTATCTATCTTATTATATTCATGATAACTGGTCATGGGCGTCTTAATGTCAAAATGGTTCAGCAGCTTGATACTGTTTCTGGTATCCTCTGCCGCGATCAGATCCGCCTCTTTTAAAATACGCACCACCCGGTAGGTCATATCCTCGAGATTGCCGATAGGTGTGGCGCACAAATACAATTTTCCGCTCATGTTTCCTCTTCTCCCGCAGCCGTTTCCTGCCGCTTCCGTCCATAGATCTCCAGTATCTCATCCGTATAGACTCCCGGTCTGTCATAAACGATCAGCGGCTTTTCCACAGTAATCCTGGAATTTCCGCCTCTCATACCCTCTATGAGCACAAGATTGGGTTCCTTGTCCACATAGGGATAGACAAGGCGCATCCTTTTGGGTTCAATCCTGTATTTTACCATGGTTGACATAATTTCTGCCAGACGAAATGGCCTGTGTACCATGTAGAATCTCCCTTTCGGCACCAGAACAGAGGCTGCCTGGGAGATCACATCCTCCAGTGTACAGAGGGTTTCGTGGCGGGCAATGGTCTTTGCCGTGTTTTCCCCTACGAGACCATGACTTCCGATCATATAAGGCGGGTTGGTGGTGACCACGTCAAAAGAGGATGCTCCGAAAGTCTTCGCCGCCTCCCTGATGTCACCCGTTTCGATGGAAATATCTGCATCCAGTCCGTTGTAAGCCACGCTCCGTCTGGCCAGCGCCGCACTCTCCTCCTGGATCTCCAGTCCCGTAAAATGTCCCTGCGGGTACCTGGCTTTCAGCAAAATAGGGACGATACCAGTCCCCGTCCCCATATCCAATGCATTCTCACCCGGTTTTACCCTGGCAAACCAGGCGAGAAGCACTGCGTCTATTCCGAAACAAAACTGTTTTGGATTCTGAATCAGCATGTAGCCGTTCTGAAGGTCATCCAGACGTTCATTTTCCATAATCAGAGATTTCATTTCTCCAGTTCCTTTAATGCTTTTAATTCTTCATCAGACAGTTTTATCTTTTCTTTTTTCTGCCGCGGTTTGAATTTTAGATCCTCCACAGCGTATTCCCTGATTTCCTTCTCGTCATCCACATCTACAATGACTTTGACAAGCTGGCGCAGCACATTTACACTCTGTACTTCGCCTCTGAGCCCCTCCGGTGTGTTCACTCTGTCTCCTACAACCGGCAGTTTCCGGTTCAGCTCCTCGTATGTCTCTTCCTCATTTTTCAGACAGCACATAAGCCTTCCGCAGACTCCTGAAATCTTGGTGGGATTCAGAGAGAGATTCTGCTCCTTGGCCATTTTGATGGAAACAGGTGCAAATTCAGACAGATAAGTATGACAGCACAGGGCACGCCCGCAGATTCCGATGCCTCCCAGAATCTTTGTCTCATCCCTGACACCAATCTGGCGCAGTTCAATGCGTGTCTTAAAGATAGCTGCCAGATCCTTCACCAGCTCACGGAAATCAATCCGTCCGTCCGCGGTAAAGTAAAAGAGTACTTTATTATTGTCAAATGTATATTCCACATCGATCAGCTTCATCTCAAGCCCGTGCTCTTTGATCTTCTTCAGACAGATCTGGTATGCTTCTTTTTCCCGCTTTCTGTTGCTCTCCTCTTTCTTGTCATCCTGTGCATTGGCGATTCTGATGACCTCTTTCAAAGGCTGAACCACCTTCTCATCCTCTACATCCCTGGGGGGCAGAACCACGTTTCCGTATTCTACACCTCTTGCGGTCTCCACAATTACATGGTCGCCGGATTTTATCTCCAGATTCTTTGGAGAAAAATAATAGATTTTTCCCACATTCCGGAATCTGACTCCAATCACTCTTGTCATCTTAGTTCTCCCTGATTGTAAGGAACAGAAGTTCCATGGTTAAGTCAAAATTAACGTTTGCCTGCAGACGTGTCTTAGCTGTTTCGATCGCCTGGATGATTTTCTCCAGTCCCTCGTAAGAGCTCTTGTCTGCACGATCCTTGATTGCATTATATTCCTGACGGAACACCAGCCCGTCCACTTCTTTTGTAGCTTTGAACATCAGCACATCCCTGAACCACACTAAAAACAGGTCCAGATATTCATATACCGTATGCTTCTCCTCTGAGAGTGTCTTGATGGCATCCACCATCTCGTAGACCTCCATGCCGTCCCCCTTCTTCAGAATCTTCAGGGCAGCATCCATCATGTCGGCAAAATCCTCGGCCGTTGCGATCTGCTTAGCCTTCCCTACATTTCCCTGGGCAAACGCCACGCTGACCTCTGCCTGGTAGTCCGGTACGTGCAGCTCCTCCATGAGATAACTCTTGATCAGATCATCCCTGACCGGTTTGAAATTCAGGGTCACGCACCTGGACGTGATGGTTGGAAGAAGACTGGTATTGTTGTTCGCCAAAAGCAGAATCACCGCATAGGCCGGCGGCTCCTCAATGGTTTTCAAAAGAGCGTTCTGTGCCTGGACTGTCATCTTCTCTGCTTCGTCCACAATATATATTTTATAAGGCCCTGTATAGGGTTTGATCTCCACATCCGCAATGAGTTGTTCCCTGATATCCTCAATACCAATGGAATTTGGTTTCAGATGGCTGACATAGATAATGTCCGGATGATTCCTGTTCATGGCCTTTTTACATGAGCCGCACTGCAGACACGGCTCTTTTCCGTGCTTCTCGCATTGCAATGTCATGGCAAACAGCTTCGCCAGAAGTTTTTTTCCGCTCCCTTTCTCTCCTGCAAAAATGTAGGAATGAGAAACCTGATCCATGGCAACCGCATTTTGTAAATGGCGGATAACCTCCTCATGTCCTAATACCTTTTCAACTTCCTGCATTGCAATCACCTCTATCCTTCCGCCCTGCAATAAGGGCATTTATATTCAGAGCCGGCCTGCACCGGCTCGTTTCTATCATTATAGCACAGGTTTTCCGGGTCCTGCAACGTCTGGTGTTCTTACTTTTCTATTATTTCATCCCCGGTTGGTGTCCACTCCCGAATACTGTGGTTGTGTGAACTGTTTGGACTTTCGTCGGCAATTCGGAGCGGCCCGGCCACTGTTTCTGCATGCTTTACAGATAATTTGGATGCTGTCATGGGTTTTCGTTGGTAATTTTGGGCGGCCCGGCTGTGGTTTCTGCTTGCTTTACAGATAATTTGAATGTTGTCTTGAGTTTTCGTTGGTAATTTTGGGCGGCCCAGCTGTGGTTTCTGCTTGCTTTACAGATAATTTGAATGTTGTCTTGGGTTTTCGTTGGTAATTTTGGGCGGCCCAGCTGTGGTTTCTGCTTGCTTTACAGATAATTTGAATGTTGTCTTGGGTTTTCATTGGTAATTTTGGGTGGCCCGGCCGTGGTTTCTGCTTGCTTTACAGATAATTTGAATGTTGTCTTGGGTTTTCGTTGGTAATTTTGGGCGGCCCGGCTGTGGTTTCTGCTTGCTTTACAGATAATTTGAATGTTGTCTTGGGTTTTCGTTGGTAATTTTGGGTGGCCCGGCCGTGGTTTCTGCTTGCTTTACAGATAATTTGAATGTTGTCTTGGGTTTTCGTTGGTAATTTTGGGCGGCCCAACCATGGTTTCTACTTACTTTACAAATAATTTGAAGTCATCTTAGGCTTTCGTCGGTAATTCTGAGCCGCCCGGCCACTGTTTCTGCTTGCTTTACAGATAATTTGAATGCTGTCTTGGGTTTTCGTTGGTAATTTTGGGCGGCCTGGCCGTGGTTTCTGCTGGCTTTACAAATAATTTGAATGTCATCTTAGGCTTTCGTCGGTAATTCTGAGCCGCCCGGCTACTGTTTTTGCATACTTTGCAGATAATTTGAATGCTGTCCTGGGTTTTCGCCGGTAATTTGGGAGACACCACCGCGGTTTCTCCCTGCTTTACAGATAACCTGATACAGGTCCCAGGTTTCCTTGCCCCGCAAAGCATCAAGAACTCCGGGACCTTCCAAATAATGTACAAACAGCCGCTGTCCGTGCCCGGAATGGATATCAGACGCTCCGGCTGCGGATATACTCCCGGATTTCTTCCATACAGCTTTCCAGCTCCACGTTCTGAAAACGCCTTTTGATTCCCGCTCTTTCCAGGTTCTCCTCCGAGAAATCTTCTGTGTCAGCCAAAAAACGCCGGCACATTTCCGCATAACGGGGCTTCTCCTGCAATTCTTCCCTGGCGAGGGCCCGTTTTAGGCGCTCCCCATCCTCCACTTCCACATAAATGGGGCAGACATTTTCCTCCCCAAAATATCTCTTCATATTCTCATAGGACTCCAGCGTCCCGATTGCCAGATAACTGCGCACCTTCAAATCCACCTGCCCGTCATCCGCCGTAAAATAAGTCCAGGGGCCGTGCACAGTCTCATAAGTTCTGTACTCGATCACCTTTCCCTCATCCATAAACTGTCTGAAACGCTCCTCATCCACAAAGTGGTACTCTCTCCCATCAGCCTCCCCCTGTCGGACCGGACGTGTTGTATATAACAAAACATTCTTTAAACCAAACTCCTTGTCACGGAGAAGTCTGCTGTAAATGGTATCTTTACCGGAAGAGCTTTTACCCATAATATAAAAAATTCTGCCCATTCTTTTGTTCCTCTGTCTCTTATTTCCATCCCCGCCCGGCAATTTCAAAGAATATGCCTTCATCTTATTATTCCTCCAACCATGGGACACCTTCCCCGGCTGGTACACGGACTGTAGAAATGGATTCTCAAACGTAACTGTTCAATATCTTCACCGTTACAGGCAAAAATCCATGCATATTCACCTTTGGCAATAGGATTTTTGCTTCGCTGCAAAGTGTTTTCTTAAGGGCAACGCAGTAAATGCGCAGACCTGCCGAATCGTTACTTTCAAACATCTTTTAACACGTGCATCTTCTTTAGAGTATAGTCATTTAAGCCCTGAATGTCCAGACCCTGTTCCTTCCAGATACAAATCTGCCGCAATACATCTTTGCTGATTCTCTCTCCCGGAACCAGAAACGGGATTCCGGGCGGATACAGATACGCATATTCCGAAGAAATCCTTCCCTCACTGTCCGACAGGTTAATTTCCTCCTGGTCCCCTTCCACAGCCTCCGCTATAGATGTGCAGACTTCACCGACGATATAGGTACAAATCCCATCCCTCGCTGCTTCTGTTCTCTCCGTTTCACGATCAATATCCAGAAGCGCCTGCTCCAGCCTGTCAAACCCGTCCTCTGTATCCATTACGCCGGTGAGCGCGATCACATACTGGCTTGCCGCCATCTCCATCTGCAGATGATACCGTTCCAGCAAAATTTCATGGAGCTTTGCCCCATCTATTTCCGCATCTGCCGTAGAAATCAGAATCTTTGATTCATCCAGGTCATACACTAAATCCCGTCCCAAAATCTCATCCTTACTCACCAGATGCAGATTCTTAAGGGCCGCCAGTCTCCCCCTGCAGGTTTTAAGCCTCTCTGTATAGCCCGCAAACAGCTCCTTCCCCTTTTCCCGGATCAGCCTTACGCACGCATCCATCCCGGCCATAAACAGATAAGACGGACTGCTGCTCTGATAAATCCCCAGAAAACGCCTGAGCTTTTCCTCGCTCACTCTCTCACTGTTCCTGTGCAGAAGCGCGGTCTGCGTCAGCGATGGCAGAGTTTTATGTAAACTATGAATCACCACATCCGCCCCACATGCAAGCGCGGATTCCGGAAAATATTCCGAAAACGGAAAATGCGCCCCATGTGCCTCGTCCACGATTAAAGGCACATGAAATGCATGAGCAATCTTCGCAATCCTCTTCACATCAGACACCACTCCGTCATAAGTAGGAGACGTGATAAGCACTGCCTCTGTTCCGGGATACCTCTCCAGCATCTCCCTGACAGCCTCAGGCGAAATTCCACCGTTCAATCCCACACTTTTTTCGGCCTCCGGAAAGAGATAATGTGGTGTCAGTCCTCTCAGATAAGCCGCGTGATAAACTGCCTTGTGACAGTTTCTTGCCATCAGTATCTCACCGCCTCTGGACGTACACGCGGACACAGCGGCCAAAATTCCCGACGTGCTGCCATTTACCAGATACCATGTCTCACGCGCCCCGTAAAGAGAGGCAGCCCGCTGCTGAGCCTCCAGCAGAATCCCTTCGGCGTGATGCAGATTGTCAAACCCGTCTATTTCAGTTATGTCAACCAAATAAGGGTTTTTCAGCGTCCCCGGACAAAATTCCCGTTTATGCCCCGGCATGTGAAATGGATAGTAATCCTTTCTTCCATATTCATATAAAGCCTCATCCAGCCACTTCTGCTGTTCCATTTTCTCATCCTTTCCCAGACAATTCCTTAATCAGCACTGCAATCTCCTTTTTAACATCCTGAAGCGCCGCTTTCTTCTGAACATTTTTATCCCTTGTCACGATCTCGCAGCACCCTTCTTTCATATTTCTCGGGCTGACGATCACACGCACAGGCACACCCATAAGATCCGCATCTGAGAACATAACCCCGGCGCTCACTTTCCTGTCATCATAGAGCACCTCCACGCCCTGCCTCTGAAGGTCTTCATACAGCTTATCCGCAAATGCTTTCACTTCCTCATTATCCGGCCTTACACAGCACAGATGCACCTGCCAGGGAGCAATGGCCATAGGCCAGATTGGCCCGTACTCATCATGATGTGCTTCACACACGGAGGCTGCCAGCCTTCCGATTCCTATCCCATAACACCCCATCAAAGGATACTTTTCCTTCCCATCTTTATCCAGATACTGCATCCCCATACTCTCCGTATACTTTGTACCGAGCTGAAAAATATTTCCCACCTCAATACCTCTGCACACCTGAATCGTATGCTTACCGCATCCGGGACACACGCCGCCCTCTGAAATTTTGGCAAAATCATGATACTCCGCCTGCGGGCAGTCCCTTTCCATACAAAGTCCTGTATAATGATGTTCCTCCACATTACCGCCGCAGGAGAGATTCATTCCCCCCTGCAAAGACCTGTCATAGAGCACCGTAAAATCCCCCTGAAGATCATAGGGCCCGATAAATCCGGGATGCAGTCCAGATTCCTCCGTTATTTCCGCCGGACGAATCTCACTTTTCAGGAAATTGGTAACCTTTGTCTCATTCACATCCAGATCCCCGCGGATAAACAGCACCACAAACTTGTCATCCGAATTCTTCTGATACACCACAGCCTTACAGGATTTCTCCTCAGGCATCCCCAAAAATCCGCACACATCCTCAATCGTATGAATATCCGGTGTGTACACCAGTTTCAGTTCCTCCTGCACATCATCCTGCGGATTCTCAACAATACTCTCAGCCATCTCCACATTAGCCCTGAACCCGCATTCCGGGCAGACCGCAACAGAGTCCTCCCCCACAGGAGTCAGCAGCATAAATTCATGAGACAGACTGCCGCCCATCATCCCCGAATCCGAAGCCACGGCAATCGTCTCCGGAATCCCGGCCCTTGCAAAAATCCTCTCATAAGCATGATAACACTTCTGATAATATTCCTCTAGGTCCTCCTGAGAAGTATGGAATGAGTAAGCATCCTTCATTGTAAACTCTCTCACCCGGATCAGCCCTGCCCTCGGCCTTGCCTCATCCCTGAACTTTGTCTGAATCTGATAAATCATAAAAGGATACTTAGCATAACTCTTTCCATACTCCCGCACCAACTGCACCGAAGCCTCCTCATGTGTCATCCCCAGTACCATCTTACTCCCATTCCTATCCGAAAACCGCAGCAGCTCACTCCCCACACTCTCATATCTCCCCGACTCCTCCCAAAGCGAGGCCGGCATAACAACAGGAAACTGCACCTCCTGCCCATCAATCCCATCCATTTCCTCCCGAATAATCCCCTCAATCTTCCTGCAGATTCTCCTCAACGGCCCAAACTGCGAATAAATCCCATTCCCCACATACTTCATATACCCGCCTCTCACCATCAAAGCATGGCTGTCGATCACACAGTCCGCCGGCCTCTCCCGAAACCTTTCCCCCACAACTTTCTCCATCTTCATAACACTCTTCCTCCATTCACATTTTTTTATTCCATATATCTAAATCTACCAACTATTCAGAACCCCTCACACCTACAGGCAAAATCCATCCAGTATCACCTTTAACAATGGAATTATTGCTTGCCCACGCTCCATCCAAAAAACTCCCGCCTTCACAGCGCACGAAGTGCTTTTTTCTGCCGCCGCTGTCCCATCGGTCCGGGCAACGTGGTGTGTTGCAGTGCCGTATGCATTCCGAAGCTACACCGAGGGTATTTCGTCCGTCTGAGCCGTACAACCCATTGTTCGTCTCAGGCGGACGAAATACCCTCGGTGTAGAATTCGGCTGCATACAAACGCAACACACCACGTTGCCCGGACCGATGGGACAGCGAGCGGCAGAAAAAACAAAAACCCTGAACCAGCTAAGCCAGTTCAGGGCGAATACTCAAATATCCGTGTTACCACCTGAATTCAGAATTTCCATTCTGCTCTCTCCAAGTACAGGACGCCATCCATCCAAAAATCATCAGCCATCCGATACTCCATCCCCATAACGGAGGATACCCGTCATAACCTACTCGTCACCTTTCAGCCTGCAGCTCAAAGACCGGTTCAGCGCCCCTCCATAAAGCCTCGCACCACCCGGCTTCTCTCTGCAACGTCCAGACACGCTTACTATCTCTTCTCAACGCCTTTCTCTTGATTCCGAATCTTATCACAAAACCGCATCCATGTCAACGATATTAAAAACAAAACCGCTGCTAAAAGCCGCCTGTGATTACCATTTACACGTTCCTGTCCCGCAGGGTATATTCAGGCCGATGGCATCAAAATTCCAAATCAGCAAGTACACAGTCCCGTCCAGAATATTTAATCCACTTTCAATATCATCCCCAATATCCTCTCCGCGCACTTCTCCATCTCTTCCCTGCTCACGAATCCCTTCTCCTTAGCCTCCAGAATCCTGTCAGGATAACCACATCCCATCTTGATATCTCCCCCGGCCTTTACTTCCAGATAATGCTCCGCGTGATTCCACCAGTCCGTAGTCACCATTCCCTCGAAGCCCCACTCTTCTCTGAGGATTCCGTTAAGCAGTTCCGGGTTACAGGAAGTGGGATATCCATTCATCAGATTATAGGATGTCATCACTGTCCAGGGCTGGGCTTCCTTTACCGCAATCTCGAATCCTTTCAGATAGATTTCCCTGAGTGCCCTCTCCGACACCCTGGAATCGCTGTCCTTCCTGTTAGTCTCCTTATTATTGCAGCAGAAATGTTTCATGGACGCCCCGATATGCTGAGACTGGATGCCCCTGATCATAGCTGCTCCCATTTTTCCTGATACCAGCGGGTCCTCGGAATAATATTCAAAGTTTCTTCCGCACAGGGGACTTCTGTGTATATTCATAGCCGGGGTAAGCCAGACACCGATATTATTCTCCTTCACTTCAGCCGCTCCTGCTGCCCCTGCCTCAAATACCATCTCCGGATTCCAGGTACAGGCCAGCAGTGTGGCGCAGGGCCATGCCGTCGTATAGACACCGCACTCCTCCCTGATCCTCAGTCCTGCCGGGCCGTCCGCAGTCATAATATTGGGAATTCCATATGCCGGAAGATTGCCCATTCCATATGTATTGGCAGTACCTGTATTTACCTGACCGCCCAGCAGCCCGGCTAATTCCCTGTCGCTGAGCTGTGCCAGAAGCCGGCGTAAATCTGCCTTCCCTTCCGCTACATCTTCAAGGGTGATCCTGTCCGCATTTCGCCATTCTTTTTTCTCCTGATACGTGATTCCCTGTACATCGGGTTCCACCCCTTCCAGCGTATCAATATCCTGAGGAATCAGACGGTTCTTCTCATATACGTCTCCGCCCTGCGGTAGTTCCTCGTAGGACCCGTCTGCCAACAGACGTGATTTAAGGGCAGCCGGCGCGCATTTTCTTTCGAGCTGCTCTATCACAACCGTCTGCGCTGCCTGGTATTCATAGTCCAGTTTTACTGTATTTCTCACAGAGTTTCCGATTCTGAAGCTGTAATTCCCGGCCTCCAGCACATAAGCAGATGCCTGGATCTTTCCCAGATCATCATACGAAGCCATGGCCTTGACCGGCATTTTCAGTCTGAGCACCTGGGACTGCCCGGCTCCCAAAAGCTCTGTCTTGGCAAATGCCCCCAGCACTTCAAGCGGTTTTCCCAGAACGCCCTGAGGTGCCCGGTAATAAAGCTGTACGACTTCTTTTCCGGCTCTGCTTCCCATATTGGTGACTCTCACATCCACACAAATGGTCCCATCTTCTTCCCCTGCCCGAAGCGGCTCAATGGCAAACTCCGTGTAGGAGAGTCCGAATCCAAAGGGATAATTTACCTTCTCGGCAGCGCCCGGAATCGTTTCAAAATACCGGTATCCCACATAGATGTCCTCTGTGTAATCCACATAATCCTCGGATTCGTTGAAACCTGCAGAAGATGGGTAGTCATCAAATGTACGGGCAAAGGTATCTGTCAGCTTTCCGGATGGGTTTACGTCCCCGCACAGCAGATCCGCCGCTGCCAGTCCGCCCTCCATGCCTCCCTGCCATGCAAGGAGAACTCCCTGTATCTTTTCAGAATTACAGAACCAGGAGGTATCCACCATACCGCCCACGTTCAGCACAACAACAACCTTTTCAAAATTGGCAGTCACTGTATCCACCATGTTCTGCTCTTCCCGGGTAAGATAAAAATCTCCATCTCCCGGAATCCCTTTCCGGTCCCATCCCTCGCCGGAAAACCGGCAGATGGATATTACAGCCGCATCCGCCCATGCTTTGGCTTTCTCAAGCAGATCACAGGGGATCTCCGGCTCTGCAGTCATACCCGGCTGAATCCCGCCGGCATACTGTGCACTTACATTTTCCCTGTAGAATTTGCCGAGAGACGCCAGTACCTGTACCTTTCCCTCTTCTTCCTTTATCTCAAGACCATCCTGGAGACTGCGCACATAAGCGGTAGTCACATCATCGCTGCCTCCGCCTCCTTTTACATAATCCACACTGCCTTTTCCGAATAATGCCAGTCTGGTCCCCTTCTCAAAGGGCAGGATACTCTTTTCATTTTTTAACAGCACCATTCCCTCGGCTGCTGCTTTTCTGGATAAAAGAATATGTTCTTCACATCCTGTCACTCTCTGTCCGTTCCTGCCTAAAGGCAGGCATGGCTGATACAGCGCACGTGCCCATCTCTTCATAATTAAAAATCCTCCTGTTTTTCCCCCGCTTTTACAGACGGGATTCCTTGTAATCTTTTTTCTATCTTATCTCCCCATCCTCTGGGGAACAAGAGCTTATATTGACATAAATGTTCCTGATATTAACCTCTTCCGTCCACCCTTGCCGCTCCATTTGTTTTACAGTGCATTTCTTTCTTTTTTCCGAAAAATCTTAATATTATCCATTGAGATAATCCCCTCTTTTTTTATAATATCCTAAAACACTAAAAGACAGGAGATATCCATATGAATATTTACGAAACCATGGCAGACTTAAAGTCCCTCCCGGTCCCCAAGGCAGGCTGCAGGGCCCACTATGAGGGAAGTATTGATAAAAAAGGCGGAAATGCTGACTGGGACTGGGCGCTCTACCAGGATGCAGGCGGTGAATGGGTTCTTTTTGAACACCTTGGCCCCGGATGTATCTATAATTTTGTCCAGCACCGCTATCCGTCCTGTGAGGAGCCGGTTTTCCGTTTTTACTTTGACGGGGAAGAGACCCCCCGCTTTACCATCCGGCACTCGGAATTCGGTGAAAAATACCCGTTTACAGAACCTCTTGCCTCCCGCTATATCGGCCCCTATGACAACGGCAGAGGTCCTATCCGCGTGGTGCGCAGCTTTGTGCCCATGCCCTATAAAAAAAGCTGTAAAATCACCAGCAGTATCCGGCTGGAAGGCTGTGACCGCAGTAAAAACCAGGGCGGCTGGGGCCATGTTGTCTATCACTCTTATGAAAACGGAGACGGCGTGGAAACCTTTTGCCCTGCAGAAGACCCGGCACAGCAGAGGCTGACCGCTCTCTGGAAACAGACCGGAAGCTGTATACACAGCCTGCAGTCCCCCCTGCGCCGCCAACTGACAAACCTGGTTCTGAAGCCTGGGGAAGAGTTCCCGCTTTTTACCTGTGAGGAAAGCGGCTGTATAGCCGGTATCCGCATTCTCACAGGGGAGTATACCGCCTCCCAGCTACACACTCTGTCTCTCAGCGCACGCTGGGACGGACATTCCTCCCCTGACTTCGATGCTTCATTCGGCTGCCTTTTTTCCAATGAACTGGGGTATCACAGTGTACAGTATCTGCTGTCAGGCATGAATACAGACGGGTATTATTATAACTTTTACCCCATGCCTTTTGCCCACAGTGCTGATCTGGTCTTGAAAAATACCGGGGACCTGGCGGTACAAATCCCCTTTGCCGAGATTCTCTGGACCCGTGAATGGAATCCATACTATCAGGAAAACGGATTCCTATATTTCAGAGGGGCTCCCTACTACAGCCGAAAACATACGGAAGGTGCTGACAGCCTGATCGCACAGGTTTCCGGAAACGGTCATATCATCTCCTCCATCATCACCGCATATGGCGAGACCCCCGAATCCAGGGCTGACTGTGAAGGTGATGTCCGCATCCATTTTGACGGACTGCGCACACCGCAGATTGAGAGTGACGGTTCTGAAAGCTATTCCTGCTACGGCTGGGGATTCGAGACTCCCAAAGAGTGTAATCCTGCCAGCGGCTATGACGGGCATGAACACAAAGACTGGTCCATGCATCGCTCCCTTCCGGGGGACTGGTATCCTTTTTCTTCCTGTTTTCGTTTCGGAATCGAATCCGGCGGGTGCAATGACCTGTATATGGAACACTCCGGCATGGTATTTTATTACGGCAGAGACGAGATAAAGCTTAAGAAAATAGGGGAGATTCAATTTCAGGACCCCGGCACTTTGGAAGCTTTTCATTATATCTGCGAGGACAGCCCTGTGCCCGTTTCGCTGACTTCCTTTTTTGAGGGGGACGATGACCATATTCCTGTTACTTTTTACGGGCATTACAGCAGAAAAAAACGCTCCTTCACTGTCCCTGTTCCACCGGACGCCCAGGCAGTTATACTCCGCCGGGTCAGCGACCAAAAGTACGGACGCCAAAAAGCTTTCGTTTCTGTAGATAAGGAAGCGGTGGAAGAATACCCCTGGTATTTTCCGGATCATAATCCATATAAGAGATGGCTGGAAGACGAGTTCATCATTCCCCGCAGATATCTTGCCGGAAAATCGGACATCACTATCACCATAGAACCTCAGCCCTGCGGCAGCCCGTTATCTCCTGACCATGTGACCTGGAATGAATACGGCTATCAGATCTTTGCCCGCATCTGATCCAGCACGGCAATCCAGTCCCGCCCTCCATCCGGCGGTCTTAAGACCACTGGACAGGGCGGCCATATTTCCTTTTTCTTAACTGTTCCATCCTCAGGGTCAAACCAGCTGCACAGCACCGGCCCGTCTCCCATTTTTTCCAGATGGGATTTTATCTCCTGCCCATAGGGGGTATACAAAAAAGCATATGTATCTCCTCTGGCGGCAGAGATATACTGTCCGCACCACTCCTCCTGCTCCACAAGTTCCGGTGCCGGGCGCAGTTCAAAAAACGGTCTGTCAAGCCGAAGTTTTTCCATATACCGCATCTGTCCCGCACCTTTCTCCAAAAGCCCTTCACGCCAGGTCTTCAGATGGCCTTGGTCCTTTTCCCTGCAGAAACACCACACTGCATGGTTCCCGTAAACACAGCCGCAGGCTCCCTGAAGCAGATTCCAATACCCATTCTGCCTCACTTCCCGCTCTCCCCAGAACACACCATACTCGGGCTGAAAACAGGCCGGATGACTCTCGTATCTCGGTTCCAGATCAAGACAGGGTTTCTCTTCCTCCTCCTGCATCTTCCTTATGAATTTCCAGCTCTCATAACCCTCCAGTCCATGCCCGGACTGGCAGCAGTTAAAATCAATATATGACTTATCCCGCAAGAAATCGGTGGAACAGGACGCTCCGCAGGGATGGAAGGTCATCAGATGTTCTGTATCCCTGCTCCTGATTCCGGCTGCCATTGCGTCTGTCACGCTCTCCTGCTCCTCGTTTTCCACAGGTCTGTCTCCGCCCAGGATCCATATGATATTCCATTCTCTGCTATACCGTTCCCCTATCCAGGCACCATAGTCATAAGCACTTCCGGGATCTTTAAAGATTTCCGGCCCGCATCCCCATTTCTTATTCCACTTATCTCCCCAGCAGGGCAGCATCCCGATAAACATCCCCAGTTCTGCTGCTCTATGTACGATCCAGTCCACATGCCTCCAATACGCTTCGCAGTCCTCCATTTCCGGAAATACCTCTCCCTGCGTCCCCGGCAGGTAAACCTTCCCGCTGCAAAGCGGCAGCGGCTTATCCCCATACGCATTTCCTGTATAGATTCCATCCAGCTCCGCCAGCGCTGCCGCCTGGATCACATGAAATCCCTGTGCTGCCCGCAGGCTCAGATACTCATCCGCTTCCTCTCTGTTCAGTCTGTGAAACAATTCCCAGGCTGTATCTCCCAAGTAGAAAAAAGGAGTCCCGTCCTCCCACATAAGATACTGTTTCTCATGGTGTACTTTCAGTTTTTTCATGTTTCGCCTCCATATTATTAGATTTTTAGCGATAAAAGGTAAGGGTATCATTGATTTTAAGATTAAATGATATATTAGACAATCATCAGAAAAGAAAATAGCTATCCTCTATAGGCCGTAGAGGATAGCTGGCAACTATAAATTACTATGGTTTTCCGAAGCGCAATCAATGGATAACAATTATCTATTGATTACTTTTAAATCAATTATACACTGGGTACTTGAATTTTTCAAGTACCCATTTGCATTTTCTATTCTGAATATACCAAAGCAGTTACCCTTCACTGCGCGCCCAGCAACACGCTTCGCAATGCACAGATATGGAACATTCTGCTCTATATCGCGCCGGCCGCCTTCACTACCGAATATCAAACACACTCCGTACCGTCAGATCCTCCATCTCACCGCAAACCACTTTCACTCTTCTCTCCCCTGCATTCATATCAAAATAGTTGTCCTCCAACACCAGATCCTCATTCCTGTTCCGAATCTCAACACTCTTCGCATACGCCTTTGCCCTGACGATGACCTCACCGTCTCCGGACTCCACCGTAAGCTGCGGATCTTCATACCGGAAAAATCTCGGCAGTGTGAGTATCACTGTGGAACCGGATACCCACCGGTCATCCTCAAAAAGATCATAGCTGATGTACTCTTCCCGGATTTTCATGTCCGGAAGCTCCCTTTTTTCCATCCACACACTGGAGAGTGCCGGCACCGAAAGCTCTGTCTCCTCCTTCTGCAGAATACCGCCGAACCGGTCCCGTACAGCCCATACGACCTGGACCACTTTATCCTCCGGCGTCTCATTAGACACATTAAACGTCACACTCTTCTCCATCTGAAAGGGCTGCGCATTCACATTGGTGTTCTGCGTCATCATCCCCTCCTCCCTGCAGGACAGCAGGATTGGAGCAAAAAACCTTTTGGCATAATAATGCAGTGCCTTCCACCTTCCGTAATAATCAATGGAGGACCAGGAAGCCACCGGCCAGCAGTCATTGAGCTGCCAGTACACTGCTCCCATACACCTGCCCCTGTTTCTTCGGAAATGCTCCACTCCGTATTTTATAGCTTCTCCCTGCAGGAGCTGGGACGCATACAGCAGCGTATCAAAATCCGTGGGATACAGGAAGGTCTGGTACAGATACTTCATGATCTTCCCATTTGCCGCGTCATTCCTCTGATGCTTATCCATCACATAGGAAAAAATATTCCTGTCCTCCGGCAGCGTAAACGCCTCCACTGTCTTCAGACACGGAAAAGACTGGAATCCAAACTCACTGGCATACCGGAAATAATACTTACGGTATTCGGAAAATGGCTTATCCCCGTGCCATACCTCCCAGTAATGCACATCCCCCCGGTCGGGGTCATTGGGCGCGTCGAAGCTTCCGCCCGAAGACGGACTTGCCGGCCAGTAAAAGGTCTGCGGGTCTTCCTCCTTCAGCACCTGCGGGATGATATACTCGTACATCTTGACATAATCCGCCTTCTGCTTCAGCGTATTCACCCACTGGCCCTCATCCACGAACATTTCCATCTCATTATTCCCGCACCAGAGTCCAAGACTGGCATGATGGCGGAGGCGGCGCACATTGTCCCTGATCTCCGCCCTGATATTTTTATCAAAATCCTCTGTCAGTTCATAGACAGCGCAGGCAAACATCAGATCCTGCCAGACCACCAGTCCCAGCTCATCGCAGGCATCATAAAAATCGTCATGGGGATAGAATCCGCCTCCCCATACCCGGATACAGTTAAAATTAGCCGCCCGGCACTGTTCCAGCAGTTTCCTGGTCCTCTCCCCGGTGATCCTGCCGAAAATGTTGTCTTCCGGTATATAATCCGCGCCCATGGCAAAAATCTGCACGCCGTTTACCTCATGGGCAAAGCTCTCGCCGTATACATCCTTCTCCCGGTGCACGGTCATGGTCCTAAGGCCTATCCGCTTCTCCCATCGGTCAACTTCACGGCTGCCGTCCATAAGCTGCACACAGATTCCATACAGATTCTGTTCCCCGTATCCGTTCGGCCACCACAGAAGCGGCTGTGTGATTACCAGACACTCCGGTGAATCCTCCTCTGTCCTCACATTTCCCTGTGGGTCTGTGACTGTGACCCTGTAGGAAAGCCCCTGTGCTTTTGCCCTGTCCTCCTGTGTTTCTCCTGCGGAAGCGATCTCTGTGCGGATATAAAGTGTGACCTTCTGCTCCTCATGCTCCTGCGTCACATATACGGATTCCAGCCTTCCCTTCTCCACTCCCTGCAGGAAAACATTCTTCCATATTCCCGCATCCGGAAGCCTTGGGCCCCAGTCCCAGCCAAACATGCAGTGTGCTTTTCTGATCTGGGGAAATCCGTCCATACAGTGTTCAGATCCCATAGTCACACATTCCGCATAGCGCTCCCGTATATATTTGACAGGACTGTGAAAAGAAACCTTCAGACTGTTTTCTCCCCGCATGAGCATCCCGGTCACGGAGTATGCCCATGCGCGGTGCATATTGTCAGCCCGGCCCAGCAGGCATCCATTCAGATAAATGTCTGCAATGGTATCCAGACCGTCAAAACAAAGTCTGATCTCATCTGTATCAAAAAGTCCGCTCTCCGGTGTGAACCGGGTTTCATAGACAAAATCCTTCTCCATCCATTTCAGGGCTTCATCCTCGTTGTCCCTCCAGAAGGGATCTTCCATCCTGCCCGTGCGAAGCAGATCATAGTAAACAGACCCCGGCACCTGGGCGGGAATCCTCTCCTTTTCTCCCTGAACCTGAAGAGTCCACCCCTGTGTAATCTCCTGTCTCCTCATATTTCGTTTATCCTCCAGTCTTGTCTCCATCCTTCCGGATGCCATGTTTCTTAACCGTGTATCCCTGCAGCAGTCCGGCGCCGGCTGACTCGGGTTGCGCTCAGCGAAACACCTCCCGGAACTGAGGGTGCTTAACAGCTACCTATGATATTACAGTGCCGCAGAAACACCAGCTTTTTCTCCATCTGTATGCTGTAAGCATTCTCATGTCCGCAGAACGGATAGATCTCTATCTGTTTATCCGATTCAATCCTGTTATAAGTAGCAAAAAAGCATTCTGCGGGGCAGGTCTTATCCTTTAAGGATACAGAACACAGGACAGGACAGGTAATGCGGGACGCCAGATTCATTGTGTCAAAGTAGCTCAATGTGCCGAAAGCCGTATCCGTATGCTTAGGAAATCTGCGGAGGTACGCGGCAGCGGCACCAAAGCTGCCGTACTCCCCCTCCACCCTCACTGCCAGATCACTGTTGCCCGGTACATCCGCCAGTGCTGCGGCAGGCCGGCTGTCCAATGCCGCGGCTGCCATGACAAGGGCTCCGCCCTGGCTGATTCCGTGGAGCACAATCCTGTCCCTGTCCGTCTCCTCCATGGCGCAGGCCGCGTCCACGGCACGGACGCTGTCCAGATAAACATGCCGGTAATAATACTCATGGGGATCTAAGATCCCTCTGCATGCAGGCCCGTCAAAATAAGCTTCCTGATAACAGGCATGGTCTGCTGTGATCCCGCCCTGTCCTCGGCAGTCCACAGCCAGAACCGCCATCCCCAGCGCTGTCCAGAAAAGATGGTCTGAGGGCATCCCTCTGCTGCCGGAAAATCCATGATACTGGATCACACAGGGAAGTCTTCCCCCGCCCGCCGTCCGCGGAGCCAGATACCAGCCGTGAATCCTGGTATTCTCCATCCCCTGATAACTGATGTCATACACATGGACCTTTTCCGCCGGATAATCCTCCAGCCTTTTCACTTCCAGTCCAAGCGGCAGCCTCCGGCTCTCTTCCAGAGACTGCTCCCAGAATAGATCAAAATCCGGTTTCCGGGTCAGGGGCGGCAGATATTTTTCCAGCTCTCTCTTCCTGTCTTCTATGTATCCCATCTCTGTCCTCCCGATTCAGGTCCGCGTTTTCCCGCGCCAAATAGTTACAATACAAATATGTTTTTCAGGTTCCTGCCTTCCCTTGCCGCGGCAAAAGCCTCCTCGTACTCCTCAAGAGCATATGTGGCAGAAACAATTTTATCTATATTCAGGACACCTGCCTGCACCAGCTTCATGCATTTTCTGTACTGGGTCAGACTGGCACGGCAGCTCCCTGTGAGGACAAGCTGTTTATAATGTACCTGATTGGTATTGATCGTCACCTCACACCTGTCAGCGGGAAGTCCGCCGAAGAAGTTCACCCTGCCGTTCACCGCCAGCAGTTCCAGCGCCTGTGCCTGCGCCTGGGGAGACGGGCACGCAGTGATGCAGACAGAAACACCCTGGCCCTGTGTCTGCTCCATGACGAATTCCTTCAGATCTCCGCCTGCGTATGTGGTGAAGAACGGGTCAAACTCCCTGCATATAGCCACCCTGTTTTCATTCAGATCCGTGATCATGACCTTTGCCGCACCGGCCATCTTTGCCAGCATACCGTGCATGATGCCGATAGGGCCGGCGCCGATGATCAGCACTGTGTCACAGGGCTTTATCCCTACCTGCTCAAAGCCATTGTATACACAGGATAACGGTTCCAGGACCGCCGCCTTCTCAAAAGTCATGTCCCCGTCGATCTCTATCTTCACTACATTGCCCTGGCGGACCGCTGCCTCGGGGATCACCACATATTCCGCAAATCCCCCGTCCATGTTGATCCCAAAGGCACGGTATTCCCGGCACAGATGGGTATTGCCTGATACACAGGCATCACAGGTGCCGCATCCCATATTCGGAGCGATCGCCACAGTCATTCCCGGCTCATAGCCGATCACCGCTTTCCCGGCCTGTTCAATGATCCCGGATATCTCATGCCCGTAGATACGTGGTGTCTCCTTTGTCACTCCCTGGTATCCGTTCTGGATCATCCGCAGGTCACTGCCGCAGATGGCTGCCGCTTTTACTTTCAGAAGAAGCTCACCGTCCCCGATCTCCGGTTTGGCCACATCGGTCAGCGCATAATCATTTTTTCCATAAAATTGTATTGCTTTCATTCTCTATCCCTCTCATCTCTCCGTGGCTTCCGGTGCATTCCAGGCCCGGACCACCAGGCTGTCCGTATGGGAAACGGCAATGCGTTTTACCTCCCCCGGATTCAGCCAGAACAAACTGCTTTCGGTTACAAATTCCGTATCTCTGTCAGGGCATTCCACGGTGACTCCGACTGCCGGGACATCCCCGGTATTGGAAATGACGGCATGGCCCTCTTTTACGTTACAGGTGAGCGTTGTTCCGGGAAGTGCCAGCAGACAGCCCTGTTTCTGCTGATAATTGAACCAGTAAAAAGTATCGTCCGCTTTTTCCCCTTCCACATATACCTCTGTAGTCAGCAGGACCGGTCCGCTGCCCGCATCTGCTCTGTCCACAGGCAAGTTCCCGAGATAGGTTACATTTGCGCTGTCTCTTCCGCTGTACACCGCCTCGCTGATCACATGCAGGTTTTCATCGTAAGCCCTCACCTGCACACTCCATGCACTCCCATCCAGACGGTCTGCGTCATCCAGCAGGTATACAGGAAGCTTCACATCTTCCTCCATCCGCATGGATGAAAATAAAATGCAGGCGTGGAGCGGCTCATAACTGTCCTTGATTGCATAATAGGAAAGCTTCGGCACGCCGTAGTAATCAATTGTGGACCAGGAGCATGCCGGGTACACATCTGTCAGCTTGTAGTAACAGATTCCCGTGGATTCAGGCCACCTGCACCGGTAGGCTTCCAATGTATGGCGGACCGCCGTTGCCTGGGCCATCTGTGTTCCCCAGATAAAGCTCTCCATGGTATCCCCGGCACAGAATTCCGGCACCCGTTTACTCAGATGCGCCATATCATCAGGTTCAAGCTGGTTGAATCTGGGGGTGTGGTGCCCGAAGGAACCAAAGCGGCTGGGCGGCCACTGTTCTGCCTCCTCTTTTGGCAGATACCGCATCACACTTCTGTGATTCGGCGCGGAAGCCATGCCGAATTCCCCCATAAAGTGAGACCTCAGGTTAAGGCTCACATCAATATCCTGCATATCCCAGTACGTGGAATAATTGTGCAGGGCGCCACCCCACGGCGAAGTCCTGTGGAATCCCCTGCTGCCGTCAAGCTCATAAGCACAGCGTGCCATCATATCCATGGCCCTGCCGTCAGCCCTGGCCGACTCATTTCCGCCGCACCACATGATCAGAGACGGATGGTTTCTCAGCCGCGGCATATGCACCAGCACCGTCTCCTCCAGTTCGTCAAAGGGCTGGTCTTTCTGGCTGTCCCAGCAGGTGGGCCACTCCTGCATGACCATGATCCCCAATTCGTCACACAAGTCATAAAACAGATCCGACTCCGGCATTCCACCGCCCCATGCACGGAGCAGCTGGATATTCTGGTCCCTGGCAAGGCTTAAAAACCTGTGGTACAGATTCCTGTCAAACCGCAGAAGCACATCCAGCGTGCACCAGTTCGTACCCTTGATGAAAACAGGGCGTCCATTTACTATAAATGTCCAGTTATGCTTGTCCTCATATGGTCCTCCCGGAAGCGGGCCCATCTCGATGGTGCGCATACCGAAAGTGGTATCAAAATACTGTGTCTCCCCCTGTTCTGTCACCACCGACAGACGAAGTGTGTACAGATTCTGTTCTCCCATATTGACCGGCCACCAGAGCCTTGGATCCTCGATTCTGGTCTGCAGATGGACGACCTGTCCATCCGTGTGAATCTCCGTCCCAAAGACAAAACTGCCGCCTTTTCCCTTGTGGTTCTTTCCTTCTATCTCGCCGGTGATGGTCACTTTTCCACCTGTTCCGTAAAATTTCATGCAGATATCCACAATCCCCTCATCTGTATCCCCACAGGATACCATGGGCTTCTCACTGCAGCAGGAGGGTTTCTTTTCCTCCAGCCCGACGGGCGCCCATATACCCCTGCTGGGAATGCAGGCATAATGCCACCCATACACGCAGTTGATGACAACACCGTCATGCCACCCCTCGTCGTTATCCATATATTCGGACATGGGCTGGGGCCGGGCCGGCGAGTTTTCTATTTTCACGATCAGGGTGTTCTCCCTCTGCAGATAAGGCGCGGCGTCAAACACAGGGCGTCCGAACATTCCCTTGTGCTCCCCCAGGTAATGACCGTTCAGCCAGATTTTTGCATAATGGCAGATTCCTTCAAAGTACAACTGATTCGCTCTGCAGCCATCTTCCCGGGAAAATTCCTTTTTCAGCCACCAGGTCTTATAGCTGTACTCCCTGGCAGTTTTATCATTCAGCCCCACCGTAGGGTCCGGAATGATGCCGGCTTCATAGAGGGCCGTATGTACACTGCACGGCACATTGGCCGGAATACTGTCCTTCCAAGGTATCGATAGATCCAGTCTCTCCCTCTCGTCCCCGTCCCAGACCATCTGCCAGATGCCGTTTAGGGATACACGGTTCTCTGTATCCTTTATCACAATTTTTCTGTCCGCATCCAGCCCTGTCATAACAGCCGGTGTCTCCAGCATGGACGGCTTCGGCGCCCAGGCTTCTTTCTCCAGCTCGTCCAGGGATTTTCTGATTCCCAGCCTTTGAGTCATCGCTTCTCCTCCTCTCAGTTTTCTGCCGCAATCCGTTCTCTCAGCTCCTCCACGATCTTCACACCTGCACTGGTCCCGATTCGTTCCGCTCCGGCCTCGATCATGGTAAGGGCAGTATCCAGATCCCTGATTCCTCCGGCTGCCTTTACTTTTATCTCATCACCGACCAGGGATTTCATCAGACGCACATCCTCCGCTGTGGCTCCCCCTGTACCGAATCCGGTAGATGTCTTGATAAAGTCGGGTTTTACCTCCAGGGCGATCTTACAGAGAATCTCCTTCTCCTCTTGGGTCAGATAACAATTTTCAAAAATCACTTTGGATAACACGCCCGCTTTCCGGCAGATTTCCACAATGCTCTCCATCTCCCTGCGGATATAGTCCAGATTCCTGTTCTTCAGCTCCACAAGATTGACAACATAGTCGATCTCATCCGCGCCTTCCCGGATAGCTGTCTCCGTCTCAAATACTTTCGTTTCGATGGTTGTCTGGCCCAGAGGAAAACTTATGGCTGCGCCCACATGCACATCGCTGTCTTTAAGGAACTCCCTGCATTTTTTTACCGGCGCTGAATTGATCGCCACCATCTTAAAATCATACGCTGCGCTCTCCTTGCAAAACGCCTGGAAATCCTCGTCGCTCACATATGCTTTTAACAGTGTCTGGTCAATCATTTTTGCAAGTTTCTGTGGTGTAAGATTATTTTTCATGTCATTCTCCTCTTTCCTTCTCTCCGAAAGCCCCCAGGGCCTCCAGTAGGTTTACATAAATTTCTTTGTTTTTCTGATATATCTCATATCTCTCTTTATCCGGAAGATATACCTCTTCTCTCAGAGGCGCCTTCATGACGGCTTTTAAATCCCCAAGCAGTCCTGTACCGTAAGCCGCCAGCATGGCACTGGCGTACACTGCCGTATCCGCTTCCTGCAGGGGCCGGTAAGGTATCCCCAGTGCGTCTGCCTTTATCTGGCTGAAGACTGCACTTCTGGCGCCTCCCCCGGCTCCGTAAATATACTTGGGTGAGATCTGTGGATTCTGCCTCTTCAAAATGGAATAATAGTACGCGTATTCATATGCGATACTCTCCATAATACTCCGGTACATATGAGCTCCGGTGTGATGAAAAGAAAGCCCCCAGTATGCGCCTCTCACCCCGGGATCATTTGGACAGGTACGGCCAGAAAAATGCGGTACGAAATATAACCCGCCGCTGCCTGCCTCCAGCCTTTCGGCCTGTTTGTTCCAATATTCATAATCCCTGCCGTTCTGTTCCAGAAACCACCGCAGGCAGAGTCCTCCGCCTCCGATATATGCCAGGGGCGTGTAAAGCCCGTCTATCACCGACCTGGAAAACAGTATGGTCTTCGTCTCCAGATCCGGCGTAAAGCGGTCCGTGCTGCAGGAAAAAATGGAAGCAGTCCCGGCCACATCATAAATCATGTCCTTTTCCACGATCCCCGCACCTAGAGCGGAAGCCGCAGAATCCCCGCATCCGGCCACCACCCTTGTCCAGCTTGTGAGACCGCAGGCCTTTGCCGCCTGCTCGGTCAGCCTGCCCACCTCGGTCCAGGGGCTTACGATCCGGGGCATCTTATCCTTCTCTATGCCGAACTCCGAGAGCAGCCCCTCATCCCAGACTTTCCTCCTGTTATCCGCAAATCCGGAGAAATGCAGATGGGTATAATCGATCCACGCCTGCTCCGCCTTCAGTCCGCACAGCTTTCCGGACACAAAGACCCCGGGCAGGACGAACTTGGCAGCTTTCTCATACTCTGCCGGCCTTTCTGCTTTTCTCCATAATATCTTCGGACCGTGTGTGTAAGTGACCGGACCCCCGGTCCGGCGGATGACCTCATCCCCGGCCCGGTTTATCATTGTATGGATATACGGTTCACACCGGGTATCCAGCCAGGAATCATAAGGGCCAACCGCTTCAAAGTCAGCATCCACTGCCATGATGCCCGCCATCTGCGCGTCGATTCCCATGGCAGCCACCTGTTTTGGCGGGACACCGCTCTTTTTCATCAGCGCGTTTACAGTCCGCAGAACGGAACCATAGATATCCTCAGCGTTCTGGCAGACCTCCCCGGGTCCGCCGTATATAAGATTTGACTTCTCAAAGGCCTCCGACATTTTCTTTCCGTCCAGGGAAAAAAGGGCAGCCTTTGTTCCCTGTGTTCCGATGTCTATACCAACCGCATACTGTAACTTCATATGTCATCCTTTCCCGCATTTTGGTTCCTTCAATATATTAGTTCAGGGGTCACAAGGATTCCCAGCTCCTTCAGCATATACTCATCGCTCCAGCGGTCATTTTTCGTCCTCCAGGAACAGGAGGCGAACCAGGAATAGTTCCTGTCGCAGTTGTGGAGCTGCCCAAAGGTGTGGTAACGGTTTCCGAATGCTGTGATCTCCAGCAGATGCTCCCCTGCCTCCAGATTACCCAAATCCACCTCATAGGGGGCAAAGGCAATACTTCCCGTACGTTTTCCATCGACTGCAGCAACCAGAAGCGGTCCGCTGAAATACTGGGCTCTCAGGCGCATATGGCCTCCAGGAGCTGTAAACTTACATCGGTATGTAAGGTTCCCTCCGTAAAAGGGCATGCCCTGGCGGGTCAGATCACCGAATACCACCTTTTCGGGCACCGGGATGATTCGTTTTTCTTTTCCGAATACTTCCACCCCGAAATCCCCCAGCAGATAGCAATTTTCCACATTGGCCTTTTCCCCGTAGGGCATCCTCAGCTCTATGGTGTTGGTTCCCCGGCGAAGCGGTGGTATCTTCACCACCTCTATGGCTTCATCGGTAAACCATCCGGAAGATTCTTCTTTCACCAGGCTGCCGTTCACATAGATCTCTGTTTTGTCCCGGCTCTCAAGGGCAAGGCTTGCCCATGTATCGGTAAGGGAATCTACGGCAAACCGGAGAGAGAGTACATTGGGGAATCCCTTTTCATCCTTCACGGTCCAGGGCTGCGCCCCTGCCTCCTCTTTTGGCGGATAGCCAAAACGTCTGCGGCAGATATTGTCAAGTTTCAGAATATCCTCCTCCGGCTGCCATGGTTCCCGGTCGATCCTGTATTCCGCTTTGTCAAGAAGCAGCACATTCGGCTCCTCTCTTATCACCTCGAAAGGCTGAGTCAGCCGGATCCTGCTGGACGGTTCCCTTATCTCCACCGCGTTCCCGCTGCACTGCTGTTGCTCTGCAGCCGGAGTCAGCCGGATCAGCAGGCTGTCATGCACGCCCAGTCTCCATTCTGCTCTGGTCTGTCCGTTTCGGTGTGTACACTTCAGTTTTTCTGTCTCTCCTGTCATGGCATCATAAACCGTCAGGTCATATTCCCCCTGTATCCGCAGGTGTATGTTCTCCACATAAGGGTAATCCTCACAGTCCACCATGCTCCAAAAGGTATCCCGCACTTTCTCATATCCATGTGCCAGGAACAGCCATCTGCCGTCCTCATCCTGCCTCATCTGATATACCAGATTGTCCGCTCTTCCGCCGCTGTCCAGAAGCACATCCACATCGCGCCATGGTTCCAGACATTTGAGGACTGCCCCTTTTTCAAAGGTCAGCACCTCACACTTTCCGGCAAGCTCCCTTACCTTTTCGGAGAATACACCGTCCATGCAGACGGGCGCTTCCCCCAGGATCACCACTTTGCCTCCGCTGCCGGCAAAAGCCAGAAGGCGGTCCACCGTGCTCTCCCGCAGCGTGATACAGCCCGGAACCAGGATTACCTGATAACGCATTTCCCCCATACAAAAGCCCCGGCTGTCAAACGCGCCGTTCGTCTCTTCCGCCAGAAGCGCTTCACTGATATAATCAAAATCCATCTGACCGAAGGTGAGCCATCCGCACAAATCTCTGTACTGGTTTTCCAAGGCTTCCTGCTTTTCGTAGGTCTGGTCATAAGGTCCGAAAGTCATCCAGAAGGATTCCACGGGATGTATGACACCGACTTTTACCTGCGGCCTCCCGCTTGTCAGAGCCGCATTGACACGTCCGAAATAATTTTCGATCAGGGGGTATTCCTTATACCAGGGTGACTGATAGTTTATGGATGCCGGATAATCCCTCTTGGCCTCCCCCTCCATGGAGAGCCAGCTCACATGGTGCACTCTCACGGCAATGCCCAGGGCTGCCTGCCAGTCTCCCGACATTTTGTGTCCCCGGAAATCAAAATCCCAGTTTGTCACCCCGTATGTCTCACTCAGAGCACCGAAACGCCCGAACTGCCGTGAAACACTCTGGGCCATTTTTGCGGTGGGATAATCCCGCTGGTCTGACAGCACATCGTGGCCCGGCAGATGAAAATGCCGCAAGGACCTCATAGTCTCCCCTGTGAACACGGTCTGGGAGCGGAGTGTCTCCTCCCCCTTCATGTGTCCTGTCAGTGCCAGGTTGTGATTTTCGCACCAGCTTCCCACATTTGCCGCGTACGCTTCCACAAAACGGTCTGTCAGATGGTTGATATACTGATATCGGAAGGTGGCCGCCGTGTCTTTTCCCTTTTCCCATATAACCTCGGGCAGATGTTCAAGGAGCGAAGCCCCGTATGCAGTCTGAAAGCTCTCATCAAAATCATCGGTGAAGGGCAGACGGACAGGCTTTTTCTCCTCCGCGAAATTCAGGTTCTCCATCTCCGCAAACTGCGGCTCATCTGTAAATATGGCAGGGATACTCTTTCCAAAGTCAGCCCCCACTTTCTCATAATACCGCTCATGGGTGATGTGGATAAAACGGTCAAGAGCAGGCTTATCCAGGGTATTGACATAGGACTGGTTGTTCCACCAGGAAGATTTCTCATCAACTGTCAGGTAGGCGTACCATATAGTTTCCCCGTCCCCGCACCGGATACTCTCCTCCTGCTCTGCCACATATCCCTCCAGATATCCCATGGTGAGCCGCACCCTGTATGCCATGACAAAGTATCCTTTAGGTTCCTCCCCCTGACGGCACTTTCTCTGGAATGTCTCCCTGTCCTTCTCGTATCCGTCCTGCCTGCATGGCGTAAACAGAAGATACCGCTCTCTGTACTGGATATCCTTTGTCACATAGCCGCCGCCGAATCCCGATGCGTACCTGTCCTCATCATAGAGCCAGCAGAGCATATCCTTCTGCTTTGCCGTCTCATTGCAGTCTGACACCATGTCCATGAACTCGTCGCCCAGATATTCCGTATTCATACCTGTACGGCAGTGCATGTGAAAACCACCCATTCCCATTTCTTTAAAATATCCAATCTGTTTCCTCAGATTTTCCTTTTTCAGGGTACAGTTCCACGCCCAGAACGGCGTCCCCCTGAACCGGGCCGGAGGATTCCTGAAATCCTCCTCCCGCATCTTCTCAGGTCTGTGCTCTAAATACACGGTGCCACCTCCTATTGTAATATCTGTACATCCATGTTAAGCAGCCTGGCTGTCAGCTTCAGGGCCTCCGCACAGTCCCCGTACACACCGTGGATATGGTTGCAGGGGAACTTCTCCAGGAATTCATCCGCGGTCACCTGAAGCCTTGTGAAGGCTACCGGCCAGGCCGGGGTGGTGGTGTTTCCCATAGCAGTCATCTTTTCCTTGTCAAATTCCACGATCTCGGCAGGTACAATAGTCATCACGTATTTTCCGTTCTTCCTGGCAAGCCTTGCAAGCGTCACCCTGCCTGCATGTGCAAAATGATGTACGCTGGCGCCGCCTGCGGGATAATAATGCGTCTCCGGGCAGAAGGTCACGTGCTTTAAGTTCTCCGCCGGATCCATGGATGCACCTGCAAAGTATGTGGCATGGGTGCCTGAGTTGGAGAAGAACCACACGTCATTCTCCTTGTCATAGTGGCGCACATCCGCGAAAAGAACCGGTTTCCCTGTGAGCAGTTTGAATAGCTGCATGGTCAGAGCGCCGTCCATATCCGACTCCGTGGCAGCCACGATAGGCTCCTTTGGCCCGTCAAAATCATACGGGTCATTTAAGAATGCCTCCGCGATATCCATGGTGATATAGCGGTCTGTCAGGTCCCCGTGCGCTTTGATGCCCACAAAATCCAGGCCTCTGTCCGCAATGATCTTCCGCAGTCCGTAGTAGGAGCGGATCTGCAGCTTCAGCTTCTCAGGTGTCAGGCCGATGCCGTCATACGCAATGCTTCCCACATTGGATTCCAGCCACGCAAAGGCATGCTCCACCTTTTCCTCCGCCACGGTCTCTCCTGCCCGGATGATGTCATCCTGCTCCACATTCTCCACATCGATCCCGAATTCTTTCTGCCACTGCTCCAGATTCGCCACGGCTGTGTACATGCCCAGGGGACGTCCGCCGAAGTTGCCGAACGTCATTCCCTTCAGTCTTTTGACAGCAGCTGCTGCCTTCAGGAAATCCACCATTTTTCCCAGAACCTCCGGCTCATTAATAGAACCCCACAGCTTCTGGAATTTTACATTTAACTGTTCCAGAGTTCCCGCTGCCGCCATCATTCCCACCATACCGCACTCAGAGGGATGGAGGTTGCAGAACAGCAGATAAGGGCCCGGGGCAAAATTCAGAGCCACTGCGGTAAACTGCGGATAACACCAGATTGTATAATTGAAGATCGTCGCCTCCACACCTGCCCTCTGCAGCTTCTTGGCCTCCCTTTTTGCCTCCTCATTGCTGTGCACAGGCACATCCCCTGCTGTCACCTCGAAAAGGCCCGTGGATTCCAGAGCCTCCTTGATCTCTCTCTGGTAATCCATATTTAACTGTGCGTATTCCTCATGCAGATATTCCCTGCCGTCTGACATGGTCAAAAGACCTACTTTAATTTTTTCCATCCTGATCTCCTCCTGATCTTAATTTTTCTCTGATAAATGTCAATGCCTCTTCTGCCATCTCATCCATCTGTACCTCGGAAGCATTTCCGCTCTGGTCACGGTATATTTTGATATCCTTTCCCACCTGTCCGCCCGGGCGCACAAAGGGTTCCATGACGATTTTCCCCCGGTAATCTATGTCTCTTAACCCCCGGATCAAATCGTCCCAGTCCATATGTCCCCTGCCGGGAACCTTGCGATTGCATTCCCCTATATGGAAATGTCCCAGAAGCTCTCCTGCCGTCTTTATCGCCTCGGAGAAGGAATCCTCCTCAATGTTCATATGGAAGCAGTCAAGGAGCAGCTTTACCTTTGGACTGTCCAGCTCACGGACAAAGTTCGCACCCTCGGCGGCTGTATTGAGCAGATACTGCTCATAACGGTTCACGATCTCCAGGCAGTAATTGATATCATATTCCTCTGCCATACGGGACAGTTCCCGCAGGGAGTCCAGGCTTCTCTCTCTGGCCTTCTGCTTATAGTCATATGTGACCGTACCGCCCGGCCAGCAGGAGTAAATGATACCGCCCAGCGTATCACCGCCCATCTGGCGAATACATTTTAACAGTTCTCCCACATACCGGATTCCCGATGCTCTGACAGATGCGTCCTCACAGGCCAGGTCATACTGAGGGGGAAGGCCGATACAGTAGGTGAGGTCGATCCCCGCATCCTCTGCCCTGGATGCAATCTCCCTTCTCTGCGCTGCTGTCATGTCCGGCAGGCATCCCGCTGCCAGCTCCAGCACATCAAAGCCCAGCTTTTTGGCCTTCTCAATATATCTGCAGTAATCTGCCTCCCATTCCTTCTCCCAGAAGGCAAAATAAATTCCTATCTTGTTCATACCTGCATCCTCCCTGTTATAATGTGATGATCTTGCCGGAGGTGATCGAAAGATTTCCCGCGTTCACTACCTTCACTGCCATCTTGCCGTCATGCCCTGTCACCTTAGGCTCCCTGTCTGTGAGGATACAGTCCACAAAATCCATATCCTCCTCCAGATAGGCATCCTTGAACAGGAACTTCCAGCTGTTGGTAAAAGATTCGTATCTGTGCATATCACTGCGGCACACCGTAATGGGCCTTTCCTGTGTCTTTCCCAGGAAAATGCATCCCCTGGTCCCCAGGATCTCCACCCTGGCATCATAGCCGTACAAAACGCCCTGTGCTCCGTCTATCATACCCTGCATACCGTTTTCAAACCCTGCGGACAGGATGACATTGTCGTAGAAATCCGGGAATTCCGCTCTCGCGTCCGGGCAGCGGTAATTGCCGCCCATGGCATAGACCGTCTTGAACTCACTTCCCGTAAACCAGCGCAGGGTGTCAATATCATGGCTGTTCACCTCCGCCAGAGGGCCGTTGCTCTTGCTGATGTCATACATCCAGGGCTTCGGTATGCTGGGACCTCTGGTATTGGACCGGACCATGACAACATCGCCGATATCCCCTGCGTCCACAACGCTTCTGGCCTCCATAAAGGCACTGTCGAACCGCCTCATAAAGGCCACCTGGAGCTTCACATGGTATCTGGCAGCGGCCTCCTCCATAATCTCACACTCCTCCACCGTCATCGCCATGGGTTTCTCACAGAGGATATGTTTTCCCGCCCTGGCTGCCTCCACGGCAATCTCACAGTGGTATTTGGTGGGAGTGACGATGATCACCGCGTCAATCTCCTCGTCCTTCAGCAGTTCCCTGTAGTCCTCATATCCTTTCTCTATCTCCAGTTCCTGAAGCGCTGCCTGCACATTTTCCCTGCAGGGGTCCGCCACTGCGGTCAGCGCTGCATTCGGCACAGCGGCCCTGAAATTTCTGGCATGGATCATTCCTGCCCTGCCTGCGCCTATCAAACCTAAACTGACTTTTCCGTTTTTCATTGTATTTACTCCTGTCTTCCTATTTATTTCCTTTGTTTTAACGCTTGTTATTTTCCCGATTCTTGATATACTAAAGATATCACGCAGCCATGCAGGTCTATCCCCGCATGGCTGCCATATCATTTCTGAGAAAAGAAATACGGGGGAATTTACACATGTATAAGGTACTGATCGCTGAGGATGAGATGCTGGTGCGGACCGGCATACGCGCATCCATCGACTGGGAAAAATTCAATATGTATGTAGTGGATGAGGCAGCCGACGGGCAGACTGCCTGGGAGCTTTACCGGAAGCATCAGCCCGATCTGGTGCTCACTGACATTAAAATGCCCTTTATGGACGGCATTGAACTTATCCGCAAAATCCGTGACACCGGGAGCCCCACGGAGATCATTATTCTGTCCTGTCTGGACGACTTTTCCCTGGCAAGGGAGGCGATTCGGCTTGGTGTCAGCGGCTATATCCTGAAACTCACCATGACCACAGAGGAAATGGAGGAGGTTCTGGAAAACGCCTGTCAGACTCTTGATAAAGTCACAAAAACCAAAGGCAGTTCCGTGGCTCCCGTCAATCTCTATGATGTCCTGGAACACAGTCTGCTGAGCCATCTTACATACAATGTCCCTTCCCTGTCCGAGTGCCTGTCCACCCTGAGGGAATATTCTGTCACCATCCATCCCCATGACCTGGTAACCGCACTGATGGTGGTTGACCAGTACGAACAGCTCCAGGACTTATACCAGGACAGCCACGGACAGCTTATACAGTTCTCTCTTTTGAATATCATCAACGAGATCCTGGCAAAAAGCGGTTCCGGACTTGTGGTCCATGTCTCAGGTTCCCGCTATCTGCTTCTCTTCCACAACGAGAAAGAGACGCGTTCCTTCCATCTGATCTCAGGGGTGCTGAGTGAGATCATGACAGTTTTGAAAAACTATTTTAATGTGACGCCGCATTTTTGTATCAGCGAGATGACACAGGACCTTTCCCGGCTGCGGGTGCTGTATCAGCAGTGCCTTCTGCTGGATGAACAGGAATTCTTTCTCTTTCCCGGCTCAGTGAACCACTATGACAGTTCCTGGAAGACTTCCCTGTGCCAGACACTGCTGACACGGACCAGACATACACTGAACGCCTTTATGGACCCGGGGTTCACCTCCGGTTTCCTTTTACAGCCCCTGGAGGAGCAGTTAAAGAAAGAATTCTCATCCAAAGCTGTGCTGAACATCTTCTACGACAGCTATATCGTCTACCTGCACAACCAGGGTCCCGGTGACGGCGACTCCTATCTGTGGGTGCGCGATTTTCTGCAGGCGCTCTCTGCCTGCAAGAATTATTACGAGATGCTGGAACAGTTTGTGGCACACGCGCAGAAGCTGGAAAAACTGTCCCGGGAACGTATGTCCTGCAGCCGGGAAATCCTCCAGGCACTGCAGTTCCTTCAGAATAATTACCACCGTCAGATCACCCTGAACGAAGTCTCCGGCCTTGTGGGACTGAGCCCCAATTACTTCAGCAGCATCTTCAAAAAAGAACTGGGGACTTCCTTTTTAGAGTATCTGAACCGTTACCGCATAGAAAAATCCATGAAGCTTCTGCAGAATACTTCCATGAAATCCTATGAGATCGCCTACGCATGCGGCTTTTCCGATGAGGGATATTATGGAAAGACCTTCAAGAAGTTCACCGGCAAGACACCCAATGAATACAAAAAGTCCTGTGTTTTCACCACATCCAATGAGTAAAGGAGTACCTGTCCATGTTCCGACTGCTGAAAGACAAAGCCATCAGCCTGAAGCTGAAATCAAAACTGATCCTGTCCTTTATGCTCACCAGTGTTTTTATCCTTCTGCTGTTTGCCCTGTTTTTTTACCGCTATACATCCACCACGCTTCTGCAGCAGTCGGAAAAAGCCACACTCAGTTCTCTGTCCCAGCTTGAGGTCAATCTGACCACTGTGCTGAATACGGTCAATACTGTGAGCAGGAACATCCTGGTATCCTCCTACTTCTCAGAGGAAATGAAGCTGGACCAGATCAGCTCCCCGGACGATGTCCAGTTCATCAACGATGTGTACGACTACTTTTCCGAGATGATGACAAGCTACGACTACATACATTCCATTGTCTATTACGGTGACAACGGCCTCATCATCGGTTCCAGCGATAATAAAAATTATTTTAATTTTGACAGCAGCCTGACCGGTTCTTTCTATGAGACCCAACTGAAAAAGGACCTGGAGGAGAAAGGCGGGCCGATCGTATGCGGCGGCCTGCGATACAGCGATTTCTTCGGAGGAACGTATTCCTCTAAAATGGACACCCGCTACATCACTCTGGGCAGAAGGCTTCAGACTGCGGGACAGACCTCCGGCTATGTAGTCATCAATATCCGCGAGTCCTACCTCCGTTCCCTGTATCACGATGACAAGAAAAACGTATCAGGAGAAAGCCTGCTGCTGGATGCCCACGACCTTGTCATCTCCGCTGAGAACAAGGAACTGATCGGCACAAAAGCCGTGACCAGTCCGCTGGATACGGACAATACCGTGCATCTTACCCTGTCTCTGGGGGACAACAATCTTCTGAACAAGAACAATCAGATCATCTATTATCCCTATGAGCATTACGGGCTTTCCATTGTCTATGAGATGCCCTTTGAGATCCTGTTCGAGAATATCCATCAGTTAAAGGTCATGATCATCACTCTGCTGGCCGTGTTCCTGGTCCTGGCTCTGATCATCAGCATGTTCTGGATATACGCCATCACCAAACCGCTCAACAGCCTGATCGCTGCCATGAAGACCATGGGAAGCGGGCAGATCGGGGTCAGAATGGAGGCTGCCAAATCCTCGGACTTTAAATTCCTGACAGACCAGTTCAACCAGATGTCCCGGAACATCCAGCATCTGATAGATGAAAATGAGATCATACAGGAGGAACGCCACGAACTGGCAGTACAGAACCTGCAGAACCAACTCAGCCCCCATTTTCTCTACAATACTCTGAACACGATCAAATGGATGGCTATCGTCAGCAAGGCCACAAATGTGGCTGACTGTGTGACCGCTCTGGGCAATCTGCTGCAGCCTCTGTTCCGAAACACCAAGACCACCTGGCCCCTCAGCGATGAACTGAACTATCTGAAAAACTACCTGCGCATCATGAATTACCGGACAGGAACACCTATTGATTTTACGTCGGAAATCGATCCCTCCATCCTGCCCTGCCTGATGCCGAAATTCATCCTGCAGCCACTGCTGGAGAACGCCATATCCCATCAGAATCCATCCCCGGAGGTAAAGAACACCATCACCCTTACCGGGCACAGGGAGGACAACACAATCTTCCTTGTCCTCACCGACAACGGCCTCGGCATCGATCCGGACAGACTGCAGGTTCTTCAGGAACTTCTGGCCTCCAATGAGGACTGCACCAAACCCCTGGACCGGGCCTCCCTGCCCCAGGGCATCGGTATCGGTATCCTGAACACCAACCGCCGCATCAAACTCCAGTACGGCAATGCCTGCGGGCTTACCGTTGCATCTGCTCCGGGACGCGGGACTTCTGTCACACTGACTCTTGTAAATGTTACCGAAAGGGTATAAAAAGGCGCCGCCCGTACCGGAGTGTGTCAAAGCACACTCCCGGGCAGCGCCTTCTCCGTACGAGTACGTGTTTATCTTCGGAAGCGTCCTTTATTTATCTGCAAATTCTTTTGCTGTCTTCTGTGCTTCGGACCAGATATCTTCCATCTCTTTCACCACATCCGCATATCCTTTATCCTCCACAGACTGGATAAACGCATCTTTCTTGGCGTCAAAGTCTTTGGGGTCTGACATGATCACATCAGCCACTCCAACCTTCACATACTCATCCACCTGGGCGGACAGATTCTTTGTCTCATCAGAAGGTTCCTTGATCAGGTTTGGTGTCAGGTCCACTTCTGTACTCAGCTTATATTCACCGGATGCGATCTTGGATTCGATCACCTGTCCCGGATACTGGGCATCGGCAACACCGCTGTCTGCAATGAAGATCTCGTCAATCTTGGTGGTGGATTTTTTAACTTCCTCGGCAGCTTTTAACAGACTGGCCGGATATCCGTCAGATAAGATCTGGCTGGAGCTGAGGCCAGAAAGTTTTGTATAGGCAAAGCCTTCACTCTGTGCATAAGTGGCATTTGCAGCCACGCCGTCGCGGTACTCTTTTGTCATCTGCGGAACACCGTCCACTACTTCCCAGTGAACCCCCTCAACACCGCTGTTTAAAAGCCTTGCGCCTTCTTCGCTGAACAGATAATCAATCATCTCAATGGCTTTTACCGGGTCTTCACAGTTCTTTGTCAGTGCCAGCGGATAATCCTGTGCCCATCCGAAAGGTTTGTCGCCCTCATAGGCACCGTACATATAATCCAGGCCGGTGGGCACGATCTCAAAGCCCTTTTCCGGGGTTCCGGCTGCCGCGTAAGCGTCATTCGCCGTATTGTACAGCCAGTTTGCATAGGTCACAAAGGTCTGTCCGTTTTTCAGCTTGTCCATATAGTTATCGTATTTCTGTGTGAAGATTTCCGGGTCCAGGATTCCCATGTTGTATGCTTTGTTGTAGAATTCCATGCAGTTCCAGAACGGCTCGGAATAGTAGGTTGCCAGCGGCTCTTTATTTACCATGTCATAGCACATGCCGTAGGACCAGTTTGTAACGCCTGACATAGCCTGATAAGGAATGGTCCACATCCAGAGGCCCCAGTCACTCCATCCTGAGATGGCATAGGTCTTATTGCCGTTTTCTGTCTCCGGTTCTGCATCCTGCATAGCCTTTAAAGCTTCCAGATAGTCATCTGTGCTCTTGATCTCCGGGGAACCGATCTCTTTGTACAGATCATATCTTGTATAGAGGGCAAGATTGGCACCTGAGCGGTCCACCACTTTCGTGTCCGTGGCCTTGTTGATCTGGACAGGAAGATAGTACAGTTTCCCGTCATTGCTCAGAAATTCTTTGGAGTATTCAATGGCGTCCGCGAATTTCTCTTTGATGTTCGGTGCATGTTCCTCGATCAGATCATCCAGCGCAAGGAGCTGTCCGCTCTGTAAGAGCGCCTGGGCATCCACACCCAGATCCCCGTAATTGCTGTTCACTATGCCCGGAAGGTCGCCGCCGGCCAGAAGCACTTTGAACTTCTGGGCGTCACCGTTGATGACATTCAGGCGCACCCCTGTCTTCTCAGCTATAGCGTCTGCGATGGTGGTATTCTGAGGTCCTGTCTCCAGAGCATCTTTATCCCAGAAGGTGATCTCCACCTCACCGCCGCTGCTGCTGTCCTTTCCCTCCTCCTGTTTCTCTGTTTTTTCCCCTGCGTCTTTCTTCGCTTCGTCTTTGCTGCCGCATCCTGCAAGCATGGACACTGCCATGGCTGTGCTCAAAAATAATGCGGTAAGTCTCTTCATTCTTTTTTTCATACTCATTCTCCTTAAACCTGTATTTTTCCTGCTGTACTCATCCCTTCACTGCCCCCATCATGATTCCCTTTACAAAGTGTTTCTGCAGAAATGGATATACACACATAATTGGTACGGTTGCGATCACCGTAATACACATTTTAATCGCCATCGGCGTTATCTTTACAGCGTTTGCAGTGTCGGCCATAGTCTGTGAAGATACATTTGCCACATTCTGGGCCTGGTTGATATAGTTGTAAAGTATCATCTGCATTGTCTGTAAATTTTCATCATTTACCAGAAAGTAATTGTCTGTCCAGTTATTCCACTGCGCTACCGCAGCATAGATGGCAATGGTTGCCACGATTGGCTTGCACAGCGGAAAGATAATGGAGCGGAATATCCTGAAATAACCGGCCCCGTCAATCCTTGCTGATTCCTCCATGGAAATCGGCAGAGACTCCATATACGTTTTTATCAGAATCATATAATATGCAGAAACTGCTGTGGGCAGAATGTAAAGCAGGAAGTTATCCTTCAGCCCGTATGCTCTCATGGTCAGATACCAGGGAATCAGTCCGGCATTGATATACATTGTGATAACAAAAAAGCGGTAAACAAATTTTCTTGCAAACATCTCCTGCTTTGTCACCAGGTACGCCAGAAATGATGTACACACCACGGTAAGCGCAGTCCCTAAAAACGTTCTCGCCACAGAGATTCCAAAAGCTCCCACAATATTATTCAGAGAAAAAAGCGTCTTATACGTCTGGAGGGAAAATCCCTTCGGCAGCAGAACTACCTTTGATGCCAGTTCCGGATTGCTTATGGAATATATGACCACATAGTAGAACGGGTAGATACAGACAATCGTGATCAGGATAAACAACAGGTAGTTGATTGCGTCAAATACTGTAAATTTCTGTTTCATTTCTTCCTCCTATACGATCGACTCGCCCCTGACTTTTTTTGAAAGCTGATTTGCCCCAAACAACATAGCCACACTGAACAGTGTCTTCAGCATACCCAGTACGGTTGAATAAGAATAATCATTGATCAGGATACCTACTTTATACACATAATAATCGAGAACCTCGATCCTGTCCGCAACCAGTGGGTTGAAGAATACAAAATACTGGTCAAATCCGTTATTCAGCAGATTACTGATACTCAGCAGCAGCAGTACAAAAAATGTAGGATACAGACTTGGAATCGTAATATTCCTGATAAGCTGGAACCTGCTTGCACCGTCCACTCTGGCAGCCTCATAGAGTTCCGCGTCGATACCGGCGATGGCTGCTATGTAGATGATTCCATTCCATCCAACGGATTTCCAGATTCCCAGTACCCACTGCATACACCATACCGCGTCGTTTTCTCCCAGAATATTAGTGAAAGCCTTTGTTGACCCCATCATCTTCAGGATATTGGCAATCAGACCCTCATTGGAGAACACGGCAAAGCTCAGCGCAAATACTATGATCCAGCTGATGAAGTAAGGCAGTGTGGTTGTCGTCTGTACAAATTTTTTAAAAAACGGCCTCCGTATCTCATTTAAAAATATTGCAAAAAACATGGGTATCGGTGCCGCAAGCAGTCCCAGACCGCTCATAACCAGCGTATTGCGCAGGACTCTCGACAGATCTCTCCAATCAGTAAAGATTTTCATAAAGTTCTTAAGTCCCACAAACTCCATATCACTAAGCGCCAGTCCCGGCTTATAATCAAAGAAGCCATACATCCAGCCAAATATAGGTACATAAGCAAATGCAAATACAAAGATTATGAAGGGCAGGGCCATGAAAAAAAGCCTGTACTTTGGTTTTATCTTTCCAGCCCTAAATTTTCCCACTTTCATTCCTCCTCTCTTATTTTATACGCTCCGGATTCGTATCTCTTGTTGATGGTTCTATTATATTGTCCGAAAGGGGGTGTCTCAATGGAGAGAATTATGATTTTCCGGAGAAAATTCGTATATAAAAAAAGAGGGGCCGTTAAAACGGAAAACCGATCATTATGGGGATCAAAAATATGGGGGATTTTTATGATTTTTGGGAAATTTATTGATTTATAATATCAGAACTGATCATATGACAGGTGTTTCCCCTGCAGTGATCACGCAGGGGAAGAAATGGTTTCTTTTATAGAAATGTCTCGGGGGCCATATCTCATGCCTCCTGCATACTCTTGATGATCCTGGCGATTTCCTCCGTGGTTTCCTCCAGTTCTTCCGCAATTACATCTATGGATTTTCCTTTTTCCAGCTTTCTCTTTACTAATTCCTTCAGCTTCTCCTGCTGTCCTTCCTGCTGCCCTTCCTGTCTCCCAGCCGCATAGGCTTCTTCACGCTGTACTTCCACATCCAAATCATAATCGTACTCTGCTATCAGCATATTTACCACCTCACTGCCCTTCTTTTTCAGATATTCGGTCAGTATTCCTGCCTTCATACATTCCTCTACGGCATTTTTGTATGCATCAGAGCTGCCTGTCTGCTGGTGTTTTCTTAGAATCTCTACAAATTCGCTATACTCCCTCAGTATGCTGCACCTGTCAAGGATCTCATGGCCCTGCTCCGGATTGATATTGATGACCTTCACACAGAGTTCCAGCATGGGGGAATGGGTATCCTCCTTCTGCGCATATGCATCTGAGAGGTACAGCATCTTCTCCTTTGCCCAGGGGTCCTTCCCATTATAAAAGGTATAAAACTCAGGGGTCGGAATCTTTACCGTCTTTTTTCTGTACCGGTCACGCACCGGAACGATCTGTTCTAAGGCCCTTCCTATATACAGCAGTTCCCGCAGCGGCATGTTCTCATTGATCGTTGACTGGTGTTCGCCAAACACCATTACCTTATCCTCAATACCAAAGGATACGTCATTGCAGAAATTCATATAAAGCACATCATCCACTCTGATCTTCCGGACTTTCGTCCCCTCCGGAAGGAGTTCGTCATGCAGTGCATTGTAAAGTGAAATCTCATTTTTCTCCGCAGATTCATCCTCGAAAAACAAATCCACAAATACACTGTTTTTGTACTTCTGGTTCTCTTTTGCTGCCATAAATGCCCTCCTTTTACAGGCCATATGACCTAAGGAAGACTTGCTTCTATATTTTATAGTATAGAAAAAACCTATAGATTATTCAAGACCTTCCCCTGAAAAACGGCCCTTATTTTATTTTGATTTGGTAAATTCGGGGGAACTCCCCATTTGACAGCCTCTCGGCCGAAAAGCAGAACTTATGAACTGATAAATCATAAGTGTATTCAGTATATCACAGAGAAAGGTTCCTTTCAACAGGCAGTAAAAAAGGATAGCAGTGCATAAAACTCACAACTGCTATCCTCAAATCCTCTCACACCTTAAACCGGTATCCAACACCCCATATGGTCTCAATATACTGCGGTTTCGCCGTATTAAATTCAATCTTTTCACGAATCTTCTTAATATGCACTGTCACTGTGGCAATATCACCGATGGACTCCATAGCCCAGATTTCCTTGAACAGCTCATCCTTTGTAAATACCCGGTTGGGATTCTGTGCCAGGAAGGTAAGCAGATCAAACTCCTTGGTTGTAAAATTCTTCTCCTCACCGTTGATCCACACACGCCTTGCCGTCTTGTCAATCTTCAGGCCGCGGATCTCAATAATGTCATTCTCCTGCACGCCTGTACCGATTAGTCTCTCATATCTGGCCAGATGTGCTTTCACCCTGGCAACCAGCTCACTGGGACTGAACGGTTTTGTCATATAGTCATCCGCTCCCAGACCCAGACCGCGGATCTTATCAATATCGTCCTTTTTGGCAGAGACCATGATCACCGGATTGTTCTTTACATTCCTGATCTCACGGCAGATCTCAAATCCGTCCACTTCCGGAAGCATCAGGTCCAGAATGAACAGATCATAATTTCCCTCCAGCGCCTTCTTAAGCCCCACGTCACCTCGGTGCTCAATCTCCACCTCAAAGCCGCTCAGCTCCAGGTAATCCTTTTCAAGGTCGGCAATTGCCTCCTCGTCTTCAATAATTAATATCTTACTCATTCATCGGTACCTCCTGGTATTTTCTAAGAACGAAGTACATAACCGTTCCGATATTCTCCTTGCTCGTTGCCCAGACCTTGCCTCCGTGATCCTCCATGATCTTCTTGACTATTGAGAGGCCAATGCCGCTTCCTCCCTTAGAAGAATTTCTGGAAGCATCCGTACGGTAAAACCTGTCAAAAATATTGGGCAGGTCTTTCGCTGCGATTCCTTTTCCGTTGTCCTCAATTTCCACCTGGACAAAATCCCCTACGTCCTTCACCCGCAGGTTGATCCTCCGCTCTCTGCTGCTGCCCATGTATTTGAGGGAGTTGCTCACAATATTGTTTATAACCCTTTTAATCTGCTCCGCATCGGCAATGACAAGCACCTCAGGTCCCACATAATTGGAATACTGGAACTGTACTGACTTGGATTCCAGCTCAGAATCCAGCTCCTCTGCACAATCATCAAAAAATTCCGTCACAGAAATCTTATTGAAGGTGTAGGGTATCCTGTTGGTATCCATTTTGGAGTAGAACGTCAGCTCATTGATCAGTCTGTCCATGTCATTAGCTTTATTATAGATTGTATGGATATATCTGTCCATCTTTTCCGGTGTATTTGCCACGCCATCCATGATTCCTTCCACATATCCCTTGATGGCAGTGATCGGTGTCTTCAAATCATGGGAAATATTGCTAATCAGTTCCTTATTATCCTTGTCAAACTCCAGCTTCTCCTCAGCGTTCTCCTTCAGTCTCTGCCTCATGGCCTCAAAATCCTGGCACAGATCAGATATCTCATTCACACCCTCGCTGGCAATAGAGAAGTCCAGGTTCCCTTCCTTGATCTTCTGGGTCGCTGTCCGCAGCTTATCAAGGGGTGAGATAACGCCCCTGTAAATCCACCAGGTAAGCCCCAGGGCCGTAACCGTGAGGATGATCACCACGGCTGCCAGCATATTCCGAATCAGCTCCTCTATCTGCGGCAGCGTTTTAAACACACTGGAAACCACAAAAAGACTGCCTTTTCCGTGCTCGCTGGTCTCAAAGTCAATTTGCTTAACCAGCGCCTTTATCTTGCCTCCCAGATAAAAACCATCGCTGCTGTCACCGCTGTCATCCTTGTAATCCGGCAGCCTGCTGATAAGCTCCGACGGGTAGGGATCACATCCTATATATCTTATTTTATCATCTTCCCGCACAATAAGATAGGAGTGTACCTGCTCCAATTCCTTGTTAATGGAATCCAGATATTCGATATTTTCCAAATCTTTGGGAGATTCCTTGGCTGCCTCCGACAACCGGCCGATAGCGCCGCTCGTCATGCTGTTGATCACCTCTGCCGTGTTGGTCAGGCTTTCATATGTGGCATTCTCAATTCCATACTGCTTTTCTATGGCCTTGAGCTGATACTGGCTGAAACCCCAGAACGCCACACCGGTAAACAGCAGAGGCTCCAGTATGATGATGAAAAAAGAAACGATAATCCTTGTCTTTAATTTCATGTTCCGGCACCTTTCTGTCCTCTGCCCTAGAGCGTGTTTGAAAATTCATTCCGACAAACTGTGGCGCACAGCTTGCCGAAAGCAATTTTCAAACACGCTCTAAAACGGGCATAATGTCTTCTGGTAAATATTATAGCATAATTTGCTGCATTTTCTTCTAAACAAAAGTGAATCAAATCTAAACTTTCTATAAAAAACCCTGCAAAATCCTTTGACTTTACCTGAAACACCTTCTAAAATATAATCAACAGGAAAAGCGGCCAGACCGCAGGACCCACCGAGGAGAAACTATGTTTTTAGATAAAGATAACCATCTCGCAAAATTAAATGAACTGTATAGGCAGAACTGCTTTCAGTCCGCCTCCCTCTACTGTGACGCCGGTATGGGAAAGACCACTCTTCTCAGACAATTTTCAGCCGGAAAACGCACCCTGTATTTCAAACCCCTGGAGACTACGGACCGTGAAAACTTCCTGGCCCTGAAGGAAGAAGCTATCCGTGTGCTTGGTGCTCTGGAAAAACTGAAAGCTGCCAAAAGATTCGCGGAACTGTTCCGCACCATAGGAAGATCCGCCAAAGAGGAACCTCTGCTCTTTATTATTGACGATTTTCCACATCTCATCAATAAAAACCGCAGACTATCCACATTGATCCAGTCTTATATGACAAAAGAGTGGAAAACTTCCAAACTTTTTGTGATTTTATGTAAACCAGCTTCCCTGTACGAAAAAGAAAGCACCCAGGCTGCCAATCCACTGCTCTTAAAGCCCTTTACTTTCTTTGAGACGCGGCAGCTCTTCCGCCATCTGCCCATAGAACAGCAGATCTGTATATTCGGCATTACGGGAGGCGTGCCCGGCTATCTGGCCTACTTTGTCAATGGCAGGCCATTTCAGGAGAATCTGTATCAGTTATTTTTCACGGAGGAAGGTGCCTTTTACCGACGTCCCACCAAGTTTTTAAAAGTACATCTGTCCGAGCCGGAACTGGCCCACTCTGCCCTTCTGTGTCTCGGCGCAAAAAGGCGCAAGCTCCACGAGATCTGCGAGCGGACAGAACTGACCCCAAGCGCCGCGGGGAGCCTTATGAATACCCTGGACCTGCTTGGTCTGGTGGATAAGATCATTCCCGTCACGGAAGACGCGGGAAGCCGCAGGACGCTCTACCGGATTGCTGACGGCGTATTCCGCTTCTGGTATACCTTTGCCGCGCCTCACCGCAGCGCCATTGAACTCGGGTGCGGAAGAGATGTATTTGAAAAGGAAATACTCCCTGCCCTGGACAGCTACTCCAAAGAGACCTTTGAGGATATCTGCAGGCAGTATCTGGATCTTCTCGCCTGTCTGGGAGAGGCTCCTTTCCCCTATGACCACGCGGGAAGCTGGTGGGGACAGCATCCCACCAGAAAACGCACCGAGTACGTCCCCATCGCTGCCTCGGATGACAGCAACATGCTTCTGGGAGACTGTTTCTGGACAGACCAGTGGATCGATCTGGAGGGCCTGCAGGGTCTTCAAAAACATGCCGGCCTGTTCCCGCACAGTACAATCTGGTACTGCCTGTTTGCCAAATCCGACTTTGTCTCCGGCATGGAAACCATCTTCGGGGACACTGTGAAAGTCTTTACACTGGAACAGATGTGTACACGGGCAGATGCCGTTGTCTGCACACCAGATATCTGCTAAAATTGGTAAAATAGATGCACATGACAATTTTTACGATATAAATGTCAATTCTCAGTTAGTTTTTATCAAGTTTCCTTTTGGATATACTAAAAGAAAAAAGGAGACACGGCAGAAATGGACGAGAAAAGAGAACGCCAGTTTCGGGAACTGGGACTGACTATATCGTATTACCGAAAACTGAAAGGGCTCACACAATTACAGCTTGCAAATGCCGTTGGTCTGAGCCGTACACACATCAGTAATATCGAAGCGCCCAGGATCAAAACATCCCTTTCCCTGGAAAGTCTGTTTGATATTGCAGATGCACTGGACATACAGCCCAGAGACCTGTTCAATTTCCGTGAGCAGCAGCAATAGCAGAAAAGGTTCCGCATTCCTTCAAGCAGAGAATGCGGAACCTTTTAATTTCTTATAAATATTTCTTTAAGTCTTCAGCCTTGTCCAGTCTCTCCCAGGGCAGATCCAGATCATTTCTTCCGAAATGTCCGTAAGCTGCGGTCTGTTTGTAGATCGGACGTCTCAAATCCAGCATTTTAATGATTCCGGCCGGCCTTAAGTCAAAGTTTTCACGTACGATCTCCGTCAGCTTCTGGTCAGAGAGTTTACCTGTACCGAATGTTTCCACCTGGATGGATGTGGGATGCGCAACGCCGATGGCATAGGAAAGCTGAATCTCACATTTTCTTGCAAGACCTGCTGCCACCATATTCTTTGCCACATAACGAGCTGCATATGCTGCGGAGCGATCCACCTTTGTACAGTCTTTACCGGAAAAAGCACCGCCGCCGTGACGGGCGTATCCGCCGTAAGTATCCACAATGATCTTACGTCCTGTCAGGCCGCTGTCCCCGTGAGGTCCGCCGATAACAAAACGTCCTGTGGGGTTGATGAAAAATTTTGTCTCTGCGTCCACCATGTCTGCCGGAAGGATGGGGTCAAACACGTATTTCTTAATATCCTCGTGAATCTGCTCCTGTGTGACATCCGGGTCATGCTGTGTGGAGAGTACCACTGCATCCAGGCGGATCGGGCGGTCATTCTCATCGTACTCAACCGTCACCTGTGTCTTGCCGTCCGGTCTCAAATAAGTCAGTGTGCCGTCTTTTCTGACCTTTGTCAGCTGGCGTGATAATTTATGTGCCAGGGAGATGGGATAAGGCATGAACTCCTCTGTCTCATCTGTGGCATAGCCGTACATCATACCCTGATCACCGGCGCCGATGGCGTCGATCTCTTCCTCAGACATGCTGTTTTCCTTTGCCTCCAGAGCCTTGTCCACACCCATGGCGATATCCTTTGACTGCTCATCAATCGTGGTGATCACACCGCAGGTATCCGCGTCAAAGCCGTATTTGGCTCTCGTATAGCCAATCTCACGTACGGTCTCCCTTACGATCTTCGGAATATCTACATAGGCATTCGTTGTGATTTCGCCCATTACCATAACCACACCCGTTGTGGTGCAGGTCTCGCAGGCCACACGGCTCATGGGGTCTTTTTCCATCAATGCATCCAGAATGGCGTCAGAAATGGCATCGCACATTTTATCCGGATGGCCTTCAGTTACTGATTCGGATGTAAATAATCTTTTTTCCATGTTGTTCTCCTTTTTTAAGATTGATTTATCCTGCGGCTGATTCCTGCGCCGAAGCGCGGCCGCCTGCGGTTATGTTCCTCTTGCTCGCCGTATGCAATAAAAAGGGTCCGCTTAAGCGGACCCATATCTTACATAAATGAATCCTCTTATTGTTCGACTATTTCGCTCAGGTTGGCACCTTCCTTTTGCAAGGGGTTGCCGTGACTTCACAGATCCTATGTATCTCCATCACTCTGAATAAGAGAAATTATAACCTATTCACTTGTCTTATATACGATAACGCTTTTTCTATGGTTTGTCAATGGGTAATGGATTTATTTCACCAGATACCCGCCGTCGACCGGGATCACCGCACCGCTCACGTAATCACTTGCATGGGAGGCCAGGAAAATAGCCGCGCCCTTCATATCATCCCCGGTTCCCCAGCGGTGTGCCGGGATTCTCTCCGAAATAGACGCAAATCTTGGATTTTCCGGATCCATAAGCGCCTTGTTCATCTCCGTCGCCATATACCCCGGCGCAATGGCATTCACATTGATTCCTCTTGCCAGCCAGTCATTGGTGAGTTCCTTGGTAAGCTGTGCCACACCACCCTTAGATGCCGCGTATGCGGGTATGGTCTGGCCGCCGAAAAAGGAATTCATAGAGGCAATGTTGATGATCTTGCCGTAACCCTTTTTCAGCATCACCCTGGCTGCCTCCTGGCAGAGGATAAAAATGCTGGTCAGGTTCACGCGGATGACCTCATCCCACTCCTCCAACGGAAACTCTTCCGCACTGTGGCGTCTCTGGATTCCGTGGGCAGTGAGAAGAATATCCACATCACCGCCCAGACTGTCCAGGCACTCCCGGAAAACACGGTATATATCCTCCCTGTCCCCCAGATTTCCCTTGACTCCGTGGCATTTAAATCCACGGCTCTTAAATTCCTCAGCCACCCGGAACACACTGTCAGAGGTACCCACGATCGCTACCTCACAGCCTGCTTCCATATAGCCTTCCGCCATTCCGTAACCCAGTCCTCTTGTCCCGCCGGTCACAATGGCTTTTTTTCCGCTGATATCAAATAAATCCTGTGCGTGCATCTGCTTTACTCCATGTATCCGCCCTTCATAGGAGAGACGGCCCTTTCTGAGAAGATTTTCAAGACACCCTTTTCATATTTTACGGGTTTTGGCTGCCATTTGCTTCTGCGTTCCTTTAAAACAGTCTCAATCTCTTCCTGTGTCTTCTTCTCACCTGCGATTCCCACTATGCGGAGCACGCGGCCCGGAATATTCACCTCGATCAGATCGCCCTCCTCAACCAGAGCGATGGGACCGCCCTCTGCCGCTTCCGGAGAGATATGTCCGATTGCAGGACCCTTGGATGCTCCTGAAAATCTTCCGTCTGTGAGAAGGGCAATGGAAGCGCCCAGCTCCGCGTCAGACGCAATGGCCTCTGTGGTATAGAACATCTCCGGCATACCGCTTCCTTTCGGTCCCTCGTAACGGATGATCACCGCGTCACCGGGTTTGATCTCATGAGTCAGCACCGCGTGGATGGCATCCTCCTCACAGTCAAAAGGACGTGCTTTCAGGGTAGCCTCGAACATTTCTTTCGGAACTACGGTATGCTTTACCACAGCCCCTTCCGGAGCCAGGTTGCCGTAGAGAATGGCAATACTGCCGTCTGTTCCAAAAGGTTTGTCAAAAGGACGAATCACATCTTCCCTTTTCAGACCCACTTTTTCCAGGTAACTGTCGCATTTATCATAGAAGCCGTTCTTTTTCAGTTCCTCCAGGTTCTCGCCCAATGTCTTACCGGTGACTGTCATCACATCCAGATGCAGCATATCCTTGATTTCTTCCATAATGGTCGGAACGCCGCCTGCATAGTAGAAGAACTGTGCCGGCCACTCTCCCGCCGGACGGATGTTCAGCAGATAATGTGCGCCTCTGTGGAGTCTGTCAAAGGTATCGCCGTCGATCTCAATGCCGAATTCCCTTGCAATAGCCGGAAGGTGGAGCAGGGAGTTTGTGGAGCCGGAGATTGCAGCGTGCACCATGATGGCATTCTCAAAGGACTTCATGGTCACGATCTTGTCCGGTGTCAGATCATGCTCTGCCAGCCATACTGACTGTTTTCCCGCTTCCCTTGCCACTACACGCAGGTCCTTGCTGGTAGCGGGCATAAGCGCACTTCCCGGCAGCATCAGGCCAAGTGCCTCTGCCATGATCTGCATGGTGGATGCGGTTCCCATGAAGGAGCAGGCACCGCAGGAGGGACATGCGTTCTGCTTGTAGAAGGTCAGCTTCTCCTGCGTGATCTCCCCGCGCTCGCACATGGCATTATACTTACCAATCTGTTCCAGTGTCAAAAGGTCAGGACCTGCGTCCATAACACCGCCTGTCACAATAATGGAAGGAATGTTCACTCTTCCCACGCCCATCAGGTGCGCCGGCATTCCCTTGTCACAGCTTGCAACGAACACGCCGCCGTCAAAAGGTGTGGCGTTGGCATGGATCTCGATCATATTGGCGATCATATCTCTGGATGCCAGGGAATAGTTGATTCCATCGTGGCCCTGGGCCTCGCCGTCACAGATGTCCGTGGTAAAATATCTGGCGCCGTGTCCGCCCGCCTCAGCGATTCCTGCCCTGGCCTCCTCCACAAGCTCCAGCAGGTGTCCGCTGCCCGGATGGCTGTCACCAAAGGTACTCTCAATCATAATCTGGGGTTTTGACAAATCCTCCAGCTTCCATCCTGTTCCCAGACGGAGTGGGTCTAATTCCGGTGCAATTTTTCTTAATTCCTGGCTTCTTAACTTCATAATCGTTCTCCTTTGACTAAGTGAATCTGATGAATCGCTGCTTGATTTGGAATGGATTGGTTTTTTGCAGACATCATACGTCGTATCTGTTTGTATAGTAACACTTCTTTTCCCCGGGGTCAAGAGGCTCACTTATTTTATCCCTTTTGCTTATTTTTACCCTCCGAAATTTATGCATATTTCACAAAACAAGAGGCCGCTTACATGCACGGCACCCGGGGCTTTTTCCTTCTGCACCGTGGGCAATAAAAAATCCGGGCCTGTTACAGCCCGGAAAGTCTCTCTATCTTATCCTGATTGCTTGCCAGATGCTCTATCATGGCATCCTTAGCAGCCTTGGGATTGCGTTCTCTGATGGCATCCACGATCATCTGGTGGGTGCGCACGGTTTCCTTTGTCAGGGAATAGTCCGTGATATTTATAAAAAGGGAAATACCTGACTGGATGACAGGAATGATATTCGGCATGATCATATTCTTGCTCATCTTTGCCAGCATTTCGTGGAACTCAATGTCCTTGTGCATATGAGGCTCCTCTTTGTCGCAGAGTTCTTTCACCTCATCCTCGATCCGCTGCAGCTCTTCTATTTCCTCCGGCATGGCCCGCTCTGCGGCAAGCGCTGCGATTTCCGGCTCAATGATCATGCGGACTTCACAAAGATCAAGGCCAAGCCTTTTCTTATCATCCACAAAGGCAAATCCCAGTGGGTCATCCACCACTCCGGGATTTTCACAGACAAAAGTCCCGCAGCCGCGGCGGATCTCCAGGATGTTTCTGGAGACAAGGATCTTCACTGCCTCCCTTATGGTACCTCTTCCCACGGATAACTGCTGTGCCATATCAAATTCATTCGGCAGCTTATCCCCCGCCTTCAGCGCCCTGTCCGCTATCAGGCTGATAATCTGCTCTGCCACTCTCTCAGGCAGTAATTTTTTACTTTCATTCAACGATTCTAACATATATAATTACCTCTTTACCTGTTTATAATGATCCTGCACCCTCATAACCACTGTTTTGCTGTACGTGTATCACAGACGGAACCCTGTCAGGGGTACTTTTTGTCGAAGGTTTTCTGCATTTTTCAGCATTTGTTTACATATTATAGCATGTTCGTTTAAAGAAAGTCTACCAGGCACAGCATAAAAAATGCCGTCCGGAGAAACGCATCCCCCGGACGGCAGCTTTAACCTTATGCTCTCACACTTACATCATAAGTCCCGGCAGGAAGCCCTGGAACAGAGAAAGTATGGATACAAATATGAGAATTGCCACGCCGGCAACAAAACCGCCGATACTCCATCCACGGATAGTATCCGTAACAGAAATCTTAAAGAACCGGCTGATTGCCCAGAATCCGGAGTCGTTCGGCAGTGAAAGGCCGATACCGCCTGCACAGATAGCAATTGCACACAGAATCGGGGATACACCGCCGGATGCAATTGTGCTGGACATGATCGCTGCTGTTGTCATAAGCGCTACAGTTGTGGAGCCCTGTGCGCAGCGGATGATCTGTGCGATCAGGAAACACAGTACCAGAATCGGAATGCTGAACTGTGACAGGGAACCTGCAACATAATCAGCGATACCTGTAGCCTGCAGAACCTTACCGAAAGCTCCGCCTGCACCTGTGATCAACAGAATCAGACCAACCTGGTCGGCAGCCTCTGTCATAATGTCTGTGGCTGTCTTAGTGATGTATTTTCTTGAGATGACTGCAGCGTAGATAACACCTGCCATCATGGCAAAGTTTTTATTTCCGATAAATGTCACAAACGGAACGATCGCGGAATCTTTTCCCACTGCAAGAGGGATAAAACTTCCCAGCAGAATCAGTACGATGGGAACAAGAAGGATGGACAGTGCCTTGCCTGCGCCCATTTTCGCGCGCTCTTTTCCTTTTCCGCTCTTGGACATTTCTGCTTCTTCTTCATCCAGATCCTCAAATGTATAGAAGTGGTTGTTCTTGTGGTCCTGCTTGTTCAGGATAGAACCATAGAAGATACCGCCAACGATCATTCCCACAAATGCGGAGATCAATGCATAGAAGAAGAAAATACCGATTTCAATATTCAGCTCCTCAGCAACAGCCAGCGGCGGCGCTGTAGGAAGCACTAATGCGAAAGTACATGTTGTTGCAACAGAGATCGCACAGGCAAATGTTACCATGGAGATCTTTGTTTTTTTGGAAAGCACACGAAGCATTGGGGCAAACATGATGTAAACAACATCGCCGAATACCGGAATACCTGTGATAAATCCTGAAAGTGCTACGGCGATAGGTGATTTTTTCTCACCGAATGCACCTAATATCTTATTGGAAATTGACTCAATACCGCCGGACTCGAACATGAACTTACCCAGCATTACACCAAGACCTGTTACCATACCGATACCGCCCAGAGTACCGCCGAATCCGTCTGTAACGGTCTGCGCCACATCAGCCAGCGGCATATTCACCAGCACACCTGTGCCAAATGCGGTGATCAACAGCGCAACAAAAGCGTTCAGCTTAAATTTAATGATCAACAACAATAATACGACGATTGCAAGAATAAAAATACCTATCAGCAACGGCCCTGTTACCATTTCTCCTGAAAACATATACGTTTTCCTCCTTTTCCCTTTTCCTGTTATCCCTGTCACTTCTTCAGCAAGTAATAACACGTATGACCTCTCATCCATTCCATAGTTCGACTATAACAAATCAGACGTCACACGTCAAGGGTAAATATAAATTATGTAAGTTTATTATAAATTTTCCATAAACTTTTTGTGCACTTTTTATATCGCATTCCACTTTAACGCGCTGCTAGCAGAAATACTCTGGGTATTTTTCAAGTATTTCCTGGAAATGTCTCCGGTAGGTACCCAAGTGCCTGTCATAAAAAATCTTCAGATCAAAGTCCACGGAGAGTCCCAGAAGCAGCATATGATAGATATCCCTGTGCTCCTGATGAATGGCTGTAAGGTCAGTCTTGTTCATGATCGCATCCAGATACCTGACCCTGTCGTAATGAGAACTGACCTTTTTCATGGCATACCAGGTCTTCTGCTTTCCCGCCATGGTATAGATCAGATGATGAAATTCATCGTCAAGCTTGAAGAAGGGGTCTATCTTCTCCTCATCTTCCAGCGCTGCCTTCTGCCTGTCCAGGTTGTCCTTCAGGATTTTCATTCCCTCTTCCTTTATATTGCCTGCAATCTGGCGAATGATCTCCGGTTCGATCACGGATCTGACAAAATACCCTTCCTTCAATATATCTATATGAATCATGGAAACCCTGGAACCGCTCTGCGGAAAAACATCCACAAGGGATTCCTCCTTCAGCATAATGATCGCCTCATGTATGGGCGTCCTGCTGATGCCCAGCAGCTCAGTCAGCTCCCCTTCATTTAATGTAGCTCCCGGCATGAGCTGCAGCGTCATGATGTTGCTTCTCAGCAGCCTGTAGGCATATTCCCGGTTATTTTCCTTTTCTCTCTTCTCTGATATTTTAATGGTCATAATCTGTCCTCTGTCCTGTATATTCTCTCTTTTACTGAAGCGTAACATACCCTGGACACCGCGTCAACTCAAGCAGCATCATAAGACAAGAGACGTCATACGTTTTGTGAATTCTATACATAAATCTCATTTATATGTTGGCACTTTTTCATATTGTACTTTGCTTCTGCATTTGTTATAGTAGTTTCAGGATAACTGATATATCAATTTATTTCATCCATCCATTCCATTTCGGCTTGTTTTCTTCATATTCTTGAGAATAAAAGCCGCGAATTAATATATCAGTTGCGCTGCAATATACAGAACGTGTTCTATATCAACGTTTATTTTTCAAATAAAAAGGAGTGTTCTAATCACATGAAAGCCATTAAAGTAATCGAACCATTCAAAGTTGAAATCGTCGACGTCCCCAAGCCGGAGATCAAAAATGATGATGATGTGATCGTACGCATCACCTCCGGTGGTATCTGCGGGTCTGACATCGGTATATATAACGGAACCAATTCACTGGCAACTTATCCGCGTCTGATCGGCCATGAGTTCGGTGGAATCGTAACAGAGACAGGTAAAAATGTAACATCCGTAAAGGCAGGCGACAAGGTTGCCGTTGACCCGGTTATAAGCTGCGGCCACTGCTATGCCTGCAGGATTGGACGTCATAATGTATGCTCTACCCTGGAAGTCATGGGCGTTCACAGGGACGGCGGCTTTGCTGAGTTCGTATGCGCTCCGGAAGCCAACATCCACAAATTCCACAAGGATTTTGATGAATCCTTCCTGGGACTGGTCGAGCCTTTCACCATCGGCGTGGAGATCAACAGAAGAGGCCAGATCACAAAGGGCGACAAGGTGCTGATCATGGGTTCCGGCCCTATCGGTATTGCTGCTATGCAGGTTGCTAAAAGAAACGGCGCTGAAGTCATCATGACAGACCTGGTAAAAGAACGCCTTGACAAGGCCCTTTCCATGGGTGCAGACGAAGTGGTTCTGGTATCTGAGGAGAACCTGGAGGAACGTCTCCTGAAATTCACAGACGGAGAAGGAATCCCGGTGATCGTAGACACTGTATGCATCCCCTCCTCCTTTGAGCAGAGTGTACAGCTTGCCTGCCCGGCCGGACGTATTGTAGTTCTCGGACTGAAGAATGTTCCCTCTCAGATCACCATGGCTGACATCACCAAAAAGGAACTGACCATTGCAGGCTCACGTCTGAACAACAACTGTTTCGACGAAGTGATCGCCGGTTTTGAGGACGGCACCCTCCATCCGGAACAGCTCATGACAAAATCCTACAATTACAAAGATATAATGGAAGCTCTGACCATGATTACGGAACATCCCCAGGATGTACTGAAGCTTGTCCTGAAGTTTGAAGACTAAATCAATCCATTGACAGAAACAGGAGGAATCTATGAACGAGATATACCTGACAAATGAAACTTCCGGTATCACTCCCGCTGAAGTGGAGAAATGCATGGATGAACTGCTGGCCCAGTACCCGGACTTAAAAAAGGTGCTTATCATACCGCCGGATTTCACCCGCTGCTACTCCTATGCCGGGGAACTGACACAGATTCTCTATAAGAAGCTGTCCCCCACCGCCACCGTACATGTGATGCCCGCCCTGGGCACCCACATGGCAATGGACGCAGAGGAGAAGGAAAAGATGTTCGGCCATGTCGTGCCTGAGGAAGCATTTTTAGTACACCACTGGCAGACAGACACCGTTTCCATCGGAAAAGTGCCTAAGGAAGTCATCGAGGAAATTTCCGGAGGGCTGTATTCCACGGACATTGAAGTTGAGGTCAATGAAAAGCTCATCCACGGAGGATATGACCTGATCCTCTCCATCGGACAGGTGGTTCCCCACGAGGTTGTGGGCATGGCCAATTACAGCAAGAACATCTTCGTAGGTGTGGGCGGACGCCAGATGATCAACAAATCCCACATGCTCAGCGCCATTTGCGGTATGGAGAAGGCCCTGGGTGTTGCGGACTCCCCCGCAAGGAAAGTCTTCGACTATGCCCAGCAGCATTTCCTAGACGGAAAACTCCCCCTGGTGTATATCCAGACTGTCACCACCTTAAAGGATGAGGAAATCTGCCTGAACGGACTTTACACAGGGCCTTCCAGAAAACCATTTGAGCTTGCGGTCCAGCTCTCCGAAAAGCTGAACATCTGTCATGTGGAGCGCAGGGCAAAAAAACTTGTCACCTATCTGGACCCCTATGAGCTGAAAACCACATGGGTGGGAAACAAAGGCATCTACCGCACAAGAATGGCAGTTGCCGACGGAGGGGACCTGATCATTCTGGCTCCCGGCGTCAAGGCCTTCGGCGAAAACGAAGAGATGGATCATATGACCAGGACATACGGATACAAGGGCCGGGACTATGTGCTGAAACTGTTCAATGAAGGTGCTTTTGAGAACAGGATCATGGCTGCCGCCCATCTGATCCAGGGCTCCTCTGACGGAAGATTCCGGATCACATACTGTACCAGACCGGAAAATCTTTCAAAAGAAGAGATTGAGAGTGTGGGCTATCAGTGGATGGATTATGAAAAAGCCGCATCCCTGTACGATCCGGAGACTTTGCACGACGGGTGGAACACACTGGAGAACGGGGAAGAGATTTATTTTGTGAAGACGCCTGCTTTGGGTCTTTGGAAAGTGGACTGACGGGAAAATATAAATTGAATCTTTGCATTGTTTTATAAACAACGGGGTATTTCTGTAAATATGCGCAGAAATACCCCGTTGCTGTGCATTACAAAGCGTGCTGCCGGGCACGAAATGAACAGCGGCCGGGGATCATTTTTATGGTAACCGATTTCTTTACCAATGTTGTATCCGGCATTTTTGTTCTGTATAATGGTTAACATACTTAAACGAAAGGATTTCAGCCGTGAAAAAACATCAGGTAAGAATAGATACAGACAAATGCGTTGGCTGTGGGATATGTGTGAAAGCATGCCCGGCACATAACATAGAGCTGAAGAATAAGAAGGCCAAAATCATACTGGATGACTGCCTTATGTGCGGACAGTGCACCGCTGTCTGTCCCAAAGAGGCCGCTTCCATAAGCGGTTATGAACATGAGGACACATACAGGAACCCAGAAGTGCGTTTAGACCCCCCGGCAGTTCTGGATACGATCCGTTTCCGAAGAAGTATCCGGCAATTCCGGGACAAAAAGATACCAAAAGAGATCATGGATCAGATTCTGGAAGCCGGAAGACTCACCCATACAGCAAAGAATATGCAGGACGTATCCTTTGTTGTCCTCGATAAAGAAAAAGACAACATAGAACAGATGGCAGTCAGCCTCTTTCAAAAAATAAAACCTGCTGCTGACCTATTCAGCCCCATGGCAAGGCGTAATAAGATTGATAAACACTTTTTCTTTTTCCGTGCCCCCGCCGTTATTGTCATTCTGGCGAAAAATAAAACAAACGGTATCCTGGCCGCCCAGAATATGGAATTTGCTGCAGAAGCAAACGGACTTGGAGTCTTGTACAGCGGCTTTTTTACAACCGCAGCCAACCATTCTTTCAAAATCAAAAAAGCTTTGAAAATACCCCGTGGAAAGCATGCTGCCATGACTTTGGTATTAGGATATCCGGATGTAAAATATCTCCGCCCGGCGCAGCGTGAACCTTTAGATGTAAGATATCTATAGAAAATGGAGTGCGATAATGGAATGTGAAGAAAGACTGAAAAAAATAGTAGACGGATTCCAAAAGAACAGAAATGCCTTTTCTGCCATTGGAGATGATACAAGGCAGCTCATCCTGCTTGTTCTGCTGGAAAGCGACCTGTCAGGTATCCGGGTAGGGGAAATCGCGCAAAAGACGCATCTTACGAGGCCGTCCGTATCCCATCACCTTCAGATTCTCAAAGAATCCGGCATCGTTGCAATGCGGAAAGAAGGAACAAAAAACTATTATTATTTGAGTGCAGAGGAGACGCAGTGGAAGGAAATCGCTGATTTAGTTAACCTTATCTATGGAAGTATCCGGCACATCAGCTCACGGTCATAACAATTTTTTATATTTTGGAGGACAGTCCCATGATCTTATATTTTTCAGGAACAGGCAACAGTGAATATGCTGCAAAGCGGATTGGTAAAGAAATCGGAGATGAAGTTACGAATCTGTTTGAAAGGATCAGAAACCATGACTTTTCAGCCATGCGCTCTGACAGGCCGTGGGTTATCGTCTCACCCACCTATGCATGGAGAATCCCCCGCATTCTGCATGCATGGCTGGAAAAGACTACGCTGTCCGGCAGCAGGGAGATTTATTTTCTCATGACCTGCGGCGGCAGTATCGGAAATGCGGAAAAGTATCTAAAGAAACTATGCAGTTCTAAAAACATGAATTTTTCAGGATGCTTTCCCCTTCTCATGCCGGAAAATTATATAGCCATGTTCTCCACTCCCGGCAGAGAAGACGCGCTGGAAACCATCCGCCTTGCGGAAGACCATATAGACAATGCCGCACGCCTGATAAAGGGCGGAAAAAAGTTCCCGCAGAGTCACCTTACCGTAAAAGATAAAATAAACAGCAGCATTGTCAACGATATCTTTTATCCGGTGTTTGTTCATGCAAAGAAGTTTTACGCAGCGGACTCCTGTATCTCCTGCGGAAAATGTGCGGATATATGTCCGCTGGGGAATATCCATATGGATAACGGGAAACCGGTGTGGGGAAAAGATTGTACGCATTGTATGGCATGTATCTGTCGTTGTCCGAAAGAGGCGATTGAGTATGGGGGGCATAGTAAGGGGCTGCCGCGGTATATTTGTCCGAAATAGGAGCAATACGTGGGAACGATTGTATCTCCCACTATTCACGAGACCATAAACAGGATGTTTTCTGCAGAAAACATCCTGTTTTATTCTTAATATAGATAATCGCTGAAATAAACAAATCAATCTGCTATAACTACTGTCTGGTCCTGATGTTTAGAACTGCAGGGGTATACCAGCCGCCTGCCATTTTCCTCCAGTGAAATATGATACTCAAAATCTTCCGCCAGTTCTGCCGCCGGGACTGTCAGGGAGTACACCCACCTTTCACACTTTGCAAACTTATACCTCCTGTATTCCGAACATCCTATATATCTTATATCCAAAACCGGTGATATTTCACTGCCGCCTATGACAATTACCTTCAGCCTTAAATCCTCTCCTCTCTGCAGGGAAGTTCTGGCCGTAGGAACAACAAGTCTTAATGCCTTGTCTACCACATTCCCCTTCAACTCCGGCAGATCAGAATACCACTTTGTCAGTTTATCTTTGCATTGTCTCAGTATAGGCGTAACCGCTCTCTGCTGTATATTCGTTATAACCCCCATGTCTCCATTGGATTCTACAGCCATCAGCAGATGATATTCCAGCTCTTCCACCGCTCTGAGCAGTTCTTTATAATCTGCCAATGCACTTTCATGGTTGTCTGCTTTACAGTGTATTTCAAAGCTTCCCCACAGACATCCGATCTCAGCAGTCCGCTTCATTGCCTGAAATGTATGGTTCCAATAATCATAACGTGATTTTTCACCTGCACTGTGTATCAAAGTTCCCAGCTTCTCGAATTCATCCACAAAGTCATACTGCTTCTTCATATCGTCCCAGGGAATCTCATTGCAGTATATATTCCCCGGTCCATCTTCCCATCTGCTTGGCCTGGGCATATTTCCATCCTGTTCTGCAAAAATATCTGCTGCTTTTTCCCCCGCTCCTTTACCAAATTCAGCTACAGAAAAATTTCGGTAAAAGTCACCGGTCGGAGCACAGCGTCCATTTTTTTTATACAGTTCCAAATCGGCTTCATAGTCCTGCCAACTTGTGCCTCCGCAGTTTATTTTCCTGGAGAAATCATTGCCCGCAAGCTGGTTATTTTTGGTCGCTCCCTCAATTGTGACAGCGGAAATTGCCGGGCATCCTTCTTTTACCATAAAATCAATGGAAAGGACCGTATCCTGTTCCACCTCTATATCAGGGACACAAATTTCATTATTTTCCTCACTGATCATTCTATCACGTAAAATCAGGTTTTTGATCTTAATATCCAGTTTTGCATCACACTTCTGGAATACCATACATACTGTATAATTTCCCGGCGGAAGTTTTAAAACATACCCTGAACACCCCTTTCTGGCTGTGTTCAAAACGCCCTTGCACTCAGGGTATTCCTCTGTATAAGAATCCGCTCCCACATATCCTTCCAGACATATTTTTTCAGACACTGATTCATCCCAGGGCTGCTCCCAGGCGGCTTCCATCAGTGCTTTAATATTTGGCGCAATACTGCATGTTCTCCAGTGAATCCCAAGAAGTCCGTCACAACCGTATCGTTTGGCGTCGAAGGCATCCCTGCGCATCCTGCCCACCCACAACTGGGGAGAAATCATGGCAGGGTCATCCTCCAGCCAGGGTATTGCCCAGGATGGCCTGTCTTTTTTCAAATCCTGAAACTTAGGCTCAATCGGATCAAAGCCTACATTTCTGTTAATACATGAAAAAGGCATATTTTCCGGCAGATACTTGTCAAATGCCGCGCGGTCCTCCTGTGGACCCAATGTCCAGCCACAGACAGCCAGCTCAAAGGGGGCATCCACCTTCTCTTTTGCCTCCAAGGCACAGGAAAAGTCCCTTATGGTTTTTTCTGTATCTTCCTTTGTATTTCCAAGCCATGTCCAGTCTTCCGGTGTCCACATCCAATAATAATCAAGGGAATGGGTCCTTTTGATTCTTTCAAAAATACCTTCATAAAGGCTTTGAATCATTTCTTTATCCGGCTCTCCTGTAATACCCAGACGTTTTCTTACTGCTTCCGGTATTGTCAGGGGAGCTTCTGTTCCTATACATGTCTTAACGGCCATCTTTTTAGCATAAGAAAAGGTCTCTGCCAAAACTTTACCATAAGCGTTAAACATCCGATTATACTTCTCGGCCGGAACATCTGCTTCGTGTATTTCATGACTGTATATTTCGTCTTCATACCCCTGCATATAATCTGGGCCATAACAGTCTTTCTCAAATATATTCCCCATCCCGCAAGGGTAATCCTTTGTCTTCATAGGATGATATCCCCAGCTGTTTCCATTGGTCTTAAAATGCTGGACCGGATAACTGTACTTTACCGTGCCATCTTCATTACAGTCTTCTTTCTTTCCAATCCAGACCAGTGGTTCTGCGGTCATTGCCTTTGGTGCTTCCCTGTTTTCAGGATAGGTATGGAGTGTAAAAAAATTAGCCCGCATCTTCGGCAGTTGTGTCAGAATCGCATAATAATCATCCTTATTCCACCAATCCGGTCCCTCCGGAAAGTCATGAAACGGATGGATTCCTCTCTCCTTAAAAATTGGTATTTCTCTGATATTTATCTTCCTATTCCATATGTCAACAGCACAATCCTCTTCCGGTATGGTATCCCCATGAAGATAAAATCTGATTCCCAGCAGCTCCAAAAAATGATACGCTGCGTAAAGTACAGAAATCTCCGTATTTCCGGTAAGTATGACCGGATCCTTTCCGGTACCTGAACCATACAAGATATATCCTTCTTCACCAAGATCTGTATAGTCCAGAACATGTCCATATGATTCTAATAAGCGGCTTCCTTTACATGCGGCAATTATCGCATTCCCGCTATCCGGCATTTTATTCACTATCAGCGGCAGCTCCAAACCCAACACATAAAGATAACGCCTTAATTCCTTTGCTGCCAGACCTGTCAGCAGGTCCATTCCCTTTTCTATCACTATATAGCTTTTCATATCTACCTACACACTTATCCCTTCTGCTTACTTAACCCTTGACGGCCCCTGCCATCAGTCCCTTCACAAAATATTTTTGCCCCACTACAGCCAGTATAATGATGACCGGAATACATGACAGTAACGCCCCTGCAAGAGGTGCCCCGTAAGATATCTTATAAAAACTCTGAAGACGCATGAGGCCAATAGGCAGTGTATACTTTTCCTCCGCATTCAGATAGATCAAAGGCGTCATAAAATCATTCCATGTATTCATAAATGTAAGAACACCCTGTATGCCAATTCCTGCCTTACTTAGGGGTATTGCTATCTTCATGAATATCTTAAACTCACCATACCCATCAATCATTGCGCTCTCATATAAATCTTTTGGAATCTGTCCCATGATCTGACACAGCAGAAATATTCCAAATGCGTTTATCAGTGCCGGTATGATCAGGGGTACATACGATCCGAACAGCCCCATGGTTTTATACATCTGAAACTGGGGAACCATCAGCACCTGCGGGGGTATCAGCATCGTTGCCAGTATCAGGCTCATAAGAATACCTTTTCCTCTAAATTCAAATCTTGTGAATCCATATGCCACCAGCCCGTCAACCAGCATAGCAAGAACCGCAGCAGCCGCAGCCACACAAAAGCTGTTCATAAACTGCTTCCAGAACGGGATAGTCTCAAATAGGGTTTTAAAATTATCAAGGGTTATCTCCCTCGGAATCAGCCGTAATATATGCCTGTTCATCTCCAGATCCGTCTTAAGTGCTCCTGATATCATAAATACGAAGGGATACAGGATGAACAGCACAGCCACCAACAATACTATATGGAAAAGGATACTTGCAATCACTCTTTTTTTCTTCATCCGCATACCTCAGTCTTTCTCACGAAACAGATATCTCTGTATAGTTGTGATTACCAGAAGGATAACTGCTATCATATATCCCATCGTAGCCGCGCGGTTTACCTGATTATTTTTAAACATCATATTGTACAGGTATATAACGGGATACAGCATGGAATCCCTTGAACCCACAGATGAACCGTTTTGAACCAGAGTGATGACTTCGCCAAACATGGCAAAAGAACCCGTAATCGCAATAAATACGATATATGTCATAATAGGCTTCAGCAAAGGCAGTGTAATATACCAGAACTCTTTCCACTTGCCCGCACCATCGATTCTGGCCGCCTCCCCAAGTTCCGTGGGTATCCCCTGTAAACCGCTCAGAAAATACAGACTGTTAATACCAAAATATCTCCAACATCCGATCAAAAGCACGGAAGGAATCGCCCACACCGGATCACTTAAAAATTTAACCGCCCTTTCTATGATACCCATATCCTGTAAAGCTGTATTGATCAACCCGTTATTAGTTCTAAGGATTAATTTAAATACAATGCCTACTACAATAACAGATGTTACATTTGGAATGAAAAATGCGGTTGAAACAAAGCCGCTTTTCTTACCCATAAATTTACTGTTCAGCATCAGCGCGGCAATTAATGCAACGGGAAGTATAATAAATATACTCCCCAGCATATAAATGGCAGCATTCGTTACAGACTTCCAGAACCTGGAGTCCATAAACACTGTCTGATAATTGGAAAATGTAAACTGTCCGGCTTTTGTCTGCAAAGACAATATCAGACCTGAAACTGCAGGATATAATCCAAAGATCGCATACAGGATAAAAAACGGTGATATGAAAAGATACGGCATAATTTTTCGTTTATTTCTCTTCATATTTACATGTCCTCCTGTATGTTATTTTGATTCGTTATAATCATTCACCGCCTCTGTCAATATATCTGTCAGCTCATCAATACTTATATTTCCCTCTACCAGATCGTAGGCATTGGAATTAAAGGATTCTGTAAAGGCATTTCTCCAGTCTGCCTGATACTGTACAGGTATCTCGTCTGCAAGGCTTTCATAGAGTTCTCCAAGATTTTGATTGTCATAATACTCTACCGGACTGTTACATTCAGGCATGGCATCGTAAACCGGTGGATATAATGCGATCATTTCGTATTTCTTTACACAGTTATCTTTATCCAGCTGTGCAAACTTCATGAAGTCCCAAAGCTCCTCTTTATCTTTGTCCGTATACTTTGTCATACAAAGGCCTGTACCTCCCCTGACGGATACCACAGAAGCTGTATCTGTAAGCTTCGGCAATGGTGCCATCTGCCATTTTCCACTCTGTTCCGGAACATTATCCCTGAGCCACCCTGCTGCCCAGTCAGCGGTAAAATAGGTTGCCACTTTATCTTCCGCTACCACCGGCCATGCCTCGTCCTGTGTCTCCCAGGCATACATCATTCCGTTTTGCTGCATTTGGACATAATCCATGACAATGTTTTTAAATTCATCTGTAATATTCAGTTTGCCGTTTTCGTCCACATAGTCCAGACCGGCAGCGCGCAGAAGTAAAACAATCTCGTCAAGTTCGCCGCCCATTGACATATCCTTTGTTGCCGAAATATAAATATCATGTTTTGCAAATTCCTCTGCTGCAGCTTTATATTCCTCCCATGTGGTTGGAATTTCAATATTATATTCCTCAAATAAATCTTTTCTGTATGCCATAGTCACCGGACACAGAGCATGCTCCAGGCCGTAATAATGTCCATCATAAGCATACAGGTCCAAGCGGTTCTTGACCATCTTATCCGTTACATCGTCCCGCTCCATAAATTCGTCAAGAGGATAATAGCACATCTGCTCCTCGGACATAAAGCGTGAGAAAAACCCCTGTTCCTGATCTACCAAATCGGGGGCTCCTTCTCCCCCGGATGCATTGATCACTGCCAAACGTTCAGAAAGTGCATCTGTTGTCATGATCTCAATGGTAAAATTAACATCCGGATGTTCCTTCTTATATTCCTCTGTCACCCATCTGAAATATTCCGCATGTGGTTCTGCAAATGCCCATATGACAATATCATCTGAGTTCGTATCTGTTACTGTCTCTGTATCTCCCCCTGTACCTGTATCCGCCTGATTTTCCTTCCCCCCATTATCTGTCTCTTCGCTTGTGCCGCCGCATCCGGTTAAAATTGTAGTCATCAGCATTGCCGTTCCCAAAAACATCGCCATTTTTTTCATAGTTTTTCCCCACTTTCCTCTCCAAAACGAGACCTATTTCGTATTCTTGAAATCTTCAACTGCCTGAAACATTGCCAGCATATTCTCTGCACTTGTAGGACTTTGTATATTGTGTGTTGTATTAAATATAAATCCGCCGCCCTTTGAAAATAGTTCCAGGCGTTCTCTTACCTCCTGATATACTTCATCCGGTGTACCGAAAGGCAGAGTATGCTGTGTATCAATACCTCCACCCCAGAAAACAAACTTATCACCCCACTCTTCCTTCAGGATCTTACCATCCATTCCCTTGGCTGAGAGCTGAACAGGATTCAGAATATCCATTCCTGCTTCGTAAAAGTCCTGTAAAAATGTCATGACTGCGCCGCATGTATGATAAAATGTTTTCCAATTTGTATTTTTGTGCACCCAGTCATTGATTCTTTTATAATACGGTTTGTAAAATTCTCTAAACGAATCCAATGACATAAACGGCCCGTTCTGAGTTCCAAAGTCTGTCCCTGATATGTAAATCACCTGGATTTTGTCGCCGCAGGCCTGGCGGATCAATTCTGCATTTTTTAGTCCCGTCTCCACCTGCATCTCAAAAATCTCATGGATATAGTCCGGACATACATGATGTGCCATCATAAAATCTGACAGGTTCCTGATTCCTTTCGGATATTTCACATTCGGTCCGGGAACCGTTGCAAAATCACCTATTGAGGCTATGGCACCGCTGTAAACAATTCCGTAATCTGTATTGTTATAGTAGTAGTCACACTGCCGTTTCAGTTCATCCAGCTGTTCATCTGTAATGACAGCAAAGTCATCCTTAAAATCCACCCGCGCACTGTCTGTGTCTTCATCAAACTCGATATTTCCTCTGGTAATGTTGTCAAAGAAAAATCCTCCTTTTGGCATCATACCGGATGGCGGTACGCTTAAATCCCCCTGGGGATACAGATATGTACGACCTGTCTCATCTACTGTGGTATTAAAATTCAAGGGAACATCAACTGCAAGACCGGACTGCAATACCCAGGGCTTACGGCCCGAATTGGAAAATCCGAACATATTCATGCCTGTGGATACTTCCACACAGTCAAGATGCAGTTTCTGACGAACATCCTCTTCCACTTCCCCCAATAACTGAAGAGGTTCGTTGATCTTTACTCTTTTTTCCTCCAGGCCCAGTGCCCTCCTTAACCGGTCAAGAGCATTTGCATTGATTCCGGTAATTGGTGTCGCCCCCATATCTACGACCACTTCTTCCGGCTCAATATGATTCAGTGTCTGATTCAGCCTTTCTCTGCTGGTTGCCATTTTTCTTCCTCCTCCAATGTAGTTCATCAAAGAATTTTACTATCTCGAGTTTCATAAAACCCTTTGAAATTTATTAGTAAAAGCATACGCTTAAAACTAATCTTTTCTTTCGTGTCCGTGCACGATAAAGGTTAAATTTTTTCTCTTTACCCTTGATCGGATAAAGAGAATTTTTCATAAGTTATATTTTGTTGCTATAAATATATGCGTCTTTATTGTAGATTCCTTTGGTTTTGTGCCATATAAAAGATAACGCCCTAAAATTTCAACTCCCAGAAATCCCTGCCTGAAGGGCTCCTGACAAATGGTGGCTGAGACAACACCGGATTTCAAATTTTCCCGCACAATATCCGTAAGGTCATACGTTACTATACGGAGCTTTCTTCCGCAGTCCGACTCACGGACGGCCTTTATACCACCCTCCACACCTGCTGATGCAAAACAGATCGTAGTCAGTTCAGGCTTCTCTTTCAGCAGCGCTTTCACCTGTTCATATGATTTCTGGTCATCGTCGTCATTCTCAATAACTGCTTCCACTGTTATATTACTGTAATCCCTTTTCAGAGTTTTCTTTATTCCCCTGAGACGCTGCTCCTGTGCCATGACCATACTGGAACCGATGATCAGGGCGACATGTTCCTCGAATCCATTGCTCATCATACCCAGCAGTTCACCTGCCACACATCCGCTGGTTATATAATCGCACCCCACATACGCAAGATGTTTTACACTGGATATGTCTGTATTTATAGTTACTACCGGTATATTTGCGTCTTCCAATTCCTGGATCTTATGTGCCACATTTTGGGAATTAACCGGAGTTATTACAAGACCAGATATTTTTTCTGCCAGAAGTCCATCTATTTCTTTTAGTAAAAGGTCTGCGTCAAACCCTTTAATCTTTCTGACAATATTCTGTATTCCAAAGTGCCCCATTTCCTCCAGTGCGTTGTTGACACCATTGATAACATCATTAAAAAAGGGATTGCCTTCCGAACAAAGGATTACTCCTATTGTCTTGGTATACTTTTTATTTGCCAGTGTTCTGGCTGCCATATCGGGCTTATACCCCAGCTCATCTGCTATTTTTATGATTCTTTCCGCTACCTGCGGATTTACACCCGGTCTGTGATTTAAGGCCCGGTCCACTGTCCCTCTTGATACATTCGCTGCTTCTGCGACTTCTCGGATTGTAACTTTCATGGTTTCTCCTACGCCGTGTCCGTGCACGTTTGATAATTGTATTATAATCTATACAATCGCTTTTGGCAATTGTCTATAATATGCGAAATTTGTCATTAAATTTTGTGAATATTTACCAACTTTTGAGATTGGTCTGTCTCGATCAGCAGATATGATACAAACCTTACAAAAAATGGTACTCCATTTACGAAGTACCATCTAAAATTCATGTAATTATGAGCCCGGACTGCTCCGTATCTAATCTTCTCTGTAATCCGTTATTCTTTATTTTTTATCAAAGAGATACATACTAAAAAACGAAACCACATCCCCATTCCACTGCATATCCATATTGCAGTGTTTCGCCATTTTCGCCGCATCTATACAGTACGCAGACAGACAGGAAAAGCGATTCTGCTCCTGCACGCATGGTTTTCCTTCCGGCATATTACATACGTCGCACAGGTTGCAGGGTCCGCACATGATGAACATACCGTCCTCATCCAGTCCTTTTCTCTTGAGTTCTTCTACTGTGCGCAGTGTCATCCGGGTGTGTATCTTCTTGATCTGTTTTGTCTCCGCATCATCAAAGATGTTGTTAACCGGGGTTCTGGACTGGAAAACTACCGCCTGGCGGTACCGCATGACTCTGTTCTGCATCTCCTCCGGGGTTCCGCAGTAGGGTGGACATCCATAGTTATTGCCATAATTTCCACAGTCGTTCTGTTCGCAGAACCTGCGGAACTCATGTTCAAATTCCAAATCTTCCGTGTTCATCACGGCGGCTTTTGCAAACCCCGCTTCCTCAGCTGCTGCAATCAAGTCTTGTTCCCGCATATTACCGATTCTCCCTTCTGATCCCTTCATTCCGGTTTTGCTCCAAAACAGCCAAACGATATAACCTGGCCTGTGGTCATTTTCCTAAGCCGTATTTCCGCACCGGGGCAGTGCTGTCTGCGTTCATTTCCCATTGAAGCAAAAAAGCTGCTGTCAGGCAGTAATCCCACAGCAGCCGTATACACTATTTTTTCCTGCAGGAGGCCCATAGGCCGATTCGTGTCAGACCAATCCATGATTATTGAGATTACCCAATAATCTATACATTTGGGGTGCGGAGGAAATGTATAGATACACGATCGTCCCCGGTGACCCCCTGCTTTTATGGATGCATAAATTCCTCACACAGGTTCCTGTTTCGTTCACGTTCCAGGCAGGCATTCCATATCAAATATCATAATGGATAGGAAACTTTCTTCGGAAGTTTCAACCTTTTACTTATCCAAGCAGGTTTCCTGACTCGCAGATCTCCGTTCAGCGCTCCTTCTCATATAATTTCTTATACAATGGCTCATTGCGCTTCGCTCCCTGCTCACAGTGACCGGATCGTCCAGGTTTTTCACCTGATTCCCTTTTCACCGGAATTTTTTAAGAGGGCAAAACTGAATCCCGGTGCACTCGGTAAGCTGATATGGAATTTATACACATGATTACCTTAGCACAGCATCCGATATCTGTCAATTATATTTTCCCGCATGAAAAAGGCTGGCTAAAAAAGCCAGCCTATGGATTCATCCTACACGAAGCTGAAATTTCTGTATATCCTTTTCACTGGAAACCTTCTCAATCTCTGCTCCCAGGCATCTTAATTTCTCTTCAAAACGCTCATATCCTCTCTGGATATAAACAATATCGTCCACAATGGTGATTCCCTCTGCCGCAAGCCCTGCAATGACAAGAGCCGCTCCCGCGCGCAAATCGGGCGCACTTACCCTGGCACCGGTCAGTTTGTGTACGCCGTCAATAATGGCTGTATTGCCCTCCACCTTGATGCTGGCTCCCATACGGGAGAGCTCGTCCGCGTATTTGAAACGGTTCTCGAAAATGGACTCCGTCACAATGCTTGTCCCCTCCGCCAGTGTCAGTGCCACAGTAAACTGGGGCTGCATGTCTGTGGGATAGCCCGGATAGGGCATGGTTTTTACATGGGTGCGTTTCAGGCGTTTGGAGGCTACTACGCGTACCGCGTCGTCAAATTCCTCCACCTCACATCCGATCTCCTCTAATTTGGCTGTGGTCGCCTCAAGATGCTTCGGAATCACGTTCTTCACCATGACATCCCCCATGGTAGCTGCCGCCGCGCACATGAAAGTACCCGCCTCGATCTGATCCGGAATGATGGAATAACTGGTTCCGTGAAGCTTCTCCACGCCTTTGATACGGATAACATCCGTACCGGCGCCTTTGATGTTGGCTCCCATACTGTTCAGGAAGTTGGCTACATCCACCACATGAGGCTCTCTGGCCGCATTCTCGATGGTGGTATTGCCCTCTGCCATGGCGGCTGCCATCATGATATTGATGGTCGCACCTACAGACACCATGTCCAGGAAGATATGCTTTCCTGTCAGCCTCTCCGCTTTGGCGACAACTGCGCCGTGCAGAATATCAACGGACGCACCAAGAGCCCGGAAACCTTTCAGATGCTGGTCAATGGGCCTGCTTCCGATGTTGCAGCCTCCGGGAAGAGGAACTTCCGCTGTCTTGTATTTTCCAAGCAATGCGCCCAGAAGATAGTAGGACGCTCTGATTTTCTTGATATATTCGTATTCCACGCTGATGTTGGCTATGGTGGAACCTGTGATCTTCACCTCTGTGGGACTGATTCTCTCAACAGATGCGCCGATTTCCCTGATTGCCTCTAATAAAACATTGATGTCACGTACGTCCGGTAAGTTCTCGATGTAAACCATTTCATCCGTCATGATTGCCGCCGCAAGGATGGCCAGTGCCGCATTCTTCGCGCCGCCGATCTCCACTTCGCCGACTAACGGGTTACCGCCTTTGATAACATATTGTTCCATATTCACACCTCTATATTTTATTTATGCTCCCCGCCGGTATACTCGGTACCAGAAAACATAATCTCGTCTACAAATTTACTTTTCTTTTTCATCTGATCGGATAAAAGACAGACTTTCCGGCAGGTTCATGATTTGTCTTCCTGCTAAGATAGTCTACGACTTAAATATTATATTATAACAGATAAAGCAATTTGTAAACAAAAATTAATATTTTCATTTTTTATTCATAAACCGACATTTTTTATTCTCTGTCACTGTTTCAGTCTTTCTACAATTTTCTGTAAAGTTTCCTCCACATCCAGATTTTTCTCATCAACTGTGATATCCGCATACTTTTCGTACAGCGGTATGCGCTCATCGTAGAGTCCTCTCAGGTCCTGACCCTCCTTCAGGACAACACCGCGTCCCTTCAAATTACTGAGGCGTTTGTCCAGGGTATCGTAATCCAGTTTCAGATAGACGATCTGTCCTGTCTCTGATAGATGTTCCATGGCCCGGCTGCAGTACACCACGCTCCCCCCTGTGGCGATAACAGCCTTTTTGGCATCTTTGGCAACCTGTACATTGGCATCTTCCTCTGCTCTGAGGAATCCTTCCAGCCCGTCCTGGGCAATGATCTCACTTAACAGCCGGTTCTCCCTCTCCTGGATCACCAGGTCTGCATCTATGAACTGGTATCCCAGTACCTTTGCCAGAATGACTCCAACCGTACTTTTACCCACACCGGGCATTCCGATCAATACTATGTTTCTTTTCATTTTCTGCTTTTCTTCTTTCTGCGCTTCTTAACACTGTATCCGAAGGTTCCCAGCTTTTTCCCGAGGCTGTAATACTCTCCGTGGGAATAGACAATGGGATTGGCAAGAGCCAGGTCAAATTTCCCCTTCTCATTCATGTATTCTTTGTCCACATGTACGGCCAGCACATCCGCAAGGAACATGCTGTGGCTTCCGTACTCCGTGATCTCCTTCACACGGCACTCTATGGAGACCGGTGACTCTTTTATCATCGGGGCACCCACATGGGAAGCCTCCTCTCTGGTGAGATGGGCCATTTTAAACTTGTCCACATCCCTGCCGGATTTTACCCCGCAGTAATCTGTGGCATATGCCAGCTTTTCCGTGGTCAGATTTATGACAAACTCTCTGGTACTGCAGAGCATTTTATAGGAATAGCGCTCCGGCCTTACGGAAATGGATACCATGGGCGGATTGGTGCAGACCGTCCCGGCCCATGCCACGGTAATGATATTGTCATGCCCTTCTTCATCCGCCACCGTCACCATCACGGCTGGCAGCGGGTAAAGCATGTTTCCGGGCTTCCATTCTATTTTAGACATTTTGTTTCCTTTCTTCAAAGGTTTTTATTCGCATTTTTCGAGCACAATCGGCTCTCCGTCCTCCGGAGTAAGCTCCATGAGGGTTCCTTCACTCTGGATCACGGTGCCGCGAAAACACCATTTTCCCTTTGGCACAGCCACATTTCTGGATGTTCTGCCTTTTTCACAGATAGGTGCCACCAGAATATCTTCTCCCAGCATGAACTGGTCATTGACCCTCTCGTATCCGCCCTCAGGAAACTCATATGCCATATACCGCGCGATGGGTTCCCCTGTCCGCGCAGCATGGTGGGCAAGCTCCAGAATCCTGGCAGCATAGCGTTCCCTCAGTTTCACACTCTTTAATATCCTGTCATAGCTTTCCCTGCCAAGCACTCTCCAGGGCGCTGCGGAGAACTGCATAACGGGCAGGAGACAGGCAATCTCACTGTGCCGGTTGAACAGTTCCTGGTCCAGATTGCCGCTGTTTTCCTGGAAATTCACGTATTCACCGCCGCCGATCATATCCGGACTGCCAAAGGGATGTCCTGTGATCTCCTGCATGAGGGTGTCGGGCAGCAGCGCCCGGATGCCCTCCTCGCCCCAGTTGTGGGGCTTGTCACAGAGTCTCTGCATCAGGGACATTCCCCCTGCCTTAAAGGCCATACGCAGCTCGTTGAACGGGAATTTCTCCGCGTAAGCGCACCAGAGGCGTGCCATCTCATTGGACGTGACACCGCCGGCAGTGACCATGTCGTCAGGATAATAGAGCACGTCCGCCCCATCGAACTTAAAACCATCCACGCCAATGGCTCTCAGGGCCTGAAGCTGCTCATCCAGCCAGTTTACAGCCGTCGGATTCGACAGATCCAGGGCAGCGGACCAGCCATTCCACCACTCTGTGATGAGAGGCATTCCGTCAGGATTTTTAATGAGAATATCCATAGCCTTTGCCTGACGGTACTGCAGGGTGTCCGGAGTAATGTAGGGACAGATCCAGAGCATGACAAAAAAGCCTTTGCTGTGAAGTGTCTTCAGCATTTCCTCCGCATGGGGAAATTTTTCCCGGCTGAAAACCCATTTCCCATAGTAGTCAGACCAGCCGTCATCAATCATGAGCACACCTGCAGGCATGCCGTTTTCCAGAATCTGATCCGCGTAACGAAGAATATCCTCTTCATTCTGCCAGAATGTAAGCTCTATCCATGAATTGTAGACCGGATTTTTGAAAAATTCATCACTCAGGGTGTTTTCCCGGAAAGGAAAATGTTCTCTGCAGGCGGCCAGATACGCGCCTTTTAGGTTTACATAACCTTCTCTCAGTTCCACATTCCGGTCAATTGTAATGTTTCCGCCGCCAAAATGCAGCAGAAAGCCCTCCTCACACCAGATGTAGCGGCCCTTTGTGGATACAAAGAAGGGTACTGCCTGATTTGTACTGTCATTTCTCCGCAGATCGATCTCTGCTTCACTGGAGGCATCGTAGGGCTGCGCACAGGAGCCGTATACATATCCGCCGTACCAGTATTCATTTTCTAAAATTGGAAATACCATATCTTCCTCCCGTATAAGACCCCGCAGAGTCCTAGTTATTATTCTGCTGCAGCGTACCGATAAAGGCCGGGATAAGCTGCTTCTTCCTGGAAACAACTCCCTGAAGGATATAGCCGCCCTCCTCCTCTTTCACACCAAAGGCATCCTCCACCAGTTTCCCGCTTCCGTCCCCGTAACAGATGATCTCTGAGGATTCGTCCAGTATGTTGGTAAGCATGATGAATACCATAGTGATCCCGTTCTTGCCGCATTCCTTTTTCATAAACGGAATCAGGCGTTTCTTCAGATCCTTCAGCTCCTCCTCATTCATGGAGCTGATCTGACCCACGCCGAAGTTGGTGTCATCTGCGGTAAAGCGTTTGAAATCCTGATAGAATATGCCTTCTGTGGTCTTTCCTTTCAGATTGCTTCCCGCTGTGAACATTTCTTTTGCAAATTCTTCTATATTTACACCGGCAATAAGGGCCAGCGCCCCTGCTGCCATCTTGTCCATATGGGTGCAGGTGGGCGAACGGAACATAAGCGTATCGGAAATGATGGCCGCGCAGAGAAGCCCTGCAATGTTCGGCTGTATTTCCATGGCTTTCTCCGTATATATCTGATACATAATGGTGGCAGTGCATCCCACCGGCTGATTTCTGAACATGATGGGCGAAATGGTTTCCAGTGATCCCAGTCTGTGGTGGTCAATGATCTCCAGGATATCGGCTGCATCAATATTATCCACTGCCTGAGTCTTCTCATTGTGGTCCACCAGGATCAGTTCTTTCTTCTTCATGCCCAGCAGGTTTCGTCTGGACACGGTTCCGATGTATTTTCCATGCTTGTTCACCACAGGGAAAGCCCTGTGTCTGTTCTTAACCATCACATCCTTGATATCGTCCGTAAAGTCGTCGGTCTGAAAGGTTATCAGATTGTCCTTCTTCATAATGTGTTTTACGGGTATACTCTGGTTGATGAGTCTTGCCACTGTAAAAGTATCCAGGGGAGAGCGGATGATCACACAGTCATTTTTCACGGCTGCATCCTTGATATTATCCGCCACCTCAGCACTGTTGCAGACAATGACGCAGCTCACGTTCTCGCGGATGGCACACAGATGGTCCTCGTGTCTGTCACCCAGGATCACCAGGTCGTCCTCCTCCAGAAATTCTCCCAGCTTATCCGGATGGGCCGCGCCGATAACCACTTTTCCCCTGACAAAATATCCATGGGGATTTCCCGTTACCACGGTACCATCCACAGTGTTGGCAATGCTTCTGTACTGGGTTCTGGCATTTGACAGGAAATAATTGTCGTGGGCATCCATATAGGATTTCGCAATATCTCCTGTAGTGATGAGTCCTTCAAGCTGTCCGTCCTCTTTTGTGATGGGCAGTGTCACGGCATTGCTCTCTTTCATAATGGCCCAGGCATCCTTGATGGAAATGCTGCTGGAAACACCTGGTGTCTCCCTGATCTCCATATCCTTCACCTGTGTGCCCACATCTGCCAGATAACCCGGCGCCTCCATACCGAAACGCTTCAGTACATACTCCGTCTCACTGTTGATCTGTCCTGCTCTCTTTGCCAAATATCTTCTTCCGTCGCCGGAGCGGTTCTTGATATCCGCATAGGCGATGGCTGAGCAGATGGAATCCGTATCCGGGTTTTTATGGCCCATAATATAGATTTTCCCTTGTTTTGCCATTCTCTGCGTCCTTTCCCTTGCTTCTATAATAATTATAATTTTCTGTAGAATTTTCCAGTCTATGCATTGTATTTTTACCTGACGGCTTAACGTGTTTCCCTGTTGGGGAATTCCTATGGTCAGCACAGTAAATGCACTGGCCTGTTGAATAGTTACATCCTAACATACTTTTGGGAGAATATCAATTTACCTGCCTTTTTTCATTATAAAGAGTTATGGAAATTTATTGTTTACTGCTCAGTGTCTTCAGTACCATTTGTTAGATTTTATGCAGCGATAAAATTGGCCTGGTGATCAGTGTGACCATATATGGCAGCTGGTTGGACATGCATATGTGGCCGCCGCGGATTTGTTTTATTTAATAAGCAGTCACAAAGGATGACCCTGGTTTTTCCTGATTTTGACTGTCTGGAGGAGTTACCTGAATCAAATATATGATTTTAATGGGACTGCTGCTCTCATCTTGTTTTATAGATAATATGTTAGGTGACTTGGTGGGTTTAGGTAATCTGAATGGTCTTGAACTTCTTTTCTGCTTGTTTTACATTTAATCAGACTGACGCACCGTGCCTTTGTAAGTATCCTGGAATATTCTGACCTTTTTTCTGCTTGTTTTACACATAATTAGGCTGACACCTTGAACTTTTATAGGTAATTTCGTAATCTTTGACCTCCTTTTCTGCTTGTTTTACACATAATCAGGCTGACCTCTTGCGCTTTTGTAGGTAATTTCGTAATCTTTGACCTCCTTTTCTGCTTGTTTTACACATAATCAGGCTAGCCTCTTGCGCTTTTGTAGGTAATTTCGTAATCTTTTGCCTTCTTTTCTGCGTATTTTACACATAATCAGACTGACACCTTGAGCTTTCGTAGGTATCCTAGAAGATTCTGACCTTCTTTTCTGCGTATTTTACATATAATCAGACTGACGCCTTGAGCTTTTGTAGGTATCCTAGAAGATTATGACCTTCCTTTCTGCGTATTTTACATATAATCAGACTGACGCCTTGAGCTTTTGTAGGTATCCTAGAAGATTCTGACCTTCTTTTCTGCTTGTTTTACACATAATCTGATAGACGCTTTTAAGATTGGCAGGTAATCTTAAGGAACCTGACCATGTCTACTACCCATATTACATATAATCTGAAACAGGCTCTTGGCTCTAGTTGGTTGTCTCGAAAAACATTACTCTGGTACTTCTCGAATGATATATAAATAGAGATTTTAGGTTATCTCCCTGGCTGAACCACAGCAAACTTCAGTTATAGATCAGAGATACCTGTTGCCGGCGGGAAAAGCCTGTGCTAAAACTAAGAAAACGCAAATTTTCGGGATTATCTCTCTGATTTTGAATCTGTCTTGGGATTCAAAATATCTTAAATCATTTCATAATAACGGACCGACCTATGTCTGGTCTGTCCTTTCGGAAAATTCGTGCTTTTCACCATATTTTTTGCAGGGGTCTTCGGAAGGATAGGAAACCTCCTGCATCAATTTAATTCATTGAAAACTCATAAAACATGTTTTATATTGAAAAACGGAAACAGCAGCCCCATATCAATGCAGTGACACCCTGCTTTTTATGCCGGAATCCAAATTGAACTGGAGACGGAAGGACTGGCCCTGGGAAAGGCAGAGGGTATTATAACTCTGCTGAAGGATCTGGGCGAAGTATCTGAAAAACTGCAAAGAAACATTATGGAGCAAAACGACACCGAAGTTCTGGACCCATGGATTAGATATGCGGCCAGGGCCAAGACAATTGAGGACTTTGAACAAAAATACAATAACTCCTGACCATACCCCAAAACCGAACATGCTAACAGAAAGAACTGCACACGGACATTGCAGACCTTCCCCTTTCTGTGATATAATCGAAAGCAAAAGAATTTGCTAACCGACACAGGAGGGAAAATCATGGCAGAAGAAATGAAAAACCAGGAAACTATGGACGACTTCGCAAAGGAGATCGATGCTTCTTTTGAAAGTTTCAGAGATGCGGATATGGACATCTGGGAGAAGCTGGAGAAGATGAAAGAGGACAAGACCGAATTTGACGTGACCATTGAGGGCATCGTAAAAGGCGGCGCTATCGCTTACGTGGAAGGCATCCGCGCTTTCATCCCCGTATCCAAGCTGTCCCTGCAGTATGTGGAAGACCCGGAGGAGTTCCTGAAAAAAACTCTGACTGTCCGTGTCTTTGATGTGAACGAGGAGGAGAACAACCTGGTCCTCTCAGCAAGAGAAGTCTTAAGAGAGAAAAGAGACGCTGAGAGACGTGAAAAAATCGCTGACATCAAAGTCGGCACAGTTCTGGAAGGCACTGTTGAGACACTGCAGAACTACGGCGCATTCGTGGACTTAGGTGACGGTATCTCCGGTCTGGTACACGTATCCCAGATCAGCCAGAAGAGGATCAAATCCCCGAAAGCAGTTTTATCTGTAGGCGATAAGGTAACTGTTAAAGTGATCAAGAATGAAGACGGCAAGATCAGCCTCAGCATGAAAGCACTCCAGGAAGTGCCGGAAGAGAAGGATGAGTTTGAAGATATCGAAATTCCGAAAAGCGAAGAGCTGACCACCACTCTCGGCTCCCTGTTTAAAAATATCAAACTGGATTAAGACAGGAGTACAGAACATTGAAAAAATTACTGAACCGGATTTTCGTGGATGGTTTGAGCGGCATGGCCTCCGGGCTTTTTGCCACGCTGATCATCGGCACGATCATCCAGCAGATAGGAAATCTCATTGGCGGAAATATCGGGACTCTGCTGTACCAGTTCGGCAAGATGGCTGCAGCCATGACAAGCGCCGGAATCGGTGTGGGTGTGGCCTGCAGATTTAAGGAGGCACCTCTTGTGGTGCTCTCTGCCGCCACCGCAGGCATGGTGGGCGGTTTCGCAGGTAAGATCACTGCGGGCGCCGTATTTGCAGAGGACGGTTCTGTCATCCTGTCCGGCCCCGGGGAACCTCTCGGTGCCTTTGTGGCCGCTTATGTTGCTATTGAACTGGCAAGGCTGGTAGCAGGCAGAACACGCCTGGATATTATCCTGGCACCCCTTGTGGGTATCCTCTCCGGTTCTGCTGTGGGCATACTTGTAGGCCCTCCCATCAGCCGCATGATGACACAGTTAGGCTCCCTTATCAACTGGGGAACCGAACAGCAGCCGTTTCTTATGGGCATCATCGTGTCTGTCCTTATGGGCATGATACTTACGCTGCCTATAAGCTCCGCCGCACTGGGCGTTATCCTGAATCTGTCCGGTCTGGCTGCCGGCGCAGCTACCGTAGGATGCTGCTGCAACATGGTAGGCTTTGCTGTGGCAAGTTTTAAGGAGAACGGGGTTTCCGGTCTTCTGGCACAGGGTATCGGTACATCCATGCTCCAGGTGCCCAACATAGTAAGAAAACCGGTCATCTGGCTGCCGGTAATCCTGTCCAGTGCGATTCTGGGACCCATCGGCACCATGGTATTTAAAATGACCAACAACGCCACCGGTTCCGGAATGGGAACCGCAGGGCTTGTAGGCCAGATCATGACATGGCAGACTATGGTTCCCGCAGAGGGGGGCGTACTCGTAATGGTGAAAATCATTGTGATCCATTTTCTGCTGCCGGGACTTCTGTCCCTGTTCTTCTGCAACTGTATGCGGAAGCTGAACTGGATCAAGAATGGTGATATGAAGCTGGAAGTGTAAAATATTGTCAATCCTATAAAATTTTCATTAACAATCGTCAAAAATGTGACAATCTGACGCTTTTGTGATATACTTGATAAAAGTGGGAAATCTTCCTGCCGGCAGTAAAATACACCTGACAGAGTGTCCTTGAACTGCCACGAATCACGAAAGAGGATGTGAAAAGAATGAGCAGCGCCCTTCATATTACCAATTACGAGGACGTAAACAGCTGGGAAACTCTGATGTTCCTGTACAATGCCGCATTGAAGGAAGTGGGGACCAAGATTGATATTCTGAACGAAGAATTTCAGCACATCCACCGTTATAATCCGATAGAACATGTAAAATCCAGGATTAAAACTCCTGAGAGTATTGTAAAGAAACTGAGGAAGAACGGATATGATTCCAATATCGAGAACATGGTCAAGTATGTAAACGATATTGCAGGTATCCGAATCATCTGTTCTTTCACTTCAGATATTTACCGCATAGCCGACATGATTGCAAAACAGACTGATTTGAAGATACTTTCCCTGAAGGATTACATCAAGAATCCTAAGGAGAGCGGTTATCAGAGTTACCATATGATTGTAACCGTACCCATCTTCCTGTCAGACGGAGTAGTGGAGACCAAGGTGGAAATACAGATCCGCACCATCGCCCAGGACTTCTGGGCAAGCCTGGAGCACAAGATTTATTACAAATTTGAGGGAAATGCTCCGGCCTATATAAGCAGTGAATTACAGGAATGTGCCAAAATAGCATCCCAGCTTGACCGCCGTATGCTGTCCCTGAACGAGGCAATTCAGAAGTGCAGCACCGGTTATGATAATGATTAGACGTCCGGGCCGGCCTTAAAGAGTGCCGGCTGTTAAGAAGTATGAAAGAGAGGCCCCTGGCTGCAGATATTCTGCATGCCCGGGGCCATCCTTTTATTTATCAGCTAAAGAGGTTCTTAAAGAACTCTATGATCTTATCAAAAAATCCCTGTACCTTTTCCTGGTTGATATCCAGCTTCAGTCCCAGGTCCTCAATCTTGTTATACAAATCCTTTGCCTGTTCCTTCAGGCTGTCCACGTCCAAATCCAGCCCCTTGATCTTCTCCATCAGATTCACAATAGCCTGTCTGTCCTCAGCGGAAAGATTGATTTCCATCTCATCTGCCGCCTGGTCCACCACGTCACCTATCTCATCCTCTGACATGTTCTGTGCCTCCACGACCTTTTCCTTGACCGCGCCCACAAGCTGCTCTGCCTTCTCGCTGTCTCCCACATTCTCAGCCAGCTTTCCTGTGATGACCAGCTCATTGGTGGCTGTGTCCACATTTTCCTGCTCCACTTTCTCTCCGGTCATGTTCTCGTAGGACTTAATGGCGCCTACAAGAGCTGCTGTCCCTGAGATCTTAAATGGTCCCGCAACTACAATATCCGCATCCTTGATGCCTGCTGTCACCAGGGCATTCTGGTACATACCGGTGGTACAATAGGAAATGTTGTGAGTTGTTACCTTGATTCCGTTCCCGTCCGTCTTGCCTTCTACCAGTACGGATGAGAGCGCTCTGGAACCAATCACACTCTTGTCCAGATAAGCATCCAGATAGTCGTGTTCATCCTGGTTGGTGATAGTGGCTACCGTATAATTTTTCAGGTCATCCTCTGTAACCCCCAGAAGCTCCAGTACGGTTGCACGCTCCTGCGCATTCAGATCCGCGCCTAATGATACATATGGTTTTTCCAGTTTGGCGTCCTCCCTGTCTGCCAGTACACTGACTGGTGATGCCAGCAGCATAATCCCCGCAGCCAGGAACGCAATTCCTCGTTTCATCATAATCATAACTCCTTTCATTTATCCCCTTGCAGCTCACAGGATGTCCCTGCTTGCTATTAAGAATAGCACAAATCGCCAAATCCTGCATCTAAAGTTTCTATTAAGTTACTGTTGTTACTGTTCACAATATTTGTATAGTGGGTAAACAAACTGCTTGCCCCAGGCACCAAAAAAGTGGTATGATTACTGTAACAGTAAAAAGATGCGGCATGATCAGCTGCTGCATCACGGAGGATTTTTATGGCAATCGCAAACCAAGAAATGATAAGAGACAACAACCGGCGTCTGGTCCTGGAGTATATCGTAAACAATCCGCCCATTTCCCGCGCTGCCCTGGCCAAGGAGCTGCACCTGACAAAGGCAACCATATCCAATATCGTACAGGAGCTTATGGACCAGAATCTGGTGGCTGAGATAGGGAGCGCCCAGACCGCCCTGGGCAGAAAGCCGATCCTGATGGAATTCCAGAAAAAATGCGGCTATGCCTTCTCCATTGACGTCCATCCCAGACAGATCATCACCCTGACCTCTGATCTGAAAGGTGAGGACTGCCATTTAAGGGAATACCCTTTCCGGGAGGAGGACTGCCTGCTTGAACTACTCCGCCGTATAATAAAGGAGACGATTCCACGGTGTCAGGATGCGCCTTACGGAATCGTGGGAATCTCCATCGGCATATACGGTGTTGTGCGGGATAATGAAATAATATTCACTCCCTATTATCCCCTTCCGGAGCCTCATCTCGGTAAAATACTGGCTGAGGAGTTTGGCATACCGGTCACTGTGGAGAACGAATCCAACCTGTCCGTGCTGGGCGAGTCCGCTTTCCACTATAATTATAAAAACATGATACATCTGAATATCCACGACGGTGTCGGCATGGGTATCCTGATCGATGAACAGCTCTACAAGGGCCGTGACGGCTACGCCGGAGAGTTTGGCCACACCATCCTGTTTCCCGACGGAAAGCCATGTCCCTGCGGCAATAACGGCTGTTTTGAGCTGTACGCCTCAGAGAGAGCCATACTGAATGAATATGCCGCACGCACACATCAGGATTCTGTCACCATTGACAGCTTTCTGAGAGCTTATCAGGAACAGAAACCCGAGGCGCTGGAAATGATGGATCTGTTTGTAAAATACATGTCCATCGGCATTAATAATATCATCAACACCTTCAATATTGACCTAATCGTGCTGAACAGCTCCTTCTCCAACTATATCCCTGACATCAACCGGCGGATCGTGGCCTATCTGGCCCGCCACCAGAACAGAGACTGCCGCATCATTCCATCAAAACTGCAGGATACATCAGGACTTATGGGCGGCATACGGCTTGGGACTGAGCACTTTCTGGATATCAAACATTTGAAAATACGGGTGCCGTTTAGTGACAATTTACGATAATTTTTTACATTCATAAAAGATTCGGTTTTCGTTCATGAATTCTTCACAACTTAAACATGATTTGCACATATTTGGGGAATATACTTATATCATAAAAATAATTCAAAACAAACATTATTTTTATATTTTCTTTTTCATATGTCGGTCGAAAGACCGGCTCTCCTTCCTTTAATATTTATAGAAAAAGCCATCGCCCGGTTTGGATATGTCCGGGCGATGGCTTTTGTTGTAAAGAATATTGAACCCTTTCCTCCCCCTGTGATTTGGCTGCGGCTGTGAAGCTGGGTGTGGATATGGGGTGTGGAATCTGCTGGGGTTACAGGAGGTTCAGGATATCGCGGATGTCTTTTAGGATGTAATCGGCGCCGGCGGTTTTGAAGGTTTGTTCGGTCTCATGGAGGCAGTGGGTACGGGCCTTGGGGGTGAGGGATTGGTATTGCTGTTCCGTGAGGGCGAGGACGGAGCTGCCTTCCAGGATGCCTGCGGTTGGCATTCCGGCGTTTTTGCCTTCTTTGATGTCAGCTACGGTGTCACCTACTTTGAGAACGCGGCGGACATCCATCAGGTGCATGGATTCCATGTTGCGGAAGATCATGTAGGGGTAGGGTCGGCCAATACCGCCTACGTCGTCGGGGCTGAACCAAAAGTCAGGGGCATATCCCTGCTCTGCGGCTTTGGGGGCTACGATTTTCATCATTTGTTCTGTGTATCCTGTGGTGGAGCCTATCTGAAGACCCAGGCTTCGGAGTTTTTCTATGGTCTCCGGGACGTAGGGCTTGGGGGCAGCGAAGTCGGGGAGGATTTCCAGTATTGCTGTCTCGCTGTGCTCGTAGACCTCTTTTACATCCTGTTCTGTGAAGGGAGCGCCGTGGATCTGATACCATAAATTACGGATGCGTTCCATGGACAGCATAGTGCGAATGTGATCTATTTTCAGCATGCCCATGGGGGCACGCACCTCCTCTATGGTGGGGGTGATGCCGAATTCTTCAAAGGCTTTTATGAATGCCTGTACGGGTGCGAAGCTTCCGTAGTCTACTGTGGTTCCTGCCCAGTCAAATATAACTGCGTCAAATCTGCTCATCTCTTGTCTGCCTCCAGAAATTCTTTGATAATGTTATAGAGGTTTTCCATGTCTTCATGGTAAATCTCGCCTATGTTTCCTATGCGGAAAGTATCCGCATCTGTGACTTTGCCGGGATAGATGGCGTAGCCTCTTTCTTTGATGTACCGGTACATCTCCTGAAAGGAGAAGTGGCTGCCTTCCGGGTAGTAGAAGGTTGTGATGATGGGGCCCTGGTATTTGCCTTCTATGTAGGGACGTATGCCCAGTTCTGCCATTTTTTCAATGAGATATCGGTTGTTTTCCTCATAGCGTCTGGCACGGGCCGGGATGCCGCCTTCCTCCTCCAGTTCTTCAAGAGCCTTGGCGAAGGCCAGAACTACATGGGTGGGGGATGTGAAACGCCATTTTCCGTCTTTGTTCATGGTCAGCCACTGGTCGTACAGGTCCAGGGACAGGCTTCTGGCTTTTCCGCTGCTGTCCATAAGTTTGTCTTTTCTGCAGATGATGAAGGAAAATCCGGGGACACCCTGGATGCATTTGTTGGCACTGCTGATAAGAAAATCAATGCCCCAGTCTGCTGCCGGGATATCCACACCGCCGAAGCTGGACATAGCATCCACGATAAAGGTCCTTCCCATGTCTTTTACCACTTTTGCAACAGATTCAATATCGTTTAGGATACCGGAGGTTGTTTCGCTGTGGACCATGGATACATGGGTGATCTCTGGGTCTTCTTTTATGATCTTTTTGATGATCTTGGCTGAGGGGACTTTGTCGTATTCCTCACGGTACAGCACATAGGGAATACCTGCGTGGGCAGCAATGTCTGCCATTCTCTCGCCGTAGGCACCGTTTGCGGCAATGAGAAGTTTGTCGCTCTTGCCGATCACACTGGTGAGGACGGACTCCACGCCGAAGGTGCCGCTGCCCTGCATCAGGACAACTGTGTATTCCGGTTCGGTTACATGAGCCAGTTTCAGAAGCTGGCTGCGAATACTAAGAGTGATTTTTTTGTAGTCATCATCCCATGTGCAGTGGTCAAAAAGCATCTCTTTTTTTACGGTGTCTGTCGTGGTCAGAGGACCTGGGGTTAATAATTTATAGTTTAACATGTTTCTATTCTCCTGTATGTGATTTTATTGGTATCTTTCACAGCCTTCGTTTATTTACATTCTTCCGAAAGCTCCTGGTGCCGTTCCAGTAAGGAAACGGTGAGTTTCTCTGGAAATACTTTTGGGTAGGCGGACATATTTTCAGGGTCTGCCTCCTCGCCCTCGTAGATAGGGTTCGGATATGTCCTGATCAGCTCGCTTCTTCCTTTTTCCACAATGCACTGAGCCATTTCCATGGCCAGAGGGTTCGCCTCTTTTTTGTCAATGACTGCAACGGACTCTGTGAGGGAGAAGTTGCCCTCTTTTGGGTCCACGTAGTCCACGGGAAGGCCGTCTTTTTTGTCAGCAACTGCCTGGTGGCGGAGGCCGAATCCCACTGCCACCTCACCGGCACGGATTTTCTTAAGCGGCGCAGAGCCTGAACTCTCGATGTGGGGGCCGGCATTTTCATAGATGCCTTTCAGGACGTCTTTGGCACCGTTCTCGCCGTATTCACTGACAAGCGCCTGCATAAGAAGCCATGCTGTGGATGAACTTTTGATATCTGTCACGGATAGCAGGTCTTTGTATTCCGGTTTTGTCAAGTCTTTCAGGCTCTCCGGTCTGTCCAGGTTGTTTTCGCTGAGCATCTCTGTGTTCAGGATAATGGCGCCCTCCTGGGAGGTGATGGGTGCATAAAATGCCGGAAACTCAGTGAGGGTTTTATAGTCAAAGGTCAAATCCAGGAACATATTGTTCTGCTCCTGTGCACTGTCCAGATAGAAAGAGCTCATGGTTACCATGTCCGCCTCAATATCTTTCCCCTCTGCCAGCAGTTTGCCGCCCAGTTCTGAGGTGCCGAAGGTCTGGAACAGGTACTTTCCCTCATAACCGTTTGCATCCAGTGTCTCTTTCATAGCCTCCACAGCCTCGTCATCTGCATTGGAATAGATTACTACCTGTTTCTCACTGCCCGAACCGCACCCTGCAAGAACGGATGCCGCCAGGGCTGCTGTCATCATAAATGCTGTCACTTTTTTCATTTTCATACTTTCTGTACTCCTCTTTTCTTTTTTAATATGGATGATTCCAGGATCTTTCCAGGATGGAATTCTCTCTGGGACAGGTATCCCACTAGTCTTTTCACCACCAGATTCGTTGCCAGGATCAAAAGGGACAGGACGAATATTTCATTGAATCTGGTGTAATACTGCAGCTCTTTTATTTTGGTGGTGATGACCATGGTTCTGGCTCCGGCGATAAAGATGACGGCGCTGACTGTCACCATGGCATTGACAAAATAGTAGCTGAATACCTCCAAAATGGTGGAGCGCATGTTTGGCGTTACGATCCTGAAAATGGTTTTCGCCCAGGAATCCCCCATCAGGAGGGCTGTTGTCTCCCAGGAACTGTTGAGCTTTTCCAGGGAGTTTTTCATCATCAGGTACGGGGTGGAAAAAAAATGTACCACATTGCACAGGATGATAAGCGCTAAGGTATTCTGCAGCGGTGTACCTGTAAAAATAAGCAGAAATGCTATACCGATCACCATGCCCGGAATCGTGTTGGTGACCAGGGCAATGCTCTCAATGATGCCCTTCCACCTCCTTCCAAGCTGGCTTCTGGCCGTGGCAAGGGCCGCTCCATAGGTGGTGACAAGTCCTGCCAGCGCAGTCAGCACTGCCATGAGCAGGGAAGTCTTAAATACCCCCAGCAGACTGCTGTCCCGGAAGACTTCCGTCACATGAGACAGGGTAAAATTTGTTCTGTAGGGCCATTCCTCCACAAAGGGAACCACAAAGATCACGGCAAATACGGAGAGGATCACAAGCAGAACTACACCGCTTGTCAGGCCGCAGAAAAAATCTCTTCTCCTGTTCTGTCTTATCTCTATGGCGGAAATCTTGTTGTACCGGACATTGTAGCGTTCCAGCCAGTGAAGCAGGGAAATGCTCAGCACAGAGGGGAGCAGCATCATCATTGCCACTACCGCTCCATTCCGGAAATTTGGCACACTGCCAAGCATTTCGTTGTAAAGAACGGTTGCCACAACCTCAAACTTACCTCCCACCGACGCGGGAATCCCGTAGTCAGTAAAACACAGAAAAAAGCACTGTATCATGGAGGCTGCGAGAGTGCCCAGAAGTGGGCGCACCACGGTTCCCATAAAGGTGGCAAAAGGTTTATCTCCCATGACTCTTGAGACCACCATGAATTTTTTATCTATGTAGCTCATGGTGTTCAAAATAAGCAGGAAGGAAACGGGAAGTGTATAGATCACATACCCCAGAAGCAGGCCGTTAAAGCCGTAAATCTCAAAGATCTGACGTCCGAAAAGCCTCGTCAGAAGTCCCTGTTTGCCGAAGGAGTAAATAATGGCAAACCCATAGGTAATTGTGGGGAGCAGCATGGGAAGAACCGCCAAAGTACGGATCAGTTTCTTTGTCCTCTTTTTCAGATTGGTGTAATGGATCGTGTAAGCCAGGAAAAATGCCAGCAGAGTAGCCAGAAGCGCACTGCACACGGAAATCCACAGACTGTTCAAAAGTGCCCTGCCGAATCCTTTTCCGGTCAGCACTGCAATGTAGTTTTCCGCGGACAATCCATCTGTCCCCTCAAAGGATTTTCCCAGCAGCCTTACTATGGGAACTGCAAGAAATATCAAAAACAGGAGGACCACCAGTACATAAATCACCTTTATTTCCTTTTCATTTCTTTTTATCATACAGTCACACCACCTGCAGACTCACCTGCTTATCCTGGCGGAACAGCATGAAAATATTGTTTTTCTTGATTTCCAACTGGTTCAGGATGAACTCTTTTACAAAGAGGTTCTGCGGAGCAGTTATGATTTCCTCCGGACATCCGTACTGGGAAATGGTTCCTTTGTTTACAATCAGCACTTTATCGGACAGGGTCAGCGCCTCCTCCGGATCGTGGGTGACGATGATGGTGGTCAGATGGAATTCCCTGGCGATCTCTTTGATCTTCTCCTTGATGGATTCCTTGATAACGCCGTCCAGAGCACTCAGAGGCTCGTCCAGAAGAAGGATCTTAGGCTTCATCACCATGGTTCTGGCCAGCGCCACACGCTGCTTCTGGCCTCCGGAGAGCTGTTCTATCTTCTTCTCCAGATGCTCCTCAAGCCCCAGAAGATGAATGAATTCCTGTACTTCCTTCTCGCTGGATATGTCCGGTTTGTTTCTGAGGCCGTATGTAATGTTTTCATATACATTTAAATTGGGAAACAGGGCATAATCCTGGAATACAATATTAAATCCGCGTTCCTCCATAGGTACGTCTGTGATATCTTTGTCGTTAAATATGATCTTTCCTTCATCTAAATCCGTAATGCCCAGTATCAGGTTCAAAAGTGTTGTCTTGCCGCATCCGGACGGGCCCAGTATAGAGACGATTTCTCCCTCCTCGATACAAAGATTGATATTCTGCAAAATGGTGACCCCGTCATAGGATTTCTTTACATTCTGAAGTTCTAACATGAAATGTATTCTCCTTTCCTTTCATGTACAGCGCTGCTGCTGACAATGCCTATTAAACTGCATTTTCGTCTTTTCATCCATCCTGTTTTCGTAAGCTCTTCGTTAAATGCCTGTAAAGCAGGCCGGGACGTCCTGTTTTACAAAAACTGTCTGTGGATTTAACAATGGGATGATAGAACTGTTTCCTATATGAATGTATGATGAAAAAAGCACTGAAGGAGCTGGATGGATCAGAAAGCAGTAGGGAAAAAGGCGCTCGCGCAAGAGAATCCGTCAGGCGGCTGAAGAATTTAATGCTGCTGAGGAGCGAAGGTCATCCTGCCGGGAGACCCGAACCAGATTGACCATCCTTTTCCGGATGAGAGGACTAATGGCCTCAGCTCTGCATAAGAATATATGAAAGGAAATCCGCTCTGCTGTCAGATCACCCTCACAGCAGATGAATGCGAACATTCTGACCCGGCTACAGATGCCGTCAGAAGGGTAAAAGAAAAGAAATATGAATGAAAATATTTATAAGGAACTGAAGAAATTCGAAGAAGTGAAAGCATACATGGAACAGGGCAATCACAGCCTGGGTGTCCTGGGCTTCACGGAGCACTCCTGCCGGCATGCCGTCAAGGTTGCTGAGACAGCAGGAAAAATACTGAAAAAACTTGGATATGGAAAGCGTGAAGTGGAGCTTGCAAAAGTGGCCGGACTCCTTCACGATGTGGGAAACTGTATCAACCGCAGCGACCACGCCCACAGCGGTGCGCTTATGGCTATGCACATTCTTCAAAAATATAAACTTTCGCCAAGGGACACTGCAGTGATCATAAGCGCCATCGGTCAGCACGATGAGGGAACCGGCAGCGCTGTAGATCCGGTCTCCGCGGCTGTCATTCTGGCTGACAAGACAGATGTGCGCCGCAACCGAGTGCGCAACCCCATACGGGAAAATTTCGATAAGCACGACAGAGTCAATTATGCTGCCATCTCCTCCGCACTCTCCATTCATATGGATAAAAAAATCATCCAGCTCAATATTGAACTGGATGAAGAGATTTGTTCCATTATGGATTACTTTGAGATTTTCATGCAGCGTATGCTCATGTGTAAACGGGCCTCGGAAATGCTGGGCATGAAATTCAAGCTGATGGCAAACGGCAATAAGATCTGCTGATACCGCCGTTGTTATTCTTTTGCGGTATTTCCGTCTGCAAGGGCATTTGCCAGTCTCGCAAAGTCCGCCAGCGTCAGTGTCTCTCCCCGGATACCGGCCTGAAAACCGCAGGATTCTATGGTGCGCTGTATTTCCTCTTTGGAAAATGACAGCTCCGGAGAATTGTTCAGTCCGTTAGCCAGTGTCTTCCGCCTCTGGTTAAAGGAGGCTCTGATCAATCGGAACATGAGCTTTTCATCCCTTACGTCCACAGGCGGTTCTCTGTGGCGTGTCAGGCGTATGACCGCACTTCCCACTTTCGGTCTCGGCATGAAGCAGTTTGGAGGCACATTTGCCACAATGTACGGATCAGCGTAATACTGGACTGCCAGAGACAGGGCGCCGTAGTCTTTGGTTCCCGGTCCCACCTGCATGCGGTCTGCTACCTCTTTCTGCACCATAACCGTGATGGATGCAATAGGAACATCGCTTTCAAATAATCCCATGATAATCGGCGTCGTAATATAATATGGCAGATTCGCCACAACTTTGATTGGTTTTCCAGCGTTGTGCTCCTCTGCCAGTTTTTTGATATCGACTTTCAGAATGTCTTCGTTTAATATGGTCACATTCGGAAATTCCTGAAGCGTATCTTCCAAAATAGGAATCAGCGTCTTGTCGATCTCTACCGCATATACCTTTCCGGCGGCCTGTGCCAGATACTGGGTCATGGTTCCGATACCGGGGCCTATCTCCAGCACAAAGTCATCCTTTGTAATATGTGCGGCATCTATTATTTTGTCGAGTACATGGGTATCGATTAAAAAGTTCTGCCCGTATTTTTTCTGAAAAACAAAATCATATTTCTGCAGGACCTCTATGGTCCTTTTCGGATTTCCCAGGTATGGGGCTGTCATCTTTTCATCTCCCGTCATAATTTAATGTTCCCCGGCAGGCCGGAGTTTACACACTCCAATTCGCTGCCGGGGATTATTTTATACATCAAAGTCTTTTTCGTAAAGCATAATGCGTCCGCTCTCATCCAGGTGGCGTTTTGCCACTTTTTTGCCCGGGCGTCTTCCGCCTCTGGAGGCACGTTTGATTGCGTTGTCCATCATCTCTTTTACCTGTCCCACTGATACGGGATCGTCTTCGTCCTGGTTGTCACCAATCAAGGTGTACAGGGCCAGAACAGCCATGTCATCAATTTTGTATCCCATCTCTTTGGAATATGTCTTTGCAAAGGATACCAGCTCGTCATTGGTAAATACCGGAATGACTACGCGGGAATCAAATTTCTCCATAAACTCCGGATACGTCTTCTCCAGGCTCTGAATGCCCGGCTTCAAGTCTTCCAAAATAACAGTCAGACGGTTTGTCCTGAATTCCATGGCCTTGGAAAGTTTCTCTATCACATCCGCTTTTAATGATGAAGCGTTTTCCACTACCAGAAAGCCGCCGGCCAGCTTGTCAACTACATAGGCCGGGTCCTTCTCATTCATCTTCTCCGCATCCAGATACGCGATCTTGGCGCCTTCCATATGGCGCTCCTTGCAGATGGCTTTTATCAGGCCCTCTGACAGGCGGGTCTTGCCTGCACCTTCGCGTCCTGTAATCACTATATTTCCGGATTTTGATGTCCTTTCACAGGCAGACTCCTGTGCAATGTCAAGTGCTTCTGTAATCTGCTGGGTCAGGCCCGGTATGGGGGCAAAGTAAGTGAAGAGACGTTTCTGTTCTTCCGGGGTAAGGTGATGTCTCAGTATGGATTCTGTGGCAGTCCCTGCAGGAGACATGGATGCCTCTTTAGGCATACGCTTGTCTTCAGCAACTGTCTGGACCAATTCATCCTCCGGATATTCAGGCTGTTCAAAACTTTCAGACCGGTCAGCTTTTCCTGGCTGTGCAAAATCTCCCGGCTGCGCGGCGCTCTTGGACTGTGCCGTTGTCTCCGGCTCCATAACTGCTGACTCCAGGGCTTTCTGCAGATCTATTGTCATGCCGCCAAGTCCTGCTTTCACTTCATCTACCGGTATTTCGATGGTTCTGCCTTCTAAATCGTCCGGTTCTGAGGTGATGGCCGCCTCTGCCATGATGGATTCCATGGACGGCTGCTCCAGCTCTGGCTGGACGGGTTCCGGGGCCGCCTGCTGGGGCTGAACTGACTCCGGTACTGCCTGGTCAAACTGGGGGGATTCCGGTGCTGTCTGCTCAGCCTGGAATGATTCCGCTTCCGCCTGCTGCGGCTGAGCCGGTTCATATGCTGTCTGCTCAGCCTGAAATGATTCCGCTTCCGCCTGCTGGGACTGAGCTGATTCATATGCTGTCTGTTCAACCTGGAATGATTCTGCTTCCGCCTGCTGCGGCTGAGCCGGTTCATATGCTGCCTGTTCAGCCTGGAATGATCCTGCTTCCGTCTGCTGTGGCTGAGCCGGTTCATAAACTGTCTGTTCAGACTGGGCAGCTTCCCCATCCGGAACCGTTGGCTGTGAGCCGATCGTATATTCTCTTACCGGCTCCTCCACTGCTTCTGAAACCGGCTGCTGCTCCTGATCTGCTTCGTATATTGGCTGTGGTTCACTTCTATCGTTTTCTGCATCTGCCGCATTGGATTCTGCCGATATCTCAGACGGCATCACCGTGTTTTCTGCCGCATTTGCCGCTGTTTCGGCCACGGCTTCAACTGCCGGTGTTACCCCTTCGGATACCTTTGCGACTGCCTGTGCCAGTTCTCCTGCTGTCTCAGCCAGAATAGCGTCCAAATCAACCTCCCGGACAGGCTCTTTCGGCGCCTCGACAGGTCTTGATACCGGTTGTTTCATGGCTGCAGGTGTGATGCTGGATGATGCAGGTTTGTCCGGTTCCAGTTCTTTTACCACGTAATCCCTGGTGTCATCTTCCATGCCGTAGCTCTGTATATCATCTGCGGCAGATTCTGCCGGCGCATCTGTCTCAGCCTCCGGCTCTTCTACTTTCGGGCCGCCGGAGAATACATCCCGGATACCCTTTGCAATTTTATCCTGTAAAACCCCTGTTGTTTCCAGAATCGGTGAAAATACGGATACTTCCTCCGGTGCCTTTCCGGTTGCCCTGGAGCGGACTGACTCGATATGGGGCATTTCATCTGTATTCTGTTCTGCAATTCCTGTACCCACGGACTGGCTGACAAGCTTTGAAGCCGCCTGTGTGGCTGCGGTTATTGTAGCTGCTGCGGCTGCCGCGGCGCTCTCCGGTGACGGTTCCACATAACGATTTCTGTACTTCTCCTCCTGGCTTGGAGAAAGCGGAGCATATTTCATTTTCAGCTCCATGGCTTTTATCACGTATTTGCCTTCACTGAACCAGAGAATCAGGTCATCGCATTCTTCCACACATTTGTCCTTCATACCGGCCTTGGCATACAGCCTTGCCAGCTCATAAGACCAGCGCTCCGTATACTCACGTCCCTTGTATTCTTCCAGAATTGCGATCTGTTCCTGGATGGGTGAACGTCTTCCTCTGTAGATTTTGTACTTTAATATGTAACGTGAGTTATCATTCGGGGAGATTTCTACAAACTGGTTGTAATATTCCACTGCCTCATCAAAATTCCCCATTTTGATTGCCAGCTCAACCAGCCGGTATATTACTGTTTTTCCTATAGGTGCCCTCTGATGTGCCAGTATGAGCAGCCTGCGGCTGTCTTCATACCGTTTATTCGCCTCATAAATCTCGCCGACCATACAGAGTGTTCTTGCACTTCGCACCCTGCGCCAGTCAATCGTATCGACAATTTCCAGAGCCCCCTTATAGTCCTGCCTGTCAACCAGATCGTTGATCACGTCCAGCTTGGCACGGTATTCGTTCTTGTCCACTGTTTTCACCTCTGTTAGTATATTCTTCAATTTCGAGTAGTCTTCAGACATTATTACGGTAGGGTATATTTCTCCATAATTATTTTCAGTGTACCATAGACCAAAAAGGATGTCAAAAGAAATGATTGGCACGTAGTTTTGACAAATACACCAATTATTACATGTCAGATATATTTTATCATCAAATTCAGAAATCATTTTAATATTTTCTATTTTGTCAGTATTCTACCCGTATTTTAAACCGATAACGGCAAGTAAACGTCTGACACAAACAGCGTTCTATATCGTGTCCCGCATCGAACTGCTTACACCTCCCGCCTAAACGCACAGCCGGGTCTGGCCATAAGCTTCCCTGTACGGGCGTTTAGGAGCGCTTAGAGAATCTTACGAGATCCACACGCTAGCAAGCACTTAGTGAAGAGCCCTAAGGCGATGAACTTAGTGCGGGTTGCGTGTTAGCTCGGAAGTTCTCTGCTCCCGTCCGTACAGGGAAGCTTATGGCCAGACCCGGCGTCCGGTTTTACCCCACACAAAAAGGAGCCGCCCCTCATGAACCTCTCAATTCATCAGGACAGCCCCCTCACCTCATCACCCTGCACTCACCAGGATAACACTATCTCTATTTATCAATCGTAACCTTATCCAGATGCCAGATCTCATCCACATACTGCTGTATCGTCCTGTCAGACGTGAACTTACCGGAGCATGCCGTATTCAGCAGCGCCTTCTTAGCCCATCCCGCTTCATCCTTATAAGCCTCTTCCACACGCTTCTGTGCTTCTGCATAAGCCTTAAAGTCAGCCAGAATAAAGTAAGTATCTGCCCTGTCACTGCTCTTTGTATTCAGCAGTGAATCATAGATATCCCGGAACAGCTCAAAGTCACCATTGGAATACGTTCCGTTGATCAGCTGCATCAGCACATTACGGATATCCGGATCATTGTTGAAATACTGCATGGGATCATATCCGCCATGGTTCTCATAGTTGATAACCTCGTCGGAGGACAGACCGAAGATAAACGCATTCTCCTCGCCCACTTCTTCCACGATCTCCACATTGGCACCATCCATAGTACCGATAGTAACCGCACCATTCAGCATGAACTTCATGTTACCGGTTCCTGACGCCTCTTTACTTGCAGTAGATATCTGCTCAGACACATCGGCTGCAGCGAAGATCATCTCCGCATTTGATACACGATAGTTCTCAATAAATACTACTTTCAGTTTTCCATTGATAGATTTATCATTGTTCACCACATCTGCAACTGCGTTGATCAGCTTGATCGTAAGTTTTGCACGCACGTATCCCGCTGCGGCTTTTGCGCCGAAAATGAAGGTTCTCGGATAGAAATCCATTTCCGGATGCTCTTTGATCTGGTTATACAGATACATCACATGCAGAATATTCATAAGCTGGCGTTTGTACTCATGCAGACGCTTTACCTGTACATCGAAGATAGAACGCGGATCCACCTCAATGCCGTTATGCTCCAGAATATATTTTGCAAGACGCACCTTGTTCTGATATTTGATATTCATGAACTCCTGCTGTGCTCTCTTGTCATCTGCATATACTTTCAGCTTGGAGAGCTGTGAAAGGTCAGTCACCCATCCGTCTCCGATATGGTCTGTTACCCAGTCTGCCAGCAACGGGTTGCCGTGGAGCAGGAAACGTCTCTGTGTGATACCGTTTGTCTTGTTGTTGAATTTGTCAGGATACATCTCATAGAAATCCTTTAACTCCTGTTTCTTCAGGATTTCCGTGTGCAGCCTTGCAACACCGTTTACGGAGTAACCGCCTGCGATAGCCAGATGTGCCATCTTGACCTGGCCGTCATAGATGATAGCCATTTTGCGGACTTTCTCCTGATTGCCCGGATATTTATTGTTGATCTCCTGGATGAATCTGCGGTTGATCTCCTCAATGATCTGGTAAATACGGGGAAGCAGTTTGGAGAACAGCTCGATGGGCCATTTTTCCAGTGCCTCTGCCATAATGGTATGGTTGGTGTAAGCGCAGGTATGGGTTGTGATCTCCCATGCCTCCTCCCAGGTCATGCCTTCCTCGTCCAGAAGGATACGCATAAGCTCCGCCACAGTCATGGTCGGATGGGTATCATTTAACTGGAAGGTAACTTTCTTCGGCAGATCATGCAGGTCGCTGTGAGATTTTTTGAATTTCTCAATGGCAGCCTGGATACTTGCGGAGATGAAGAAATACTGCTGTTTCAGACGCAGCTCTTTACCTGCATAGTGATTGTCATTGGGATAAAGGACATCACAGATATTCTTTGCAAGGTTCTCCTGCTCAACTGCTTTTCTGTAGTCACCCTTGTCAAACAGATCAAGCTGGAATTCACTGATGGCCTGTGCATCCCAGATTCTCAGGGTGTTGACGATCTTGTTGTTGTAACCCACGATAGGCATGTCGTATGGAATAGCCAGTACAGACTGGTAACCTTCCTGTACGAAATTGTTTCTGCCTGTGGCAGGGTCATATACTACCTTTACATATCCGCCGAATTTTACTTCTTTGGCGTATTCCGGACGGCGAAGCTCGAATGGATATCCGTCTTTCAGCCAGTTATCCGGTACTTCCACCTGGAATCCGTTCTCGATCTTCTGTTTGAACAGACCATAGTGGTAACGAATACCGCAGCCGTAAGCGCAGTAGCCCAGAGTTGCCAGGGAATCCAGGAAACATGCTGCCAGTCTTCCCAGACCACCGTTTCCAAGGGCCGGGTCCGGCTCCTGGTCTTCGATCACATTTAAGTCAAATCCCAGTTCCTCCAGTGCCTCTTTCACTTCATTGTATGCGCACAGGTTGATCAGGTTGTTGCCCAGCGCACGGCCCATAAGGAACTCCATGGACAGGTAGTATACAATCTTCGGGTCATCTTTTTCATACTGCTTCTGTGTCAATAACCAGTTGTCAATAATAACGTCCTTGACCGCAAGGGAAACTGCCTGGAAAATCTGCTCCTGGCTTGCTTCCTCAATGGTCTTTCTGTAAAGCATCTTTACATTTTCCCTGACGCTTTTCTTAAACTCTTCTTTTTTGAAATTATTATCTAACATTTTCTCCTCCTCCGGAACTGACCGGCCGGGAAGATTCCTTATGAAATCTTCTCCACACCTAATGTCACGCTTTCAGAATTGATCTTCCAATCCTTTGTATAGCCGCTTACTTCATTGTAGTTGACGTCTTCTGCCAGTACCTCTGCCTTGATGTCCGCCTCGTGAGCGCGGAAGATGCCCTCAATCACCTGGTTTCCTGTAAGGGAAATTCTGATTTTATCCATTACCTCGAAACCAGCCTCTTTACGCATGGTCTGGACTTTGCTGATAATTTCTCTCACAAAGCCCTCTTCAATTAATTCCGGAGTCAGGTTTGTATCGAGTACAACCGTGATGTCATTGTCTGATTCGGAAACATATCCTTCCATCTGCGCAGTGTCAATGAGTAAGTCACTTTCTAATAATACTATTTCCTGACCGTCAATGTCAAGTTTCAGCTCGCCGCCGGCCTTCAGCTCATCCATGGCTGCATTGCCGTCGATGGAGGAAAGGGCTGCTCTTATGCTGTTCAGGTGCTTGCCGTATTTTGGTCCCACGGTCTTTAACTGAGGCTTGAAGCTGTAAGATGTGAAATCTCTCACATCATCTGTAAAGTTCATCTTCTTCACATTCAGTTCATCCTCAATAATCTCTTTATAGAAGTCGGAAAGCTGGAATGGGGCCTTGACGAACATTTTGCCGATTGGCTGGCGGTTCTTGATATTTGCCGCATTTCTGCATGCACGGCCCATTACCACGATTTCCAGAAGGTCTTCCATGTTCTCTTCCAGTTCAGCGTCGATCCACGCCTCATTGCATTCCGGGAAATCACACAGATGGATACTTTCCGGTGCGTCCTTGTCAATGCTTCTCACAAGGTTCTGGTAAATATCCTCTGTCATGAACGGAATCATAGGTGCTGCTGCTTTTGCAACGGTCACAAGGGCTGTGTACAGGGTCATATAAGCATTGATCTTATCCTGTTCCATACCTTTTGCCCAGAAACGCTCACGGCTTCTTCTCACATACCAGTTGCTCATCTCATCCACAAAATCCTGCAGCGCGCGGGCTGTCTCAGGGATGCGGTAGTTTGCCAGGTTGTCATCCACGGTTTTCACCAGGGTATTGAGCCTGGACAGCAGCCATTTATCCATAACAGGAAGCTTGTCGTATTCCAGTTTGTATTTTGTAGCGTCAAAGTTGTCGATATTCGCATACAGCACGAAGAACGCGTAAGTATTCCACAGGGTACCCATGAATTTACGCTGTCCCTCCTGTACAGCCTTGCCGTGGAAACGGTTCGGCAGCCAGGGCGCACTGTTTACATAGAAATACCAGCGGATGGCATCAGCCCCGTAGGTATCCAGAGCCTCAAACGGATCAACGGCATTGCCCTTTGATTTGCTCATCTTCTGCCCGTTTTCATCCTGCACATGGCCCAGCACGATTACATTCTTAAACGGAGCCTTGTTGAAGATCAGGGTTGAAATAGCCAGCAGAGAGTAGAACCATCCTCTTGTCTGGTCCACAGCCTCGGAGATGAAATCTGCCGGGAACTGCTGCTCAAACAGGTCTTTATTTTCAAATGGATAGTGATGCTGTGCAAAAGGCATGGAACCGGAGTCAAACCAGCAGTCAATCACCTCAGGCACACGATGCATCTCTTTGCCGCATTTCGGGCAGCGGATGGTGACATTGTCAATGTATGGCCTGTGCAGCTCAATGTCATCCGGACAGTTGTCGGACATTGCCTTTAACTCTTCTTTGCTTCCGATGGAGTGCATATGTCCGCATTCACATTCCCACACATTCAGCGGGGTTCCCCAGTAGCGGTTGCGGCTGATGCCCCAGTCCTGTACATTTTCCAGCCAGTCTCCGAAGCGTCCCTTGCCGATGCTTTCCGGAATCCAGTTGATCGTATTGTTGTTGCGAATCAGGTCTTCCTTCACGGCTGTCATCTTGATGAACCAGGACTCTCTTGCATAATAGATCAGCGGAGTGTCACATCTCCAGCAGTGGGGATAGCTGTGCTCAAATACAGGCGCGTCAAACAGCAGACCGCGTTTTTCCAGGTCGACCAGCACTTCTTTGTCTGCTTTTTTGCAGAACGTGCCTGCCCATGGAGTCTCTGCGGTCATCTCACCTTTTTCATCTACTAACTGTAAGAACGGCAGGTCGTATGCCCTTCCCACCTTGCTGTCATCTTCACCGAAAGCAGGTGCAATATGAACCACGCCGGTACCATCTGTCAGCGTTACATAAGTATCGCATGTAACATAGTATGCTTTCTTTTTCAGTTCTACGAATGGGAAGAGCGGCTCATACTCTTTGTACTCCAGCTCTTTTCCTGTATAGCGCTCCAGAATCTCATAATTTCCTTCTCCCAGAACCTTGTCAAGCAGGGCTTCTGCCATATAGTAGGTGTATTCCCCGGATGTCACTTTTACATAGGTTTCATTTGGGTTCACACACAGTGCCACATTGGACGGAAGGGTCCAGGGTGTTGTGGTCCATGCCAGAATATATGCGTCTTCGCCTTTTACTTTGAAACGGGCGATAGCGGAGCGTTCTTTTACGTCCTTGTATCCCTGGGCTACCTCATGGCTGGAAAGCGGGGTTCCGCAGCGCGGGCAGTAGGGAACGATTTTATATCCTTTATACAAAAGGCCTTTGTCCCAGATTTGTTTTAAAGCCCACCATTCGGACTCGATGAAATCATCATGGTAGGTGACATAGGGATTATCCATATCTGCCCAGAAGCCTACAGTTCCCGAAAAATCCTCCCACATTCCCTTGTATTTCCACACAGATTCCTTGCAGTGGTTGATAAATGGTTCCAGACCATACTCTTCAATCTGTTCCTTGCCGTCCAGACCCAGCATTTTCTCCACTTCCAGCTCTACCGGAAGGCCGTGGGTATCCCATCCTGCCTTTCTCGGTACCATGCAGCCTTTCATGGTGCGGTATCTCGGGATCATATCTTTGATAACACGTGTCAGAACATGGCCGATGTGAGGCTTGCCATTGGCTGTGGGCGGGCCGTCATAGAAAGTGTAGGTCTCACCTTCTTTTCTGTGTTCCATGCTCTTTTTGAAAATTTCATTGTCTTCCCAGAATTTCTCGATGTTTTTTTCTCTTTCCACAAAATTCATGTTTGTGGGGACTTTCTGATACATGTCTTATTCTCCTTTCTCTGTGCCTGGGGGATATAAAAAAGGCCTCCGCCCTGCAACAGGACGAAAGCCTCAGCTATCGTTTAACCACCTCTTACACATACTATCATACGCGTTCCTTTTAACGGGGGAAATCCGGCATCCCTTACTTATATTTCAGGCAGCGGCTCCGGAGTGATATTCTTCTGCTGATACTCATACCGGGCTTGCACCTTCCCCGGCTCGCTGTGGTTTTCTCCTGCAGAATACTGTCTCCATCATCGTCTTTGTCTTTATCAAATTTCATTATAAATAGATAGAGAAGAAAATGTCAAGGGATATGGGAGATTTTCTGTGATTTTGGCTATTTCGGCAGGTCTAATCCGGGAAGTTCTGCCGTATCCGGCACTACGATGTCCGCATTTCCCAGAATTTCACTGCTGCCGATTCCCACACTTTTCATTCCGCCTGCTGCCGCTGCAGCGATCCCTGCCGCCGAATCCTCTATCACCACACAGTCTTTACAAGGTACGCCCAGCATTTCAGCCGCTTTTGTAAACACCTGGGGGTCCGGTTTTGCACGTTCCACCAGGTTTCCGTCCACCACTGCGTCGAAGAATGGCATAAGACCCAGCTTTTTCAGGATCATGCCGCCGCTTTTGCTGGCGGAGCCCAGGGCGATCTTATAACCCTCCGCTCTCAGTCTTTCCAGAAACGCAGGTATGCCCGGCAGTATCTCAGATTCATCTATAGTGGACACCATATCCAGATAGTACCCGTTCTTCCTGTCCGCCAGCGCTATTTTCTCCTCCATGGACAGATTCTGTATCTTTCCGGTCTCCAGCACGATCTCCAGGGATGTCATTCTGCTGACCCCCTTCAGACGCTCATTATTTGCCTCGTCAAATACAAAGCCCAGCTCTGCGGCCAGTTTTCTCCATGCCAGATAATGATACTTTGCGGTGTCCACTACAACACCGTCCAGATCAAAAATCACTGCTCTCATGCGCATATGTCCTCCTCTTTGTCTTTGCACTTCACTGACAGGGTATCTGTCAGAGTATATATTTCATCATTCACCAGCACAGACAGAGGCTGCACAAATTTCTCACGGCTTTCCAGCAGAACTTCCCGGCGGTTTATTTTCACATCTATTTCATGCCCATATACCTTCACAGAGAAACGCATCTCCTTCCAGTGTTTTGGCAGCCGCGGAGAAACATTCAGCCTTCCGTCAGAAAAACTGATGCCTGCAAATCCAAAGATCACACAACTCCAGATTCCCCCAAGGGAAGCAGCGTGGATACCATCCGTTGTATCATTTGGATTGTCATCCAGGTCAATGACCATACACTTTTTAAAGAACTCCCAGGACAGTTCCGTCTCACCGATGGCAGCGCAGGCCTGTGCGTGGGCACAGTAACTCAGAGAAGAGTCGTGTATAGTCCTCTCCTCGTAAAAGAGAACATTCTTTTTTACCACTTCTTTAGAGAACATGTATGGAAACAGGTTCAGGAGCATAACCACATCCGCCTGCTTCAGCACCTGCATATCAACCACCTCGTCCCTGGAGTAGTCCAGGAGGACTGCCTGTTTGATCTGAGACTTTTTATATTTTTCAATATCCGGGATGCGTTTTTTAGAGAGAAATGTGTCATCCTGGGGGATGACAAGCTCCTCATTGGGAACAGGAACGTACAGCCTGTCCGCAAACTCTTCCCAGCTCTTTCTGTTCCTATCCATCCCCAGACGGCGGTCCAGCTCACGGTACAGATCCGGACTCTCCGCACAGAGCTTTTCGGCCAGAACAGAGGCCAGTCTGCAGCAGTAGCGCGCCATATAATTGGTATATGCGTCATTATCCACGTGTTCCGTATATTCATCAGGCCCGATAATGTCACAGATCACATAAGCCTGTCTTTTTTCATCCCACTGCCCCCGGGATACCCAGAAAGAAGCCGTCTCAAAAATGATCTCATAACCGAACCGCTCCATAAATGCTCTGTCCCCGGTAACACTGTAATACTGCCATACCGCATAGGCAATATCCGCTGTCACATGATGCTCTTTGATTCCGGACCACACTTTGTTGGCCTTGCCTGTATGTATGTTAAGCGCTGCGTAGAGCGGTGTCTCTTCCCGCCCTGTTACGGCTGCCTCCCAGGGATACATGGCGCCCTTGTAACCATATGCCTCTGCCTTTTCCCTGGCTCCGTCCAGACCTTTATACCGAAATTCCAGCAGATTTCTGGCTGCCTGCGGAAATACATACTGGAAAAACGGTAATATAAAAATCTCCGCATCCCAGAACACATGTCCCTTGTACCCCTCACCTGTGAGTCCTTTTGCCGCAATACTGCAGTCTGTACTGTGCCAGGGCATCATTCCCAGCAGATGATACTGGGCAAAACTGACTGCTGCCTCTTCCTCCGGACTGGCCCCGTCAATCTCAATCCGGGCCTGTCTCCAGATATCCTGCATTATTTTCTTATGCTTTAAAAAGACATCTGCATACCCTGCCTCACTGCATTTTTCCAGCAGCTTCTTCTGCCTGTCCAGGCCAAGAGAGTCTTTTTCATTTTGGATATAGACATATTTGGTAAATTCCCAGGTTCCTCCATCCGGAATACTGAAGAAATATCTGCCGGTGATCCCTCTTCGTTTCAGGGTAAACACAGCCTCCTCCTCTTCTCCGGTATAACTTACCCCTTCCAGAATACTCAGTGTATCCTCCTCCAAATATCCCTCCACATGCAGATACTTTCTGTCGTACACCCGGCAGTTCACCTTCTTAAAGTGGGACACACCGCTGTTGGTCTGCTGTCCGTCGATTCCGGTACAGATTCCGCCGTGCTTTATGCATCCCTTCTGCATGGTGATTCCGATACTCTGTACAAACAGATGCTCATTTTCCATGGAGGCAAACCGGCGGTCTGTCAGGCAGAAGCTTGCGCCTGATTCCAGTTCATAGGTAGATGTGATCACCAGCTCTCCTGTGTGGATATTAAATTTCCGCTCAAACTCTGTAAGACAGCGGCTATCCGGCAGCACCGGCACCCCGTCCAGCACCAGCTCATAGCCTGTCACATCAGGGCAGTTGACAAGTTCCGTAACTTCCTCCTCATAGGCCCTGTTGTAGAGTCCGGCTATGAACATCCCCTTCTTCCCATCCAGAGAGGGGAGGCCAAGGGAAGCCCGGACACCCATATATCCATTACACTGTGCAAACACAGATTCTGTCTTCAAAGCAAAACGAGGTTCGTATTTCTTCTGTCTGAGCCAGATCTCTCCGCCCTGTTTTTCAATCGCATAGTGAATCATTCTGTCTCTTCCTCTCCCATCTGTCAGCCGTCCGTCAGCTATTCCTGCCATATATAAGGCATGCCGCTTTCGGCTGCTTTGTATAATGCCCCGATCACACGCTGAACATATGTCCCCTGCTCGGCTGTGACCAGCAGCGGCTCCCTGCCAAGACAGGCTTTTACAAAGTTCTCCTCACTGTCTCTGTGCCAGTCCCTCATCTCCATGAACGGAAAACTTTTGTCCGTAAGCTGTCCCTGTTCTTCCCCGTATATTTCAAGAGGAAATACGTTTGCGCCCAGCTTATCTCCGTATAACTGTATTTTCCTCAGATCACGTTCTTTCATATTAATGGCAAAGGATGTTTCCAGACTCATACTGGTTCCATCAGCAAAATGTATAAACCCAAAGAGTCCGTCCTCCACGGTAAAGCGTCCACCGTCCCATGTTCCCATAAGGCCCTGGCCGCCTCTTTTTCCGATTCTGTCACTGGAAGAAGCACACACGTAAGAAATCTGCGGATACCCCAGAAGATAGAGCGCACAGTCCAGCATATGTGCCCCGATATCAATCAGCGGGCCGCCTCCCTGCATAGCTTTATTGGTAAAATTACCCCAGCCGGGAATTCCTCTTCTTCTGTGCCACTGCACGTTCGTATTATAAATGGTACCAAAATCCCCCGCCAGAATCTTCTCTTTCAAAAATGCAGTCTGCTCACTGTGCCGGAAATGAAACCCGTAAGACAGAAGCAGCTTCTTTTCTTCCGCCTTTTTTTCCATGGCCTGTGCCTCCTGAACAGTTATGGCAGGTGGCTTTTCACATAATACATGACAGCCTGCCTCCAGCGCGTCCAGTGTGATCTGACAGTGGAATTTATTGGGCACGCAGATTGTCACCGCATCCGGCCGAAGCTCAGACAGCATTTCCAGATGATTTCCGAAATACCGCGTAATCCCAAACTGCTCTGCCACTGCCTTCGCAGCGTCAGGGTTGGTATCACAAATTCCCACCAGCTCTACATTTTCCATGCTTTGATAATTTGGTATATGTGTCACCCTGGCAATCTGGCCGGAACCAATGATTGCCATTTTCAATTTATCCATCTTTATCCTCCTCTTGAGGGCAGAGAAAACACCGTCGGCATCCTGAGACGCCGGCGGTGTTTTTTACAGAAACTGCTTCATAAAATCAACGGATTTCTGATATACCTCCAGCGGATCATCCCCGCGGATCCTTCCTTCATTTACAACAGCGCCCTCATATCCTATATTCTTTAAAGTCTGCATATGCCTGTTCCAGTCAATGGACCCGGTACCAGGCTGATATCTGTGGTTCTCCGCAATGTGGATATGTCCGATCACATCCCTGAACTCTGTAAGAGAGCGGGAGATATCATCCTCTTCGATGGCCATATGATAAAAGTCAGCCGTGATCTTGACCATCTCAAAGCCGCCCCTGCGTATAATATCCATGGCATCCTGCAGGGTGTTCAGCATATGGTCCTGATAACGGTTCAAAGGTTCCAGGTAAATGTAGATCCCATTCTCCTTTGCCACAGGCTCCAGCTCTGAAAGTGATTTCAAAATAGCCTTTACATCCCCTTCATGACTTCTGGGAGATACCATCGGCGGAAGACGGAAAGTGAACATACCCCAGGCAGCAGGTACCACAACACCGGTTCCCCCTACTTCCTTCAAGGCACGGATGATCTCTTTTAAATCCTCCACACCATTCTCCCTGCGCTCCTCTATAAAGTCCCCGATCCAGCCTCTGTAGCCGCCGCAGGCGCTGGACACGGGAAGACCTGACTCTTTAATGGCCTGTTTTACTGTTTCTACATTGTCTGTCAGCACTTTTCCGTCTATCTCAAAACATTCAAATCCCATATTTTTTACGAATTTGAATTTTTCAATCAGGTCTTCCGGAAAAAAATCCTTATCCTGTGTTCCTAACAGCATATTATTCCCTCCCTGTAAAGTCTACACCCAGTTTAATGCTCTCTTCCGGGTGCTGGTCAACGTAATAGCAGAATCCTTCCGCGCATTTGTCAAAGGGTACTACCGGATAAATAATGTCATCACAGTCAAGATAACCGTTCATAAGAAGCTCCCAGCACACATCTTCGATTCTGTGTCTGTCCCAGCGCGGATATTCCGGGTTCGGCTCACTGCAGGCACGGGAGAAAATGATCTTGCCGTAATTGAAGTGTGCCTCCTGCCCAAGCCACAGGCCTGCAGGGAATGGTTTTGCAAATGCCACATAGGCGATGGTTCCGTTATAAGCCAGACCTTTCAGCGCGGACTGCAGGGCATGTACATTACCGCTTGTCTCGATAATAACATCAGCACCCTTTTTATCTGTCAGCTTCTTAATCTCCATTCCGGCGTCGCAGCTCATGGAATCAATGGTGTAATGTGCGCCGTGTTTTTCTGCGATTTCTCTTCTCTTCGCAATGGGGTCAATACCGATCACTGTGGTGGCACCGATCTTTGCCGCAAACTGCAGGGCAATCTGTCCGATGGCGCCGAGCCCGATCACCACAACACGGTCGCCCGGGCGAACATCCGCATCCCGGATTCCGCTCAGCGCAAACTGTGCAGGGTCATAGCAGACCGCATTCTTCGCGGATGCCTCTTTACTCATTTTTCTGAGCTTGTAATTGTTCACTGCATTTACGATCTGGGTCTCTTTAATGGGTCCGTAGGAGCATACGCGGTCACCCACTTCATACTCTGTAACATCTGCGCCCTTTTCTACGATCGTTCCAACGAACATATTTCCAAGTGCCAGGTCTCCAAATTCAATACCTCTGGGTTCATCTTCACCCCGCTCTGTGAAAACCCTCCACTCCTCATCGAATTTCCCATCAATAAAAGGAGTGGTGCCGCGGAAATCCGCCAGCTCAGTGCCATGTTTGGGAGCTGCGAACTCCACCTTTATCTTTACTTCATTACTGTTTATCTCTCTGTCTGTATAGTCTTTCAGTTCAGCAACTCTGGGTGCTGTAGCCACTAATTTTTTCATGTCAGTTCTCCTCTTTTCCTTAACCTTTTACACCGCCGTCAGTTCTGCCGCCCTTGATCAGTCTCTGGCTGAATCCATACATGATCACTACAGGGAGCGAAGTAACCAAAGATGCCGCCATCATTCTTCCCCATACGTAATCCGGTGTATTGAACAGGGAGTTGAGTCCGATCGGTATCGTCATCATATCCGGGGAGTCAATGAATATGGATGCAAAAAGCACATCATTCCATGCGATCATAAATGCGTAAACGAATACAGATATCAGTCCTGAAATAGAAAGCGGAACAATGATGCGGAAGATAATGCCCATCTTGCTGAGGCCATCCACTCTTCCTGCCTCCTCCAGTTCTTTCGGTATAGTGTCAAAATAACTTCTTGTCATATAGATGGCTGTGGGAAGTGTCTGGATGATCATACACACAATTACAGCCTCTCTGCTGTTCTTTAACCCGATGGCAGAGAGCATACGGAACAAGGGAACGATAAGCAGAATCCCGGAAAACATATAAACCAGGAAAAACATTTCGCTGATTCCCTTTTTTCCTTTGAATTTCAGCTTTGAAAGCGCATACCCACCCAGGATCCCCAGAAATACAGCCAGTACGGAGACCGTCAGGGCAATATACAGACTGTTTCCAAAGTATTTCAGATACGGGAAAATACCCGGATCAAAAATATCAATAAAGTGCTGGAAGGTCCATGTCTTCGGAATGACCGTAGGCGGATACGCAATGGTTTCCGCTGTGGATTTTATGGACACGCTGAGCATGATGAGGAATGGGAACAGCAGGATCACAACCAGCAATACTACTCTCACATAGAAAAATATCTCTTTTAATGTTTTTCTCTTAATCTTCTTCAACTCTCAGCACCTTCTTTCTGATCAGCATAACAAGGCTGAAGATCACCACGAACAATACAATGGAAATGGCTGCTGCCTTGCCGAAATCATGTGTGGCAAAAGCCATATCGTACAGGTATACACCCAGTACATTTACCTGTTTTGTCAGGAGATATACTTCCGTATAAATGTAGAATACCCAGATTGTCCTCAGGCTGACTACTGTTACCAGTGTTGGTTTGATGGCAGGATATGTAACTGCCAGGAACTTCTGCCATGAGGTAGCTCCATCCATATCAGCAGCCTCATACAGGCTCTTGTCCACAGACTGCAGGATCGCCACAAAGGACATGTATGCATACGGATAGAATTTCCATATAGCAAATATAGTGACAAGGATAAACGCACTTGCCGGCTGGTCAAACCATAACGGAACCTCATCTGCCAGCTTGAGCACATCCACTATGATATAGTTAATGATACCATAAATATTGTTGAACATATAACGCCATGCGAAAATAAGACACACAGCCGGAACCACGTAAGACAGAATAATAATTGAATTTACAAGCTTTTTACCCACAAACTCCCGGTTCATGAATACTGCGATAGCCAGACCGAACGCGGTACTTACTGCAGTTACCAGAACGGTGAAGATCAGGGTGACAAATACGGACTGGTAGAAGCTTTTATCCTGAAATACAGCCTTAAAATTATCAAGACCCACAAACTCTGACGCCATTCTGGGATTGATGGGCACATCCTGGAAACTGATCACAATATTGTAAATCATAGGATAACCTATCAGCAATACCAGCAGGATCAGACTTGGTGCCAGCAGGGCATAAGCAAATCTGGTATCATTTCCGCCCAGTTTTTTCTTTTTGGACTTCATTCCTTTCCCCTTTCTGCTTTTATCAAAGGCTGCTGTACAGGCGGACAGTCCGCCGCCCGCACAGCATCTCTTTTCCTTTATTTGATCAGTTTTTCAACTGCTTCCTGTGCAGTTTCAAGTTCTTTATCAATGTCAGCGTTCTGTACAACCACATTGTTGATCATTTTGCTGATAGCACCTGTGTTTGTCACATCGCCCATCTCTGTAAAATTCTTTCCGTCAACAGTACCAAAGAGCTGAAGGCTGTCAACCGCTGCTGCGATATCATCGTTTAATCCTGCGAATGCCTTACGCTCTTCCATATCGGTGTAGGCAGCATCATCACTCACTTCTTTTAATACCGGCTGGATTCCGCCCGGTGCCATGTTCAGCCAATTGATATTATTCTCTTTTTCCAGAAGGAAGGAGACAAATTTCTTGGCAGCATCTGTTTCTGCGTCCTCCATACCGTCAGCAATACCCAGAACTGTGATACAGCCGTAAGAAACAGGCTCTTTCTTGTTCGGCAGAACCAGTGCCAGGTTCTCAGCAAATCCGGCTTCCTTCACTGCGTTTAAAATATAGGTGGAGTACATTGCCATCGGTGTGTTCTTTCCGACAAAAGCATCTTTTACATCTGCAACTTCTGTGGAGCCCGGCATGGAGTAAGATGCCAGCTCTTTGTAGAATTCCACTGCTTCTTTCATTTCCGGTGTATTTACCGTAACATTTTTATCTTTGTCAAATACGTTTGCGTCATTGGACAGAGCGTACTGTGAAAATACCTGCTCTGTAAAGGCTGACTCTGATGTGGGAAGAGCAATGCCGTATTTTTTGTTGGCCTGGTCATTGAATGCTGCAGCCACTTCCAGGATATCATCCCAGTTTTCCGGCAGCTCCAGTCCTTTTTCCTGAAGCATCGCTGTGTTGACCCAGATTCCCTGTACCCAGCTGCAGATCGGAACACCTACATATCCGCTTCCGTCCTCTGTCTTTGTCACATCCAGCGCGCCTTCGTAGAAGGAATCCTCTCCCTTCTGGTCAATGACTTCTTTCACTGCGTCCAGGTTTGTGAACTGGTTTGACACACTTGTTTTTGCCTGGTCCTGGCTGTATTCAATGATGGCCGGAAGTTCGCCGCTTCCTCCGAGAGCTACGATCTTGGAATCATAGTCATCCTCATTTACCGGGATGGACTCCACTTCAATATTTTCATTTTCCTTTTCAAAATCGTCGATGATCGCCTGCACCACATCCTGCCGTTCCTGTTCTACCTGCTGGTGCATGAACTGGATCTTTACCTTACCGCTTTTGCTGTCACCTTTCGCTTCTTCTTTGCCGCTTCCGCTGCTTCCGCAGCCTGCTGTAAAGGTGGAAACCATGGCTGCTGCCAGTAATACACACAATGCTTTTTTCTTCATAATTTTTTCTCCTTTTTTTGAATTCTCATTATTTATTTGTGTCAAAAAGACCGTCTTAAAACAATTCGGACGCCGCCTTTCTGCAACAATCACTGTTTCTTCAGCCAGACTGTACCGTATGGTACCATGCTGATTTTTTCCTGTATCTCTTTATCAAAGAGCAGGTCCTTTCCGCAGATGTGCGGAAGATTCAGTTCAACATTATGGGAGGATACATTTATCAGCGCGTAAATGATCTCTCCTGTTTCCCTGTTCTCACGTTTCAGTGCCAGAACTCTCGGATCCAGGTCCATGACCTCCTGTTCTGCCTCCGGTGAAAATGCGCTCTCCCCGTTTCTGATCCGGAGTCTTCTGCGCATTTCATGAAAGATCCTGCTTCTGTTTGTCTTTCCGTCTAACTGCTGCTTCAGATAATCATAATCTATCTTCTCCCGGTTGATCCTTCTGGGGATATCCGATGTGGTCATACCGGAATAATCGTTTCTGGAACCCAGCAGGCTGTGGATGTAAATACCGGGAACACCCTGCATGGAAAGTAAAATAGTCTCTGCTGCCAGGAATTTTCCAATCCGCTCCTCGTCTGACTCATCGGGTCCTGCCAGGGCATCCTGATAATTGATATTCAGCTCGTAAGGGCTTTTGGTCCCGTCTCCGTTATCTTTATAAGAAACCCTGCCTCCGTTTTTAAGAGCCGCCTCCACAAGAAACTGTCTGTCTTCGTCACTCAGGATTCCCTCAGTGGGTCTCACCCCGATTCCGTCATGGGAACTGAGAAAATTAAAATATGTTACCCTGCTGCCTGGAAGTTTGAGGCCTGCCATCCAGGAACTGAGAATGGATGCATCTCCCTTTAAGAGGGAATACATGGTGAGCGGCGGCAGCGGAAACTGGTAAACCAGATCAGCTTCATCCTCCCCATTGCCGAAATAACTGATATTATCCGCATGGGGAACATTTGTCTCTGTGATCAGTTTTGTGCCCGGTGCGTATTCCTGCAGCACATCCTTCATGAGTTTGATAAGCTCATGTGTTTCCGGCAGATGCATACAGGTTGTTCCAAGCTGTTTCCACATAAACCCAATGGCATCCAGCCGTATAAATTTTGCCCCTGCCTTTGCGTACATGACCAGAATATCGAGAACCTCCGCAAGCACATCGGGACATTCAAAATTCAGGTCGATCTGGTCTTCACTGAAGGTTGTCCATACATGCTTTTCCCCCTCCTTTGTGTGAAAGGCCGTCAGAAGAGGAAGTGCTCTTGGCCTGGTCACTGTGCTGTAATCCGCATTTGGATCACAGGTGATAAAATAATCTCTGTAAGGTGCCTCGCATTCCAGATAACGGCTGAACCATTCACTGCTTTTGGATATATGGTTGATCACCGCGTCAAACATCAGCCCGTAATTTTCAGATAGTGCGGATATATCCTCCCAGTCACCCAGTTCCGGATTGATGCTTCTGTAATCCACCACAGAAAATCCATCATCTGATGTATAGGGATACATTGGGAGCAGATGTACATTCGTCACCGCATCCCCCACAAAATCTTCCAAAAATTTATGAAGTACCTGAAGACCCGGTTCTCCCTTTTTGGTGATAGTATCTCCGTATGTGATCAAAATACTATCTCTCTGGGTTAACTTCTTTCCTTTTTCTTCCGCCGGCTGATACTTTTGCAGCTGACGGGAAATTTTGTCCCAGGCTTCGCTTATTTTTCCGTCGTCTTTATAGATGACGGCCAGCCTCTGTCTTGCCTTTGTTTCCAGGTTCATATTTTTCTCCTTTCTGACAACGTTGTCATTATGGAAGGAAGTATCTCCTTCCTTTTTTATGGTATTATGTAGATTTTCTTTCAATAATCTCTGTCGGAAATTTAAATATCTTTCTTGCATCCTCTTTTTTACCTTCTTCTATCTCTCCTACCACAAAATCAATACAGCATTTTGCAAGCTGTTTGAAATCCTGAGCGACAGTGGAAATAGGAGGATAATAAAATTCGCCTAATGTTATATTATCAATCCCAAGAACAGCCACATCTTCCGGTATCCTCATGCCTTTCTCATATATCCCTCTGTAGACACCAAGTGCTCTCTCATCACCGGATACGAAGAATGCCTGTATATCATACTCCTCCAGGACTTCCTTTGACTTGTGATAAGCCTTTTCCACGGTATCGATCCCTGTAAAGATATGATACTGGGCACCAGTTCCATACATGGCTTTTTCAAAGCCTTCTATGCGGAGCTGGGTGGACAGGAATTTCTGTTCGCCTATCAGCAGTGCTATCTTGCTGTATCCCCTGCCTATCAGATATCTGCCTCCATTATAGCCCACATCAAAATTGTCAAGGCTGACGGAAGGAACATCCGGATTCTCAGGCTCACCAAATACCACATACGGTATGTTATGCTTTTCAAAGTAATCCACCCGCGGGTCATTGAGAATATTCTCCAGCAGTATGGCGCCGTCTGCTATACCGCTTGCCATCAGATAGAAACCGTCGGTCTCATCCTCCTCGAACTTTTCACTGTTGGACGGAGAAAGGACTATCTTCATGTTTCTGTCTTTCGCATAAGAGAACAGATGCTTCAGCATGATATTATGCCAGATGCTTAAATGTTCCTCATGATGACGGTCAGCAAAAACCACGATAATATTCGTACGGTTTCCCTTCAGTCCCTTTGCCAGGATATTCACCTGATATCCCTGTTCTTTCATGGCAGCAAAGACCTTTTTCTTGGTCGCATCACTGACATTAGGGCTGTTATTGATCACCCTTGATACTGTTTTCATGGATACGCCGCAGGCATTGGCTACATCAATAATCGTCGCTTTTTTCATCTTGTTTTAATTCTCCATTTGTCTTACGTTGTCATTTTACGAAATTAACATATAAATGTCAATAGGATTTCTGTATTTATATTTTTTTCGTTATTATTCCTGTATTTAGATTGCTGTTTTTATATAATATTCACAATACAGCGTTACAGACAGAGAAAGGAAGCTCTGTCCTGTCATTGCAGAATTTTCCTGATATGTATTATTATAACGCAAAAACAGACCCTGTAAAAGGAGATGTTTCCACAATCATCCTAATTACAGAGTCTGCAACTCCTACCACTGCACTGCCTGTTTCCTGAAAATCACATACGCAGCCGCACACAAAGCAACTCCGGCCCCCACCATCATACCGATCTGCGCCCAGGTCTGAAATCCTCATAAATAGATATAGAAGAAAATGTCAAGGGATATGGGGGATTTTCTAACAATTTTGTCTTTCCGTTACCTCTGCCAATGGATATTATTTCAAATCATCCGGATCAGCATTATAAATAATCTCTATTGCATCAATATCCACTCGCTCTGCATTATTGGTCAACTCTGCCCATTCCTCTTCGCTGCCGCCATAATAAATTTTTTTAACATCGCGTAAATATGTATAGAAACCATTATTCTCATCTGTAGTTTTCAGCGATTTTGGAAGATATAGATATTCTGCTCCACAGCTGCTGAATGTATTCTTAGGCATAGTAACGATTCCTTCCGGAAGAATGATACTGTCTACACGGTTCCGGCAAAACAAATCTTCAATTGTGTCTGCAACAGCATACTCTTTTCCGTCAATCTCATATGAATTTCCAACCCTCACCTTGTGCCCGTGTCCTGTATAATCCTGCAAATACACCTTGCCACCATCCAGATAATATTTAAAATCATCTATAGGTGTTATCCCGGCAGCCCACACAGATGATGTATCTTTCGAGTCTGAATCATCTGAATCTCCAAAGATTGCACCTATGATACCCAAAACAATAAGAACGATAATGATTGTCCCACATCCGGATTTCTTCTTGGACTTTGGCTGGGTACTGGTAGATGTATATTGATATTTTTCACTTGTCCGGGCAGAACCTTCCTTGGGACCCGCCGGTTTTACATATTTATTTGAAGTATTTGACTGTTGAGGTTTTGGAGGGGGAGTTGAATAATCCCGTCCACAATATGTACATTTTCCATTTTCAACAGGCGCTCCACATGATTCGCATTTCACAAAAGTCCCCCCTTAAGCCTTTGTACTTATTAATACCATCCATAGGATCACAAGTACAATGACAATAATCTTTTTATATTTTAATACTGGCTGCAACTGTGTAATCCCTTTACATTTCACAGAAATTTTCGGACAAGCCATGATTCCTATAAGCAGCGAGACGATACCTGTCAAAAAATACTGTAATGAAAAACAACTAATTGCCATCAATACAAAAAATACTGTGATAAACCAAAGTGATATTTTTATGCCCAATGATGCGGCACCCTTGGCTGTGCTCTGAATCTTTTCCCTCTTCTCCTGCTGGAGTTTTAGTTCAGCCTCCCGTATAGCCTCTAAACGTGCTTGTTCTTTTGCTTTTTCAACTTCATATGTCTGTTGATATTTGCTTTCTCGTTTCTGTCCTGCCTGCACTGATTCCTCTGCACATCCTGCTTCACGCTCCTGCGCTTCATGGTTCAGCCCATCAGCCTGTTCTTCGGTATTTTGTTCTTGGACAGCCTGCTCTTCCTCGGACTGTATAGCCGCCCGTTGTGCTTTCATCTGCTCTATCTCTTCAAGAGCCCTCTCACGTTCCTGCTGTCTCTCAAGTTCTTTTTCCTCATCTGTTTTAAGACCCAGCAGCTTTTGCTTCAGCATGCGGAACTCTTCTTCACTTAAAGCCCCGTCATCGAAAAGTTTTTTATACTTCTCAAGTTCTTCAATATCACCCATCCCTTTAAATCTCCTTTAACAGCATACTTTTTACTTCATCAAATTCTTCCTGCGTCAAAATCCCCTTGTCCAAAAGCTCTTTATATTTTACAAGTTTATCCGCAACACTTCCCGCATTCTGGATTTTTGAAATTTTCTTGTCATCTCCATCTTGTTCCACTGCGCTCTTCTTTGACGGCTTATCAAGGCTCTCGTTAATATTTTTCGCCACGGTCCTTCCCACCGCCATACCTGCACCGATTCCTGCCAAACCGCCTTTTTGCTGAGCAGCATCTCTGATTGCCCGGGCTGATTGATATTGGACGAAAGTATCCATATCCCGTGCTGCTAAACCGATACCGGATTGTTCATCAATCAATTTTTCAACTTCTTTTGGAAGCCCAATATTTTCAATGACTGCCTGCACTACTTCAATGCCATACACCTTTGCCTTTTCATTTACATAAGGAGTGATCATAGCAGAAAGCTGCCCATAATGCGTTGCAAGGTCCAAGACGGAATTAGGGCTCTCACCCAGGCACTGGGCAATAGACTCTCCTACAAAAGATACCAGATACTGAATGATATCATATGTCATATTTAGATTACGTGCACCGTAAAGTTCCGTCATAAATGTCTTGGGATCCGTCACCTTAAATGAAAAGCTTCCAAAAGACGTTATCCTCACCATCCCCATATCAACATCCCGCTTTATGATCGGGTTTTTCGTGCCCCATCGATTATTGATAAACTGCGTAGTATTAATAAAATACAAATCCGATTTTATTGGTGAATTAAATAAATACGGTAATGCTGCAAGTGCTGACAAAAGCGGAAGATTTCTGGTATCTAATTTATAATTACCCGGTTCAAATACATCTGCGATCTGCCCCCGATGTACAAAAACTGCGGCCTGTCCGTTCCTTACGATCAGCTGCGCGCCCTGCTTAATTTCGTCCCCTTGTCTGGTGAATTTATGCACAAGCAGCTTGTTGGGGGAATCATCAACAAACTCAATAACATCAATAAACTGATTTTTTAGAAAGCTCCCTAAGCCCATTCCCTCATCCTCCTTTTACGACATCTTATATATCGCACAATTAGTATAATAGCTCTGTGCTGTGTATCCGCAACCCTTACGCTTTATCATCGGTAAACTCCATCATCTCATCAAGGGTACAGTTCAATTCTCTGCAGATCTTTTCTACTGTCTGCATGGAAACATATTCATTTTTACCCATCCGGGCCAAAATATTTCCACTGATTCCGGTCTTGTACTGCATTTCAATCTTCTTCATGTTCTTGTCTGTCAAAATCCTCCACAACTTATTATAGTTTACTGCCATGCTCGTACCTCCATTCCAAAATCATTTTCATTATATCACGTTTTCATTAGGCTGGGTACCACTATCATAAAGAACTTCCAGACCATTTTCTGGTTTATGGTTTACACGAAACTTGTGGCTTCATAACGGACTACCGGTTCATCACTGAAAGCAAAACCTCGCCAAATGCTTATTCTATGGGCATTTGGCGAGGCTGTTTTCATCTCAAATTGTTAAAGACAGGATTATAAATAGCTAGCAAAGAAAATGTCATGGGATGTGTGGAATTTTCTGTGATTTTTGTTTTCTGGCAGACCCTGCCTGAAAAAACTTATCACTCCTTCTCTGAATAGACTATACTTTTTTCACTTTAAATATATGCAGCCCGTATTTTTTCTTCACAAAGGTAAGAGAATCCATTTTCAACTCTCCTGTCCGCCGTCCATAATAATCTGTTTCTGCTATGTAATATCCCGGCATACAGACCGTTCCTTTCGCTTCTTCTCCCTGTCCTTTTCCAGGATCTTCCGTTACTGCTCAAGCAGGTTTTCACACGCCTCTGCACACCTCCGCTGTTCTTTCCAGGACTGCTCCATAAACTGATAATTTTTCTCTTTTCGGGCCTTTTTAAACCCTTCTTTTTTATATACCCGCTCCGGTCCCATCTATCTGGTTTACACCTGTCTTGTATTCTGCGAAATCCTCTGGCTTTGCCACGTCCGACATTTCTGCAAACTCGGATTCATAGGCATTCAGATACCCCTGGATTCTATAATCTTCTATTTTGGGTTTTTTAAACTATTTTGGTATGAATAATAAAAACAGCAGGTGTACGTTTCTCCAACGATACACCTGCTGTAAACTCCTACCACTGCACTGCCTGTTTCCTGAAAATCAGATACGCAGCCGCACACAAAGCAACTCCGGCCCCCACCATCATACTGATCTGCGCCCAGGTCTGAAATCCTCCGAACCACTGTCCCCATGCAATTCCGATACGGTTCATGACGTTACTGTCCCTGCCCTCTGCAGCACCGGGCAGTGTCCAGCAGCCAAGCAGCCAGAAGGCCAGAATGACGACCCTTCCTCTTTTGAACTGTCGTACAATGGCCGCTCCCAGAGCGGCACAGCCGTTTAAAGCCGCGGCCCCTCCAAAGATCCAGGGCACTGTAAACTTTGTCATGATCGGTATATTTTCTTTTATTTTCCCCGGAAGCAGCACACCGTATATGGCCGTCTCCACACGCAGAAGCAGAAACAGACCTGCTAAGAGCACCAGTGTCATGAGAAAATATACGATAATAGCTGACGGGTAATACTGCTTTCTTGTTTTTCCCATGCTGACCGCCATATCAAATCCCATGCACAGGCTGAATATATTTCCGAATATGATCAGACACAGAACAGCGATTGCCGCTATCATACTGCCCAGAGGGAAATAACTCTCCTCATTGCCGAACATGTGCACACAGGCCATAATAACCATACCCAGAGCACACAGTCCTGCCTCCAGAGCCAGATAAACTCTCATGTCGCAGACCTCTATTTTGATCTGCTCCTTTATTGATTTCCACATGATATCCCTCCTCTACTGCGCCTCAAGACTCTCCAGCAGGCGTCTTGAAATAATAATATCCAAAATCCATACGACTGCCGTAGCTGCGGCTGTATATATAAGCACATTCGTAAATTTAAAATCAAAACGGATGTCCTTAATATTCATGGCTACAATTGCTCCCAGGGCGCCTCCGCCGATGGCGAAAAAGGAAACCATGATTATCATTCCTATCTTCCGGAACCGCAGATAGACGAGCCCCACGACTTCTCCCACGGATGTCACAAGGATCAAAGCACAGAATGCGACCGCCAGAATCTCCAGTGCCTCAGCCGTATTTCCTCTGACAAACTGCCAGTCTCCGACTGCCGCCAGCAATAAAGTGATGGCAGACATCAGTACCGCAACTACCAGCTTCATGATCTGCATTCCCATCAAAGCATCTTTCCGCCTGCAGTTCAGGCACATACCCGCAGGTATATAACTGGTATACACACCGGAGGACGTCACCGCCGATACAAATACCGTGACAAGCATCATCTTAACAGGCAGATCAGATACCATACGCCCGCCGGATGCCTTTGAAAATCCCAGCCATATCTGCCCCCCGGTCAGCACTGTCATACCCAGAACCACTACGACAGACATGCCTATAACCTGCAGTGCCCATTCCATGAACAGTCTCCACTTCTTCATCTCTATACCTCCCCGCCGCACATCGCCACGAATATTTTCTGAAGATTCATTGGCTGTACACTGACACTGTCTGCAGCTTCCACTCTCTGGCCCGGCTCCAGTTTTACGGTGACGCTTTTGCTCCTTCCAATGGTCTCCTCTCTGTATTTCGTAAGTCCTGCTGTCGCGGCATCCACATCCTCTTCCCTGCCGCTTACATGTACACAGCTTTCCAGAAGTTCCTGGGTATTCTCCTTCAGTACCATTTTGCCTTCATGCAGAATGATAACTTCCTCGAAAAGGTCTGCTGCTTCCTCAATAATATGTGTGGAGATGACAAAGGTACGCCCTGTCTCCGTATATTCCTCCAACAGTATCCTGTAGAACTGTTCCCTTGCCACTACATCAAGCCCTGCAACAGGTTCATCCAGCAATGTGAAATCCGCTTTGCTGGCAAGTGCCACGATTATGGTGACCATGGATGTCATACCTTTTGACAGCTTGGAGATCCTTTTTTTCCGGTCCAGATGGAAAATGTCAAGCAGATGCTCTGCCATCTCCTTATCCCAGTGAGGCATGTATGTCTCTGCCATTTTCAGATACTCTTTTATTTTCAATGCGCCGATTCCTCCGGCATTCATATTGGCATTGATCTCCCTTGAAAAACAGAGATGGGACAGGGACGCCTCATTTTCCCAGACCGGCTGTCCGTTCAATGTGACAGTTCCGTGTGTGGCCGGATTCTGGGCGGTCAAAACTGACAGAAGCGTGGTCTTGCCCGCGCCGTTTCGTCCGATCAGGCCGTATATTTTTCCCTTCTCCAATGTAAGGCTCACATTGTCCAGTGCCCTTTTGTCTTTATACTGTTTTACCAGATTCTCACATTTTAATGTCATTACGCTCATTTTGCATCCTCCCCTTTTCCTGCTGCTATCATATCGATCAATTCTTCTTTGGTGATTCCCAGGCTTGCCGCTTCTGTCAGAAGGCTTCTGATATAATCATCAAAAAATCTCTCTTTTCTCTTCCTCACGATTACCTGCTTTGCTCCTGATGCTACAAACATTCCAATCCCCCTTTTCTTATACAAAATACCTTCATCCACCAGAAGATTTACACCCTTTGCCGCTGTTGCCGGATTGATGGCGTAGAGCTTCGCCAGTTCATTTGTACTCGGCACCCGCTCTTCCTCCAGCAGAATGTCCCGGATAATATCGTTTTCTATCATTTCCTTGATCTGCAAATATATGGACTTCTCCTGACTCAATAGTTCCTGCAAGCATCTCACTCCCTTTCTGGAAAATATCTATGACCGCCTTAGTTATATAGTTCATTACTTGTGTAATTAACCATAGCACTTATGAACCTATTTGTCAACACCTTTGTTGCAGGAAAGGGGTTGTAACCGCGAATAAAATCTCTTATAATAAATAAAGCCTTTAAGAAATGAGGATTTTATTGTGAAAAAAACCAAACTATGGATAAATGCCCTAGTCCTGGCCTCCTGCCTTCTTCTCGGCAGCGGGCAGGCCTCAGTATACGGAGCTGCCCAGAACGCAGCGCAGGCACCTGCTGACCCAAACTCACCTGCAGATGCCGCCGAGGCACCAAAGGATCCAAATGCGCCGCCGGACAGTTATAACTGGGAAGTCCAGTCCGATACGCTTCCGGGATGGCCCACAGGCCCGCAGGTAGCTGCGGAAACCGCCATTCTTATGGATGCAGAGACAGGGGAGATACTCTACGCCAAGGGTATTGACGAAAAGAGGTACCCGGCAAGCACCACTAAGATCATGACAGCCCTGATCGCCATTGAGAACAGCGCTCTGACAGACCAGGTCACCTTCTCGGCTGAGGCTGTAAATGGCATAGAACCCGGCAGCACGCACATCGGCATTAAGCCCGGCGAGATACTTACCATGGAACAGAGCCTGTACGCTATCCTGCTGGCATCCGCCAATGAGGTCTCATCCGGCGTAGCTGAGTTTGTGGGCGGCAGTATCCCTGACTTTGTAAATATGATGAACGCCAGAGCGGAGAAGCTCGGATGCAAAAACACCCACTTTGTCAATGCCAACGGCCTTCATGACCCGGAACATTACACCACAGCCCGGGATCTCGCCAATATTGCCAGAGAAGCCTTTAAAAACGAGACCTTCCGCAAGATCATCGGAACAGAATACTACATTGAGCCAAAGACCAACATCACAGACGAGGAACGCTGGCTGAACAACCATCACAAGATGCTGGTATCCGGTGACATGCATTACGATGGATGTCTGGGCGGAAAAACAGGATACACAAGCGATGCCGGAAACTCGCTTGTGACATATGCCCAGAGAAACGGCATGTACCTGATCTCTGTGGTCCTGGCCGACAATGCCGTCTATCAGTATCCGGATACCGCGGCACTTTTAGACTACGGATTTTCCAATTTTCATAAGATAGTTCTTGCCCAGAAGGGGGAGGTTGAATGTCTGAAGCCCCTGCCCATTGAGCATTATCTCTATAACCTGACCAAAGCTAAAACGATGACGCGTTTTACAGATACCGCAACAGCGGACCTGCCGACAGACCTGCCAGTGGAGAAACTGACCCGTAAGACTTCCGTGGAAAAGAAGATACAGACCACAGAGTATTATCTGGGCGAGCAGCTCCTCTCAACAAGCCATGCAGAGGTCTGTCCGACCCTCACCCTGCCGGAATTCCTGGATGCGGTCAAAGACTCTCCTGCCAATACAGCAAATACAGCCGGGGCAGCCGCACAGAATAACACCGCGGACAGCGCGTCTGCCGAAAGAACACCCAAGACCTCTTCCAGTTCCCTGGGTGAATTCTTCCAGGAACTTAAATATAACTTCCGGAACATGCCCACGTGGAAGTATCCGGCACTCATTTTCCTGCTGTCAGCCGTTATCTTCTATATTGTACTGCTTATCATTAAGATCAAAAGACACCGGAAAAAGAAGGCCAGGAACAAAAAAAAGAAGAAATAAGAAAGACCGGGACAGCCTCCCCTCTATGGTTTGGCTGCCCCGGTTTCCCGTTTCCTTCTGTTATCTTCTGCTTCTTTTCTTTTTCATTTCCAATACAATGATACCTGCCGCCGATACTGCAAAGAGACCTGCAAACATTCCTGTCCTTGCCTCGTCCTTTGTCTTGGGTGACTTCACACTACTGCCGCCGGAAGTACCTTTTGCGCCGCTTCCATTGTTGTTGGTGCCGGTATTCTTATTTCCCTGTCCGCTTCCGGACGGTTTTGCAGGCGGTTTCGGTTTGTCACTGCCGTTATCCCCCGGTGTCGTAGGTGTCGTTGGTGTGGTACCTGGTTTATGCGGATCTTCCGGGTCACTAGGTTTTTCCGGGTCTTTCGGATCATCCGGATCATCCGGTTTTTCTGCCGGTTTCTTCTCCAGTGCGGATATGGCATTTTTCAGCAGTTCTACCTGCTCATCAATCTGTTCCTGTGTGGCATTCTCATCCGCGTATACGCCCTCGGCTGCAATTATGGCATTCTGCAGATTTCCATAACTTTCATCTGTAAAATCACCCTGTTCGATAGCCTTTGCCTCAATGATCTTGGCATTCAGCTTCTCTCTGTCAACTTCCGCAGGCTCTTCCTTATCTGTGAGTTCAGACAGAGCCGCTGTAAGCTGTGCTGTCAGGCTGTTGATCTCCTCAGCCGTCAGTTCCGGATTCTCCAGGGCATCGCTGAGTGCTTTGCTCTGCAGCGCGATCTTCTCAAGACTTTCCTCTGAATAGAGGGTTGTATCAAGTGCTGCTGCCTGGGCCAGTCTCATCTTCGCCAGGTCCCTTGCCGTGTCCTCCGCTGAAACCTCCTCTGCCGGTACCAGACCATTTACGGCCTCCTCCAGAAGAGCTGAAATATTATCTACCATCTCCTGGGTATACCAGGTCTCTTCCAGTGCTTCGGATGCCTGAGCCAGTACATCGGTAAGGTTCCGGAAGCTCTCCTCCGTATATAGTTCAGGATCAGCCTCCCTGCATCCCGCTGCCATTGCAGCAAGCCTGTCTTTCTTCACCTGTTCGATCACTTTGACTTCAAGGGCATCGATAAGAGCCTGCAGTTCATCACATTTCTGGTCCACCAGTTCCTGCGCTGCCTCATCGTCTTCGATCACTGCTTCCGCCTCGGTAATCTTATCCAGAAGGACGCCGTAGCTCTCCTCCGTATATTTATCCGGGTTCAAGGCCTTTGCACCTTCCACTTTCGCCTTCAGAAGCTCTTTATCCACTTCCGGCTCTGCAGGTTCCTGCCCGAATACCTGGAATTCCGCAAATGCAGGCCAGTAGTCCGCACCGTCGTATTCCGGGAATCCTGTGAGAACCACTCTGACATAACGGTAACTCTCCGCAGATGTCAGTGCACCTGTTTCCGTACGGATACCGCTCTCGGACTCTGTCTTATCTTCCAGGACATCAAAATTCTCTCCGTCTTTTGAGCCTTCGATTCTGTACTGCCAGAATCCCTCTGCCTCGTCCTTTTCAAAATCAAGCTGGTAATTGCTGAGTACAAACTCACTGCCCAGATCCACCTGCCACCACTGAGGTAGCAGTTCTTCCACAGCGTCACCGTTTACGATCCATAAAGTATCTGTGCTTCCGTCATTGCCGTTTGATGCAGGCGCATACTCTTCCGCAGATGATGTCACCGGCTTATTCAGTGCCAGATTGCCGTCTGTATGCTCATCCAGACTGTCCACTGCTGCCTGAAGTGCATAAATGGCTGCATCCACCTGCTCCGGTGTAACTGCCGCGTTAAAATCTGCTTTTGCCTGTTCCAGTGCATTCATCAGATTCTGCCAGGACTCATCTGTATAATTTCCCTGCTGCATGTATTTTACTTTCAGGATCAGATCTGTCAAAGCGGATTTGTCAAGCTCACTGTTGTCCCTCTCATAAACCTTAAATTCCGCAAATCCGGGCCAGTAGTCATCCCCCGGGAATTTTGTCAGTCTGATCAGGATAAACCGATAGGAAGTACCCGGTTCAAAGCTTCCGGTCTGCACTCTGGAACCATCTGTATTTTCTGACGCGTCATAAATAGGCTGTTCCTCAAAGTACTCCTCACCATCACGTGCTGCCTCTATGGTGTAACCCCAGGCATTCTCTTCATCCTGTTCAAACACCAGCTCAAAATCCGACAGATCATAATCCTGTCCCAAATCCACGAACCAATAGCCGTCCAGGTCATCCCCTGCATGTACCCACATGGTTCCCTCATCCCCGTCGTTTCCGCAGGATGGTGAGTACTGGTCGTTCCCATCTGAATAAGCGGGTTGGTTCAGTGCCAGGTTGTATCTCGCATACTCCGCATCCTCCAAAACCAGGTTGTCAAACTTTACATCACTGCTTCCTTTTGGGGAGTTGACAGTGACGGTCATTTCCTTGATAGCAGATGGAATCTGGAGTTCATAGGTATTCTTCAGTGTTGTAATGTTGAATGTCTTCTCATATCCATTGCCCCCGATCTTCACCAGAGCGCTTCCTGAGCAGTGTGCCTGGAAGGATTTGAGGGTCTTATTGTCCGGAAGGCTGATCTTATATACCGTACTCTGTCCGTCCCCGTACAGCTCTTTGGAGCTTCCTGTCTGTGCGGTAAGCCATCCCTCCCGGAAATCACAGTCTGCGTAGGAGCCTGTAAGTGCTGTCTCCTCCTCAGGACGGTCCTCGAAGTCGATTCCCGCATTCTGCGCGCCAATCTCAGCAAAACTATTGTCAGCGCCGACATTGGGGTATCCGTCAGAGGATACCGGGTTGCCGAAATAGTCAAGTCCGCCGTTATCCGGTATCAGCGCTCCCGTGCCTATACAGCCGGAAGTCTCTTTCAGCTTAAACCCGTCCACTCCGGCGCCTGCTGTTCCCAGATCTTCAAAATCAGAAGCTTTAACTTCCAATGCATTTTCATCATCCGCTCTTCTGATATTCTGGTCCGTGCCGCCGTAAGCATTGTTGTCCACGCTGCCCTTAAACCATTCACTCCAGCCTTTGGACTGGGCGTCACTGTAAATGATATTGTTCTTAAACTGGAAGTCCGCATCGTTTAACTGCTGCTGGTCCCAGTTGTTGGTGATATAGCTGTCATGGCCTTCACTGAGGTAAAAGTCATTGTTATACACATACATCTTATTTCCGCTTCCGCTGGAATATCCGCCCAGGGTCACAATAGCCCCGCCGCCGTATACGTTGGTCCCCCATCCGTCATTCTCACTGATGTTGTAACGGATATATGTAGTGTATTTTGTCCCCAGGGCACACTCGAAAAATGCGCCTGACGGGTTGTCATGTGTATAGTTGTACTGAATATAATTCAGTTTCGCGTTCACATCCGCGTCAAATGCCTGGGAATCCTCCTTGCTGCTGGATGCACCTGAACCGAAGACCTCATTGAACTGCACCACGGTACAGTCACCGTTCTCCCACCATACCGGCACGTTTCCGTTAGGTCCGCTGTTGCAGCCGTCACAGGTGTTGTGCTCTATAAGGGCATTGCTGTAGGCGGAGGGACAGATCGCCGCGTTTCCGATATCCTTGCAGTAGTTGTTGCGGATCACAAGATTGGTGCTGTTGACCCTCTGACCTGCATACTCGCTGTCCGGAATGCCGCTCTCGTGCTGGAACTGACTGCTTCCCCATGTGGACAGGAAGTTGATGCCGTAATGGTTGATATTCGGCCCGACATAGTTGTTCTCCACTACAATATCATCCCAATTGGTAGGTACCTGATTGCCCCTGATAATGTAAATGATACCGCCGCGCCCGATGCCGGCCTGCTGACCGATGGGGTGTGAGACTACATCATGCACATACAGATTCTGACAGTACATATGGCGCAGTGTCCCCGCGTCCTCTCCCATGATCAGGATCCCGTACTTCTTAATGTGGTCATCCGGGTTGTCCCCGGGTATTCTGTTGGTCACTTCCAGGGATGTGATCTCCCAGTATTCCTGGTTGTAGAAGTAGACAGCCGAGTTAAAGATCCTGTTTTCCAGGTCATCCCCGTCTTCCCCGCACCAGTTATTGCCGTCGATCCTGGGCCTTTCATCCCCTTCACCGTAAGCGCCGATGACAATGGGATTTCCCTCCTCACCGGACCCCTTGGGACTTAACTGCCCTGTCCACACATCTCCTTTTTGAAAGAGAATACGGTCGCCGGGCTGAAATGTAACACTGTTGATCTTGTCAAGGGAGGACCAGGCCTCCGCTTCACTGGTACCGGACGCATCATCGTTCCCCCCGTCCTGGTCCACGTAATAGGTAGTTCCCTCTGCGTCCGCCCACACCGGAATCTCCGGCATAGTGGTGCAGACCATACAGCAGGCAGCGATGCCCGCCAGAATTCTTTTTCCTAATCTCCTCATACTTTCATCCTCTTAACCTGTCTTAATTATAAATTACTCTGGGCTTCCAAAAAGCCGATAAACTGTTCCACACCTCCTCCCAGTACCTGCACATTTTCGGGGCGCTCTCCCCGTGCCTCTGACACGTCAAAGAAATCCCCTGCCATGGTCCGTTCTGTGATCATGAAGCTGTCACTGCCGAACAGTCCCTCTGAGAGCCCGATATACTCGTCCCCCCAGAAAGAACAGTCCTCAGCCTGAATGCCCCACGCAGTGCCAAGCCGCTCCAGGATAGCATTTACATTGTCGCTTTTGCTGGACAATCCCACCTCCAGGTATTTGGCATCCGTGGTTGCTGACAGGGATAATCCCTCCTCCCTGCCAATCTCCTCCGCCATGCGGATAAGCTGTCTCAGATCACCGATCCCGTGCTCTTTCAGGGTCTGATTCAGGCTGTCAAGCTCGTGCTCCTGGAAAAACAACTGCCCGTTCCTGTCATTTTCCACAAGAATATCTATCTTGCAGTAATTTGGCCGGGAAAATACGATGTCTGTCTTAAAATCGAACTCCTGGAGCAGCCGCTCATGGATCCTGTAACACGCCCTGTGTATCCTGAGCATCAGTTCTTTATCCGGGATAAGACTGCAGAAGACTTCGGGCCGTCCGTCATCCGTAAAATGATAGTTATAAGCCCCCCTGCCCAGACCGTAGAACAGATTCTGCCTCTCCTTCGGGGTAAAATATTCATGGAGCTTTCCTCCTCCGATATTATTGATGGTGGTGCCGCTTATGACAGCCAGCTTCACGCCCTCTGCCAGCAGCTTTTTCATGGGAACAACAACCTGATCCACAGGCGCTGTCCTGGAAAAGACCGCAGTACCGTCCCAGTCAAAAAATACTGCTTTATATTTCTTCATGCCAGGTACCTCCTTCCTCTTTGATACTGCACGCTCTCCCGTTTACATAGAAGACTGCAGGCTTTCCTTCAAGCAGGGTAAAGTCAGCCCCGTTTCTTCCAATCTCCACCTTGAGGGTGCTGCCCTGATAGCCGATACAGAACTGATATCCCTCCCATTTTTCCGGCAGATACGGCTTAAAGCGCAGTGTGCCGTCATTGGTCCTCAGCCCTGCAAACCCATTTACCACTGCCTGCCAGGTTCCTGCCATATTAGCAGCGTGGATACCCGCGTAGAAGTTGTTGTGGTAGTCATCCAGGTCCATTCTGGCAGACTGGGAGAAGTAGGTATACGCCTCATCGTAATAACCGATCTCACAGGCTACGATCCCGAAGATACAGGTGGAAAGGGAAGAGTGGTGCAGTGTTACTTCCTGATAGAAATCATAATTTCTCTTAAGCTCTTCCTCAGTGAACAGATTGCTGTACAGATACATGCCCAGAATGGCATCCGCCTGTTTTGACATCCTGTGGCGCATAATGAACAGCGGGTGATAGTTTTCATACAGCCATGCCCTTTTTTCCGGCGGGATCTTAGACTCATCCCACGGTTTGCGCATCATAAATCCGTCATCAAGGGGATAGACCTGACGCTTCTCATCGTATGGGAAATACATATTCTCAATGATCTTATCCCACAAATCTGTCTCCTCCCAGGCAAAATCCAGTTTCCCGGCAAGGCTTTCGTATCTCTCCGGTTCCTGTTCCCTGAGGTACCTGACAGCCTTCAGGGCAGCCCGCAGGCTCTCCCTTGCCAACAGGTTTGTATAGAAATTGTTATCTACCAGCACGTTATATTCATCCGGGCCTGTCACATCACAGATGCAGTATTTTCCGCCTTTACATTCCGCAAAGCTTCCCACATCTGCCCATACCCGGGCCATCTCTATGAGCATTTCCGCTCCCTTTTCAAGGAAAAATTCTTTGTCCTTTGTCACATCCAGATAGAGGCATAGGGCATAGGAAATGTCACCGTTTATATGATACTGAGCCGTTCCCAGGGGATAGTAGGTGGATGCCTCCTCCCCGTTGATGGTCCTCCATGGGTACAGAGCGCCTTTATCATGCCCCAGTATCCTGGCTCTGGCCCTTGCCTTATCCAATGTGCCGTAGCGGTAATCCAGCAGATGCGCAGCGATCTCAGGGTCTGTGTAGACAAATACAGGGAACACATACATTTCCGTATCCCAGAAATAATGCCCCTCGTATCCCTCACCGCTGAGTCCCTTGGCCCCCATTCCGGTTCTTCCGTCGCGCCCGGCTGACTGCATGATGTGGAACAGGTTAAAACGGATTCCCTGCTGCAGGGCTTCATCCCCCTTCACTACCACATCGGCCTTTTCCCAGTATCGGTTCATGTAGCTGATCTGCTCTTTTTCCGCCTGCACATATCCTGCAGCGGCGGCACACCGGAGCATTTTCCCGGTATACGTCTCCAGCTCCTCTCTATCCATATCCAGGTCGGAACTGTAGCATATATATTTTTCCAGACAGACCGTCTCTCCCTGCTCTGCCGCAGCGGTATAGGTAAGGGACACAGCCAGCTCTTCTTTGCAGGCGCTGACCTCATATGGTGCCCCTTCCAGATGGTGCATACATCCGCAGGCTGCGGTGAGACGGCTGTTCCTGGTGACTGCCTCATAGTAAATGCTGTCCCCGTCCGCCTTCACAGCCGTCGGCTCCAGCCTGCGCCCAAAAGGACCATAATCCACAATGGGGTTGGTCTTTCTGGTGTGGTTTTCCACATTTCCCTCAATTCCGGTAACAAAAGTGAGTTCCCCGGAGAAATTAAGAGGTGTCACACAGTACCGGATCTCCATTATATTTTTCCACCGGAAAGATACAAAACGGCTGATCTGTATGCGCATCTGCTTGCCGCCGGGCGTGGTATAGACCAGATTTCTCTCCAGAATTCCGTCACGCATGCGCAGCACACGGCTGTAATCACTGACCGTGCCTTTCTGTATATGGAATTCCTCCCCGCCTGCGTACAGCCTGATCTTCTTTGCGTTGGGCAGATTTAAAAGAGACTGGCTGTGGAGAGGGGAACCGAAATTGGCCTCCCCGTAGCGGATCTCCTCGCTCTCATAAAACCCGTTGATAAAGTTTCCTTCCAGCCCTGTATCAATGTCAAAATCATAGGCTTCCTCAAAGGTTCCCCTTGTGCCGATATATCCGTTTGACAGGGCGAATGTAGTCTCATTTCTGTAGTTATTCTCAACCCTGAACTCAGTCTCCGTAATGTTCCAGGGCTCCACCGGGTAAATTGGTTTTTTGTTGGTATCCATACATTTATCCTTTCACTGCACCTGCTGTCAGGCTTTCCATAACCTGCCTCTGCAGGATAATAAACACTAAGATCGTCGGCATAACCGTCATGACCACTGCCGCAAACAGCGCAGAATAGTTGTTCGCAAAGGTTCCCATATAATAGTTCAGGGCAATGGGCACGGTCCTGGCGCTGTCACCGCTTGTGAGCATAAGAGCAAAATAAAACTCATTCCAGGTATTGATAAACTGCAGCAGCGCAATGGTCACAAGGCCCGGCTTCGCCAGCGGCAGGATAATATGCAGAAATGTCTGTAAAAATGTAGCTCCGTCTATATAAGCAGACTCTTCCAGCGCAGTGGAGATCGTCTCATAATAACTCACCATGACAAAGAAGGACATGGGAATCCCCATTGCGGAATACACCAGGATCAGCCCCAGCTTTGTATCGAAGATTCCGAGCGCTTTGAAAATAGCAAAAAGCGGCTGGGAGATAGCCTGTGCCGGAAGCATCAGGGATGCGGAGATCATAAGCACAATCACTGTCTTCAGTTTGAAACGGAACCTGGAAACCACATAGGCGCACATGGCAACCACGCAGACCGTCACCAGAACACTGATACCCACGATCAGCACACTGTTCAGGAAATACTTTGCAATAGGCGCGTACTTGAAGGCGTCTTTATAGTTCTGCAGATTCAGGCTCTTCGGCAGCGCAATGGCGGAGGAATTGATCTCCGCATAAGTCTTGAAGGAGCTTAGGAAAGCCCAGATCATGGGGCCTACGGCGATCAGAACGAAGAACAGCATAAAGATATATTTCGGTATGCCCAGAAGGCCTTTTTTCACTTTTGACTCGTGATACATTTATTTCCCCTCCTGTTTCATTTTTTTCTCCCGGAACAATGCCTGGATGAAGACTACCAGAACCAGTCCCAGGGCAATCTGGATCACACCCACTGCGTTGGCCTTGCCGTAGTTATTTTCCAGAGTCGCTACTTTGTACAGATAAGTGGGCAGGTTCAAAGTTGAGTTGCCCGGTCCGCCCTTTGTGGTCACATAGATGATATCGAACTGAGATACCATGGCCACAGATGCCAGCACTACGCAGGTACCGAAGATATTCTTCATAAGGGGGATGGTGATATAGCGGTCCATCTGCCACGGCTTTGCCCCGTCCACTCTGGCAGCCTCATAGATGGCTGTGTCCACAGCGCCCATCTCTGCCAGGAATATAATGGTGTTGAAACCTGAGTACAGAATCCAGGTGCAGGTCACTGTCCAGAAGGCGAACTTGGAATTGCCGAACAGGTTGGGGATCTGAGCGGCATCCAGGCCGAAAATGCCGTATACGGATTTCAGCACGCCGAAGGTTGGGTTCAGAAGCAGTGTGAACATAACACCAGTGGCTGCTGTGGGAATGATATTCGGTATCATATAGGCTGTTCTGACAAACTTCCAGCCTTTGGGTTTTCTGCGCAGTACAAGCGCCATGATAAATCCCAGAGACACATGGAAGGTACTCTGCAGAACCACCCATACCAGGGTATTCTTGATGGATTCCAGGAAATCCTTGTCCCGGAAAATGGTTTTAAAGTTTTCCAGTCCTTTCAGTACCGGGCTTGTGGAAACCGTATACTCACATAAGGACGTGTACAGAACCGTAACGATGGGTGCTGCATAGATCAATACGAATAAAATCATGCACGGCACAATAAACAGTGCAATCCATACTTTTTTATTCTTTGTGCTCATAGTTATCCCCTTTCTGAAAATGGGGCTGCTGTACCTTGTAAGATTTTGTACAACAACCCCATTTTAAGCTATTTATTTCCTGTTAATTTTTCTGTGCTGCTTCGGAAAGTTTTGTACAGAATTCTTCAGGGGTGATATTTGCATAGGCAAGCTCCGGAAGTTCTGTGGAGAATGTGTCAATAACATTCTGGTACCAGTACGCCTGGTTCTGTCCATATGTCCATTTTGCCTTCGGCTGGATCTCAAGGACTTCCGCCATAAGAGGATCGGAATCCTTCAGGGAATCCGGGATTTCAACCTGGCTGGATACGGGCTGAAGGCCGGCCATTTCCAGTCCCTTTAACTGGTTTTCAATGGATGTCTCAAATTTCAGGAATGCAACTGCCGCTTCGATTTTCTCTGGGTCTTTTGCGCCCACCATATCGCCCGGTGTGGGAACCATTTCCATACCGTATTCCGGAAGGAGCATAATGCCCACCTTGTCGTAGAAGCCTGCCGGTGCTTTCTCTTCACTTCTGATATCCGGGATCATCCACGGTCCGTTGGGGAACATTGCAACTTCACTGTTGAAGAAATGAGTTGCCATGGTATCGTATTTGCCGCCCACTGCATCTGCTGTGGTGTATTCAGCCAGCATTTTCTGTAAATCTGTGGTGGCTTTTTCAACCTCAGGAGTATTATAATCTGTAGGATACATGGCATTCATGAACTCATTGCCGGTATCCCCTGCAGTTCCGATCAGTCCGCTGTACCACAGGTTTGTCAGCCATCCCAGGTCCGCGGTATCCATTCCGAGAGGAGTGATTCCTTTTTCTTTCAGGGTATCACATGCCTTGAAGAAGTCATCCCAGGTCTCATACGCCACATCAGGAGCTTCCAGGCCTGCCTGCTCAAATAAATCCTTGTTATAATAGATATAGGAAATCTCCTTTGACACAGGAACACCGTAAATCTTGCCGTCCACAGAGTTAAATTCCAGTGAACTCTCATCAAACTGGGCTTTCCACTCCGGGTCTTCCTCAAAATACGATGTCAGATCCTGAACCTTTCCTGACTCCACGGCCAGATTGATGATATTGTTTCCACCGTTGAATACAATGTCCGGAAGGTCACCGCTGGAGATCAGCAGCTTGATCTTCTGGTTGTATGCATCTGTTGTGGGAATCTCCTCGAATTTGAATTCTACATTCTTGCCCTCTTCTGTCTTCTGGAATTCCGTGAAGAGGTAATCATAATATTCAGCCGCATAGTCTGTACCTACGTGGTAATTGATCACGTTGAGCACCACTTTACCATCGGATGACTTTGTCTCTTCCTGTTTGCTGTTTCCGCCCTCATTACTGCCGCATCCGGCTGCCATAGATGCGATCATACCTGCACACAGCAGCACGCTTACCAGTTTCTTTCTCATAAACAGTTCCTCCTTTTTTCGCTGAACTCGTTTTTTACTCAGCTTCCTGATGTAAAAATTATATAAAATTTTCTGATTTTTCTGAATAGACTACAATTACCCGTTCCATCATTATTTTTTACTCTTTCTTGTCATCATATCTGCTATCATTACAGAAAATCTACTACTTTCTGCTAATCTATAATATTTTTTACCTATTCTTGTAAATTTTTGCTCATTTTACAGGAGCACGAAAATACCGGGGTGGTTTATGATATAATATTAAATAATAATCTTACAGAAAGAAGATGTTTTATGGCAATTCCCCTGTTTATCAATAACAAAAAAGGCACGTTGAGAATGTACATCACCCTGGTGATAACCGTCATACTGGCTGTTTCCCTGATCTTGAGCGGAATCTTCTTTTATAAAAAAACTGCCAACATACTGATTGAAAACCAGAAACAACAGGTCATGAAGGAGCTCTCCCAGGTCAACCAGAACATCACAGACCAGGTGAACAATCTGGACTATGTGAACGCGCTCTTTGTCTCCAACACCATTATAAGAGAAGCCATAGAGCCTTCCGTGGATGATTCCCGCAATAAGCTGGATATCGAAAAGCAGATGAGTTTCCTTCTAATCAATACTTATATGTGGGAACAGAACTATATTAACGGCGTCTGCATTTTTCAAAGCCCCTCCGAATATTACCTTGCCACATCCGGGCCGGGAACCGTAAATATCAAGGCAAATCAGGATATCCTGCAGTCCATCTCCACCTCAGACCCCAATCTGAACATAAAGATGGAGGACTCCACACCGTCCGTACTCTATTTTGTCAGAAATATTTTCAGTTCCTATACCGGTGAGTATGTGGCTACCATTATTATCAATGTAAATAAAAACACCCTGATCGATTTCTACAACGCAGGCATTGACCGGGAGTGGTTCATCTATCTGTACAATGATGAGATCAATCTGATCACCGACAGCCAGAGTCTGCCCTGCGCGGATGAGATCTCCGGGAAACTGGATTTTCTGAATAATGAAACGTATCTGGAAGAAATAGATGCCGGCGGACAGTCCTATCTGACTGCAGCGGAGAAGCTGCCCAATCTGGACATGACCTCCGTGGTCGCCGCGCCCAGGAATCAGGTGCTGGAAAAGCTCAATGACACACTCAGGACTTACATGCTGGTTCTGTCTGTCATTGTCACACTGGTGCTGTGTATTTCCATCATCATCAGCCGCGCAGTCACAAGACCCATTGACAATATGATCTATCAGATCAATAAGATCGCCGAGGGCAAAAGGGACCGCCTCCCGCCTCTGGAGATGTATTCGGAGTTCAACAACCTGGCGGATGCCTTCAACCATATGCTGGATAAACTGGACACTTACTATAAAGATAATCTGGAGAAGCAGCTCCTGCTGAAAAACGCGGAGATCAAAGCACTGCAGTCACAGATGGACCCGCACTTTATGTTCAACACCCTGAACACTATAGCCTGGAAAGCCCAGATGACCAACAATCCTGAGATATACCAGATGGTCATCTCCCTGGGAGAACTGCTGAAGGCCAATGTGGTGTCCAAGGATTTCACCTATGTGAAACTGGAAGATGAACTGCGCTATGTGAAATTCTATACCTACCTGCAGAAAATGCGTTTTGAGGAAAAAATATCCGTGGAAATACAGGCCGACTCTTCCCTGCTGCACTACAAAGTCCCCTGCTTCTGTATCCAGCCCCTTGTTGAGAACTCCATTGTCCACGGCCTGGAGCCGAAAAAAGGCAAGGGAAAGCTGGTGGTCAATGTGATCAAACATAAGGACTGCATGGAAATCCTTGTGGCGGACAACGGAATCGGTTTTGAGACCATCCCCGACATCTGCGATATCCGTCCGTCTTCAGACGAATCACACACCCACATCGGGCTGCGCAACCTGGACAGGCGCCTGTATCTCCTTTTTGGGGAAATGGCTCATCTGAAGATAACAAGCACGTTGAACGTATGCACCACAATTTCTTTTAAACTTCCATTAATAGTTGATTAGCTGTACGGAGGAAACACATTATGATATTTCACCTGATGATCGTGGATGACGAAACCACCATAAGAAAAGGACTTACCCAGGTGGTGAACTGGGAAGCCATTGACTGCATTATCCAGGACACCGCCAGTGACGGGCTGGAAGCCATTGAAAAACTGAAAGAGAATCCGGTAGATATTATTATAACGGATATCCGCATGCCGGAATCCGACGGCCTTGACCTGGCCAAATATGTGATGGAGCATTATCCGGAAATCAAGGTCATAATCCTGACCGGATATGCTGACTTCGAGTACGCCAAAACTGCCATCAAATACAACGTAAGCGATTTTCTGCTCAAGCCGATCTCCATAGAACAGGTCGTGGCCTCTGTACAGAGCGCGCAGAAGAAGATCATAGCCTCCAGGCAGAAAAACACGGCAAAGAAGTCTGATGTAGCCTTCATGATAGACCAGCTTCTCCAGGAGCTCACAGATGCCTCCTACTCCGACACACTGGCAGCCAGGCTGAAAGAATATAATATATCCCTGGAAAGCTATTATGTAGCTGCCTTTCAGTTTATACCTTATGCCGGAAATATATCCGCCCTGAAGGAGATCATAATCAAGCTTAAATCAAACAGTTACTGCTACCGATATAACAACCTGATCATTGCCATCTATTTTTACCCTGCCTGCACCGGCAGATGCCCTGCCGTTCCCCGGGAGCTGCTGCAGAACTGCCGTGACATCACAGCCATGGCGGATTCCTTCTATGAACAGAAACTGACCATCGGCATCAGCAGCCACCACACAAGCCCGGGGGAATATTCTGTGGCGGTCTTTGAATCCATCCGGGCGCTGACGCTGAACTTCTACTCCCAGGACAACATTGCCTTTTACCAGGAGCAGGGAACCGCTGAGGATTATACCCTCTCCGCCGGGGAGACACTGTCTGTCTATGAGCTGGAAAATGCCATCATCAGCCTGGATTTCGACGTGGCGGAACAGATTTTAAACAGTATTTTTATCAAACTGCAGAGTAATTTTGCCAAATCCAGTGATGTGAAGAACCTCTGTATCCACATTTATTACACCGGCACCCACATTCTGCTGGAAAAGGGCCTGGAAATGCCGGATAACAACCTGCTGCATTCCATTGAGAATTCATCCAATATTTTCGAGCTGGAAAGTATTGTGAAAAGCCTGCTCCAGATTCTGAGGGAAACACTCCTGGCCTCTGAAATAAGCTACAGCAAAACCGTAAAAGACTCCATTGCCTACATAACAGAAAATCTAAAGGAGCCTATCACCCTGGAGCAGCTTGCCGGACATGTGCATGTGAATCCCTCCTATCTGAGCCGGACTTTCAAGAAGGAGACCGGACATACCATAACGGATTTCATCAACCTGAAACGGATCGAGCGGGCAAAGGAACTTCTCTCGGACAGATCCATACTGACTTACGAGATTGCGGAACAGGTGGGATTCAATGATCCGGCTTACTTCTCCGCCATATTTAAAAAGTATGTGGGGATGACCCCTAAAGAATTCCGGGGATGAGGCTGGCCCCATCCTGCATAAAACCCCATCGGAAGGCTGTCGGTTACCGGCAGCTTTCCGATGGGGTTTTTCTCTCTAATAATAATCCTGGTGTCTCTTTGCACGCCTTTTCTTTCTCAGCGCGTCCCTCTTCATCCTTACTTCCTCAGCTTCTTCCTCACTGATCTGCTTCACTGTCTTGACCACATAATACTTTCCCTCATCTGTCCTTTTCAGTCTTGCCTTACCCCGGAAATATCCATGTTCCGGACAGTAGGCCAGGCACATGTGGGTCTTTGGATTAAGAGAAAACCAGCGTATTTTCTTTTTCGCGGTCTTTCCGCAGAAGAAGCAGCGGGTACTGACCACCTCCCGGTCCTTCATGGCATCCTCTTTTGTGGGAAATTCCCTGGAAATGTATTTGGAATAATCATCAAATACCGTATGGATCTCCTCACTCTTTGACTTGGGGTTCTGATAGCAGTCAATGGAGAAAAACTTTCTCACTGTGTCCATAGGCAGACGGGCGAAGATTTCAGCGGTGTAGACAGCGTCATTGAGCGCCCGGTGAAAATTTTCCCCTTTATCCAGTTTCATGTGATCAATGGCATATTCCAGGGAGCGGCTGGTCTTGTCACCCTCACAGGAGATTCCGAACAGCTTCTGCACATCGTAGTAGCGGAGCGGGCCTTCCAGCAGATAGGTCAGCCTGTAGTATTTCATATTGCGCTGCAGCTCCACCAGATCAGAGGGGCCCCAGGTGCAGAACATCACATCTTCCCCGCACCATTTCAGGAATCTGCGGATTGCCTTGGAGAACGGAACACCGTTTTCCAGTGTCTGCTTATCAATATGCAATATTTCTTTTGTGCGGTAGTGCAGCCTGTGGTACACAGAAGGCTTGACGATCTCATGGAACTGGTCTGTCATTTTCCTGTTCTCATCCAGCTTCACGGCTCCTATCTCAATAATCTCAAAGGGCAGCCTTTTATTCTCCCTGTCCTTACCATAGGGGCACTGATTCCATTCCAAATCAAATACAATATAGTTCATAATTAAGTCCTGCAGCTCTCTTTATATTCGTTCCCGGCAGCCCGTGGTTTTTCATCTTTTTTGATTTTACCATTATTCTCTGTAAGGTGCAACATGGCATTCTCATTCATGTTATACAAAAAATTTTAGATTATCTAAAAATTTTTGTAATTTTCATTGACTATATCCTGCTGATTTGCTAATATTATAGTAATCTAACATACCGTGTTTCATAAAATGTTTCCGGGGACAGCAGTTTGACCATGGGGCCAAGATGTTTCGGAAAATCAAATGGGGGTAATTACATAATGAAAGGAATGGAAATCGGTAAAGGAAGTATCTTTGAACTGGAAGGCATTCCCGCGTTTCGTCAGGTACTGCCGCTGGCGCTGCAGCATGTGGTCGCCATGATCGTCGGCTGTGTCACACCAGCCATCATTGTTTCAGGAGCCGTCAGCGGCGGAGGCATGTCTCAGGGAGACAAGGTGATCCTCATCCAGGCTGCTCTTTTTGTGTCCGCAATCTCCACCCTGCTCCAGCTTTTCCCGCTGGGCAGCAAGAGCGGATTCCACATCGGCTCCTCCCTGCCGGTCATCATGGGCGTCAGCTTTGCCTATGTGCCCAGTATGCAGGCCATTGCAGAGGGCTACGGCGTCGCCACCATACTGGGATCCCAGATCGTGGGCGGCTGTGTGGCCATCATAGTCGGACTGCTTGTAAGGAAGATCAGGGTGTTTTTCCCGCCTCTGATCACCGGGACCGTTGTGTTCACCATCGGCCTCTCCCTGTACCCTACAGCCATCAACTATATGGCGGGGGGCACCAGCAGCGAGACTTATGGTTCCTGGCAGAACTGGGCTGTGGCGATCTTTACGCTCGTCATTGTAACTGTATTGAACCATTTTGGTAAAGGGATCGTAAAACTGGCTTCCATCCTGATCGGAATGGTTGCGGGATACGTGGTCTCAGCCTTTTTCGGCATGGTAAGCTTCAGCAGCGTGGCCTCTGCCAGCGTATTCCAGCTTCCGCAGGTTATGCATTTCGGAATCAATTTCGAGGTATCTTCCTGTGTGGCGATCGGCCTTCTTTTTGCCATCAACTCCGTTCAGGCGATCGGTGACTTCACGGCAACCACAGTGGGCGGTCTCGGAAGAGAACCCAGTGACAAGGAGCTGCAGGGCGGTATTGTGGGCTATGGTGTCATGAATATCATCGGTGCCGTATTCGGCGGCCTTCCCACAGCTACTTACAGCCAGAACGTAGGTATCGTGGCAACCACAAAGGTTGTAAACCGGTGCGTACTGGGACTGGCAGCCATTATCCTGGGCGTAGCCGGACTGATACCCAAATTCTCCGCGCTGCTCACCACGATTCCCCAGTGCGTCCTCGGCGGCGCTACGGTATCTGTCTTCGCGTCCATTGCAATGACAGGTATGAAGCTGATCACCTCTGAGGATATGAACTACAGAAACACCTCCATCGTCGGCCTGGCGGCTGCCCTTGGAATGGGAATCTCACAGGCATCCGCAGCACTGGCTACGTTTCCGAGCTGGGTGACTATGATCTTCGGCAAAAGCCCGGTGGTACTGGCAACGCTGATCGCTATACTGCTGAATATCATACTGCCGAAAGAAGAATAAACGTAACTGCCCTTATGCACGGTCAGCGCAGTAAATGCGCAGACCTGGCCCAACAGTTACGAATCGACAATAAAAACCGGCCCTTGCCGTTATATCCACGGAAGCAGATATGCTGCTCCGGGTATAAACGGCGAAGGCCGGTTTCCTGCGTTTAGAATTTTTCTCTGACAAACTTTTCTATACAGTCAATCAGTTCCTCTGCAGTAAGAATCTGCTCTTCCGCTTCTTCTCTTGTTGCAATATAAAAATCGTCATAATCACTGGCGTGACGTATTTCTTCAGCTTCTGCTATTTTTCTGCCCAGGGTCTTTGGAAAAACCTCTGTTTTAATATAATTTTTGTTAAAATTTGCAAGCGCATCTTTATGCCTCTTGTAAACATTTCCATCTAGAGCATGAATAGCTGAGATCCCATGATAGATTCCATAATACGCTCTATTATTAGCGCCTCGAAATTCGCCCGCTTCAAGCAGAATCTTCGCAGAATTGATATCACTTTTTGCAGTTTCAATGCGATACAAGACCAAATCTTCTCTGGTCCCATTTCCGTTATGCTGCATCAAACAGCTTCACTCCTTCTCTTTCCACATTGGCATAAAAAGGATACACATTTAACCACTTTTTAAAATGATCCTCGTTCTTTGCCATAGGTTTAATATCCAAATCATAATCCATATTAAAGTCATACGTCATATCGGATAAATCATGTCTATAACTTTTAATCTCCATATCTGTCAAATCCAGCAGAATCATGATATCAATATCTGAATCCTCCGTATAATCTCCTCTCGCATAAGATCCATATAGAATAACAGACTTCAGGTGCTTGCCATATATCTTTGCAATCTCTTCTGTATATTGCTTCAGCCGTCTTTCCATTGCATCTAACATTTTACACCTCCTTGACAAAACATCTATTCCGCTGTTTCTATTGCCTGCGGTTCCTGATTCTCCTGAATCTGAGGCAGCGGGGTACTTAAGATTTTCATGAACTCTTCCCCTGTTATAGTCTCATTTTCAAAGAGGTATTTTGCCAGCTCATGGAGCTTGCCGATATTGTCTTTCAGGATCTTATATGCCTTTTCATGCTGTGTTCTGACCAGCTCTACCACCTTTTTATCAATCATGGTCTGGGTCTCGAAGGAGCAGGACAGGGAGGAATCACCGCCCAGGTACTGATTCGTCACATTTTCCATGGCAACCATATCGAACTCATCGCTCATACCGAACCTGGTGATCATGCCACGGGCCAGCTTCGTTGCCTGTTCTATATCATTGGATGCGCCGGTTGTGACAGAGTGGAAAATCAGCTCCTCTGCCGCGCGTCCTCCTGTGAAGGTAGCAATTTTATTCTCCAGTTCTTCCTTGGACATAAGGAAATGTTCCCCGTCCTCCACCTGCATGGTGTAGCCAAGAGCGCCGGATGTCCTCGGTATAATGGTGATCTTATGGACAGGTGCGGAATCCGTCTGCATGGCTGCAACCAGCGCATGTCCGATCTCGTGGTAGGACACAATAAGTTTCTCTTTCTCGGAGAGCACACGGTTCTTCTTCTGGTAACCAGCAATGACTACCTCAATGCTCTCCTCCATATCTGCCTGCGTGGCAAATTTTCTTCTGTCGCGGACAGCCCGCAGTGCCGCTTCATTCACAATGTTCGCCAGTTCGGCTCCGGATGCCCCGGATGCAGCCTTGGCGATCTCGCGGAAATCCACATTGTCGGATATCTTGATCTTCTTTGCGTGTACTTTCAGTATCTCCTCACGTCCCTGTAAGTCAGGAAGTTCTACCGGAATACGCCTGTCAAAACGTCCCGGACGAAGCAGCGCCGGGTCCAGGGAATCCGGACGGTTGGTTGCCGCCAGGATCACAACACCCTTTGATCCGTCGAAACCGTCCATCTCCGTCAGAAGCTGGTTCAGGGTCTGTTCCCGCTCGTCATTGCCGCTGATGTTTCCGTCACGCTTCTTACCAATAGTATCAATCTCATCAATAAATACGATACACGGTGCTTTTTCATTTGCCTGCTTAAACAAGTCACGTACTTTCGCCGCGCCCATACCGACGAACATCTCCACGAACTCTGAACCGGAAATGGAGAAAAACGGTACGTTGGCCTCGCCGGCCACAGCCTTTGCCAGAAGTGTCTTACCGGTTCCCGGAGGGCCTACCAAAAGGGCTCCCTTTGGCATGGATGCACCGATTTCCCGGTACTGGTCGGGATTGTGCAGATAATCCACAATCTCTGTAAGCAGATCCTTTGCCTCATCCTCACCTGCTACATCGGTAAACCGGATGCCTGTGGAAGATTTCACATAGATCTTGGCATTACTCTTGCCAAAGCTCATGGCTCCGGCTCCGCCGCCCATACCACTCATCATTTTCTTGCTCAGCCAGTTGCCGATGAATAAGAAAATGGCGATCGGGATGATCCAGGAGAGAAGGAATGTCAGGATGGGAGATTGTTTTTTAGGAATCTCTTTGCCGAACTTCACTTTCGCATTGTCCAGACGCTCCACTTCCTGCTGGTCATTAATCCTTCCGGTCTTGTAAACCTGGGTTTTCTCACCGCTCTTTATCGTATAATAAATCGTATCATCATCAAGGCTTACCTCATCTATCCTGCTGCCTTTTAAATCGCTCAGGAACTGGTCATACCTGACTTCCTTAATGCTTCTCTCCGCAATAGAAGGAACCAGCAGCGTGTTCAGAAGAATCAGAACAACTATGACGATAGCATAGTAAAACATGATTGGTTTTTTTGGTTTTTTGTCTTTTACTTCCATATATTTTTCCTCCGTGACCCCCTGCTCTTGTCAGGAAATCTCTGTTTTAAGTATGCCACTTTTCAGACAATTATTCAATGAAGAAGGTCTGTTTATTCTATTAAAAATATATGAATTGCCAAACCCGCTCCCTATATCAGAAGTAAAACTCCGTCCATTTTCCTCTGTAGCTTCTGCAGGGCAGACTGGGATGGTCTTTTCCCTCCAAAGTTCCTTTTCTCAGTTCCATGGCATCTTCCAGACAGTAAGAGATATATTCCCGGGAAACAGGGCAGCCGTGATGGGATGGAAGGATCACTTCCGCCCAGTCTGCATACCCCAGCAGTTTTTTAAGGCTTTCTATATACAGATCCAGGTTTCTGTTTTCACCAAACATGAAAATAGGACCTGATTTCTGAACTGTATCACCGGGAAGGAGAAGCCTTTTGTCCCGGTCCAGCAAAGCGATACTTCCGTAAGTGTGTCCCGGTATGTGAATGATCTCAAAATCATAATTGCCGGCAGTGATATGCTCACCTTCCTGTAGTTCATGAACAGATATATTCTGTGGAATCATATGCGCATCCCCGGCATGTACCCAGCATTCATGAAAATCTGACAGGCCTCCGGCGTGGTCCATATCTCCGTGAGTGAGAACTGCTTTCAGCGGCAGGTTTGTCAGCTTTGCCGCTTCTTCCGCGGTCCGGGAGTCAGCAAAGCCCGTATCTATGAGCAGGGCTTCCTCCTCATCTGTAATTAGGAATTCCCGCACTCTGCCGTCATCCAGAATGTAAAAACCTTCTTCATACTTTGTGATATCCATATGGGCACCTCCGTGCTATTTATCCTCACCGGTCAGGCGCAGTACGGCCTGGATTTCCTCCACGTCCATGTCCAGGAACGCGGCCAGTTCGTCTACACTGTATTTGACATCATCGTCCTCCAGAAGCTCTTTTATTTTTGTCTCCAGGTCACGGACCTTTTCCACGAGAATGTCATCCCTCTGCTTCTGGTCTGTCTGCTCTTCCACCATAAGAAGCATTGCATTTCTGATCTCGCCACACAAAAAGGTGTGATAATCTCCTGCTTCATGCAGCATTTCGATAGCTGTCAGAAGACCGATGTTCCCTTCGGCAATCATATCTCCGATGAAAATCTCCTCTTGCTTCAGCTCTCTGGCTGTTTTCACCACTTCTGTCATGTATAATTCGGCCAGGCGCTTTTTTGCTGACTCTTCCTGTTTCAGAGCCTTTTCAAAAAGGATTTCCCTTTCTCCCGGCTTTTCGGGAGGAATATCCTTCAGCGTGTTCTCGTATTCTTCCAGATACTCTGTTTCCTCCTGGGTGAGAGGTACTGCTTCGCTGTCTGCCGGGATACCGGCGGCTGTTGTGACGGGTGCTTCGCTGCCGGTTTGGCCGTCTGCCGCTGCGCTTCCCGGTCCTCTTCCGTCTACCTGGATTCCCTGTATAGCCAAATATTCATACACTTTCTGCATCTGGCCTTCTGTCAGGCCGTTGCCTGCGAAAATCCCTTCCACTGTATCTGCATGTATTTTCTTTCCATTTTCCACTGCCAATCCCAGTGCTTCACTGAGCTTCGCCTGAAATTCCTTAATCTCCATATCTGCCTCCTTATTTTATCACCATCCAAAGACTCGAATCATTCTCTGAATAGATGCATCAACCAAACTGTTCCATTACAAATCCCCGGCAGACGAGCTCACTGCCGGGGATTGTCTTAAAAACAGTATAATTGATTAGAAAAAACTTGTAAAGTCTTATAGCGAAGGGCCGCGCTGCAGTTTTTCCATCAGCAGCCGGTTCACCGTCTGCGGGTCTGCTTTTCCTTTCATCTCCTTCATAACCTGGCCCACCAGAAAGCCGAGAACTTTTGTTTTTCCACTTTGGTACTCCTCCACGGTTTTCGGGTTTGATGCAAGGATCTTTTCCACGATACTCTCCAGTACTCCTGTATCCACAACGGTTTTCAGCCCATTTTCCTCAATATAAGAAACAGGCTCCACATCCTCATCAAAAATCCGCCCAAACACCTTTTTTGCGGTCTGATTATTCACTTCCCCTCTCTCGCAGACCACGATCAAATCTGCCAGATGTCCGGGTGTAAAATGCAGGTCTTCCGTCTCCATTCCCCTGTCTTTTAACAGTCTCAGAGTTTCACCGATAAACCAGTTGGCTGCCTTTTTCGGAGCACCGGCAACCTCCTTCTGCTGAAGCAGGCTGACTGTCTGTTCATACAAATCTGCCAAATGCCTTGACTGTGTTAAAAGAGAGGCGTCATAGGCTGAGAGGCCAAACTCTTTCTCATAGCGTTCTGCCTTTTCTTCCTGAAGCTCCGGCTGACGCTCTTTTATCCGTGCCAGCCACTCCCCGCTGATCACTACCGGGGGCAGGTCAGGGTCCGGAAAATATCTGTAATCCTTTGCATCCTCTTTGGAACGCATGGCATAGGAAATTTCTTTATTGTCATCCCACCGCCTTGTCTCCTGCTGCACACATTTTCCCTCTTCCAAAAGTTCAATCTGCCGTTCCCGTTCCCCTTCAATCGCCCTGGCGATAGCTTTGAAGGAATTTAAATTCTTCATCTCCGTCCTGGTTCCCAGTTTTCCGCTTCCTGCCTCCATGACAGACAGATTCACATCCGCACGCATGGAGCCTTCCTGCAGCTTGCAGTCTGAAACGCCCAGGTACTGACAGATCAAACGCAGCTTTTCCAGATAGGCAATAACCTCCTCCGCATTTCTCATGTCCGGTTCGGATACGATCTCAACCAGAGGGACACCGCTTCTGTTGTAGTCCACAAGGGAACAGTCTTCCCACTCATCATGAATCAGCTTACCGGCATCTTCCTCCATATGCATCTCATGAATCCTGATCTTCTTTTTCCCTGATGCAGTCCTGATTTCCAGAAATCCGTCATGGCAGATGGGAAGATAGAGCTGGGAAATCTGGTAGTTCTGGGGATTGTCAGGATAGAAATAATTCTTTCTGTCAAATTTACAGGTTTGGTTTATCCGGCAGTTGGCAGCCATTCCAAGGGCCAGTGCATAATCAACCACCTGTCTGTTCAGAACCGGGAGAGAGCCGGGCATTCCGGTACATACGGGGCAGGTATGGGTGTTGGGTGCTCCTCCGAATTTTGCGGAACAGCCGCAGAATATTTTTGTGGCTGTGGCAAGCTCCACGTGAACCTCCAGGCCAATGACTGTTTCATATCGCTTAGCCATTATTTTACCCCCTTTCCGTATGCTTTCGGGAACTCTCCCCTGATTTTCTCATAAGCATATGCTGCCTGTATGATCTTCTTTTCCTGAAAACAATCCCCGATAAACTGCAGTCCCACAGGCATACCGCTGCTGTCCAGGCCGCAGGGAACACTTATGGCAGGGAGGCCTGCAAGATTGACACCTGCAGTATAGACATCACTCAGGTACATTTTCAGCGGATCAGCAAGGCTGCTTCCCACAGCGGGTGCCGTGGATGGAGCTGCGGGAGCGATCAGCATATCGTATTTTAAAAATGCATCGTCAAATGCTTTCTTTATCATGGCTTTTACCTTCAGCGCCTTCAGATAATACGCATCGTAATATCCTGAGCTCAGTACAAAAGAGCCAAGCAGTATCCGGCGCCTGACTTCCTCCCCGAATCCTTCCGCCCTTGTTTTTTTGTACATATCGTGAAGCCCTTCAAACTCCTCTGCCCTGTAACCGTATTTCACGCCGTCAAAACGGGCCAGGTTAGAACTGGCCTCCGCAGAGGCAATAATATAATAGGCCGGAATCACATAATCTACCAGTCCCAGGGTGAAGAATTCCACTACAGCGCCATTTTTTGTCATTAACTGCACTGCGTCCGCCAGTGATTTTTTCACGTCCTCGTCAAGTCCCTCTGACAGATACTCTTTGGGGATACCGATTTTCACACCATGCAGGTCCTGCCTCAAATACCGGGTAAACTGCAGGTCCTTGCGCAGCACAGACGTGCTGTCCTTAGCGTCATATCCCGCAGACGCTTCCAGCAGTGCCGCGCAGTCAGAGACATCTTTTCCCACAGGACCTATCTGGTCCAGGGACGAGGCATAAGCTATAAGTCCGTATCTGGATACGGTACCGTATGTGGGCTTCATGCCGACCACACCGCAGTAGGAGGCAGGCTGCCGGATGGAGCCTCCCGTATCACTTCCCAATGCTGCAAACACTTCATCTGCCGCCACTGCCGCACAGGAACCTCCTGAGGAGCCCCCCGGTACTTTTTCAGTATCCCAGGGGTTTCTGGTAATACCGTATGCAGATGTCTCAGAGGTACTTCCCATGGCAAATTCGTCCATATTGGTTTTACCCATAACAATCATTCCTGCACTTTCTATTCTGCGGACAGCCTCCGCATCGTACGGAGGAATAAAATTTTCCAGAATTCTGGAAGCACAGGTAGTTTTTCTGTTTCTGGTGCAGATATTATCCTTCACCGCAATGGGAACACCAGCCAGAGGGCCTGTGTATTTCCCTGCTTTTATGCCGTTTTCCACCTCTTTTACCCTGTCATATATTTTCTTCTCATCTATCTCCAGAAAAGCGTGGAGCGTACTGTCCTTTTTTTCAATCTCATCCAGGCAGGCTTTTACCGCTTCCCGGACCCCTACCTGACGGCTTTTTATGGCACAGCCAAGGGTAAGAGCTGTCATTTCTCTGATTTCCATTTGTCTATCCTCCTTACTGCACAGTTTTGGGGACCTGATACTGGCCGTCTTTGCTTTTGGGCGCGTTGGCGAGCATAGCGTCCCGGCTGTTACCGTTTGTCACAACGTCTTCCCGGAACACATTTTCCACAGGAAACGTATGGGCAAGAGGTTCCGTTTCTTCCGTATTCAGCTCGTTTAATTTATCTATATAATCCAGCATTTCCTGCATTTTTTCTCTGGCCTTTTCCCGTTCTTCGCAGGTTAGGGCCAGCTTTGCCAGAATCTCTATATTTTCCATGACTGTGTCATCTATGATCTGTTTTGCCATAATCTTTTCTCCTTCTCTCTACGGTTCCAGGCGGTTCATATCTCTCGGAAACAGGCAGGCCTCTCTTACATTATCTTCGCCTAAAAGCTGCATAGTGAGCCTTTCCAGACCGATGCCCAGGCCTCCGTGGGGCGGCATGCCGTACTTGAATGTATCCAGATACTGCTCCATTCCCTCCTGGCTCATCCCCCTTTTCTCCATTTTTTCTGTGAGCATATGGAAATCATGAATCCTCTGTCCGCCTGTTGTCACTTCCAGTCCTCTGAACAAAAGGTCAAAGCTAAGGGTAAAACGTTCATCTTCCGGGTCATCCATGGCATAAAACGGTCTTTTTTTCGATGGGTAATGCGTAACAAATACAAAATCCGCACCGTATTCCTCCTGAAAATACTGTCCGATCAGCGCTTCCTCCTCTGGCTCCAGGTCAAAAGGATTCTTAATCTTCCTTCCGTATTTTTCTGCTGCCAGCTCCTTTGCCTGGGAAAAACGAACGGTAGGAATCTTCCTTGTCTCCGGCAGATTCACCCCCAGAATCTTCAATTCTTCCGCATACTCCCTTTTCAGCAATTCCATTGTGTACTGCAGAAATCCGGTCTCCATGGCACAGATATCCATAAAACCATCAATATACCCCATCTCAAAATCCAGGCTGGTATATTCGTTCAAATGCCGCCTTGTATTGTGTTTCTCCGCTCGGAACACCGGGCCGGTTTCAAATACCCGATCAAAAACCCCCACCATCATCTGTTTATAAAACTGCGGACTCTGTTCCAGAACTGCAGGTTTATGGAAATAACTGAGTTTAAACAGGTTGGAGCCGCCCTCTGCCCCCTTGGCTCCGATTTTCGGTGTGTGTACTTCTGTAAATCCCCGAGTATATAAAAATTCACGGAATCCCCTGCACACGCCCTCCTGGATCTTAAAACGGGCACGCTCTTTTATATTCCGCAGTGATATGGGACGCAGGTTCAGTTTTGTCTCCAGGGAGGTATTCAGCTTCCACTTGTCTATGGCAAGGGGAAGGGGCGCTGCAGGTGATGAAAGTATTCGGACTGCACACAGGCGGAGTTCCTTCTGATGAGGCGCACGCGCTTCTCTGCGTATTGTGCCTGCGGCCCGGATACAGTCTCCTTCTTTTAAATCCGAAATTGATATATTTGTCTTTCCCTCCTCCCAGACAGTCTGCAGCAGGCCTTCTCTTTTTCTCAGTATTACAAACGCGATCTCACCCATTTTGCGAATGCTGTGCACGGTTCCCTCCACCAGGATTTCACCGTCTGTCTCCTGCTTTTTCAGCAGTTCCGTAAGCTCCAGGGTATCCTTTTCTCTGATGCCTTCCACAAATTCCATATCACATCTCTCCTTTTTCCAGAAATAAAAAAGTCCCGGGGATATCCAGAAAAATCCAGATACCTCGGGACAGGATATTCTTGATCACATCTTTGTGATCCGTTCAATCGCTTTCACTGTATTTTCATAGGTTCCGAAGGCTGATAATCTGAAGTAGCCTTCTCCATGTGCACCAAAACCACTGCCCGGTGTTCCAACCACGTTTGCTTTACGGAGAAGTTCATCAAAGAACTCCCAGGAGCTTAACCTGCCCGGTGTCTTCAGCCACACATACGGGGCATTGATGCCGCCGGATACAGAGTATCCTGCATTTTTCAGGCCCTCGTAGATCACCTTCGCGTTTTTCATATAATAATCCACCTGGGACCTGAGCTGCTCTTTTCCCTCCGGTGAATAGACGGCCTCCCCTGCACGCTGCACAATATAGGGAGCGCCGTTATATTTTGTTCCGTGTCTTCTGGACCAGAGGTCATGCAGGGACACACTGCCGCATTTTAAGTCTTTGGGCACTACTGTGTATCCGAGACGGACACCGGTAAACCCGGCATTTTTTGAAAAACTGTGAAGTTCGATGGCACAATGCCTGGCACCTTTACATTCGTACACACTGTGCGGTACGTCTTGTTCTGTTATATATGCTTCATATGCCGCATCATAAATGATCACTGCGCCGACGCGGTTTGCATAATCTACCCATTCCTGAAGTTCCGCTCTTGTAATACCTGCGCCTGTGGGATTATTGGGAAAACACAGATAAATAATATCTGGTGTCTCTTTCGGAAGCTCCGGAACGAAGTTATTCTCTTCCACACAGGGCATATAGATCATGCCGTCATAATTCTGCGCGTTTGGATTATAATTTCCTGTTCTGCCTGCCATCACATTGGTGTCCACGTATACCGGATACACAGGGTCGCACACAGCAATCTTATTGTCCAGCCCGAAAATCTCCTGGATATTTCCGGAGTCACACTTTGCGCCGTCGGATACAAATATCTCATCCGCTTCGATATCGCAGCCCCGGTTTCGGTAGTCATTGTCAGCTATGGCATTTCTCAGAAAATCATATCCTTTGTCCGGCGCATAGCCATGGAAGGTCTCCGCATTTGCCATATCATCCACTGCGCTGTGAAGAGCCCGGATAATTGCCGGCGCCAGGGGCTGTGTCACATCACCGATTCCCAGTCGGATAATGTCCGCATTTGGATTTTTCTGCTGATAGTCAGCTACCTTTTTCGCTATGTTGGAAAACAGATAGCTTCCCTGAAGCTTCAAATAATTATCATTGATCGTAAACATATCACATTTCTCCTTTATACTTAACTGTTCAGACTGCTGAACAGTTACTATACTTCGTCGTAGATAAGTGTCAGTATCATCTGTGCTGTCTCCACCATGCTGGTGGCACTGTCCATGCTGCATTTCTGTATATAACGGTACGCTTCCTCCTCTGTGAGATGGTTTCTGTCCATCAGAAGGAGTTTTGCGTTGGTAATATAGTTCTGGTCCCGCTGGCTGCGGGCTTTGGGCTTCTTCTTTTCCCTTTTCAGCCTTCGCTCAAGCTGGTAAAGCAGCATTTCTACAGTATTTACCAGCTCGTAAATGCGAATCGGCATGGTGACTGCCATGATTCCTGACTCAGCGGAACTTACCACATTTGCAGAGCCTATGAGCAGCATTTCAAAAAACCTGGGCAGGGAGCCAGCCAGTTCCCGATAATACATATCCGGCAGTTTATAACCACTGATGACCAGCCCTGCCGGGTACTTATTTATTTCCATCAAAGCCTGAGCGGCAGTTGTACATGCTACGGTATTTTCAAATCCATGCTCCATGAGGATTTTCCGTATTTTCTTTGCATCTTCCGATTTTGGCAAAACAATAATGATGATGCTCATGCACTGCCTCCTGTTCCTCTATACACGGTACAGATACTGTTCGATCTCCCATTCAGAAACCTGTTCCATGTAGCTCTTCCACTCCTTCTTCTTCGCCTTCACATAACACTTTGTAAAAGTTTCACCAAGTACGGCTCTCATGAGCGGGTCCTTGTTAAATTCCTCCAGCGCCTCACTCAGGTTTTCCGGCAGGGTATCAATGCCTGCATTTTCCTTCTCCTCCCTGGAGAGTTTACGGATATTTTCTTTCAGTTCTTTTGGCGCCTGCAGATTCTTTTCCATTCCCTCCAGCCCCGCTGCCAGACACAGCGCGAATACCAGGTAAGGGTTGGAGGCAGAATCGGGGCTTCTCAATTCCAGCCTTGCCCCCTCTTCCCGCTGGGTCTGAACCCTCACCAGCGCAGTACGCTGCCTGGACGACCAGGTAATGTCTGAAGGCGCCTCAAATCCCGGTGCCAGTCTTTTATAGGAATTCACAAGAGGGTTGCAGAGGGCTGTCATACCTTTGATATGTGCAAAGATTCCTGCCAGGAAAGAATACCCCTCCCTGCTCAGTCCAAGCTCATCTTCCGGGTCTGAGAAAATATTTCTTCCGTCTTTCATAAGATACATGTTTACATGCATGCCGGAGCCATTGGCGCCTGCTTTGGGTTTCGGCATGAAAGTGGCATGGAGGCCGTGGCGTTTGGCTATGGTTCTCACAGCCACCTTAAAGGTCATTACTTTATCAGCTGTCTCCGATGCGTCGGAGAACTGGAAGTCAATCTCATGCTGTCCGGGGGATATTTCGTGATGGGAAGATTCGATTTCATATCCCATCTCCTCAAGGGTCAGCACCATATCACGTCTGGCATTCTCACCCAGATCCACGGGACTTAAATCCATGTATCCGGCCTTTTCATGTGTTGTGGTTGTGGGCATGCCGTTGTCATCTGTGTGAAAAAGGAAAAACTCACATTCCGGGTTTACCATCAGAGAATAGCCCATATCTGCAGCTTTGGCCGCAACGCGGCTGAGAATGAAACGCGGGCTTTCTTTATAGGGTGTACCGTCTTCCTGATAAATATCACATATGAAACGGGCAACTTTTCCCTGCTGCGGCCGCCACGGCAGGATTGTAAACGTGGATAGATCGGGATGCAGATACATGTCTGCCTCCTCATTCCGGATAAAGCCGCCGATGGAAGACGCGTCAATGACGCAGCGGTTATCCATGGCTTTTTCCAGCTTGCTGGATGGGATTGCAATGTTTTTCAATGTTCCGAACATGTCGGTGAACTGCAGGCGAATGAACTCCACGTCCTCTTCCTCCGCCATGCGCAGGATTGCTTCCCTGGTGTAATTTTGCATTGTGGTATCTCCTCTCTTGATAGGATGATAAGGTGAAACCCGGGGGCCGGCGCCTGGTAGAAGGCGGGGGCGGGTGGTTGTGTAATTTTGGGTACGAAAAAAGGGCGTGTTTATCCAGAGTACCCTCCGAATAAGAACGCCCTTGTTCTTTTATTTATGGTTGGTATTATAGCAAGGGTTGTTGGGGTTGTCAATATGGGAAACTATTATTTATTACCTATTTTCACAAAATCAGTGATATCCGCCCAAGCCCCCACATTTGTAACCGGATCTTTTGTCGGACCCTGATTGTAGCATAGATAATACCGGTTATTATAAAAATAAATGTCTCCCAAACCCGGTGTTACTCTATTATCCCAATTATCAGTAGTATAGATCTCAGCATTCTTCTTCACATACAAACATTTATCTTTTCCATACCGCGTTATAAATTTCTCTAAACTATCGGGCATATCATCAGCATATATTTCTACAGGTTTAGGGATGATATAGTATTCGCCTCCGGTTTTAAATACACCTGCCGGCAGCGTAAATACCTTTTTACCATTATCTAAAAATTCTTGATAGTAATCTTTGTACTTCTTTTTCCCTGCTTTTATATTTAGAACATCTTTACCGTTTTTTTTCAGATGAATAGATCCGTTTCCATCCTCGTAATCCTCGTCATCGTCTTTTCCATCATCTTTTCCATCATCACCACCACCAGACGGCGGTTCTTCCGACTCACTTCCGCTGTCCAGATTATAGCACTCTACATACCTGACAGTAGAATAATCCCCGTATTTCCCGGAAATCGTCAGCTCTACTTTCATAATATTTTCAGGATATTCACTCCTGTCTGCCCATGAAAAAGATAAATCTTTTATACTGTATCCCATATACATTTTCTGGTCAAATTCCCAGTCAACTTCCTCATATGCACGTACCGGGTAATAGTAAATAACAAGTTTTTTTTCATCCGGAGACTCATCCTTAAACGCCTTTGTTTTAATGGTCACATGGCTGTTTCCCTGGTTATAGAAATCAACCATGGTCCCCTTTTCACCCTCTGCTACAGATAAGTATGAGGAGTCTTCATTCTTACTCTCTTTTTCTGTATATTCACCATTTGAAATAATAACATTTGTTTCTTTTTTATTTACTGTAGCCTGTGCACCTGAAATCTGGCCTGTTATTTTATCCATCAGGGTGTCCGATACCTGACGGCCCATATTAATCCCCTGAATATGATAATATACATTCATAGCAGATGAGATAGCTTGGCTGGTAAGAATGACAAACAGACTAATAAGTGCGAACGTAACTATAAGTTCAATTAACGTGACACCCTGTCTGCTGTTAAGTATTTTTCTGTACTCTTTTTTGTCCTTATTACATTTCATATTACCAGAACCCCTCTTGTTATCTGCGCGGAACCGTTACTCAGCTACCTTAAACGAATACATGTATCTTTTCCCATCTGTATAATACTGCATACCCGAATCTTTACCAAGAGATATTTCTTCTCCTGTTTTTTTCCCGTCCTCATCTGCTTCAAAAAGGATAACATCACTTTTCACCGGGGTACGCCGGGTTCCCTTGCCGGAACTGTCCAGTTTATAATATTCCGCGTTAAATGCTTCATTCTCCTTCATAATCTGCCGCGTGCGGTTCAGTACCTGCGAAGATACAGATACTACCTTGGAAAACATGAGAATCACCAGTACAACAACCAGAAAGGCAACCAGTGTTTCAATCATCGTGGAGCCGTCTTTATTCTCCTGAATCTTCCTGCAGTTCATCTCCCTCATCCCACTGCCACCCTTCTTTTTCATCTATCTTTGGATTCTTTGGTACAAATTCCCCATCGGAGAGCGCTTTGCCTTCTATCTCTTCAACGCTTAATACATAGGTCTTTGTCATGGAACTCTCAGATTTGCCGGCCGAGCAGGAAACTGTCACCACCAAAGTAGTCCCCTCTCCTTTGTCCGCCAGCTTATCTTCCCTTGTCCAGTATGCTTCCACATATGTATTTTCCAGTAATTCAGCCGCATTCTCTACCACTTCACCGGTCTCAGAACTATTCTGCCCAAGCTGCAGACGGCGTAATGCACGGTCATTCAGGTATTCTGCTTCGCCATAAGGAGGCCATTTTTCCTCCCGCCACACATTATCACGTATGTAGAACCAGAAAGGGTACTTCTCGGCTGCTCCCTTCTCATAGGCATCCTCTCTTGTGATTGTTATCTGCCGTTCCAATTCCCGGCTCAGTGTCTGGACTATCTCCTTACACTGAGCCGCATCATGCTCTCGGTTTGCCGTTGCATGAAGAGAAAAGGAAACCAGAAGCAAAGCCAGCCCGAGCATGACCAATACAGCCATAATAGCTATTGCAATGAGCATTGCGGATCCCTCTTTGTTTTTTAAAGATTTTTTTCTCATATCTGATTTCCTCTTCGTTCTGCATTAATTTGTTTCGTAATTATCGTTTACCGGAATTGGCTCTAAAATCATATTACAGTCGAATGTAAAACTAAGTCGGTTGTTCTCTTCCTTCACACTTATCTCTTGTACAGGTACTGTCACAGTAAACTGCCAGCCATTTTCTGTCTGTGTCAGATTCAGTATCACTTCGGCTGACAATGTATACGTTTCCGCACCTTCCTGTACCGTACTCTCTGTCTGAAGTAAAGTAAGAGTATCCGTCACAGCAATCTGTTCGCCAGCGGGACTGGTGTAATACCAGATATTGTCTTCATCTCTTTTAATCTCTGCATAGAAAGAATCCTCTCCCTGCCCGATCTGTATCTGATATCCCTCTATTTTGTCATGAATCCCTCTCTCGCATAACCAGCTATACTGTCTGGCATCAAACTGCTTCGGCACATCATCTCCCTGTGTTCGATGCAGGATATATTCTGCCTGCGCCGTAGTTTCTGTCACCTCAGGACTTTCGACTATCAGCTTCGGCAGCACTATGGGCACTGTCCAGTCACTCCATCTGCTGATATTTCCACCATTGGCCTCTGTAACCCTGGCCTCCCTGAATGAGATCCATTTTCCTGCATATTGTGCATAAACTGCATCCTTCAGAGCCAGAATATTTGTCTCACTGCTTATATCATAATAAGCGCTGAGGTTACGAAGATCCAGCACCCTCTCCTGATCACTGTCCAGAATTTTAATCTGATATATACTGTATCCGTCTGCTGTCTTTTCAGTCAGCTTATAGGCGGTGTCTTTCCATAAAGAAGCCTCTATAGATACACCACTCTGCACCTCAACAGCGTCAGAATAATCATAAAGCGTTGTGACTGCGGTTGCCTGCTCAATCTGAGTCGGCTTATACCTGTACCAACTGGAAATTTCAGAACTCTCATAACCTGCCAGCCGCTCCTGTTCCGGGTCATCTCCCAGTATGACTGCCTGGACAGATGCCTGTGAAGTAAACAGATTGGCTTCATCTCCATAGTCCATGATCGTCTCCGCATCCGGAAGAATCAAACGGAAGTAAGCTTCCTTTTCCTCCTCCTTCGGCATCCAGGAGAGAATCATCTGTGTGGATACCGGCTTATCCAGTATGTTCTGTACTGTCTCTTCTTTTACAGGCAGTACAGCTGTGTCTCCTGCCTGAATATTCTGCACAAACACTGCAGTCTCATCTTCCCTGCATACAGGTTCTTCCCCGTCAGACCGTATATCCAGCGGTGTATCTGCAGATGTACTGCAGAAAATATTATAACCGCCGTTATTGTCGTCCTCCAGATAGATCCAGTCCGCATCATATCGGTAAGCATTCAGTTCATCTGTGTTCGATTCCTTGGCCTTGCGGATACGCTGAATCCTGTAACCATCTGAATAACTTTGCAGTTTGAAATCCAGCTCTGTCTGCACGGCAGGAACATACTCCGGCACTGACTCCAGTGTACAATTCCCACTGGTAAGATCATAATAGACAGATGCTGCACCTTCCGTTATTTTAGGTTCTTCCACTCTGATACGCGGTATGCGGATCCATTGATAGTTCACCGTATTCTCCGTTGTATCATCCTCGTCTGACCACCAGGAACTGATATTGCTGTCTGAAACACTTCTAAGCGCGATCTTCAGCCATTTTCCGGCATATGCGGGGTCGATATTTTCCAGTGTATAAGTACTGTCTGCAAAATCTCCTGTCATAGCAGTCTCTGCTGCCTTGCCCTTCAGTGTTGCCACTGCACCGGAATTCCAGTATCCTCCCGCATCCTCTTCTGAAGGCGCATCACCGGCAGGCATTACGCTCACATCGTCTGCCTCTCTCTCGTCAAATACTGCTGCTGCTATCTGGTATTTTCCTCTGTAATAATTCTCTCCTGTATCTGACATAGACAAGGTGACTCCGTCTCTGATAAACTCCTGAAGAGTGACAAACGTATCTCTTACTCCATCCTCATGAGGCAAATACTCCGGTGATGCAGTCAGATTTGCTGTATCCGGCACTGTCAGACGATTCGGAAGTGTAAGTTCTCTGGCTACACCGTCTATTCCGTCACGGTATTCTGTTGTTGTCTCGTCCGCACATGCCCGTACGGAAACAGTTATCATTTCACCTCTTTCATAGTCATTCAAATCAAGTATTCTGCTCCATGTATCGCTGTCTCTCATTTCGTCATCTGAAGCAAATGTCCAGATTTCCGTAAGATTTTTTGTTAATGTATAGGTGCCCTCTGTAGTCCAGATAAGAGCCATGGTTTTTTCAACTTTATTGCCGTCAACATTCTCCACCCAGCTATAGACTTTTTCCTGTTCCCCTTCTGTAACATCTACTTCCGGTTTCTTTCCATAAAGTTTCCCGGCTGTTTCAAGTGCGGCATCTAATCCTGCTTTTTCCGTATAGCTGCTGACCGCACCTTCATCACCTTCTGCCCGCTGTACGCAGACTTCATACGCGGCTGTATAAGGACGCTCTTCTTTCGGAACGGCATTCCAGACTGTGTCATACAATAAAGAATTCTTCTCCGTTCCCTCCTCCTTTGTGTGGAGCTGGAGGACTGGTTTTGAGATCTGGGAAAGCCTTAACGGAACTGCAAATTCCATTTCAGAACCAGAAGGGAACTTTATCGTTGACCCACTGACTGCATTGGCTGTGCCTGCACGAACAATACTTATACTCACTCTCGGATAATTCCAGGTCCTCTCTTTGTCTTCAAATGAGACACTCCAGCTTTTCTCCGATTCCTGATAACTGCCGGGAGTATTCTTATCTACTGTGGATGTACCAAGCAGAACTCCTGTTTTGTCTTCCTTAGAGATATAACCCTTTAATGTAATGTCGTATACCGCATCCTGCTCTCCAATACCGACATCCCAGGTAAATACATAATTTACCCCGTCTTCCTGAAGCGGTATGATGTTCTCTATAACGGGCTTTGGCTGTATATCACGAGAATATGATCCAGCGGTTACTTTACATGCATTCTGGTCTACGGTGTACTTCTTCTGATCTACCTGTTTCAGGTAATGCTGCTCATCACCGTATGCCAGGATACTGCTGTAAATGATTTCGTATTTTCCGTCTGTATCCCGCCGCAGTATATATCCATTTGCAAGGCCATCCTCGCCGAAAACAGGTTCATTATTTCTGGAAGTGTCTCTGAGACAGAGACTCTTATCTTCTGAATTTCTGTCTTTAATATACCGGAGCAATTCCTCTTCTGTTATATTTTCTGCAACCTGATGTCCATACCAGCATACGTCGGACTGGCTGCGCCATGGGTAAGTACGAACCGTAATACTGTCATAGTCCAATAAATTATCCGGAAGATGATTCAGCTTACTGGTCATTTCCACTCCATTACTTGCAACATGGGAATTGCCGGAAGCCAGGGTCAAATTGCAATGGAATATTTCTTCATTCTCTAAATCAAATGGAGCATTTACAAGAAGCTCGGAATTCATGTACAGTTCTGTAACATCTCCTATTTTCTCCATCATCACCTGATTATAAAGGTTTCCCGGACGATCACCATAAAAGTCATGAAAGGTTGTTTTCACATAGTCATTATCTTTTAATGCCTCCCAACCGTAAATTGCCGACTGTACAGATACAGATGTAGATTTTTCATACTTACCTGGTACTGCTTCAGCGTATGAGGTCATTACCTGGTTGCCATTGCTCGAAATGACAAAGCCTTCTGAAATGCCTTTTTCAGTATCAATCGTTATATTTTTATTCAATATAGTTAACTTTATCTTTGTTGCTTTGTCATCCTTGTAATCATCCTTATTCTCCAGAACTGCAACAAATTTATCCCAGCCTGCCTTTCCATTCACATCATAGGCTCCCAATTCCAGATGTATCTTCGGTGCAGCCTGCGGCATGAGCAGTTCTCTGCTGCTGCCTGCCCATGCAGAAGCTCCTTTTTGGATAACCCCAATAACTTCCGGTCCATATTTTTCCTCGGTATATTCTGTCTCAACATAGGAACGGCCTATTGACCTGATATAGACTTCTATTTTGCATCCAACCCATTCTTCAGGAACTCTGATGGTTTTCTTTTCTATCCCATAAGAAATTTCCTCCGGTTTATTAAATGTATCAGATACAATCGCATTGTTTTTATCTGTCACCCTAAATACAAACTGATCGGCATAGTATTTCCTGCCGGTATGGCCCCATGTAATCTTCAGTTCACCCCCTGTATTATCTATGCTGATGCCCTTTATATCATCGGGATTTTCCGGCGTTTTATTAAGATAATACTCCACTATTTTAGGGTCTACTTCTTCGTACACTTTATATCTGTTTTGAGATTTATCCGAAGATTTATCATTCCATCCACTGGCAGGGTTAAGTTTCAAACCAGTAATATTAAACGGCGATTCGGAAACAGCTTCACTTCCTTTTATTTCATATGTTCCATCCTCATTCTGGATAACGATTGACTTATATCCTAAAAGAGAATCCTCTTTTCCAGAATCTTCCGTCTCTGATTTTTTACTGCACAGACCGGCATTCTTTATACTTCCTGTAAATATTGGACTTTTCTCAAGATCTTCGGATGCTTTATTGAAATCATCCTGTGCTTTCTGTCTGGCTGCTGCCTTCTCCTCATATTGGGTTTTTGCCTCTTGATACTTCTCCTCAGTAAAGTTCCCTTCTCCCACAAAATCGGTGTTTCCGAGTGCCACATACCAAAGACATGCAAATCCTTTTTTGACATTATTATTCCCGGTCACTTTTGAAATCATAATTTCTATTGAAGAAACTTCTTTTTCTTTAGTCAGTAAATCGGAAAGGTCCACTTCTTTGCTGGGATCGTAGAAATCTCCATGGCTTATTCTGTCACTATCTGAATCTCCGGAAAAGGTCCCGTCTTTGTAATTAATTTTTACCTTGTAAGAATACTGGCGTACTTCTGCTTTGGCGCTATTATAGTCGTCCTCTAAACTACTGCTTCCTGCCCACAGGATTTTCAGACTGTCTATTTTTTCCGCACCAGATTCAGGCGGTGACAGTTTTATCAAAAATCCATTTCCTCCGGATCTATTATCTAAGATATATCTTTTTCTGTCCTGCCCGCTGACGTCCTTACTTAAATTATTAAATATATACGTCCCATTTTCCTCCAGTACCTTTTTCCCGTCCAGCGTTGTGGATTGAACCGTCCAGTCCTTCAGATACTCCTGCATTCTACCCCATTCATCTTTTGCAGCCTGTTCTTCCTTCTGACACTCTTCCAGTTTTGTTTTAGCAGAGATATATCCTTTCAGACTCTCAAGATAGCTATCCACTGTTGAAGTAAAGCCATTTTCGCTTGTATCTCCTTGGGATGCACTTACTGCGTAAACACAGATATAATTTTTCTCAGTGCCCTCAGCATTAAAAACCCCCTCTTTTATTGTACCGTCCATAATTCTTGTAAATTCAAATCTAATATTTTTTATGATGGTATTTCCATCTAAGTTTGTGCTCCAGTAGGATGCATTTGGTTTATTCTGTCCATAAGCGATGAACTCGTAGCCGTTATTCTCTCCTGCGATCCATTTACCATCCCGACCCAAATAGTAAGCCCCATTATTACAGGATATTTTAAATTTATATTGTCTGACTATATTGGGGTTTGCATTCGTATCATCATTAGCCCAATATACTCCAAAATTAGTCAAAGGATATCCCTTGTAGAAATTAAATGTTAACTTATTATTATTCACTTTACTAAATTTAAATCTTCTTTGACCAGCAGCCTCTCCGTCCATCTCTTTCCAAAGATTATCTGACGGATAGTTATTGATTGCAGAATTTGACGATACCTCACTGATGTACACTGTCTTATCATCTACTGGCGGTGGTTCCAGTTCACCTGTTCCGAGATAGTAAGAGTCCGTAATATTTCCTGATGAACTATTTGCCACATTCTTGGAATCACCTATACTGATGCAGTCAAACATAGACGTATACTTCTTATTTACAATTCCAACCATTTTTGAGTTGGTGTTTCCATTGTTTCCATAATTTCTGCATCGGTAAAAACTGGCATCCTGCTTATCTCCGTTCCCGAGTATTCCTCCTGCCGTACCACCTGTTATACACCCTTCATTCACGCAGTCTGTATAGATTCCTTTGATATTTCCTGCTGTATCATGGGCATACCCCACTATTCCACCGGCATTACTTCCGGCACTGATATTTCCATAATTTTTGCAGGAATCAAACACCACGGCTGCACCTTGGTCCGTCTGATAAAATGTTGCAATGATACCCGCCGCTGCAGAGCCATTAGACTGGATATTACCATAGTTGGTACAGTTGGACATAGTGATTCCCTTATACTTTAACCGGCCGATTCCTCCTGCACTCAGCTTACCGCTTATATTTCCATAGTTGTAAAAATCGCTGACAGTCATAGAACTGCTGTCTTTATTTTCCAAACGCCCTATCAGCCCCCCTGCTGTAACATTCTCTGAATTTCCTCCTGCCACTACTGCCGCATAATTGGTCACATGTTGCATACTGACACCGGAGGCACTGTACCCGATAATACCGCCGACTCCGAAATCATTGGAGTACGCTGTTGTTTTCACACTCCAGTTTTCTCCTGTAGACAGTATATGCTTCTCACTGCTTCCCGTAGCTGCCGCGCCGCTGGTCTGGTATCCCACAATGCCGCCGGTGTGGCCGCTTCGGTTATTTATCTGCACATTCTTCGTTGAATTGGAGTAATTATCACAGCCTGCCACATACCCGTCATTCCAACCTGCAATCCCTCCTGCATAGCCGACGCCGCTTTTTTTTGCGTCTTTATCCGTCTCAATCAGGGTATTATCACGGAATCCAACATAGGAATTGCTGATACTTCCGCCTGCGTTATTTCTTCCGGCAATACCTCCCAGATTTACAATATTATCTGCTGAGCCATTGGTAAGAAGATTTCCGCTGTAGGCACATTTTGATATACTGCTGTTATTTACACCTGCTATACCTCCATATCCAGTGTCAGTTGTTCCCAGGTCTCCTGTTATATCTGCAGAAATATTACAACGATTTATACTGCCATCATTTACTCCTGCAGCACCGCCAATATTGGCATAATTTGCATTTGTTCCTGCAAAACCGATCTTTGTATCACGGACCACTGCCGAATTACTTTCAATATCTTTGATGCCTGAATTTGCAATTGTTCCTAAATTACTTCCGGCAATACCGCCTATGCTGCTTCCTGAGGTGTAGGTTTTCACTTCACATAAGACCACGGCGTCTTCTGTCAGCAATATATTACCATAGTTAATTCCGGTCACCGCACCCACATCACTGACTTTGCTGTTTACCGTATTGGATATTATAACGGGCATTCCCTGATTTCCGGTAATCTTGCATGCGGATATGGTACCCTTATTAATACCTGAAATTCCTCCGGCACATTTCATACCTTCAAAAATAAGCGTTTCATTTCCTGCCAGTACAAAAGAATCCTCTATAATACCGCTGTTTTCTCCTGTGATTCCTCCGCACATGCCATTTGCTGCAGAAACAGTTCCTGTATTTGAACAGTTCTTAATATCTGAATAATTTACAGACACAATTCCACCTGCATCACCTTCACTTGCTGCAGAAATATTCCCGGCGTTCCAGCAATTGTCAATCCCGCCTGAAGTTATCCCAACTATTCCCCCGGCATTTCCGTTCCCGGCAACTACAATGGCAGCATTTTTCACATTCTGTATAACCTGATTTTCACTTACACTCTCCCCCACAAATCCGCCTGCCATTTTATCGCCTATTATACTGCCTGTAAATGTGAAGAATTCAAAATCTTCACTATCATTAACATTCCTTTTATTCTGAATTTGACCGGCGTTATAACCAGTAATACCACCGACGTAAGTCCCGCCAGCTTTGATTTCGGCGTTTGCAGTTGCCATACTCGTATCAGATACGGAATCACCGTCTTGTATGAGTATTATGCTCCCTTCTGCACTGTTTGCCCCTGCAATTCCCCCTACATAAGAACCGGATGCATTAACGATTCCACCGAATAACCAGGTGCCGCTTATGGTTCCGTAATTCTGGGCAGCTATTCCCCCTACATAATCATTTCCGGTTATGGTTTTGTTTGTAAAAGAACAGTTTTTTATTTCTCCCTTATTAAACCCTGTAATTCCACCCACATAGCTGCGCCCTGCAGTTCCGATACTGGACACACTGCAGTTCTTGATCAGGCCTTCGTTGACTTCACAAATGCCGCCCAGATAAGTGCCCTGGGTCACAACATCTCCCACATCCATGTTACGGCAATTATCAATCTCTACTAAATTTCCAGCTCTTCCAATCACACCACCTGCATAGGAATATAGGAAGTCATCCTGCTCTCCATTCTTGGATTCTTTATTGTTTACAATGGCATCTTCTGCTGTTATAGGAGTTTTATTTATTACATTCTTTATGGTCAATGGTGTATGAATGGAATTATAGCCTATAACTCCGCCTACATAGATTTGCCCGGTCAAACTTCCGAAACGCATAGATTGTTCCGTCTCATGTTCCTGGACTCCTTCTATTGTCAACATGCCATCGCTTGTATTTCCTTCGGCGTCTCTATCACTCTCATCAATATATTCGACATTTTGGCTGAGACTCTTTTCTCCTGAAACAGCTTGTGCTATTAGGGCAGCTAAATCTCTAATATAACTTATCGCATCCTCATCATAATCAGGCAGAATTCTGTTATACCCAATAAAACCGCCGGTAAACGCTGTTGCATAAACCTTGCCCAGGAAATTATCTGTTGTAAACTCTGTGCTGATCCGGTCATCTGTAGAAATAATATTCCCTCCAATGGTACCGCTGACACAATAGCCGCCGGTCACCTCATTGGGATTGGATTTCAACGTATTATCTCTGAGCAGTTCAACAGAGGAATTAAATCCGGCATATCCTCCGACAAAGACACCCGTACCCTTGATAAATCCGCCTTCCAGTTCATAATTTTCCACAGACGCGTCCACGTCATTGTAACCCACGATTCCGCCCACGTAATTCCTGCCTGTTATGTAGCATACCATACGAATGGTTGTATTCAGATAATCGGAAACGGTACCTGATGTTATCTTACCGTTATTATATCCCGCAATGCCGCCTACATAATCTCCCTTCAGACTGGCCGCATCTGTAATATTCCTTGCGGTATCATCAGCAGCTACCTCACTGCTGCAGTTCTCCACAATACCTGTGTTCAGTCCCGTAATACCTCCCACGTAGTTCCCATACCCCGCAACAATACCTTCATTTATCCAGTTCGCTACAATCTTTTCCTCGTTTCGAGTATAATCCGGATTTGCTACATGAAACTCGTTATCTTCCCCGCTTCGTGCCGCGTTGATTCCGCAGATTCCTCCCACATAATCACAGCCGATCACATTCGCTTCGTTGGTGTTCTTTTCCCCTCGGTTACTTTCATCCTTACCATCCAGGTTTGCCTCTGCAAGGCTCTCATTGAACCCTACAATTCCCCCCACATACTGATAACCAAATATATAACCTTCTTTGTTTTTTTCCTGTTCCGTGTTACAATTGATGATCTTACTGTTTTCATTATATCCTGCAATGCCGCCCACATAGACGCCATTGAGCTTTTCCAGAAGCTTTTCATCTGCTGCAAAAAGCTCTTCCATGTCTTCTTGTAAATATTGAGGAGAACTGACACAGTTGCTCACCTGCAGATTATCGGCCTTATTCGTTTTGTTGCTGCATAATCCCACGATTCCTCCGATATATTTCGCCTGAGAAAGCATTTCCTGCATTTTCTTTTTATCCTGGTTTTTCTCAAGGTTAACAGGCGCAGCTTCCACTGCACCATAATTTTTGCACCATTCTATAAGAGCAGTCTTATCGTCCTTCTCCACTTTCAACTGCCCGATTATACCGCCTACATAAGTTACACCTCTGACAGATGCGCGATTTACCAGATTTTTATACTGCATCTGCAAAGACCCTGTATCTTTTCCTGCGATGCCTCCTACATCTGTTTTGCCCACTACAGTGCTTGGCATATTTTTTGCATCCGAATTGGCAACCGTTAAATCCACAAGAGTGCCTTTGTTTTCTCCGCAGAAAGCACCGACAGAAGCACTTCCCTCCACTGAGATTTGGTCCAGTACCATATTGGTGATCTTACCTTCGTTCTTTACAAACAAACCAGCCGGACCATTTTTTATATACTGTATTGTACTCTTGCCGTCTTTGCCATTATTAATCTCAGTACCATAAACAGCTGTGCTGCTGTTCGCATCTTCCTTTATGATCAGTCCGCTGATCGTATTGGTCTTCTCATCTGCACCTTCTAAAACAGATGTGCTTTTCAAGATCCCAACTGACGGAAAAGGCGTGGCTGTATCCTTGACAGGCGCCACTTGTGCCGTGAGAGAATTCCAATCCTTCTTTTTGTAAATATTATCTGTATCGTACAGATATCCGTCCTTAATAAATTTCTGCCAGTTTATGTTCTCTGCAAGCTGATATGTACACTCCCTGTCCGCTGCACCACTCACAGCTTTTTTAGGAGTAAAATCCTCCACATAGCGTACGTTATAAAGATGTCGTGCATTTTTAAGTGTATATGTGACCTTGTCAGTCCCACTGCTGCTTTTTTTTGTATATTCCCCAAAATATGTATGGGATACATTGCTTTTTCTCACAGCCGTAGGCTTATAATCTTTTCCTACTCCCTTCACTTTACAGAGTATGTTTTCTGTATCCACGCAGAATCTGTGAAAGCTATATGTATTTTTCAGATTATCTAAAATCGGGGTCGTCTTCGGGTTATCCTGGTAGCTGCCATAAAGCTCATTATAATAATAGGTGGCAGCACTTAAATCTGCGGCGTCCAGAATCAGACGTACCGTGTTTTCATTCTCCAGCCAGGCAAGCATGGGGTAATCACTGGTAGTCCACTCTTTCCCGTCAGTATCATACCGGGTCACACTGCATGTTATAGGTTCCGTTGTATTCTCTTTTTTGGTAAGTTTTCTGCCATCCAGTACAATTTTAAGCCGCTGTGTTTCCTTATCATTGTCTGTATCTTTGTCAAGCACCAGGATTGTGTAATCCATATTCGTGACAGCATTTCCATCTTTATTCGTTACCATAAAGGAAAGGTTAAGGGTCCCCTCATTGTTAAGCTTTACCTTTTTGATTGACGGCTGTTCCGCCTTAGGCGTAGTTGCAACGGCCAGGGAATCCACACCGTAATACCCTACCATCCGCTCTTTTCTCACACTCGTCTCACGGTTGGTGATATCTACAGTTCCCCTTTTTGCATGATTACTGCTGTTATATTCAAAATCATCGTTTTGATTACTATATAAAACAGAAAAAACCTGACCTTCTTCCGGAGTAAACTCTACGCAGACTGCTGCATTTAAAATAGACGAGTCATATACATAAGGCAGAAGCATGTCGTAAAGCGCAAGAATCTCCTCATCCGGTTTTTCTCCCTTTCCGGCCTTATACTCCTGATATTGCTTATAGGTTTCCCCGTTGCCCTTCAGATAACAGATTTCACCTCTGTATTTTTCCTTGTCTGTCTTGCCGGCACTTGCAGGCCAGAGAAGATCCAGTCTCTTCTCATAGGCTTCACTGCCTTCCTCTTCACTGTAAAACAAATCTTTTACATTAACCTTGTTTTTATAGCCGCCGTCTGAGGCCAGCACTCTCCGGAATTTATCAAGACGTCCATTCTCACTGTACTCTGTCAACTGATTCTGCGCCGCACTGAAAAGCGTCTTCGCATACTCATTCTGCTCCTTAAACTGCGACCACCGTATCCACGTCATCACACCAAACACTGCCCCTCCAGCCAGTATCAGCACAATGCAAATGACCACAATAAGTTCAACCAGCGTATATCCACCCTGGTTTTTATTCCCGCCTTTTCTGTTTTTATCAATATTCCCGTGCAATACCCCTTTTTCCATATAATCCACTCATTCCTTATTCCAACCCGCCCCCGCTGTCTTCACCGGGAACCACATGTGCAGAAATACGTCTGAAACACGCTCTAGAAATACTGTTCCAAATCCCTCTTATCATTCGTATACTGAAGCGCTGATTCTTTCTTTATATATCCTTCACGCACCAGTCTCATCAAATCCATATTCAGCGTATGCATTCCTGTAGCACCGCCGGACTGCATCATACTTCCCATCTGGTGGCTCTTATTCTCACGGATCAGGTTCGTGATGGCATCTGTGCCCAGCAGGATCTCGGTTCCCGCAATCCTTCCTGTCCCGTCATCCACAGGCATAAGACACTGTGTGATAACCCCTTTCAAAACACCGGCAAGCTGCGTTCTTACCTGGTTCTGGCTGCCTGCCGGACAGGCGTCAATGACACGCTCAATGGTCTGCGCCGCACCTGTTGTATGGAGCGTAGACAGAACCAGATGTCCTGTCTCAGCGGCAGTAAGCGCTGCCATAATGGTCTCATAATCACGCATCTCACCCACAAGGATAATATCCGGGTCCTCACGCAGCGCACTGCGCAGTGCAGAGGCAAAATCCACAACATCTCTTCCCGTCTCCCTCTGATGGATCAGGGCCATTTTGCTCTGATACGTGTACTCGATAGGGTCCTCAATCGTGATCACATGTTCTGCCCTGGTCTGGTTGATATGTTCGATCATAGCGGCCAGTGTGGTAGACTTACCGCTGCCCGTAGGTCCTGTGACCAGAATCAGCCCCCTGGGCTCCTCAGCCAGTTTGTACAGAAGCTTCGGCATATGCAGTTCTTCCAATGTGGGAATGTGACTGTTCAGCAGACGGATCGTGGCGGCAATCTTTCCCTGCTGCCTGAAAACATTGACCCTCTGCCTGTTGTGGTCCGGTGTCTCCAGGGCAAAATCAATATCATACCCTTCTGCCAGACGTGTCTTCTGGTTTTCATCCAGAAGCCCGTACAGCATAACCTCTGTCTCCTGTTCATCCGGCTGGACCAATGTCTGCTCCAGTTTACCGTGGACACGCATCATAAGCGGCATTCCCGCAGAAATATGAAGGTCAGAAGCCTTCTCTTCCCTTCCCATCATGATCAGCTGATTCAGGTCGTACATTCTTTTATCCTCCATTTTCATTTCTGCTATTTATAGTAAGCCACTTTTCTCAACTCTTCCACACTGCTGACTCCGTCCTCCACCATCTTAAGGCCGGCATCCTTCAGTGTCTTCATATTCTGGTTCTCCACAGCGTAATCCTGGATTGCCTCCGCGGAGGCACCGTCCATGATCATCTGCCGCACCTGTCTGTCTATCATGAGAACCTCATGTATTGCAACCCTGCCTTTGTAACCTGTATAATTACACTGGGGACAGCCCTTTGGGTGCATGATTTTTTTAATATCCGTTCCCAGTATTCTCCTCTCCTCCGCTGTGGGAATGCTCTCCTCCCCGCAGTCGGGGCATACTTTTCGCATAAGCCTCTGGGCTATAATACCAACCAGGGAGTTTGCCACCATATAGGGCTGCAGTCCCATGTCCTCCAGACGGATGACAGAGGATGACGCGTCATTTGTATGTAAAGTGGAAAATACCAGATGTCCTGTGATGGCCGAACGCACGGAAATAGATGCCGTCTCCACATCCCTGGTCTCACCGACCATGATAATATCCGGGTCCTGACGAAGCAGCGCCCGAAGCCCTGCCTCAAATGTCAGTCCTGCCTGATTATTTACCTGCATCTGATTGATCTTCGGAAGATTCTTCTCCACCGGGTCCTCTATGGTTGAAATATTCACCGCCCGTTTTGACAGCTCCGAAAGTATCATATAAAGGGTCGTTGTCTTGCCTGACCCTGTCGGGCCTGTAAAATAAATGATCCCGTTTGGTGACCCCAGCATGGATTTCAGCTTCTTATAATCCTCCTCATGCATACCGAAGGTCTCCGGATAATCAATGTTGGAATTGTTCGCCAGAAGACGAAGCACTGCCTTCTCCCCAAATACGGTAGGGATCACGGAAACACGGATATTCACATATTCCCCTGCAACCTTCATACGGAAATGCCCGTCCTGCGGAATCCTTCTCTCTGCAATATCCATATTTCCCAGAATCTTAATCCTGGCGATCAGAGAAGCATGAAGGTTTTTCTGCAGAGTCACAAACTCAACAATGACACCGTCGATACGCATACGAACCGTGGTCTTATCCTCAAACGGCTCAATATGAATATCCGATGCATTGGTATTATACGCCCTGTCGATCAGCCGGCTGAGCAGGTTGATGATCGGTGTATCGTCATCCCCCTCCTCCTCAATATTAAATTCATCCGTGAGTGCCAGATCCTCAAATTGTTCGTTCGCCACACTGGCTGCTTTTCTGGCTTCCACCTCACTGTAATAGTATCCTATGGCATTTCTGAGGCTGGAAAGTCCGCTTAAACAGATTTCAAGCTGCATGCCTGTGAGCTGCCGGATATCCTCAATAGCGTAGAAGTTCAGCGGGTCATTTAATACAATGGTCAGCACGCCCTCGGCCTGTTTTACAGCCAGCATATCGTATTTTTCCGCAAGCTGCCTCGGAATCTTCTGTACTGCCTCCACATCCACCTCTATGGTGGAAATATCAATAATACGCGCCTGCAGAAGTGTGGAAAGCGCCTCCAAAAGCTGCTCCTCTGAAATAAATCCCATATCTGTCAGGGCAGCTCCCAGCCTCACTCCCTTGTGTTCCTTCTGATAGGCCAGTGCCGCATCTATCTGTTCTTCTGTGACATATCCATATTCTTTTAAAACATCTCCGATACGAACATTTCTGATATTATTGTCCATGCTAACTCCTACTATTCCTCAGTCTCACTGCTCTCTTCTGCCTCCGCATCTCCAAGAACAGCGCCTAAAAGCTGTTTCTGCACATACGTCTCAACGTCCTCGTACATATATATTTCAACTGACATACTTAATGTATATTCGCTGCTGCCCTCTTTTTGATTCTTCTGCCATGAAAAATCCGTTACTCTCTGTCTGGGGTTCTGGCTGACCGTCACATCCAGCATGGCCTGCAGGTTCTCTCTGGAACCGGTCATATTCATGGTCAGGCTGGCTGTATACATGCCGTCAAATGCGGTATTTTCACTGTTTTCCTGCTCTGTTCCGTATACAAGATCCGAGTAATTGGGAAGCGTGGTGTAAGCAGTAAAATCCGGCATTTTAATGTCCATATTGGTGACCTGAATGCCGCAGTTCACTGCAGTATTGGTCATCATACGGTCAATCTCCACACTCTTCATCACCGGGTAGTATTTGTCCTGCATAGCTGTAAGGTCTTTCTGGGACTGCTCCTCCCTGGTTCTGATTCCCGGCAGCGAGACCACCTTCATCTCTTTTTCCTGTTTCTCTATCTCTGCCTCTGTGATCTTCTCACTGAGTTCCTGGGTATCCTCCGCAAGCGGCATAAGAACGCCGATTGTCAGGCCAAGGATAACGAGAACAATTCCCAGCACGATCAGAATTTTTTTATCTCTCTCCGTCACTTTCAGTGTCATTCTTCCGCCTCCCCCTGTACCGGAGCCATGGTGCAGTTTACATTTACACTCCAGTCTCCGTCCTGGTTCTGTGAATATCCCGTGTAATCCACAGACGCAAATATCTCCTCCTCCATGAGAAGTTCAATGAACCGGTTGATCTGCTCTACATTCCCGGCACTGGTATTAAAGCTTAGAATTCCTGTGGTGGAATCATAAGAACTGATCTCCGCGGAGACAAGCCCTTCCGCGCAGGATGTGATCACAGCTTCTACAGAGCTGTCCACAAGGGGATACTCACCAATCTCATCTCCCAGAGATTCCATGCCTGTATGAATGGCAGAAATGGCGGACATTCTCTCCTGAGCCGCATCATATTCCTCACAGGCCTCAAGTACGGATTCCCTTTGATTGTATTCCTCCAGCGCCTTCAGTTCACTGCCCAGCATGATCTTTCTCACCAGAAAAATCAGGGACGCCAGTACCAGCACACCCACAACGGCTCCCACAGGTATGGTGATCTTTCTTCTCGCTTTTCTCTTTTCTATCTGTTCCGGCGTATATTTTAGCTGGGTGATAATATTGCCCTTGGGGTCCGTTTTCAGCATACCGCCTATGGCCAGCGCAAAATTTGCGAAGCTGATATACGGGTCATCCGTCTTTGAGTAGACAAAACTTCCGCCCGTCTCCAACTGTTCCACGCCCAGTTCCGGGTTGATCTGGGCAATCCCGTCCTCATAGACCGCATAATCCTCATCTGTCAGTCCGGCAATGTACACGTCCGTAATTTTCTGGGGGATATTCTGAGCTTTTGCGAACTGCATCAGGTTGTTGGCTGCCCTGGCAGTCTCCACTGCGTATCCCGGAGTTCCCGGTTCTGAGAAGAGACGTTTTTTGTTAAAGGTCTCATATTTTCCATCTACCAGCAGCGCATTGGTCAGGTTCATCTCATCCACAAACTGGACAATACAGGTCTTCCCCTTTAACTGTACCATTTTTTCCAGAAGCCTTATCATGGCTCCATTGGCACATTCAATGCCTGAAAGCTTTACCCCCAGCTTTGCGAAAAGCTGAGAGAACTGCAGGGCATAGTCCCTGGGCACTGTCATGGCAAATATCTGTCTGATCTTCGCTTTTTTATCCGTCCCGTTCAACGGGAAATAGCCGTAAACAGGATTGGAGATTCTCCCCACATCCGTAAATTCACGGCTCAGATATTCCATCATTTTCTTTTCATTCATCACCGGAACCTGAACAACTTTGGAATTGAACTGGCTGCTGTCCAGCACCAGATACACATCCTTTTTCGGCAGGTTCTGCATTTCCCACTGTTCCTTCAGAATATCCAGCAGGGCTTCTTCATCCACAATGGAGCCGTTTACCAGGCATCCTGTGGTATCTATTGTATAGTACATCCCCCGGATATTGACCTTTCCGGAGGTGGATTCGCCTGTGACGATTCTGATATATTTGTTTGATAAATAGACTGTCAGCATTTTGTTTCCCCTTTCTAAGACATGCCTGCAATGGAGTCATAAGAACCGTAAAGGGCACTGAATACGGAAACCATAACAAATGCCACAACTACACCCATGATCAGGAGCATGATGGGCTCCACATAAGAGACCATTTTGCTTATAGCCATATCTGCATCGTATTCCATGGAATCCGCAGTAAAGGAAAGCATGGAATCCAGGCTTCCTGTCTCCTCACCCACTCTTATGGAATCCGATAATTTTCTTACAAATCCATCAATCAGGTCCAGGCCGTCACTCAGATTATTTCCTGCCCGCACAAAGGGGATCACCTGGTCGAACTGGGCATCTATGTAATCATTTCCGATTGTCTTTCTGGCAATCTGCAGTGCCGATACAATAGGGATACCTGCGGAATACAGGGAACTTAAAGTTCTGGCAAATCTGGACGTACAGATTGTCTTCTGAAGCTTTCCGAACAGAGGCACCCAGAGCTTGAATCTATGCCATTTCATACGCACTTTCGGAATGAGCATCAGCGCTCTGACTCCGACCACCAGGAGGATCACAGCTATCAATACCAGAATCCAGTGTTCCTGCAGAAGGTCACTGAATCCCATCAGTATCCTGGTGGATAAGGGAAGTTCATCCATCTGGGCGAACAGCTCTGCAAATTGGGGCAGAACGAATTTGGTCAAGATCAGAACAACTGCCACCACCATAACCCCCAGTATTTTGGGGTATGTCATGGAGCTGGAAATCTTGGCGTTGAGCTTGTGGCTTTTCTCGTAGTGCTCCGCCATCTGCATGGAGACTTTATCCAGATTACCGCTGGTCTCTGCGGAACGATACATATATATCATCAGAGGCGGAAATGCCCCGTTTTGTGCCTCCATAGCATCGGAAAGGGCAATACCCTGGCGAATCTGTCTAAGGATATCCTCATAGACGCCTCTCTCCTTGGGCTTTACGGATTCGCCGTTCGCCATAATATTCAAAGCCCTGACCAGAGTAACACCGGACGCAATCAGAGTCCCCATCTGTCTGGAGAAATCCGCCAGAACCTTTGGCTTAAACTGCCGCATCCCCTTTGAACTCTTAACAGCTTTGGCGGACAGCAGAAAGGCATCCTGCTCATGCAGTTTCTGCTGAAGCTCCGTGTCATCCGCCACGGTCATGATACCTTTTATTACCTTGCCCTCTAAAGTTCTTGCCTTATATTTGTATTGTGCCATAACGCGGCCTCCCATTTACAGAATTAAAAATCCAAGATACCAGGAAATAATCTGTTCCCCATACAAAACTCCCACAGCCATTCCCATACACAGAAACGGGCCGAATGCAAAATGGTCCTTCCTGTCCTTTTTCTTACCTATCAGCAGCCAGATTCCCCATATTCCACCAGCCAATACAGCCAGCACTGTGGATATCAGTGTGATCTTCCACCCCAGAAACGCGCCGCAGGCACCCATCAGCTTCATATCTCCGCCGCCGAAAGCTCCCGGTATGGCTAAAGTCAGAAGAAGCATGGGGACGCTTACACAGACAATTCCTATAAGCCTTGAGATAAGAGATGTTTCCGGCATTGTAAAACAGGCTGCCGCTGCCAGTATGTATACGGCAATCCAGCACCCGTCCTCTATTTCCATGGTGTCCATATCCATAAATGTCACTACAGTCAGAATACAGAAAAACAGGAACACGGTCAATCCGGCAGCCGGTTTTTCCTTATAATACCAGCCGCAGAACAGGGCCGCCGCGCCGCCGAACAGTTCAATGAGCGTATCCCTGGCACCTATTTTCTTCTTACAGTAACGGCACTTTCCGCCCAGGAAAATATAACTGAACAGAGGAATCAGATCCAAAGCCCCCAACTGGTGACGGCAGGAAGGACAGAAGGAATGTCCTTTGACAAAATCCATTTTTCTGGGAACACGGTAGATGATCACGTTCAGAAAAGAAAATATGCAGGTTCCCATAAAGAATATCACTACGGCAATCATTGCCGGATAACTATTATATACGTCCATATCAGCCTCTTTGTTCCAAATTATTTTTTTAGAAGGACGAAGTTATTTTTATTGTACATCAATATTCATCCTCCTAAAAAGACAATTCCGAACAAAATCGCATCTATATGCCTGTAAATGACAAAAAGGGATTTCACCTGGTTTATACCAAACGAAATCCCCTCCTGTTATTGATTTTCATATTGTCGGGTCTTCCGGTAAATTGTCCATGTTCCGGAATCCTTGTCATCTGCTTCGTAGATAACTAAATACTTTCCCTCCTGATATGTCATGCTCAGCACACGGCATTTGGCCTTATCCCAGGAGATGAGATGAATCTCACCTTCCACTCCGGAATAACTCTTCACTTCCTCTTCCGCTTCCTTTGACATACCGCTTTCACGGGAACTGTCTAAAAGCGGCTCCTCCAAACCACTATATTGGATGGAGAGCAATTCTGTGTTCAGGAGCACATTTTTGGCGCTTCTAAATGCAGACCGCATTTGAATCGATTGTTCCCAATACCATAGCGCTGGTGCAAGAACAGCTATGCTGATTAGGAGCGTTAGTAGGGAAATTTTTAGTAGTCTGCGGAAATTTAGTTTTTGGGTGAGTGTTTCATAATCTGTGTGCATTTGTTAATTATGAAACCCCCTTTTTTATTTTACGTTGTTGGCAACGCCTTATCTACTTCAGACCAACCCTTTTCTTTACTCCACTGAATCCAATGATTAGTATCACGATAAGAAAATGATTCAAGATCTCCATTAGTTTCATTATATGTTGCTGCTTTCGTCCCTTTAGCAGCTATTAGCGTAGTTGCTTTTTCAACTACTACACCATTGGATTTTAATTCTCCTGGTGTAGCCACAGTTGTTGCTGAATAAGCATCTGCTATCTGTGCCTGAACATCAACTAGTATAGTTGCTGCATCAGATTTAGTATTAGCTTGATTAGCTTTATCAACATACTTCAAAACACTCGGCACCATAACCGCCGCCAAAACCAAAATAATAACAATAACAACAATCAATTCCACCAGAGTAAAACCCTTTTTACTCTTTCGATTTTCTCTCAACCTTTTCAACATCCGTGAATCCCTCCATCTTTTTTTATTTGCCACCCACATACCTTGCACCTTACTATGGGTGAAATCCGCGGATAAAACAGCAAAACTGCATTAACTGGCTGTACTATATATATTGTGTTAAATGCTGCTTATATGCCGCAATTACCTGAACTTCTGCATTAATTTATTATATAATTTTTGACTACTTTTGTCAACAAAACCATTAACAATCAAATTAATTATTTCTTAATTTTTGCAAATTTGTAATATTCACTTTATTTCTTATACTTTCATGTCATTTGTTTGCGAAAGAGGTTAAACAAACTTAATTAAATTCCCTAACCACTCACAAAAGACGTATTTTTACCCCTTACTTTAACCCATTCTTTATCATCTCCAGCAATGTTTTCTGTGCCTCCGCAGAATAATACAGCACATCATATTCATTTCCCTTTTCACTTACACGTCTCTCGGCAGTGATCCCGGTTTCTTTTCCTTTCTCAGAAGCACGCTGCATGGGAATCCCCCGGAATCCAAATGTCTCCAGATATCCTTCATCCAGCAGCTTCTGCTGCACTGCCTTATTTGTCAGACGCTTCATGGTGCTTTCATCACGCAGTTCATTCAACTTAGCAACCAGCTCGCTGAGTGTCATCTTATCGGCAAACGGAAACGCCTGCTCCATATCTTTTGTCAGAGAAAATTCCTGTTTTCCTTTTGCCTTCCCCTTATTTTTCCCAGTACCTTTCCCCTCATCATTCATACCATTTTCTATAAAGATTCCCGCTTCCTCTCCAACAATTCCTGCCCCTGTCACATCTTCATTTTCGCCGTCATCCGGCACATGCTCCCTGATACATGCCACAAAACGCTCCCCGTACTTTTCATATTTAAATTCTCCAACGCCGGTAACCGTCAGCATTGCACTCCTGGTTCTTGGTTTTACAATACACATATGCGTCAATGTTTTGTCAGAGAAGACAATATAAGGCGGCACCTTCTCCTCCCTTGCTATCTCCATCCTAAGACTGCGCAGCACCTCGAAGAGCTGTTCGTCTGCCTCGGTAAAATCAGCTCCGGCAAGCCCGGCTGCAATTCCTTTTCTGCTCTTTTTCTCCTTCTTCTCCTTTGCCTGATGCTCCTGTTCCTTTGCCATTTTCATAGTGATCTGCGCCTCATCACCCAGAACCTCTTCCGATTTTGCCGTCAGCTTCACGATCGCATACTCATCATTGGTAACCGTGAGGAACTCATTCAGCAGCAGATAATTTATAACCTGTCTCAATTTATATGACGGCACTTTTGCCAGTTCCCCGTAATTGGGATTTTCATTCATCCTGTAATTCCTGATCTTTGCCGTATTCGCACCGTGTACAGTGTCAATAATAACGTTTACCCCATATCTCTGCCTGCTGCTTTTTACACATCCGACAAGCGCTCTGGCAATCTCCGTCACATCCACGGTCTCGAACTGGCTCAGACAATTGGAACAGTTCCCACAGTAATTTTCCCCATACTCCCCAAAATACCGCAGTATGTAATCCCGGAGACACTCATTGGTAAAACAATAATATGTCATTTTACGAAGCCTCTCCCTGTCCCGCTCTGCCACCAGCTCCCGGGCCACCGGGTCCAGCTCCTGGTTCTCCTGGCTGTTGTCAATAAAGAGCTGGTTTGTCACAACATCCTGTCCCCCATAGAGTAAAATGCATTCCGCCGGCTCCCCGTCACGCCCGGCACGTCCTGCCTCCTGATAATAGCTCTCCATGTTCTTCGGCATATTGTAATGCACTACAAATCTCACGTTTGACTTGTCAATTCCCATACCAAACGCGTTTGTCGCCACAATGATCTGATACCTGTCATATATAAAATCGTCCTGGTTCTTCTTTCTCTCCGCGTCCCCAAGGCCTGCATGGTACCGTGTAACGGAAAATCCATCTTCCTTAAGTTTCCCGCACACCTCCTCCACCCCTTTTCTGGTGAGACAGTACACAATGCCGCATTCTCCCGGATGCATCTCCAGATAATTTTTCAGCACTCCATACTTATCCTTCGGAGACTGCACTCCAAAATACAGGTTTGGCCTGTCAAATCCCGTGGTCAGAACCTCCGGATTTTCCAACAGCAGAATATCCATAATATCATCCCGCACCTCCCTGGTGGCTGTAGCAGTAAAGGCACTCACCACCGGCCTTTTGGGCAGTTTCTTAATAAACTCTACGATCTTCAGATAACTTGGTCGAAAATCCTGCCCCCACTGGGAAACGCAGTGCGCCTCATCAACAGCCACCATAGCTATCTTTGCATGAAGGGCAAAATCCAGAAATTCCTCTGTCACCAGCCTCTCCGGTGCCACATAAATAATGGGATATCTCCCCTGCCTGGCAAGCTCAAGTGCCTTATAATACTGGCCAGTTGTCAGTGAACTATTCAGAAAGGCCGCATGAATCCCCGCCTGATTCAGAGACCCCACCTGGTCCTTCATTAAAGAGATCAGAGGCGAGATCACCAACGTAATGCCATCCATAAGCATAGCCGGAATCTGATATATGAGTGATTTTCCGGCACCTGTCGGCAATATCCCAAGTACGTCCCTTCCGGACAAAATACTGTCGATCAACGGCTCCTGCCCCTCCCGAAATGTATCGTAACCAAAATATTTTTTCAGTATCTGATATTTATCCATACTGTATCCTCCTGTTATCTGTACATGCCCGCAAACCATATCATTCAGCCGATAAAAATGCAAGCAAAAACGCCTGTTTCCATTTACTTTTCCATACAATTTATTATAATAAAGTTATAAACTTTGCACGGAACCTGTTTATACACATTCTACTGCCAAATGGACATGGTTTTCCACAAAAAGCAGATAAAATGTGGGAAAGGAGTCTCTATGACTAATGAAACACCCTCATCATCACAAAACCCTCAGGACTTGTTCCGGGAACGTATCAAAAGGGTAGACGATGCCATTGCACTGCAGGAAGGTGACAGGGTTCCATTCGCCCCCTTCAACAGCGCACTTCCCTATTTCCTCTATGGCGGCACCTTCCGTGACAGCATGTATGACTACGAAAAAGCATCTCAGTGTATCCTCCGCTTCTATCAGGATTTCCAGCCCGATGCAGACATCCACCTGGCATTCACCAGCGGCAGGTCCAACGAACTTGCCGGTTCCACCATGATTGACTGGCCCGGAAGGCCCGGAACAAGAGTGCCTGACTTTTCCACCCATCAGGTGATCGAACACGAATATATGTCTCAGGATGAATATCCGGAGTTTATCAATGATTTTATGGGATTTACCCTGCGCAAATACATCCCGCGCGCGTTTCCCAATCTGAAGGGCCTTTCCGGCATTCACTTTGTTCCTTCCATTGTACTGAGCACCACACCCCTGGCTTCCTTCTATTCCCCGGATGTACAGGAGGCGTTTTCCATTCTGGCGAAGATTGGGGAAGAGGATGCAAAAGCTGCTGCGGCCAGCAATGCCCTCTCAGCCCGGATTGCAGCCATGGGAATCCCTCCTATGATGACAGGAGTCGGGGAAGCTCCCTTTGATATTATCGGGGATTATTACAGGGGAACCCTGGGAGCGCTCACGGACCAGATTGAATGCCCGGACATGATAGAAAAGGCCTGTGATATGCTGGCAGACATACAGATAGCCTCCTACGGGTATTTTAAAACTGCTCCTCTCCCTGTAAAACGTGTCTTCTTCCCGCTCCACAAAGGCATGGACGGATTCATGAGCCCCAAACAATATGAAAAACTTTACTGGAATCCGCTGAAAAAAATCATGCTCGCCCTCATAGATATGGGTGTCACGCCTTTTATCTACACAGAAGGAAAATACAACAGCCGCCTGGAACAGCTTGCGGACGTTCCGGCCGGCAAGGTTATTTATCACTTTGAGAGTGTGGATATGGCACAGGCGAAAAAGGTTCTGGGCAGCATAGCATGCATCTCCGGCAACATGTCCATTTATCTGCTGGAACACGGAACCAGGCAACAGGTCATTGACGCCTGCAAATCACTCATAGACACCTGTGCCCCAGGCGGCGGGTATATTTTTGATACAAATGGAAGTATTGACAATGCGAAACGCGAAAATATAGAAGCGATGTATGACACCGTACTTACCTACGGCAAGAAGTAAAACATCCTTTCAGATGCATTTATCATAACACAGCAGGCCCACTGATACAATAAAAAAATGAGAAAATCAGCAGTCTGCAGAAATATAATGCCGCACCGGGTATACTGCCGTTCCCGGTGCGGCGTTTCACAAAATCATTTACATACTATCTACAGATTAGAATACCCCATCAGCGAGGCATCCACTGCCTCCGCTGCCTTCCGTCCTTCCCGGATAGCCCAGACGACCAGGGACTGCCCCCTGTGCATATCCCCCGCAGTGAATATACCGGGTATACTGGTCTCATACTCGCCCGGCTTTGTGGCCACATTGCTCCTCTCGTTCACAGACACGCGAAAGGCTTCCGTCACATACTTCTGGCTCCCCAGAAATCCCGCTGCGATCAGGACAAGCTGTGCCTCGATTACCTCCTCTGTCCCCTTAACAGGAACCATATTCATGCGGCCTGTCTTCTCATCTCTCTTACTCTCCAGCTTAACGGTCACAGCCTTCTGCACATCCCCTTTTTCATCCTTAAGGAACTCCGTCACTGTTGTCTGATATATCCTGGGGTCATGCCCGAACACAGCGATCGCCTCCTGCTGTCCGTAATCCGTCTTACAGACGCGGGGCCACTGGGGCCAGGGATTGCTATCAGCCCTTGTATCAGGCGCCTTTGGCATCATTTCAAGCTGTGTCACAGATTTGGCACCCAGACGGATGGCTGTTCCCACGCAGTCATTTCCCGTGTCGCCGCCGCCGATCACCAGCACATGTTTTCCCTTTGCAGATATAAACTTATTATCCCTTAAATCAGAATCCAGCAGACTCTTTGTCACGGAAGTAAGAAAATCCACCGCAAAATAAATATTACCCGCATCTCTTCCCGGAACTTTTATATCCCTGGGGTTGGAAGCCCCGCAGCAGAGCACAACCCTGTCATACTCTTTTTGCAGCTCGGACGCCTTAATATCCTTCCCTGCATCCACGCCCGTTTTGAAGACAACGCCCTCTTCCTCCATCAGCCTCACTCTTCTGTCAATTACAGACTTATCCAGCTTCATGTTCGGAATGCCGTAGCGCAGCAGCCCTCCGATTCTGTCGTTCCTTTCAAACACAGTCACCTGATGTCCTCTCCGGTTGAGCTGCTGCGCAGCCGCCAGACCCGAGGGCCCGCTTCCGATGACAGCCACCTTTTTTCCTGTCCTCACTTTTGGAATTTGTGGCTTTACCCATCCCATTTCATATGCCGTCTCAATGATGGCGTGTTCATTTTCCTTAGTCCCCACAGGCTCCCCGTTGAGGTTACAGGTGCATGCAGCCTCACACAGCGCAGGGCATACTCTGGACGTAAATTCCGGAAAACTATGTGTTTTTGAAAGGCGCAGATATGCCTGTTCCCAGTTTCCCGTATATACCAGATCATTTGTCTCAGGCACCATATTGTGCAGCGGACACCCGGAAGCCATACCTCCCAATATAGCACCTGACTGACAGAAGGGAATGCCGCACTCCATGCAGCGCGCCCCCTGTTTCTGCTGTTCTTCTCTGGACAGATATTTTTTAAATTCTCTGAAATGCTTAATCCTCTCTTTTGACTCCTCCATCCGGGCATTTTCTCTGTTATATTCTAAAAATCCTGTAGGCTTTCCCATGACTTACTCTGCCCCTTTCTGACTAAAATTCTCGTTAAACGCTTCCAGTTTTGCCTGTTCCGGCGACATACCCTGCTCTTCCATTCTCGCAGCCAGAGTGGTCATCTTTTTATAGTCATCCGGAATGATCTTTTTGAATTTAGGCAGATACTCCTGAAAATGCGCCAGCACTTCCTGTCCCTTCCCGGAGCCGGTAGCCTCCACATGAGCTTTGATCATATGGTGCAGCTCCTGAATATCCGGCTTTGTCTCCACCTTTTCAATGGAAATCATTTCTTTATTCAAATTTTTGTACAGATCATTTTTCTCGTCCAGCACATAGGCAATACCACCGCTCATTCCTGCAGCAAAGTTCTTGCCCGTTTTTCCCAGCACGACCACACGTCCACCGGTCATATATTCACAGCCGTGCTCTCCCACGCCCTCTACTACAGCACAGGCGCCTGAGTTTCGGACCGCAAAACGTTCCCCTGCCACACCGCCGATATAAGCAGTTCCGCTGGTCGCCCCATAGAGTGCAACATTACCGGTAATAATATTTTCATCTGCCTTATAGTTTCTTTTTTTCGGCGGATACAGTACAATTTTTCCACCGGACAGACCCTTGCCCATGTAGTCATTACAGTCCCCGCACAGCGTCAGGGTAAGTCCTTTTGGAATAAATGCTCCAAAGCTCTGCCCTCCGGCTCCATTACAGGAAACAGTTATGGTATCCTCGGGAAGCCCGTCCTTATGCTGCCTTGTGATCTCCGCACCCAGAATAGTTCCAAATGCCCTGTCCGTGTTGGTCACCTGGATCTCCACACCGGCTTTCTCACCTTTCTCAACCGCTTTTCCCAGCTTTTTCAGCAGCACCTTTTCATCCTTTGTCTCTTCCAGCTTAAAGTCATACACCTGTGCCGGATCAAATGTGACCTTTGCGCCTTTTTTCATATACGGATTATTCAAAATTGCACTTAAATCAATTTGAGAAGCCTTTGGATTCTCGGCATTCTCCTTCACTTTCAGCAGGTCCGTGCGTCCTACCATTTCATCCAGTGTACGGACACCCAGTTTTGCCATGTACTCCCGCAGTTCCTCTGCTATAAAACGCATAAAGTTTACCACGTATTCCGGTCTGCCCTTAAAACGTTTCCTCAGCTCCGGGTTCTGTGTAGCCACACCGACAGGGCATGTATCCAGATTGCAGACACGCATCATGACACATCCCATGGTCACCAGGGGGGCAGTTGCAAATCCAAACTCCTCCGCGCCCAGCAGTGCTGCCACTGCCACATCACGACCGCTCATCAGCTTGCCGTCCGTCTCGATCACAACCCGGCTGCGAAGCCCGTTTTTAAGAAGTGTCTGATGAGTCTCAGCAAGACCAAGCTCCCAGGGAAGCCCTGCATTATGGATAGAACTCTGCGGCGCTGCTCCGGTACCGCCGTCGTATCCGGAGATCAGGATCACCTGCGCACCGGCTTTTGCCACACCTGCTGCCACGGTTCCCACACCTGCCTCAGACACCAGTTTCACGGATATCCTGGCATATTTATTGGCATTTTTCAAGTCATAGATAAGCTCTGCCAGATCCTCAATGGAATAGATATCATGATGCGGCGGGGGAGAGATAAGGCTTACGCCGGGTGTGGAATGCCTGGTCTTTGCAATCCAGGGATAGACTTTCCTTGCAGGCAGGTGTCCTCCCTCGCCGGGCTTTGCTCCCTGCGCCATTTTAATCTGAATCTCCTTTGCACTTACCAGATAACGGCTGGTAACGCCAAAACGCCCGGATGCCACCTGTTTGATCGCGGAACAGCGGTCCACAGCACTTCCCGCACTGTCCAGACGCTCATCACTCTCTCCGCCCTCACCGGTGTTGGATTTGCCATGCAGCATATTCATGGCAACAGCAAGAGTCTCATGTGCCTCCTCGGAAATAGATCCATAGGACATTGCACCTGTCTTAAAGCGTTTTACGATATCGTCAACACTTTCCACTTCCTCAAGGGGAATTCCCTTTTCCGGATACCGAAAGTCCATCAGACTCCGCAGATATCCGCTCTGTTCCCTGTCTACCAGTTCCGTATACTGTCTGAACATTTCGTAATCACCGCGTTTTGTGGATTCCTGCAGCATATGGATGGTCTGGGGATCATAGCGGTGCTTCTCCCCCTCACTCCTCATCTTATGGATTCCCATGCTCTCCAGCTCCAGATTCGTTGGCAGTCCCAGCGGGTCAAACGCTTTGGAATGGCGCACCTCCACATCATCTGCAATATCCTTCAGCGTGATTCCGCCCACGCGGCTCACAGTCCCTGCAAAATACTTCCCGATCACTTCCTCTGATATACCAATCGCCTCAAATATCTTAGATCCCTGATAAGACTGAATGGTGGAAATACCCATCTTGGAAGCGATCTTGACAATCCCATGCAGAATGGCATTGTTATAGTCATCCACAGCCGCATAATAATCTTTATCCAGAAGCTTATCATTGATCAGCTCCTTTATGGTATCCTGTGCCAGATAGGGGTTGACCGCACATGCTCCATACCCCAGAAGTGCTGCGAAATGATGCACCTCTCTCGGCTCACCGGATTCCAGAATAATGGCAAGGGATGTTCTCTTCTTTGTCTTTACCAGATACTGATGCACTGCGGAGACTGCCAGAAGTGACGGAATCGGCATATGATTCTCATCAATTCCTCTGTCCGAGAGAACCAGTATATTGGCACCATCCTTGTACGCCTTATCCACCTCCACAAACAGCCTGTCAATGGCTCTGTCCAGACGGGTGCTTTTATAATACGTGATCGGCACCACTGCTACCTTGAAGCCGTCCACCTTCATGTTTTTGATCTTCAGCATATCTGTATTGGTCAGAATCGGATTGTTAACCTTCAATACCTGGCAGTTTTCCGGCTGCTCCTTCAGCAGGTTTCCGTCTTTTCCCACATATACGGTGGTGCTGGTGACAATTTCTTCACGAATAGCGTCAATTGGCGGATTTGTCACCTGTGCAAACAATTGTTTGAAATAGTTAAACAGAGGCTGATGCTTCTGCGAGAGCACAGCAAGTGGTGTATCTGTTCCCATTGCCGCGATTCCCTCAGAACCATTCAGGGCCATGCTGTAAATAGATTTTCTGTAGTCCTCATAAGTATATCCAAATGCCTTCTGCATTCTGGTGAGCTCTTCCCCTTCATACTCCTCCACCCGGATGTTGGGAATCTTCAGGTCGTGCAGTTCCACCAGGTTACTGTCCAGCCACTCACCGTAAGGTTGTTTTTTTGCATAAATCTCCTTTATTTCATCATCGCTGAAAATCTGTCCCTTTCTCGTATCGACCAGCAGAATTTTGCCGGGATGTAGACGTTCCTTCAGTACGATCTCCTCCTCCGGCACAGGCATGACCCCCACTTCTGAGGAGAGAATAACATCCCCGTTTTTTGTAATATAATATCTGGACGGGCGAAGCCCGTTTCTGTCAAGAACGGCGCCCATCACATCGCCATCGGAAAAGAGGATAGAAGCCGGACCGTCCCACGGCTCCATCATGGTGGCATAATACTGGTAAAAATCCCTTCTCTCCTGGGAAAGCGTATTATTGTTAGCCCAGGGTTCAGGAATAGCCACCATGACTGCCAGCGGCAGATCCATGCCGTTCATCACAAGAAATTCCAGTGTATTATCCAGCATGGCAGAGTCAGATCCTCTGGTGTCCACCACCGGAAGCACCTTGTGGAGCTGATTCTTCAGATAATCTGACGCCATGGTCTCCTCTCTTGCCAGCATTTTATCAGCATTTCCGCGGATTGTGTTGATCTCTCCGTTATGCACAATAAACCGGTTCGGATGTGCCCGCTCCCAGCTCGGGTTAGTATTGGTACTGAAACGTGAATGCACCATGGCAATGGCTGATTCGTAATCCGTATCCTGCAGATCCGAGAAAAATGTGCGAAGCTGATTTACCAGAAACATGCCCTTATACACAATGGTCCTGCTGGACATGGACACCACGTATGTATTGTCATTGCTCTGCTCAAACACACGGCGGGCAATATATAGTTTTCTGTCAAAAGGAAGCCCTTTCTCCACATGATCCGGTTTTTTAATAAATGCCTGCACTATATTCGGCATGCACTCCAGTGCCTTGTGACCCAGGACCCGGGAACATACAGGCACTTTGCGGTATCCCAGAAACTCCAGCCCCTCCTTCTCCACAATGATCTCAAACATTTTCTTTGCCTGGTTGCATTTCAGTTCATCCTGGGGGAAGAACAGCATGGCAATTCCGTATTCCCGTTCTCCTCCAATCGCAATCCCCTCTTTTTTGCAGGCTTTTTCAAAGAATTTGTGAGAAATCTGAAGCAGAATACCGACGCCGTCACCGGTCTTTCCCTCTGCGTCCTTTCCTGCCCTGTGCTCCAGGTTTTCCACAATCTTCAATGCATTTTCCACGGTTTTGTGGCTCTTAACACCTTTACTGTTCACTACGGCTCCGATACCGCAGTTGTCGTGTTCAAATTGCTGCCGATACAGTCCTTCATCTTTTCTCATAGTCAAATCCCTCTGCTTTCTTATATTCAACAGCCGCACACACAAGTCCCGCAAAAAGGGGATGCGCATGATTCGGTCTGGATTTTAATTCGGGGTGTCCCTGTGTTCCGATAAAAAATGGATGGTCCGTGATCTCAATCATCTCCACGATCCTTCCGTCAGGTGAAAGGCCTGCCAATGTCATTCCCTTCTCCTCCAGCCTCTCCCTGTAGTCATTGTTTACCTCATAGCGGTGTCTGTGGCGCTCTGTGATTTCCTCCTTCCCATACAGGGAATAGGATTTTGTTCCTATTTTCAGCCTGCAGGGGTAAGACCCAAGTCTCAGGGTCCCGCCCAGGTCCTCCACTCCGTTTTGTTCCGGCATGAGCGCAATGACCGGATGCAGGGTATCAGGATTCAGCTCCATGCTGTTGGCATCATGATAACCGAGCACATTTCTGGCAAATTCAATGATCGCGGTCTGCATTCCCAGACAGATTCCCAAAAAGGGAATCTTGTTCTCTCTGGCATATTTCACTGTCAGTATTTTTCCTTCTGTCCCCCTGGTTCCAAAACCGCCCGGAACCAGGATTCCATCCACACCGCCCAGCAGTTCTTCACAACTGTTCTCCGTGATATCTTCAGAATCCACCCAACGGATCTTCACGCTGGCATGCCCTGCGATACCACCGTGCTTTAACGCCTCCGCAACACTTAAATAGGCGTCATGAAGCTGTATATATTTACCTGCAATGGCTATCTCAACCTCTGTATTCGGATGCCGCAGGTCTTCAACCATGGCTTTCCAGTCATCCAGATCAGGTTCAGGGCAGGGCAGGCGCAGACATTCACAAACCACCTGAGCCAGATTTTCTTTTTCCATTGCCAGAGGTGCTTCATAGAGATATTCCACATCCAGGTTCTGCAGTACATGACTTCCCGGTACATTACAGAACAGCGCAATTTTATCTTTGATTTCCCGGGAAATAGGATATTCTGACCGGCACACCAGAATATCCGGCTGCAGTCCCATACCCTGAAGCTCCTTCACGCTTGCCTGGGTAGGTTTTGTCTTCAGCTCCCCGGAAGCCTTCAAATAGGGAATCAGGGTAACATGGATCAAAACCGCGTTCTCATGTCCCACATCATGCTGGAACTGCCGGATTGCCTCCAAAAAAGGCTGGCTCTCAATATCACCTGCCGTTCCTCCCACCTCAATGATAGCGATTCTCTCTTCATCCGGTGTCTTAGCTCGGTAGAAGCATCCCTTTATCTCATTGGTGATATGAGGAATCACCTGCACTGTCCCGCCGCCGTAATCTCCGTGGCGTTCCTTATGCAGAACCGACCAGTATATCTTACCCGTGGTCACATTGGAGTTCTTATCCAGACTTTCATCTATAAACCGTTCATAATGTCCCAGGTCCAGATCCGTTTCTGTCCCATCATCTGTTACGAAAACCTCCCCATGCTGGATCGGATTCATAGTACCGGGGTCCACATTGATGTAGGGGTCAAATTTCTGCATGGTCACCTGATATCCTCTGGCCTTTAAAAGCCGCCCAAGCGACGCCGCTGTAATCCCCTTTCCCAATCCCGACACCACGCCGCCTGTAACAAATACATACTTTACTGCCATCACATTTTCCTCCTGCGTTGCCTGACTTATGGAATAATTACAACATTTTCCACACATCAAAAAGGCGCCGGTAACCTTGATATATAAGGTTTACCGACGCCATTGTCGTTATTTTTCCAATATGCTTTTTACTTCTTCCATTCCTTTTTGCCTGCTTCAAATGAAACACTGCAAAAATTATGGAATTACTATATCTCATTTCTCCGCGTTTGTAAATCCCCAAATTATTTTTTTTCATCAGAGGGTCTCCGGAGGACTTTTCTGCAGCCTCCTCTCATTTTGCAGATGCCTTTTGACATACAGCCCGTGTGGGTCCGGATATAAATCCTCCTATATACCATATTTATCAAACAGCTTCTTCTGATAATCCCGATCCGTAACAGCCCTCTTGATTTGCTTATAAGCCTCATCCCGTTCTGACTGCCGCAGCAATACTTCAATCAACTGATTCACTCGTATTTCTCCCTGCTCAATACCCCTCTCAATTCCCCTCTCAATTCCCTGCGTTTCTCTTTCCTCCAGCATCTCCTCAATTGCAGTACACATATTAACCTCTCCCTTCTCATTTTCTTTTAAATCCTTCAAAGCAGGAACATTCAGAAACTTTGACGCCAGCCAGCCTTTTTTTGCATCCAGATGCATGAACTCCCTTTTTCTGGTCTCCAGGAATTTTTTCATCCCTTCTTTATCCTTCAGAAGCGGAAGCAGTTCAAAGACCTCCCGAAGTCCGGTCCTGAAATGACTGCTCTCCACCGTACCGCTGCATACCAGGTTAACCCGGTAATCCTGGATACACGCTGCCCACGGTTCCAGCTCCGGCGGAATATCCAGCATATCATGAAGACACAGCGGCCCATCCCAGCTCTGTTCCTCCCCATAATAAAATACAATCGTGATCACCGGCAGCAGCCTGTCTTCCCTCTTCATTCCGGATAGATACTCTGCTCCCTTTTCCAGCTTTCCCTCCTCTCTTCTCTTTTTTACCATACGCTCTACCTGCCTTGTATAATCCATTGCATCATAGAGCATACACCGGACCGGCATGGCATAATGTACATTCCTCTGCCCTTCTGCGGCCAATACAACTGCCAGGCAGCTCTCCCGAAGCCCAGACAGTTTCTGCACATCCCGGATTCTTCTGAGTATTACCCGCCTTCCGCCTTCCTTTCCTACACGCATAACTTTCTTTTCGTTTTCCTGCTCCAGCATATCCGGCCTGATAATCTGATTTCCCCCAAACAAGGCACCATTAAATAAATCTGCAAAGATTTCGTTATCTGACAGTACCTCATAGATTTCGTCATCCATGGCTGTCAGTACAATTCCTTTCATAGACCTCCTCCCCGGACAAAAAGTAAAAGGCAGACCACCAGACCACAGGATATCTGTATCCTATACCAATAATATAAACCAAAACACAGTTTATATCAACTTTTACTTTGCATCGCACTGCAGTTTCTGCCGTTTTTCTCTTTCGTCCGACAATATACAATTTTATACTTTCTGGATTTTTCGGCAGACCTGCCGCAGATTAAATGAAATGCTCTCCAGATAAACCGATTATACCTTCCTCCCCCCACTCTGTCAATCCCATAAAAATCCACAAAAATTTTCCTTCCGCCTTCCAACGCTCAGTTACCCGGGCATGGGCATCTCCCACGCCCGGGTGACGTCCGTTCTGCATATTTTTTTCAAATACCCCTTGACATTTCCCATTTTCCATGCAATACTACTCACCATAAAGCAAAGGCGCTTTGGATTCCCCATCCAAGGCGCCCTTTTTGTTTGCTCATTTATACCCCAAAATAAATCTCGAAAGGAGTGCTGTGAATATGCCAAAAGATATTCCCACACTATATGGAAGCCTGGTTTTCAGCGACAAAGTGATGCGCAACAAACTCCCGAAGGACGTATACAAAGCCCTTCACAAAACCATTCAAAATGGAACCCACCTGGAACTGGACGTAGCCAATTCCGTAGCTGTAGCCATGAAAGAATGGGCCGTAGAAAACGGCGCCACACACTTTACCCACTGGTTCCAGCCCATGACCGGCTATACCGCTGAAAAACACGACAGCTTCATATCACCCAATGGAAGCGGTGAAGTCATCATGGAATTTTCCGGCAAAGAACTGGTAAAAGGAGAACCCGATGCGTCCAGTTTCCCCTCAGGCGGCCTGCGTGCCACATTTGAAGCAAGAGGTTACACAAACTGGGACCCTACATCGCCAGCTTTTATCAAAGATAACACACTTTACATACCAACAGCATTTTGTTCCTTCAGCGGAGAAGCACTGGATAAAAAAACGCCCCTGCTCCGCTCCATGGAAGCGTTGAATAAAGAAGCCGTTAAAATGCTCCATCTCCTTGGCAACAAGGAAATAACCAGTGTCTCCACCACGGTAGGACCGGAACAGGAATACTTCCTTGTCCCTAAAGAGCTTTACGAAAAAAGACGGGATCTCATCTTTACAGGCAGAACACTGTTCGGTGCCCCTGCCCCCAAAGGCCAGGAAATGGAGGACCACTACTTTGGTGCTCTGAAACCGAGAATTGCTGCCTACATGCATGAACTGGATGAGGAACTCTGGAAACTGGGCATTCCGGCCAAGACAAAACACAACGAAGTGGCTCCTGCCCAGCACGAACTGGCCCCTGTTTTCGATACTGCCAACGTGGCGGTTGACCACAACCAGCTCACCATGGAAATCATGAAAAAAACAGCGGAGAAGCACGGCCTTGTCTGCCTTCTCCATGAAAAACCCTTCGACGGCATCAACGGAAGCGGCAAGCACAACAACTGGTCCATGTCAACCAACACAGGTATCAACCTGCTGGACCCGGGCAAAACTCCTGCCGAAAACATTCAATTCCTGGTATTTCTTATGGCTGTGATCAAAGCAGTGGATGACTACGCAGACCTTATGCGTGTATCTGCTGCCAGCGCCGGCAATGACCATCGTCTCGGCGGCAACGAAGCACCTCCTGCCATCGTCTCCATCTTCATCGGCGATGAGTTGGAAAGTGTACTGAAATCTATTGAGGAGGACGCTTACTTCGGAAAGGCCCATCCCGTACAGTTGGAAACCGGTGCACATGTACTGCCTCACTTTACCAAGGACACTACAGACAGAAACCGCACCTCGCCTTTTGCCTTCACGGGCAACAAATTTGAATTTCGTATGCTGGGCTCCGCCGCGTCTGTGGCAAATCCCAATATGGTTCTGAACACCGCTGTGGCAGAGGCTCTGTCCCAGTTCTACAATGAACTGAAAGACACTGCGCCGGAGGAAATGGAGCATGCCGTCCATGAACTGATCAAACGCGCAGTCAAAAAGCATAAAAAAGTTATTTTCAACGGTAACGGCTACACAGAAGATTGGGTAAAAGAGGCAGAATCCAGAGGACTTTACAACCTGGTTTCTACACCTGAAGCCCTTCCCCGCTTTATTGCCGATAAAAATCTGGATTTGTTTATCAAACACGGTGTATTTACCAGGGAGGAGATTTTCTCCCGCTATGAGATTCTTCTGGAGACCTATTCCAAAACCGTTGCCATCGAATCCAAAACCATGCAGGAAATGCTCATAAAAGATTTTCTCCCGGCAGTCAACCGCTACGCCGCTGCTGCTGCCAAACAGGTATCCGATAAAAAAGCTCTGCTTGCGGAACTCTCCACTGCATCTGAGGAAGCCCTGGTGTCAAACCTGACTGAAATCTCCAACCGTATTGCAGCCGGTGTAACCACCTTAAAAGAGGCAACCGCCAAAGCTGAATCCGCAGTGGATATGCAGAAGCAGGCTGACCTGTTCCTCACTGAAGTTCTTCCTGTAATGGAAGAGCTGAAGAACGCTGCAAATGAAGCAGAAATAAAAATTCCTGATGAAATACTTCCATATCCGACCTATGACCATCTGTTATTTTATGTCTAAGGAGACAGCCCCATGGAATTACAGTCAGATATGGAAATAAAAGAAGCCTGCGGTGTATTTGGCATCTTTAATCCAAACGGAGAGGATGCTGCGTCATCCATTTACTACGGCCTCTGCTCTCTGCAGCACCGGGGCCAGGAATCCTGCGGCATCGCTGTTTGTGATACCAAAGGTCCCAAAGGCAACATGAATACTCACAAAGGAATGGGGCTGGTAAGTGAAGTCTTTAAGGATGATATCCTCGAGAAGCTTCACGGTAATCTGGGTATCGGCCACGTCCGTTATTCCACCACAGGGGCTGCCACTCTTTCAAACGCGCAGCCTCTGGTATTGAATTACATTAAGGGAACACTTGCTCTGGCCCATAACGGGAATCTGGTGAACACTCAGGACCTCAGATGTGAACTGGAACAAACCGGAGCAATATTCCATACAACCACGGATTCGGAAGTCATCGCTTACTGCATCGCCAGGGAAAGAGTCCGCACTCACAATGTAGAAGAGGCAATTCTGCATACGGCAAAAAAAATACGCGGAGCCTATGGACTGGTCATTGCCAGCCCCAGAAAGCTGATAGGCGTCCGTGACCCTCTTGGCCTGAAGCCGCTCTGCCTTGGCAAACGTGATTCATCTTATATCATTGCTTCCGAGAGCTGCGCCCTCTCTGCAATCGGCGCAGAATTTATCCGTGATATCCGTCCGGGTGAGATTCTCACCATCACGGCGGATGGCATTACCTCCAACTGCCAGCTATGCCAGGAGACTCATGCACACTGCATTTTTGAGTACATCTATTTTGCGCGGCTGGACAGTACCCTGGACGGCGTCAATATCTATGATGCCCGCATCCGTGCAGGCGCAGCCCTTGCGGCGGCATATCCTGCAGATGCAGACCTTGTGACCGGCGTCCCGGATTCCGGGATTCCGGCAGCTAAAGGCTATTCGGAAGCGTCAGGGATTCCATTTGCATTAGCCTTTTATAAAAACAGCTATGTGGGAAGAACCTTCATCAAACCGACACAAAAAGAGCGTGAATCAAGCGTCCGGCTGAAATTAAATGTTTTAGAACCTGTTGTGCGGGATAAACGTATTATCCTTGTTGACGACTCCATCGTCCGCGGCACAACCATAGCGAACCTCATCCGTATGCTGAAAAAAGCCGGAGCAAAAAGCGTTCATGTTCGTGTCAGCTCTCCACCGTTTCTGTATCCTTGTTACTTTGGAACAGATATTCCATCCAACAAACAGTTAATTGCTTCTTCCCACACAGCTAATGAGATCTGCGCCATGATCGGTGCCGATTCCCTGGGTTATATGAACCCACGGGACCTGCAGTCCATGGTGGGAAAACTGCCTCTGTGCAAAGCCTGCTTTGACAGCCATTATCCCATGGATATCACAGGCCATACAGCAGACAACAAACAATAGATAATCTATACCTGTTTCCTGCTGTTATCAACAGTAATTGCGGAGATGCGCGGTCATTTCCCGTGGCCGTCATTTTCCGATTACATATATCACATTTTTCTTTATGCAAAGGTGCGTATTTTCAGAGTCTCCCATAACTCTTAAATACGCACCTTTTTTGTTTTTATTCTGGGAAGGAAAATGTAAAAACTTGAAAAAGGAAGGAGATATTTTTATGAGTGATTTTTCATCTGTAAACACGATCTGGGTACTTTTAGGCGCCGCACTGGTCTTCTTTATGCAGGCAGGCTTTGCCATGGTGGAGACCGGTTTTACACGGGCCAAAAACGCCGGCAATATTATTATGAAAAACCTGATGGATTTCTGTATCGGTACCCCTGCCTTCTGGCTGGTGGGCTTTGGTATTATGTTCGGCTCCCGCAGCGGCTTTTTCGGTTCCGTGGCAGGCATTGCCTCTGAATCCAATTACGGCACAGCCATGCTTCCGGACGGTGTTCCGTTCTGGGCATTCCTGATCTTTCAGACTGTTTTCTGTGCAACCTCCGCAACCATTGTCTCAGGTGCCATGGCTGAGAGGACCAAATTTTCATCTTACTGCATTTACAGCCTTCTCATCAGCTTGGTGGTATACCCCATCTCCGGTCATTGGATCTGGGGCGGCGGCTGGCTGGCACAGATGGGATTCCATGACTTTGCAGGTTCCTGCGCGGTTCATATGGTAGGCGGAATTGCTGCCCTTGTAGGTGCCAAAATTCTTGGCCCCCGTATTGGCAAATACTCAAAAAGCGGCAAATCAAAAGCTATCCCGGGCCACAATCTGACTGTAGGCGCCTTAGGTGTCTTTATTCTCTGGTTCTGCTGGTTTGGATTCAACGGTGCCTCCACGGTATCTATGGAGGGCGATGCCATTGTCTCTGCCGGAAAAATATTTGTCACAACCAATCTTGCCGCTGCTGTGGCGACCGTTACAGTCATGTGCATTACATGGATCATGTATAAAAAACCGGATGTTTCCATGTCACTGAATGGTACGCTGGCAGGACTTGTAGCCATCACGGCAGGCTGTGACACCGTTTCCCCCACATCCGCTGCTGTCATTGGCATTCTGGCCGGATTCGTGGTTGTATTCGGTATTGAATTTATTGATAAAATCTGTAAAATTGATGACCCTGTGGGCGCTGTCGGCGTTCACGGTATGTGCGGTGCACTGGGAACCCTCTGCGTGGGTCTTTTCTCAGACGGTGCAGGCACGCAAGCCAAAGGACTTTTAGTTGGCGGCGGTTTCCATCAGTTAGGTGTACAGTTCATCGGCTTCCTTGCAACTGCAGCCTGGGTTGTTGTGACTATGATTGTTATTTTCCAGGCAATCAAACACACCGTCGGCCTCCGCGTATCCGCTGATGAGGAGATTGCGGGACTGGATATCAGGGAACACGGACTTACCAGCAGCTACGCTGACTTTGTAACACAGGATTCCATGGGCACAGTTCCAAGCGTCATGGGCACAGCCAAAAAATACACCCCGGCATCAGAAGGCTCCTCTGCCACGCAGGCACCTGCTGAAGTACCAGGGGAATTTCCAAAAGAAGGAACCACAGTACACAAACTCACAAAAGTGGTCATTATCACAAGACGCAGCAAGCTGGAAGACTTTATGCACGCCATGAATGAAATCGGAGTGACTGGTATTACTATCACCAACGTACTGGGCTGCGGAATCCAGAAAGGCTCCACCACCTATTACAGGGGTGTTGAGATGGATATGAATCTTCTTCCAAAAGTCAAGATAGAGATTGTCGTCAGTCTTGTTCCTGTCCAGAAAGTGATTGATACTGCAAAAACGATTCTTCATACCGGGCAGATTGGAGACGGCAAGGTATTCATATACGATATAGAAAATGTAGTTAAAATCCGTACAGGAGAGGAAGGTTTCCTGGCACTTCAGGACACTTCACCTGAGGAGTAAAATATAACTTTCCACAAAATAGTCCCGCCGGACAGCATCCGGCGGGACTATTGCGTGTACCTGTTGTTCATTATCTGCGGTTCATTTTCTTTCTCTTAGCAGAAACCACTACTGCAAACACAGCGCCTGCGGAGAGAACTGCCAGCATCAGATAGCCTGCCATGTTCATGGTATCTCCCGTCTTCGGAACTGTCTTGGTCAGTTTCTTAAATGTTACGGAAATCTTGTGGTTTGCGCTCACATCCTCAAATGTGTACTTGCTGTTTTTCACGGTAACAGCCTTGCCGTCCACAGTAACCTGGGAAATCTGGTATCCCTTGTTTGGAGTGATGGTGAATGTCGCGTCATTGCCTTCCATAACTTTAACGCTGCCGGAAGGAGAAATCTTACCATTGGAACCTGCGGATGCAGTGATCGTATACTGTTCTTTTACGCTGAACGGAACTATGATAGTCTTCTTCTCAACAGTCATATCTGTCCAGCCTTTTTCTGTATACTCTTCCAACTGGAACACTACCTGAAGTTCCATTTTTCCTGCTTTATTCAATGTCAACTTCGCGGTATACGGAGATTTTTTCCAGGTACCCTTTGCAGAAGCACCCCATTTCCAGCTCTCAGGAACCCATCTGGTATCCTGTGATTCCGGTTTCTGATTGTCCATGCCGTTTCCGTTTGCTGCAATATTTACAACAGCATTTTTGTCATAGACGCCGTTTACTTCGATGCCCGTCACGCTGGAACCCTCGAATGTGATAATTGTCTTTGCGGATGAGCTGCTGCTCACCTTGCTCTCCATTGCCTCATCGGGGTTATATTTTACTCTTGTCACAAAAGAATATCTTGTGTTTGGTTTTAATCCGCTGAAAACTTCGCTGTCCTGCCATTTTACAGGATTTCCGTTTTCAAGCACTGCATATTCCTGACCGTTTACGGCTCTGAGGGTAATGCTGTTTTCTGTCCTTCCGATGCAGACCGGAGCTTCAGGAGCCGCTGCTGCTGCCTTTTTGGTCGTAACTTTCAGAACATCGCTGACAGGGCTTTCCATCTGTTTGTCTTTGTCAAATTTGACACGTGTAACAAACTTATATTCTTTGCCTGCTGTCAGTCCCTTGAATTCGCCTGTACTGTTCCAACTGATATCGCCGCTGTCCAGATATACGCCGTATTCCAGGTCTGCTGTGGAGGTATCAAGTTTAATCGTTGTGTCTGTCTTTTCCGCAAGCTTCGGAGCTGCTTTCGGCTTATCTGCCGCTGCCTTTAATGTGTGTACCGCTGCTGCTTTACTCCAGTCACTGTCAGAATATGGTTTATCAGCTTTATCGTTACCCTTGATCATAACATAAGCCAGATAATCTGTGTCAGGCTTCAGGTCCTTGAACTCACCGGTATCATTGGTCAGCTCCACTGCTTTTGCCTTGCTGTCCTTTAATTCCAGCTTATAACTGTAAGTATACTTGTCGGCGTCACTGCCAGGTTTCAGCACAACACTTGTGTCTGTCACTTTTTCAACAAGAGGTTTCTCTGGTGTATCCGCTTTTTGCGGCGTATTCTTGTCAGTATTGGTATTTGTCGAATTGTGTATCTCATTGTCTTTATTTACCAAGGCATTATTCTGCTGTTGGTGGCTCTTAGAGGTATCTCCCTTCGGCTCTTCCTTTTTATCCCCGTCTGTTTTTGGTGGATCGAGGCTGTCAGATGGTGGATTTACTGCCGTGTTATTATCTATGGCCGGCGTTTCATCCAGCGTATTTCCCATATCTGTCGGTGGGTTTACATCACCACTGCCATCCGGTTTGTTGGTATCATCCGGTTTCTGTGTCTCGTCTGGTTTTTCCGTCCCGTCCGGCACATTTACTTTATTGCCTTCTACACCGGTATTCGTCTGATCTGTTCCCTCAGGTTTTTGAACTTCAGTGTTTAAACTGTCATCCTGCGGTTTATTAGTTTCTGCATTTTTATCTGTATCATCTGTCTTTGGCGTTTCCTCAACTTTTGGAGTTTCATTCTTTACCTCTTCCTGCTTTGGAGTCTCCGCCTGTATTGCTGCAGCTTCTGTTTTTACTTTCAGCTGATCTGCATCCTGTACTGTCTCTGCATCTTTTGTCTTCTGAGCAAATACATACTCCGTCTCAGCCTTCAGTCCTGTAAATGAAACTGTCTTTGCCGTCTTATCATACTGTTTATCTTCTGCCCATTTCCATGTGCTTCCATTTTCCTGAATGCCGTATACATACCCCTCTTTTGTCTTCAGGGTCACGCTGTCCGCCGTCTTCTTGGACAGTTCCGGTTTTCCTGCTGCCTCTGTGTTCTTGCCCGTCCCCTCTTCCGCTGCGGAAACATAAACGGTTGCCATGGAAAATACCATGATAAAAGTAAGAAACATCGCCAGCATTCTTTTCACTTTACGCTTCATAATCTTTCACCTCTTTCATTCATTATCTGCCTGTGAATAACCACTCCTTTTCTATATTACTATTATAGCAAATCGTCGTTGCAATGAATAGTATATTAATAAACTTTAAGAAAACTTTGTCGATATTTCCCAAATATCCTGTTCAATATCTGGCAGTAATTTTTATAAATCTTCGTAAGAAACCAGAAAAAAACAGGGATGCTATCTTGACTTTTTCTTTTGGGTAGTATAAAATTAGAGGGTCGTAAGGAAATATCATAAATATTATGTTTCTGTAGCTCAGCTGGATAGAGCGACCGCCTCCTAAGCGGTAGGTCGGGTGTTCGAATCACCTCAGGAACGTACAAAAGGGGCTTATCTTGAATATCTCAAGACAAGCCCCTTTTCAATCCTCATTCCTCAAACAAAACTTTTACTGCTCCCATGCCGCAGTTGATATCAAAGAAGTTCTCAGCACCGGTATTTACCTTATAAGTACCGCCCATGCCTCCAAACTGATTATCACCCACTCTGACATCTCCCATTCCTACCTTCACCCTGTATCCGTATTCCGAAGGTGCCACAAGGCTTGCCGCAATCTCTCCCATGCCGCAGTCCAGTTTACATCTGCCCCGCATCTGGCCTTCCAGCATGATTTTACCCATACCGCATTTGATCTTGGCAGCACCGCTGTAATAATCTGCCAGCACAATCTCACCGGCCCCCAGATCCAGGGTACTGGCATCTGCCAGGATTCCTCTTCCCACCAGTTTTCCTGCACCCAGTTTTATCTTTACATCTTTAAAATGATATCCTCTCGGTATAATGATAATGATTTTCCGCTCCGAGAAAATATTGGTAATGTTACTCAGCAGGAACAGATCCCTATACCCTCTGTCCTTTATCTTCCAGACTCCATCCCTTACCTCTTCTCTGCAGTCCCCGTTCGGATAACATGACAGGTCGAGGGCAAACTCATCACCCTCCTTAATGATAGCGTCCGCCATTCCGATATCAATGTTCAGAGAATGGATCATCACATTATTCTCACGGAAAACTTTTCTGATTTCCAGTGTGCCGTTCTTCCAGTCCTCCTCCCATTTTCTTCTGTCAGCCTTATCCTGCTGCGGCCCGTTATCCTGGGTCCGGTCAGCCTCCGGTTTTACATTCTCCTGAGTTCCGAACCCATCCGTACCGGATGCTCCAGTCTTACTTCCCTGTCCGGACCGGCTCTGCGGCTGGCCTGCCCCCTCTTCGTTTATATGTTCTGTCTTAACCCGGCTCTGCGCTTCGGCAGTCTCTTTTTTCTTTACCTGTTCTTCCGTTTTGACTTGACTCCGCTCTTTGTCATTCTCACCTGCATTTACCTGCTCTTCCACGCTCATCCGTTTCTGCTCTGTACTGTCATCTCCTGTACTGACTTGCCTATCCGCTCTCTTCTGACCCTGCGCTGCGTCTTCCTCTTCCGTCGTATCACCTGTCGCCTGATCTATCTGCCACTCCATCTCAGCCTGCCATTCCAGTCGAATCTGATTCTGTTCCTCACCGGAAGATTTTTTCTCCTCCTCAGCGCTCTGTCCCCGGAACGAGTTTTCTGCCTCCGGCTCCCCTCCCGAAGGCATTTCACCTCCGGCAAGCTGACCGCCGCCCAGCAGCATATCCGTACTGACGCCAAATATATCTGCCAGGGGAACCAGCATCATAATATCAGGGCAGGAGAGACCGCTCTCCCATTTACTTACTGCCTGAGCGGAGATTCCCAGCTTCTCAGCAAGCTGTGCCTGTGTAAGTCCTTTAAGTTTTCTTAAAAATGAAATCCTGTCTCCAAATGCTTCCGGAAGACGGATATTTGCTGTTTTCATATTTGTATTCTCATCCATATTTTTTACCCATTCAACTTTCCTGTTCAGCGTTTACAAGTTATAAGTAAATTCCTGCTGCAGTGCACAGCCTGTTATCTGTACACGAAGATTATCTGATAAAACGGCGCGTCGTGTTTTTAAGATACTAACAGCATATCCGGAATTTGAGTGCATTTACAAGCAACCGTAGGTTGATTTTTAAGATTTTTTCAAAATTCAACCATTAGTTGACTGCTTTTACACCTATTATAACAAACACACCTTCTTATGGAAAGAAAAACAAATACATCCCGCATAAATGTCCTATACTCGCCCGACCGGCCTTCTGTTTTCTCCTGCAGCTAAAATATCCTCCCGGCAAACATTAGGAACCTAAGTATCTGAGTAAAATCTGTCCTGCATCATCCGTCCGTACCGCTGACCTCGACAGCAGGTGCATATACTCACTCCTTTTTACTGATCAATGAAATCATTACCGTCACTCTTTCTCACACAGTTCCCTGACAAACTGTTCCGGGGATATGTTTCCGTTGCCCAGCTCCTCTGAACCTCTCATAAAAACCTCTGCTCTGCGTCTGTCCAGATAAAATTCCCAATACTGCATTCTTTTGTCTGCTGATCCGGCCATATTTTCAATCTGCCGGCAGACGTCATCCTCCGGCTTACATGCATCACCTGTATCCCATACCGGAATCCCTGCTCCTCTCTCATACAATTTCACGGCAAAATTCTCCAGTATTTCTTCCAGTGCCCAAACTGTCACCTCGGGATGCTCCGCAGCCTTATTCACAACAAAAGCATCACTGACTCCCCCAAGGCTCTCTCTGCCGGTATACACACCCGGAAACGGAACTGCGGATAATTTCCCATGCAGTGGACTGTTTTCCTGCATGACATTTCCGGCGAAATCACTTTTTGCCAGATACATGGGAATCCTGCTCAGATAGAAATCATTTTCCACATCCTGCGTGCTCCTTGTAAATAAAGGACTTCCAAAAGCCCCCATATCCCTGAGCAGACAGAACTTATCAACACCGTTCAGGAAAGCGGAAATGTCCTCCTTTGTCCCTTCCTGTCTCAGCACCCTTTTACAGACATCACTCCCGGCCTCACTTACACATATACTTTCCAGATAAAGCCTGAAACCGGTATCCGTGTCCCCCGAACAGGCAAAAGGCGTGATATCCCGGGCAATAAACTCCCTGCATACCTCCTCCAGTTCGCCCCAATCCGAAGGAATCTGCAGTCCGCATGCATCAAACATCTCCCGGTTGACAAAAAGGACAGCCACACTTTCAGAAAATCCCAGACCATATATACCGCCCTCATAATTCATACCTTCCATCGCTTTCTCGTCTATCCTGCTGTTAATATCTTCAGACAAATATTCATTCATCTTCAGCAGTTTTCCCGAACTGACCGCCCCCTTCAGATAACTGTCTCCAAAACAGAAGTAAATATCCGGTGTATCATTGGAAGCAATGGCAGACGGCAGCTTTTCTCTGTAAAGCTCCATCTCCGTACCTTCCGCCAATACCTGTACGGTATCATGCGCTTTGTTGAATTCCTCCACAGCTTCCAGAAAGGATTTCTTATATGCCTCCCCCTCATTTTCCCATGGATACCACAGACACAGATCTATCCTTTCTTCTTCCTCACCGCTTTTCTTCTCCTCGGACTTTGGAAGAACGCGAAAACAGAGCAATGTTATCGCTGCCAAAAGAAATAAAAACCCCAATAAAATAATTCTCTGCCGTTTTTCCATCTGCTATCACCCATGCTGTCCTTCATAAAACTCAGATTTTTAATATCTCCTCAATGCACTCTGCCGCGGCTCTTCCCAGATTTCTGTGTCCTTCTCTGCTCAGATGGATACAATCCTTCACGGAAATCTCCGCAACCTTCCCGGCATCCAGCAGCCAGACACCCTCCATTCCCTTTAAAGCAGCCTCATAAGCGGCATACAAAGCCTTACTTTTACTCACAGATTCCTCATCGTACATACCATAAAAATCAGATGACGCAATCTCATCCCGCACCGGTGCCGGGACGATCACCAGGACCTCCGGTCTTTCTCCTACCCAGTATGTATCCGGATTTCGGGCCATTTTAACAAGATTCACCATACCTGCTGCTATCTCCTTAACACTGGGCGTAAATATATGACGGATATCATTTGTCCCCAGCATGAACACCACCAGATCCAAAGGCTGATGGCTCTGCAGGCTGCAGCCTAGAAACTTTCTGCCATTCCTGTCAGGTGATGTAGGGTCATCAAACATAATGGAACGTCCGCATAGGCCCTCCTCAATTATTTTCGCCCTGCCTTCCAGACATTTCTGCAGAATCCCGGTCCATCTCACATCATCCCCATACCTGAAATCTTCACCGTCAGGCTCAGGATTATGTCCCCATGTATTGGAATCACCATAACACAATATACGTTTCATTTTCTTATCCTTTCACAGCTCCTAATGTCATTCCCTCTATAAATTTATCACTTGCAAAAATAAATGCAATAAGCAGAGGTATAAAACTTATCATGGATGCTGCCATTATAGTTCCTGTCAGTGTACCATTTAAATCCTTCATGGACGCAATGCCCAGGGGAAGGGTTTTCATCATAGTTTCATTTACAGTGATAAGGGGCCATGTCAGACTTCCCCACTGCTGCGTAAAGTTAAAGATTGCCAGAAGACTTAACTGCGGCACTGTTATAGGCAGTACAATCTTGAAAAATGTCCCATAATTGCTGCACCCATCTATCTTAGCTGCCTCTATCAATGAATCCGGTATATCTTTCATAAACTGTGTCATCATATAGACTCCAAAAGCACTTGCCACCCCCGGAAATACCAGAGATTTATAAGTATTCACCCATCCCAGCTTGGAAACGATCAGAAAAAGAGGAATCAATGTGGTAACACTGGGAATGATCTGCGTCGCGACCACCACATTAAACAGTACCTTGGAACCGGGAAACCTTCTTTTTGCAAATGCGTATCCTGCCATGGATGCCACCAGTACCACCAGCACCGTATTGCTGCCTGCAACAAATACACTGTTCAGCATCCAGCGCAGATATGCCCCGCCCTGCATTTTCAAAACTTCTGTATAATTATCCAGTGAGCCTCCGCTGGGCCAGAATTTCGGCGGATAACTGATGATTGCATTGGTATCCAGCATGGAGGATACAATAAGCTGCCAGAAAGGAAATGCAATGATGACCACCAGTAAAAACAGCATAAATGTCTTCAAAAAGGAAAAAACTTTTTTCTTTGCCCTATATCTATTCATTCTTTTTCCCCCTTCTTCTGGTTTTATCCTTTTCTCTCAATAACAGATTCTCCAGACCATAGATCAACAGGATCACAAGAAGAAATACAAGTGAAGCTGCTGCCCCGAATCCCACTCTGTAATATTTAAAACTGTACTGGTAAATCTCATATATCACGGTCTGTGTCGCACCGAGAGGCCCTCCGTTTGTGAGCATATACACAGATTCAAATATCTGGAACTGCCAGATCGTATTCATGGTCACACACAGAATGATCGCATTTCTGATAAGCGGCAGCACCACATAGATTGTCTCCTGCACTACATTAGCCCCGTCTATTCTGGAGGACTCCAGGCAATCTGCGGGAAGGGAACGCATTGCCGACATATACACAAAGATAAAGAAAGTTCCACCCTTCCAGAGTTCCAGTATCATAACTGCCATCTTTGCACTGAATCTCCCGTTCAGCCAGCTTATGGGCTTCATGCCCAGCACCTGGAATAACATATTCAAAGGTCCGTTGTTCGATAAAATATAGGAGATCAGAACACTGGCCACAACCATGGAAATCAGCATGGGAAGAAAATAGATGACCTCGCACACATGTCCAAACCGTGTTTTTTTCTTGATCAAAAGGGCAAAAAAGATCCCCAGGAACTGGCTCACCGGCACTTCGATCAGCATATAGATGAACGTGTTCTTAAAAGCGTTTTGGAAATCCGGTGTCTGCAGCACATCCTTAAAGTTCTTCAGTCCCACCCAGTCAAATTGTGCCTGCAGAAAGTTACCGTCATGCAGGCTGAGATAAAAAACGTATCCTATAGGTATAATTGTAAATGTGATAAAGAAAACTGCAAATGGCAGTAAAAAACTATAGGACACAGCATATTCCTTAATTCTTCTCTTATTCATAAATACACTCTTCTCCTAAACAGCAGAGGGGCCTGTAAAAGCCCCCCTCAGTCCCAAAACTTATTCTCCGCTGATTGCTTTCATAGAATCATACATAGCCTGGATGGAATCCGCCGGTGATTTCTCACCTCTTGCAACATTTTCATACATAATCTTCAGATTCTGAAGCATTGCATTGGCGTAATCAGAAGCAGGGCTGACCTGGAGCTTCTTGATTCCTTCCGCGGCAACAGCCATTATTTCGTCTCCCTCATACATCATGTCATTGGTAGCCAGCTGCGGGGAGAAAAATCCCACTTCTGACAGATATATCTTTTCAACTTCCGGTCTGGTGACATACTCAACGAATTTCCACGCTTCATCGGGATATTTTGTCTGGCTGGAGATGGACAGCATACCAATGTTGGCAAAATTCCATTTGGCATGTTCCTCGTCACTGGCCGGTCCTGCCGGAAGGGCAAATGCTCCCAGATTAATATCTGAAGCCTCTTTAATAATATTTGTATAATGAATCTGCTGTGGGAACATGGCAACCTGTCCGTTATAGAAATATGACCGCTCCTCATCCTTATTCGTATATTTTTCCAGTGGAAGAACTACCTGATCCTCATGATACAACTGGTCAAAGAAAGTCAGTCCCTCCACACCCTGTTCATTATTAAATCCAATATTGGTAAGGTTTTTATTCCACATATCAGCTCCGGCCTGGATAATGTAGGACAGTGGCTGCCAGTAGTCATCCATCTCATACATCATGCCCCATTGGTCAGTCTCGCCGTCACCATCTTTATCCTGGGTAAGCTTTTTCGCTGCTTCTCTCAGTTCTTCCCATGTTTCCGGCACCTTTGTAACTCCTGCTTCCTCAAACATATCCTTGTTGTAGAACATAACCGAATTCAGTGCAACAAACGGTATTCCCATAAGTTTCCCGTCATGAGAACAGTATTCCAAAGCCGACTCCGGATAACCTGATAACTTTTTCTCGTCCGCATAGTCATCAAGTGACAGAAGATATCCATTCTTGGCATACAGCGGGAACTGCTCTGTCTGGAAACTGATGTCCGGACCGCTGCCTGCTGAGAAAGCTGCTGTCTCCTTCTCCACAACAGAATCCCATGCAACATTGAGAAATTCCACTTCAATATCCGGATTTTCCTTGTTGAAATCCTCGATCATACCGGCCCATATGTCATCCTCACGATCCGAATGCGGTGATTTCCAGAATGTAAGCTTTACCTTTTCCCCTGAATCCTTATCCGATGTGTCCGCACCTTTTTCCTCTTTACTCTCTGAGGCCTTACTCTCTTCTGAACTGCCGCCGCAGCCTGCCAGCAGGCCGATTGCCATACTTGCGCATAAAAGCATTGCTATTTTTCTTCTCATTTTCTTTTCCTCCTGATACTTACTATAGCTTTTTATGCCTTACCACTTGCTATGGTTACAGTATAGAAAAAATCCCCGCCACTCTGAACCCAGTATTTTTACCCTATTCCGCACATATTTTACTTTTTTTATAATCATTAACCGACATCCCCATATATTTCCGAAAGCAACGGCCAAAGTAGTCAGGATTCGGAATACCGACTTTCTCTGCAATCTCATACACCTTCCAGTTTCCTGATTTCAGATAATCACATGCGTGTTCAATCCTCACTTTATTGAGATATTCCACGAATGGGATGCCTGTCTTCTTTCTGAATGTACGGCTTAAATAACTGGGGTTCAGGTAAAATCTCTCGGCCGTTGTGGAAAGGGAAAGGCTGCTCTGGGCGTAATTCTCCTCCAGATAATCCCTTATCTGTTCCATAACCTCCTTTGCCCCTTCCTCCACTGTTTCAATCTGCCTGCCCACTCTTGCAAGGGCTTCCTTTACCTCCTGCCGCTTTAAGGGCTTTAAGATAAAATCCACAGCCCCGGCCCGGAGTGCTTTCTGCGCGTACTTAAAATCGTCATAGGCAGTAACAATGATCACCTTAACCTGCGGATATTTCTTCATGATCTCTTCCGCCAGCGAAATGCCGTCCATAATGGGCATTTTAATATCCGTAACCACCAGATCCGGTATTTCCTCCTGTATACGGAACAGTGCCTCCCTGCCGTTCTGGGCTTCCCCTATGATCTTCATATGAAACTCTTCCCAGTTCACAATAATTCTGAGAAGGTTTCTGGTCCCCACTTCATCCTCCACAAGCAATACTTTCATCATGACCTTCATCTCCTTCATAACAGACAGGCACCCTCAGTACAATAGTTGTCCCTTTTCCTTTTGTGCTCTGAATTGTATAATCTATATCTGACTCATAGAATATTCTCATTCTCTCTATGGTTCCCCGAAGCCCGAAACTCTTCTCATTGCTGCTTATATTCTCTCTGTTCAGCTCTTTGATCTTATCCTCATCCATTCCCACACCGTCGTCCTCTATGGTGAACTTCAGATATCCATCCTCCGCTGTCCCCTCCACATACACCACACCTGGTGTTTCTTTTGGACGGATTCCATGATTTACTGAATTCTCCACAAGAGGCTGCAGCACCATTTTTAAGATAAAAGTCCCCTGTATCTCCGGGTCCACATTGAGAACATAGTGCAGGGAATCACCATACCGTAATTTCTGCAGTTCCAGATAATCCTTCACCATCTCTGCCTCTTCCCTGACCGAGATCATTTCCCTTCCCTTGCTCAGCAGTATCCTGTAATAGCTGCCGAAAGCTTCCAGAGCATCATATACCTCCTCATTCTTTCCGCTCAGTGCAAGATATCCCATCGCGTCAATTGTATTATATAGAAAATGCGGCTTCATCTGTTCCTGCAGCGCGTTCAGTTCTGCCCTTCTCTTTATCTTTTCCTCTTCATATACTCTCTCGATCAAGGCATCTATCTCATCCACCATCTTGTTATATGTAGTCTCCAGAATCTCCATTTCCCCGAATGTGTTATACCTGTTTCCCCACATCCTGATCTTCTCAAACTTTCTTCCGCTCATGCGGTTCATGGAACCTGCCATCTGTTCCAGCGGGTCAGCCACATACCGTTTCATGATAAAATATCCGATCCCGCAGAACAGGGCCAAAAATATCATTGCCATGGCAAAAATGATCCCGCCGATCCCTGACTGCTTCAATCCGTTTTCAATCCTTACACCTGCCAGTACCTTCCAGTTATTGCCTTCGATATCCTGCTGCGCAAGAAGAAGACTGTCATTGTTTTTCTTACTTTTCAATGCTTCCTTTACACTGGGCAGGGACATATCCGACTGGGAAGTGACGATCTTACCTGTATCATCCAGAACATATATTACCGGTATACTCTTGCTGTCCAATCCCCCGTAACTGTCTGCAAATGCATTCGGGTCCATATTTATCATCAATATTCCAACAGGATGGTAATCCGTGGGGTTGTTGATCACCCGGATGAGAGATACCGTAGTCTCAGCGCTGCTCTGAGTCAGAACACGGTCAGCATTTAGCTTCAAACAGTAAGAACCTGCCAGTTCCCTGACCTCCTCATACCAGTTCGTCTCCCTGATATCTTCCATGCGGAGAGTTCTGACATGATTCTTATCTATACTGCATCCATGACTTTCCATATCCCACATATAAATACCGTTAATATGGGTCTCCGTATCCACAAGCGATGTAAACTGATGCAGACTCTCCTTCTGCATCTTCCCATCCTTCAGCTCCAATGCCTCTGTGATATCACTGCTGGACAAAATGATCCTGGAATAGTAAGCCGTATTGTCTATCAGCGTTGATATATTTTTACTGACCGTATTCAGCGTCTGAGCTGAGAGTGCCTGTGCTGACTCTGTGGCATTTTTGTCACTGACCCGATAAAAGATCAATAAAATAATACTCCAGGATACCAGAAGCAGTGACATATACAGAAATGCCAGTTTTACAGAAATCCTCGCCTTTCCAAGGATCTTTCCCTTTTCTCTTCCCATGAAAATCCTCCAATCCCCTCTGTTCTCTTTCACAGCCCAAAATGACAGGTACCATCAAGATACCTGTCATTCACCAACAGCTACTTATCCTTTGCCAGTTCATATCTGATTTCCTTCATATCACTTTCATACTTTCTGAAGGAACCCTTTCCGTTCATCTTAGCATTGAAAAGCGCAACATCAGCCTTTCTGTAAAGCACATCGAACTCCATGCCCTGTTCAGGTATCATGACATAGCCGGCGGATACGGAGAAGACGATCTCATGCTCCCCGTCACTGCGGACAGTGACCATACTCTCCATCACTTTTTCAAGCTTCGCGTGCACATCCGCGTCCCTGATCCGCTTGCAGAATATAAGAAATTCGTCTCCACCGATTCTGCAGAGTATGTCATCGCTTCTGAAAAACCCTTTCAGCTTCCCGGCATTTTTGCAGATCATCTCATCACCATATGCATGGCCGAATACGTCATTAGCCAGTTTAAAGTTATCCAGGTCAAACATGATGATCGCAGCGGTTTCCTCCCTGCCCTCCATATCCGCCAGATAACTCTTGATTCGGGGTATTGCTGTCTGACGGTTAAACAATCCGGTCAGGGCATCCGCCTCAGCAATTTTAGTGAGACGCAGTTCCTGGTTTTTCTGCTCTGTAACATCCAGATAATATCCCACTGCTTTTACGGGAATGCCGTTCTTATCACAGATTGCCTCCCCTGCCGCCTTGATCCACACACCCTTTCCATCTGCTTTTATCAGTGGAAATGTACATTCCGCGCCGGCCCCAAAATTATTTTTGTATAATTTCTTTAATATGTCTATGAAGGATTCCCTGTACGCTTCAGGCATCCGTTCTTTTTCCAGAAAACAAAGCGGAAAATTCCCTATCAGCCGGGAGGTATCCTTCTTTTTCCCTGACTTCAGATGCTGGATATCAGACAGCGTGAGCATATTTCTTCTGAAATCCCACTCCCATCCGTTGATATCCGCCAAACGGAGGATACTCTCAATTTCCTTTCTCATCAGCCACAGCTCATGTTCCTTTTTCTTAATGGAGGTCACATCCCTGTAAATGCAGAGATAGACGCTGCCCTCCTCATCCCCGCTGATAAACCTGCCGTCCATACTGAGCCATATCTTCAGGTTATCCGGCATTTTGATCTCAATGGTATCCTGGTAGTTCCTTCCTGACTTGATGGCATCCTCCAGTTCTCTCCTGACAGACTGCAGCTCCTGTCCTGTTTTCCATGGTTTTTCATACTCTTCCTTTGTATATCCCAGTTCCCGGAAAAGTCCGTCTCCCAGTATCTCATACCTGAATATCCCATCCTTATAATGTACAAGTACAACATTATCTGAGAAATTCTCCATGAACATCCGCATCTTATTTTTCAGTTCCATGGTCTCCGTCACATCCACAACAACTCCCTGGAAAAATGACGTTCCGTGAAAATTCATATATTTACTCTGGTCAATGACCCATATATACCCATGCTTTCCCAAGATCCTGTATTCCAGATTATGTGATACGGTATTACGCCTCAGTAACTCAGCGCCTTCCTCAGCCAGGCGCCGGTCATCCGGATGTACCATCCGCATAAATTTGTTCTGAAACAGCTCCTGTATCTCAGCCCTTGTATAGCCCAGCATTTCCAGGAATTTGTCACTGATATAGAGGAAATCATACTCCGGTGTGTCCGCGCATCTGTGATATCCGCCGGGCATGTCATAATTCAGAAACTTGAGCTCCTGGTTCTGGCTCAGCAGCATGGCGTTGCGCTCCGCAAGCTGCTGCTGTACCATCATGGTCTCAGAGATATCCGTACACGCACTGACAATAGCCATTCTTCCATCTTCCGCCCTGATTATTTTCCCTTTATCCAGGGTCCAGAACCAGGAACCATCCTTTTTCGGCATACGGTATGTTGTAGTGTACTCCGCCCCCGGATAATACGCGCCAATATCATGGCCCACCCGCTCCCTGTCATCCGGATGAATGGTATTGATCACCTGTCCTTTAATGGCCGCGTTAAGTTCCTCATAACTTTCATATCCCATCAGACGGATCATCTCATAATTGGCAAAATAAAGAGGAAATCCCTCCTCGCAGTATCCCCCGATCATGCCGCCCGGGGACATCTGGGCAAATATAGTGGCGGCTGTCTTTCTGTTCTCCTCTGTCAGCTTCATAAAGGATGCATCGTTTTCCGATACATTGAGAACAGCGGCAAGTGCTCTCTGGGAAGATTCCAGCATGGCCTCCCTCTCCTTCTGCATGGTGACATCACTGACAGATCCGTAATAAAATCTGTGCCCATCCTGTTCCTTCAGGAAAAACACATGGATATGCATCCAGATTGTCTTACCGTTCCCCTTCAGACGCCTGACTTCGCCCTCCGCTCCTGTTATTGACTTTTCATAAGCTTTCTGGAAAATGCTCAGCATTTCCCGCCTGTCATCCTCATAGACGTATTGGATGATCCTTACTTTATTTTCCTCAAGCTCTACAGGATCTGTCTCCATGATCCTGTAATATTGTTCATTGACGCGTATAAGCTCTACATCGTTCCGGTAAACATCATAAAATGCTATTCCGCCCAGGATATTGTTCATCATGGTCTCACTGAACACATTATCTCTGAACATATCCTTTATACGGAACCTCTCAATCTCCCTGGCCTTGATTCCCCTGAAATCCACTTTGTTTTCATCTGCAAGAAGCTTTTCAAAGGCTTCTACCGGCATTGGTTTGTAAAAATAATACCCCTGTGCATAGATACATCCCATATCCAGGAGAAAATCCACCTGTTCCTTTGTTTCAACCCCTTCTGCGATCACGCGGATTCCCATCAGCCGTGCCATACTCGTTATGGCTTCCAGTATACCCATTCCCCTGTCTGCGCTCTCCTCATTCATATCCAGGAACTTCATGTCTATTTTAAGAATGTCCACATTGACATCCTTTAACATATTGAGGGAGGAGTATCCGCTTCCGAAGTCATCCATGAGAACCGTAAACCCTGACTTCCGCAGGTTCTCCACAGCCGCTCTGATGATATTATAATTTTCCGCGTAAGCACTCTCCGTAATCTCTATCTCTATCAGCGATGGGTCCAGCCTGTACTTCTTTATCAGCCCGCAGAAACACTCTGCCACATCAACCGTATAAATATCTACTCTGGACACATTGACAGATATGGGAACCACCCGGTATCCCCTGTCCAGCCACCCTCTCACGCTGCTGCATACCATATCCCAGACATACATATCCAGTTTTGCGATAAATCCGCTGTTCTCCAGCACCGGAATAAATTCATCCGGGGGAACCAGGCCCCGCTCGGGATGAATCCACCTGACAAGTGATTCCAGGCCTATGATCCTCCCTGTCATCATATTACATTTTGGCTGCCCATAAAATACAAACTCGCCGTTTGTCAGCGCTCTCTGCACTTCTGATAAAAGTAAGTGGTTTTCCTCAATTTTCTGCATCATTGCCGCATCATACCAGGAAACACGTTTTGCATAATTTCCCTTTACGGATGCCAGCGCAATGGATGCCCGGTCATACATGGTGCTTACAGGCAGGCTTTTATCTGTTATCTCATACATACCGAATACAGGAAGGAATCCGGCATTTCCTCCGTACTGCTTTACGTAGTTCAAGATCTCATCCTGTATACTTTTAATCGTTTCCCTGTCATCAGGCAGTATGATAACAAAATCATCATCTCCCATATAACCGGCGATTCCCTTGTTGCTTTCCTGGGTCCTTTTAAAAAATCCTCCTGCTATTTTAAGAAATCTGTCACCGGCCTCCTGTCCATACCATTCATTGAAAATCTTAAAGTGTTCTATATCAACAGCCATCAGACAGTATCTCTGATCCCCGCCTGCCTTCAGAAATTCATCGGCTTTTGAGAAAAAGATATTCTTCCTGTAAAGCCCGGTCAGACTGTCATAAGCGTTGTCCTGCAGTTGATTTTTGTGCTCCTGTTTCATCTGCTTTGTCTTCTGGGTATTGATATCCTGGATAAAGCACATAAGGATCTGATCTCCGTCCCCGCTATGCCTAAGCGGCACAACAAGCTGAAGAATCCAGCAGAAATCACCATTCTGCATCTTTTTTCTGCACTGGCTTCTCACGGCATTTTCCGCTGTATCCTTTGCCATCCTTGTCAGAATATCATCCAGGTTCCAGAACCTGAAATACTCTTCCCTGTCATCCGGATGGATCAGACGCTCTCCTGTATCCTGAAGCATCTGTGTAAGACTGCCGGATGAGGGGACAGGGGGATATTTTTCCTGCATTTGATACAGTTTTTTGTATGTATTTTGTGTAATATTCAGCTCGTACAATTCATCATATGCGGTGAGGTTGGTAAGATTAAAGAACAGGCTTTTATTGCCCTCATGTATCTCCTTTGCCAGAACCATGCTGCAGATACCGGAGCCGGGCCAGTCAATGGCTCCGGAATTAACCTCCACCCATTTCTTAACCTTTTTATTATAGAAAATGGCATTATCCCCGTCCTTCCGGGCAAGAGGACACTCCCCGCAGGGCTTATCCTCATTACACAGAATCTAATAACAGATCTGACCGCACTCCAATTCGGGAAAAGTCTCCTTCAGCGCATCATTGCAGCTGACGATCCTGTAATCACTGTCTATAATATATATTTTGCTTTTATTATTAACCGATAGCTTTTCCATAGCCCCTCCAACACACATACAATACCATCAATATATCCATTATAGTGCTGAATTCACATAAACGTCAATGTTTTTGCCTCTTCTTTATGCAATTCAACCAAAATAAATCTAACAGACAAAAAAAGATACCGGAATACAGCGTCCGATACCTTTTTCTTAAATCTTTATTCCCTTTTCTGCCCTGTATCTCAACAAAACACGACATATGCAAAAATATGATCAGAAGTGAATACTCCCCTGAAGCCAGATAACGCCTTTAAAGCGCCGTCCCACCTCAGGCTCTCCCATCAGATCATTTGTGTTGATACACACATCAATTTCCAGGTCATTGCATGAGATTCTGAGTTCGTAGACTTCCTCGTTTGTCATGACATTTCTGACTCTGGAGCAGTCAAGTATTTCTCCCATGACATTATACAGGTCACATTCCATTCCGTACGGCATAAAATATGTATCTACAATAGAGTACACATCTTCATTGGGTATTCTGCCGGAGATCATGGAATAGATATCAATATCCTCCATGGTCAGATTCTCCATGGCATCCTCATCGCCATTACGTGCAGCCGCGATCATACGGTTGCGATTGATGGTATTTTCCTTCTCTTCTTTTTCCTGTTTCTCATCCTTTGTGACAGGAAGAAGAATCTTTCCCTCCTTAGCCAGGGCCGCAAGGGTTATGGCATAGGAGCCTCTGGAATAATTTCCATGGCTTCTCTCTGTTAGATATTCCCCTGCATTCTGCAGATAAAATATAATGGTCACTCCAATTCTCACGTCATCACAGGCGCCTGCGTAAGATTCCTTTCCTGCATGCTTTTCGATTACCACGTCCTCCTGGGTAGTAATCCCGGTACCGCGGAAATACGGAAAATAATATTCCATCTGGAACTCATTATTCTCATCATATTCTCCGCATACCGTTATTCCAAAATCACAGCCAAAGGTTTTAGAGATTTCCGCGAACATATGATTTTTTCTGTCTTCAATCACTGTCTTCTCATCATAATGTAAGATTACATCTTTAAGAATCCGGTCCACCTCTTTTTTTCCGTTTATACCGGAAAAACCAATGGATTTCAAATAACTGTGCAAATACGTACCTCCGTCTGGTTAAGGTTTACATAACTTTGTTTACATAATATTTACTTTATTTCTGTCATACCGCCCATATAAGGTCTTAAAGCCTCCGGAATCCTTACAGAGCCATCTGCCTGCAGGTTATTTTCCAGAAATGCGATCAGCATTCTCGGCGGGGCAACAACTGTATTGTTCAAGGTATGCGCCAGATACTTGCCATCTTTCCCATTTATACGGATTTTTAATCTTCTGGCCTGTGCATCACCCAGGTTTGAACAGCTTCCCACCTCAAAATATTTTTTCTGTCTCGGTGACCACGCTTCCACATCCACGGATTTCACCTTCAAATCCGCCAGGTCTCCGGAGCAGCATTCCAGTGTACGCACCGGAATATCCAGGGAGCGGAATAAATCTACGGTGTTCTGCCACAATTTATCAAACCACTCTTTACTTTCCTCCGGTTTGCAGACAACGATCATTTCCTGCTTCTCAAACTGATGGATACGGTATACACCGCGCTCTTCCAGCCCGTGTGCTCCCTTTTCTTTCCTAAAGCACGGGGAATAGCTTGTAAGAGTTTTGGGCAGCTCCTCCTCGGGGATGATCGTGTCAATGAATTTACCGATCATGGAATGCTCGCTGGTTCCGATGAGATACAGGTCTTCACCCTCGATCTTGTACATCATGGCATCCATCTCAGCAAAGCTCATAACGCCTGTCACCACATCGCTGCGGATCATGAAAGGAGGTACACAGTAGGTAAATCCTCTGTTTATCATAAAATCCCTTGCGTAGGAAATAACAGCAGAGTGAAGTCTTGCAATATCACCCATAAGATAATAGAATCCGTTTCCGGCTACCTTTCTGGCGCTGTCCAGATCAAGTCCATTGAAGCTTTCCATAATTTCTGCGTGATAGGGAATCTCAAACTCAGGAACCACCGGTTCGCCATACTTCTGGACCTCTACATTCTCCGTGTCGTCCTTTCCGATGGGCACTGACGGATCAATGATGTTTGGTATCGTCATCATGATCGTTCTGATCTTTTCCTCTACTTCTCTTTCCTCTGCAGACAGGCGTTCTACCGTCTCAGCATTGGCTGTAACTTTTTTCTTTACCTCCTCTGCCTCCTCTTTCCTGCCTTCCTTCATAAGCCCGCCTATCATCTTGGAGATTTTGTTTCTTTCAGCTCTTAATGCCTCAACTTCCTTCTTGATGTCACGGTTTCTCTTGTCCAGCTCGATCACTTCATCTACAAGCGGCAATTTGCTGTCCTGAAATTTATTTTTAATATTCTGCTTTACAATTTCCGGGTTTTCTCTTAAAAATTTAATGTCTAACATCTCTGTTCTCCTTTTGTTTTCACAAGTTTGTTTACATAAGATTATTTACATAATTTGTGGCAACAATTCAATCTGCCAAATTATCAGACCGCGGTCAGTCATCTAACTCTGTCTCCTGTAAAATACCGAAATTCACAGCCTGTTTCAGAGCTTCCACTTCTTCTTCACTCAATACTACATAGGATTCCCCATTTACGATCTCTTTAATATAGAGAAAGCAATTTTCTCTGCTGTGTATAGCATTGAGCAGAAAGCCGGTATTATTTTTGTCAAGCATGGCCAGCACAAAACTCAGTTTTCCTCCCATGTCTTCAAAGGCGTCATATTTTACAATACCGTATTTGTTCAGGGATTTGTCCATGACTTTCCATATTTTCTCAATTTCTTCTCCATTGTCATCTGTGGAGCGCACCAGTTTTTCAATCAAATCGAATTTTCTTTTAAAAAGCCGTTCAAGAGATTGTCCATCTTTTCCCTTCATGAACAGCGTATACTTCCTGTTTAGCCGGTTCAGTCCCAATGAAAGGTTAAATACGCAGATCAGCAGTATGACCACTACGACCAGCAGTAAAACCATCAATATTCCGGAGTGAGACTGAAGACTTTCTAATAAACTACTCATCTGTTGTTCACAACTCCCTTATTTTATCTAATCGTTTCCAGTAGTTCTATAATACGTTCCAGCTCATCCTTGGAGTAATATTCAATTTCTATTTTCCCCTTATCATTGTTCTTTCGGTGTATTGCCACCTTAGAGCCAATAATCTGTTTGATTTTTTCCTCCAACTGCTGATAGACCAGATTCTGTGCTTCATCCACCGGCTTTTCCTGTTTCTCAGGTGCGGGATTCAGGATCTCTTTTACCAGTTTTTCTGTTTCCCTTACACTTAATTTTTCATCGAATACCTTTGTTGCTGCCATAACCTGAATTTCAGGGTCTTCTATTGCCAGAAGTGCCCTGGCATGACCTGTTGTGATCATCTCATCAATAAGCATCTGCTGTACACGGTCATCCAGCTTTAAAAGACGCATGGAATTAGTTACGGCAGTACGACTTTTAGATACTCTCTCAGCAATGGCATCCTGTTTCAAATGAAATTCTTCCATAAGCCGTTTATATGCCACGGCCTCCTCAATAGGGTTCAGATCCTCTCTCTGAATATTCTCAATAAGTGAAATCTCTACTGCTTCCTGATCAGAAAATTCTTTTATGATAACCGGAATTTCTTTGATACCTGCCAGTTTGGAGGCTCTCCACCTCCGCTCACCTGCGATGATTTCGTAATAATCACCCTTTTTCTGAACCAGAAGCGGCTGCAGTATGCCAAACTGTTTAATGGACTCTGCAAGTTCCAGCAGTGCATCCTCCCCAAACTGTTTTCTGGGCTGTTCCCTGTTTGGTTCTATCATTGACATTTTAATCATCTGTACGGATTTTTCATTTTTTATGTCAACTTCTTTTGTATTCTCAGCAGGTGTTGGGCCAGGGATTTTCTTTTTTACCTTAGTACTGGTATCCGGAATCATGGAATCCAGTCCTTTTCCAAGACCACCTTTTCTTACTGCCATTCTTCATCCCCCTTATGTAATACTTCCTCTGCCAGGAGTTTGTAACTCTCTGCTCCCACAGATTTTTTATCATATAGTGTAATGGGCAGACCATAACTGGGCGCCTCTGCAAGACGGACATTTCTCGGTATAATAGTTTTGTAGATGGATTGATTCAGATTGCTCTTTACGTTCTCTACAACCTGCAGGGAAAGGTTTGTCCTGGCGTCATACATGGTAAACACTACACCTTCAATAACAAGTGAAGGATTTAAACGTTCCTGTACTAATTCTATGGTATGAATGAGCTGTGTCAGTCCTTCCAATGCGTAGTATTCACATTGAATGGGTACAAGAACGGAATCTGCTGTTGTCATTGCATTGATTGTCAAAATATTTAGTGATGGAGGGCAATCCATAATGATGAAATCATATTTGTCTTTTATGGTGTCAATATGATTCTTTAATAAAAATTCTCTGTCTTCTACTCCTACCAGTTCGATCTCGGCTCCGGCCAGGTTGACGTTAGACGGGATAATGGATAGGTTTTCAAATACGTTTTCAATCAGGCAGTCAGATAAATCGCAGTCTCCGAGAAGCAGTTCATACAGTGTGGCGTCTAAGTTTTCTTTTTCTACGCCTACGCCGCTTGTGGTGTTTCCCTGGGGGTCGATATCTATAATGAGGACTTTTTGGCTCATTTCTGCCAGGCAGGCGGAAAGATTAATGGCTGTGGTTGATTTGCCTACGCCGCCTTTTTGGTTTGCTATAGCTATAATTCTTCCCAATTATACTCTCCTCTTTTCATCTGTGTGGAAAAGTTTTTTGATGTGTTTTTTGGATTATGATATACGTGTTTATTATAGCATTAATTGTGGAGTATTTCCATAAGAATGTTTCACGTGAAACATTTTTTTATTGGTATTTTATTGGTTATATTGTATATGGGGAAATAGAGTAGAGGGCGGACGGATGGGAAGCAGGGGGAGGGCAGGTGTATGGGGAAAACGAAGCGTTTCGCTTGTCCGGAAGCTAACCTGCTCCCAGTCACTAAATTCGTCGGCAACGGCCTCCTCATTAAGTGTCTGGGGCAGGTGGATCTCCCGAACGCTCCACTAGACATCGTTTTCCCCATACACCTGCCCTCCCCCTGCTTCCCATCCTGGTTTTCTCTGTATCGATATTATACTTGTAATGTTTCACGTGAAACATTTATAGAAGCATTTGTGGCTTGTTTAGTGTGGCTTTGTTAAACTATGTATAATGAAGGTTTTGTACTATATTAAATCCATAAAATCAGCAACTGATTTTATGGATTTATTAATTTATTGTTTCTATTGCTTTTGTTTCTTTTAAAAATCAGATATATTATTTAACTTTAAATAATTAATCTAAAACAATATACAAGGTTTTATGTCGCATAGTCTCTATATGACAGTCTGTGCAATAATCGCGTTCATAAAATAGAATGTGTTAGGAAATTGTGTTATAAAATTGCTTTTGATAAGTTATCTACTATGGTTTGTAGGAGATTTTTGTCAGATAAGATTTGTGGAGTGGGCTGTATTAAACAAATTGGGGGAAGATATGCTGCAAAGTAGATCATGCAGATTGTGATAATAAAGTTAAAATACCTTTTGTATGCTTTAATAATAACAATGTTTATTATATGCTGCAATACGTGCACTATATGTGAATATAAGATATATCTTTATGTCGTATGACTATCTATTTGATTATGAACTGTAAATTATTTTAACTTGTATAATTCACTTTAATGTCTTATAATATTAGTATATTCTTTTTCAGGAGGTGGACGGTTTTATGAAGAAATCCAGGCATAAAATAATTACGGCAAGTATACTTTTTTCCATTGCAACGGGTATTATTTATGTGATTAATCGGCTTATATTTGGGACTGCTGTGTTGAAGGAAATGTTGAAGTCCACAGCTAACAATTATTATAATTGGCGATTTGGGAAGATATATTATAAGAAGATTGGGACTGGGACGCCGGTTTTGTTGGTGCATGATTTGACGGTTTATAGCTCAGCTTATGAGTGGAATAAGATTGTAGATAAACTGGCTGAAAACCATACGGTTTATACCATTGATCTGCTGGGGTGCGGACGGTCTGATAAGCAGAGAATCACATATACAAACTACTTATATGTGCAGATTATTTCAGATTTTATTAAAAATGTGATTCATGAGAGAACGGATGTTATCACCAGCGGTTATTCAGGCTCCTTTGCTTTGATGGCCTGCCATAATGAAACGGATTTGTTTGGTAAGATTGTCATGATCAATCCGCCAGCGCTTAATGCTTTGAATAAGATACCTGATAAAAAGAGTAAACTGTATAAGTTCCTTTTGGAAATACCTGTTTTTGGAACTTTGGTTTATAATATGATTACATGTCAGAGTAATATTCAACTGCTGTTTACGGAGCAGTATTTGTATAATCCTTTTAACATGACTGCCGAATGGCTGGATACTTATTATGAAGCGGCCCATAAGGGGATGAGCAGTTCAAGGTATCTGCTTTCCAGCATAATAGGACGGTATACAAACAATAATATTAATCATGCTTTAAAGGCAATTGATCAGAGTATTTTTATTATTGAAGGTGAGGCAGAGAGGGACAGCAAAGATATTATATCTCAGTATACAGAATGTAATCCTGCTGTTGAGGCAATTAGTTTGAAAGGAGCCAAACACTTACCGCAAATGGAGACACCCGATAAATTAATGGAACAGTTAAATATATTTCTTGATTAAATGTTTCACGTGAAACATTTACAAAAAGAGTTCTGCAGCATTTCCGGCTGCAGGACTCTTTTTAGGTTATTTACTCATATGTGATAAACTCAATTGTAAAGTATACTTTTGTTTTTATGATTCCTTATTCTGTTTTTCTAAAAAGGCATTAAAAGCCTCTGTCAGTTCTTTTACTTTCATTTTGTTTACCAATGATGCATTTCCTTTGCTGTCTTTTACCAGATAAAAGCTGGAATCATACGCATAATACTCAGTAGTCACATCCACACCATTTTCCTTGTAGAAATGTACTGTCATTTCAGGTGGATTTTCCATATCAGGAACCGTGTCTAACCGTTCCTGGCATTCCATACCGCTTATAAGACTATAAAACTCAGAGAAATCAGACAGTTCTATTTCTTTGCCATTCATATAATAGGTAGTAACCGTTGTTGTTTCCTCTTCTTCTGTATCTGTATCATCTGTATTTTCTTTATCACTGTCACTCTCTACCTGTTTTTCCTCAGTTTTCTTAGTAAATTCATAGGTATTTCCATCTTTTTCAATAGTGACTTTATCCAGATCGGCAAAAATATAATCGGATACATAAGTACTGAGGAATTGATTTACTTCTGCATTCAGGAGATTGTCAACAGTAGAACTGCTTAAAGTATAAACCCCTGACTGACTCTGAAGCTTAGCATAATAACTGTTATCTTCTGTTTTATTACCTATTAATAAAACTTCCTGTTTATCGACAGTCACTTTTTCCTCTGTATCTTCTGTGGTATCACTCTCAGCTTCAGCATCCTTACTTTTATTGTCTGTAGTATTGCTGCCATCCGCAGTATCTGCACTGTCATCTTTCGTTTTATCAGTAGATTTTGTTTCAGTAACCTGATAATTTATCGTAATTATTGTCGGGTTATCAAGTCCATACTGACTCAAATCTTCTGTATTTTGACTTATAAAACTGCTCCAGGATAAACTTGTTATGGGGTTAGTAAATTCAGATACCTGTGAACTGCCCGCATCTTTCTTTGTACCATCCCATCCCGTTACAGTCCAGCCTGTACTGGAACTGCTGTCTTTAAAAACTGAAAATGTCTGTCCATTTCTTTCCATTATGACGCCTGTTATGTCTGTAATACTTGGAAATGTTTCTTTTTCTGCCAGATCATTGATATCAAACTGCAGCGAAGTGACAATTGTGGAGGAAACCATATAAACTTTTTCATTATCTTTGTTCAGCGTCATATAGCTACTGCTTGTAACTGAATTTGTATCTCCAAATTGCAGCGTCTGTTCCTTTCCATCTTTATCTTTTAAACTTACAGTAACAGTTGGATTATCCAAACCATATTCCGAAATATTATCCGGTTTTTCTAACACTCTGTCAGCAGCTATTTTTTCAAATTTACTGATAATTTCTTCAAATGCTGATTGATCCAGCGGAAAGTTTTCTTCTCCGTTGTATTTCCATATGTCATTACTTTTTGTAAATTTATATTCATTTTCACCTGATTTGAATACCGCTTCACTGATATCTTCTACAGTTGTCTCGAATGCCGTTTCTGATGTTTTCTCAGTATCCTGACTGTCCTCTTTGCTGCTGTTATGAAGAAGAAGATAAAATACCAGCAGCAAAGCTAATATGATAATGCCTGCAATAAGTGCTGTATTTTTTTTCTTCATTTACTGTTTTCTCCTCTTCATCCAGATTCCACCACCTAAAATCACCAAAAATGCCGGTACTACAGCCATAACAAATATACTCCAGAAGCTGGCGTCTGCTGCTGGTATTGTCAAGGTCGACGTATCCAGACTTTTACTGGATATTGATATTGTACTGCCATCTTCGTTTGAGCACATCCAGTTGACAGATGCGGAAATCAATTCAAAGTTTGCACCGGATACCATTGTATTCATATTGTCATTAAACAGTGTCTCAGATGAATAATATACAATCTGCGTCTGTTTATCATCCTCCAGATCTTCACTGATTGCCACACCTACATGGAATGGACCGTCAATGTCTCCACTTTCTTTCTCCATTGTCTGCATATTTTCCACATTTACTTTGGAATAAGAACTGTCGGATGTGCTTAGTATATTCTGAATTGTCAAAGTATCCCTATAATTATCTGTTGTCTCAATTCCCTGAGCCAAAGGCATAAGGATATAACGGCTTTGGGAAGAGAGATTTGAGGTAATATCATTGCTTTCTATATTAGGAAGCAGGTATGATGGGTTCTGAGAAATATAATGGTTTGTATCTGCTTCAAGAATAATGCCGTCAACGGTTTTCACGCCGTAATTTTCCAAAACAGAGGCAAAATTAGGCATGTCTTCCCCTGTATAATTGGATACAATCAGTGCTTTTCCTCCGTCTTCCAGGTAAGTAATAATCTTCTTTGCCTCATCCTCCGAAATATCCTTTGATGGTGCAAAAATAAACAGGCAGTCCGCATCTTCCGGAACAGCGTCCATTGTAAGAAGATTTAGAGATTGGATATCAATATTTGCCTTCTGTATCATATCTTTCAGTGAATCGCTCATAGAAGACTCATCGTGACCTTCCAGTGTATACATTACAGGCATATTATCTGATGTCACATAGTTGATCGCACTAGTAAGCTGTCCCTCTCCGTCAAACCCGGTCACTTCGCTTGCATATGTCTGGTAATTCACAGAGGTCTCATACATGGAGTTATAATCAACCACTTTACTTTTATCACCGGAAACTACAATAACACTATTGTTGTTTACTCCTTCTGTTGTATACTGTGAGGTAAACTTTGGATTAACAGCAGGATCTTTCTGCTCTACCTTTACATGGTCACTGCTTTCCTCATACCGTTCCAGCAGTTTTTCTATATCACTGCTTTCAGAACCTTTCTGTGCTATAAAATATAAGGTAACATCTTTATCCAGATTCCTAAGCAGTTTTTTTGTCTGATCTCCGATACTGTACATCTTTTGTGTACTTAAGTCTATTTCTCTGTATTTTGACGGTAGCTCCTGGATAAGCAGATTTACTACTACCAGAATTGCCACGAATACCGCGACTACTCCCATACTATATGTTCCATGCTTCAGATTTTTCCTGTTTTTTCGTCTGTTTTCTTTATTATTACTAATAATATCTTTAATATTAATTTTTTTCTTATTAATATTACTTTTTATTTCTTTCATATCTGCATTTTCTCCTTTCTTCGACCTCCAAAATCAGCTCCAACGCCGTTTTTGTATGGATTGAATTGTCAGAAATACAAAAATGCATATTACGGAAAGCATATATACGATTCCTGTCACATCCAGTATACCGCCAACAAAGTTATCAAAATGATTTGCGATCGCCAGTAAATCCAATACTTTTTGTATGGCGCCTTCAAAAAGAGAAGACTTTACAAAATACAGAACCACAGTAACTCCCACCAATATAACTCCCACAACGCCTGTAAGGATCGCATCTCTTGTCATCTGATAAACAATGAACGCAATTATAATCCCAATCACCACAAAAGCCAGCATAGAGCTCACTGCTGTCTGGGAGAAGAAGGACTCAATTCCGTTCATCACATAACTGCAGAAAAGAACGCCGAATGTAAGGACAGCTGCAATAACCTGACTCTCTGTGACAGAGGATAAAAATAATCCCACTGCTATGTTGGCGCATCCCAGGAAGAAAAAGCCGATCACAGCCGTATAGGCCATAGGATAAGATACCGTACCGTATTTCCCCATAATAAGGGGATAGCAGGCAGCAATGATAACAGGGATCACATAGATCGTGACCATCCCCAGATATTTTCCCAGCACAATTTTCCAAACTGCCACCGGTGAAGTAAAGAGTAACTGGTCTGTCTTATTTTTCTTCTCCTCTGCCAGTATCCTCATTGTCAGTACCGGTGTTATGATCAAAAATATAAATGTAACCGAACTCAAAGTTGCTCCGAAATCCGGTGTTGCATAGTTCAGGTTATATGCAGTAAAATAAATACCTAATATTAGTAATATAAATGCCATAAACACATAACCTACCATGGATGTAAGGTAACTCTTCACTTCTTTCTTATATATCGCCAGCATCTTCTTTTTCCTCCCCGCTATCTGTCAGCTTTAAGAACACTTCTTCTAATGTCATATTCGTTGACTGCATCTTTAAGATAGGATATTTCGCTTCCGCCAGGGCAAAGAATATATTCTCCCTTACGTCCTGGTCCCCGGCTATCTTGACCGTAAAATCACAGGCGTCTTTTACCATGGACTCATGATAGATAAGTTCTTCTATATTGTCCACCATATCAAGCGCTTTTCTGATCTCCTCTTCCGGTCCTTTTACTGTAAGTTCAAGGGAATTTGCACCTGTCATAACCTTACTCAGATTTTCAGGTGAATCGCTGGCAACCAGTCTGCCACGATCAATAATGAGCACATGATCACATACAGCACTAACCTCTGATAGGATATGTGAACTGAGGATAACTGTATGTTTTTCACCTAAACTCTTGATCAAATCCCTAATCTCAATGATCTGTTTTGGGTCAAGCCCCACTGTGGGTTCATCCAGAATGATAATTTCGGGATATCCCAAAAGTGCCTGTGCCAGGCCAACTCTCTGCTTGTACCCTTTGGACAGGTTTTTGATCAGCCTGTATTTCATTTCTTCCAGTTTAGTAGTTGACATAACTTCGGATATGTTCTTTTCTATTTCTGCCTTTGGAATGGATTTCAGCTCTGCCACAAATTTCAAATATTCCATCACTGTCATATCCTGATACAAAGGCGGCAGCTCGGGCAGATAGCCGATACATTTTTTAGCCTTCTCAGGCTCCTCCAGGATATTATGTCCGTCAATCAGAATATCTCCCTCTGTGGACGCAATATATCCTGTGATCATGTTCATAGTAGTGGACTTTCCGGCGCCATTTGGTCCCAGAAACCCGTAAATTTTACCTTTTTCCACAGTAAAGTTCAGATGGTCCACTGCCACATGATTTCCGTACTTTTTTACAAGATTCCTTACTTCAATCAAAATGTTCCCTCCTTTAATCTTGTGCTTCCATAATCTGACCTTTCTAATTTTATTTTTTAATTGTGATAAAAATTAGGTAAGACTGTGATTTTTCTGTGAAATATTACCAGACCTTTTTCATCCAGAACTCTAAATTTCAAACATTCGCACAATTTCTCAATCATTCGACAGATCTGTCACACATCTGCCTGCATTGACTTTTCAAAAAAATTATCGTATGCTCAAGAAAACAAACACTTACTGCAGAAGAGGAACCAAGATGGATTTTTACAAAAGAGTAGAATATGTATGCAGGCAGATTCCCTGCGGCAGGGCTGCCACCTACGGCCAAATTGCCCTGTTATGCGGCATGCCCACCCATTCCCGCCAGGTTGGCTACGCCCTGAACAAAAGATTGAATTCCCCAGAAATCCCTGCGCACCGCGTTGTAAACCACAGAGGATATCTTTCAGGTTCCGCCTCCTTTACATTTCCCCACACTCAGGAATCCCTCCTGAAAAAAGAAGGCGTCCCCGTAACACCGGAGCACACCATTGATCTGAAAAAATACGGCTGGCACCACACCCTGGACGACGCCGTGCGCTTCCGTGCCTACTTCACCGCCCACAACATCTGAATTCTGAAAAAATGAAAGGAAAAATTATGACAATAAAAGAAAAAGCAGATAAACTCCTCCACGAAACCAGGCTCTGCCAAGAACTGAAAAAATACGGTGAACCTCACCCCATCGGCAGCTACCGTATGGATATGATGGTTTACAACGATTTGGACATCGACATCCGAAACGATTCTATGACCCTTGAAAAACTTCATTCACTTACACTCTATATCCTGACAACCTTCCGCCCCACCTGGTACGAAGCCCGCGAGGAAATCAACGATGAGGGCAAAACGGTCTGGTTCCACGGCTTTCACGCCCTATTCATGGATGAACTCTGGAACTTTGATCTTTGGTTTTTTGACCGGGAAACCATTACCAAAGCCGAAGCTTACTGCGACAACATAACCATGCTCTGCCGCCAGACTCCATCCCTGAAAACAGCCATCACAACAATAAAAAAAGACCTTCTCTCCCAAGGTCTCTATCGCTATGACAAATACACCAGCATGGATGTCTACCAGTCCGTCCTCACGGAAGGCATTACCAACACCCAGGCTTTCCTGAAAAAACACCCCTTACCAACTCTCTGACCACTAATACCGGCCTCCTGCTGCCGCATTCCGCTCCGCGCTCTATCCTCCCGCTGCCACATCCCCCTCAGCGGATTTAAGGAGGCTCGGCAGGAGGACAGGGCACGAAACAAACCCTATTCCCCGCCAGCCGCTTTTAAACATCCAGAAGCTGTCTCTTCAAATACCGTCCCACAACATTAGCAAAATTCCCAATATCCCGGATATAAGCAAAATCTCTCCCGAATATCTTCTTCTCTGCCTGCAGGTCCTCCTCCTCCCCGGCAAACACTCCAAGCACTGCAATCCTCTTATTCCTGAGCTTCCGCACTTCTGTAGCCGTATCTTTCACCGCAAATTCCGTACAATAAGCCTCCTTCTTACTCCCCCTCAGGCTTCCTGCGATCACATCATTTGGCCTTCCGTCGCTGAGTACGATCAGAATCTTATTCTCTTCCTTCCGTTTCTCCAGGCTTTCCGCCGCCGCTCTCACAGCCAGCCCGTCACGGTTATTGGCAGAACCGTAGAACTCAAAGATTCTCTCATTTGCGGCCCTGTCATCCTCATAATCCCGGAATCTCTGCATAATAGTAAAATCTCCAAAAGTACAGAATCCCATAACTCTCTGCGGAATCCTCACAATGCTCAGGGCCTCACTGATAATATATCCCTGAAGCGCTACAAGGGCCTGTCTGCCCTGTTGGGAGCCGCTTGCATCAATCAATATCTCCACAGCGAAATCCGTGTTATCCCGTATAATTTCGCGCTCAAACAGCCTTCTGTTGTCTGTCCTCCCCAGATTCCACAACTTTCTTGCACAGATACTCCCATACTCACTGGACACCACTTCCCTCTCATTTCTGGTAAGAAGTGCCCGCTTCAGTGTATTTGCCAGCATCTGCACATTCTGTCTGGTCACCATCTGGTTCAGATTCAGCACCCTGAGATTATCATCTCTGACCTTTTTTACATACTCAGCCTTGGCGCTCTCCTCCAGATCCCCGTGCAGCAGCCCGTCTGTAAAATGCAGACGACAGCCCTCATGGCTGCCCCTGCAGACCTGGCTGTTCTGATGCTTCTGTTCCTGGACAGACAGATAGCTCCTTCCATAATTAAGCTCCACATACTCATCCAGGCGGGCGGAAGATTCCTCGTCCAGCACGATTACATTTGCCTTGTGCCGGTTCAGCAGCTCTTCCTCCTCCATCAGTTCATCGGTAAAAAGATTTACCTTATGCTCATCCTCACTCTCCTCGGATTCCTCCTCCAGATTCTCTTTATCCGTATACTCTTTGCTGTTCTCCTCAGAATCCCTGAGTTCCTCGCTGAGGCCCTTGAACTTCTTCGTAAATCCCTTGGCATATGCCCCCTCATATACAGCACCGAGACAATTTACAATCTGTGAAGTATCCTCTGCGTCTTCCAGCGTACAGATAAGCTCTATCAGTCTCTGGTTTCTCTCATCCGCCTCCGTTTTATCCAGCATATACCGCAGATAGCATGCTTCTATATTACCCCAATCCGTATGCGTAAGCCTCATGCTGTCCTTTTCCAGCGTATCCCGCATGGCTTTGCGCCGTATGGACGCCACGCCGCGCCGCTCCTTTTCCAGCTTTTTATACACAGCGCAGTCAATACACAATCTTCCCAGTGCAAGGAGCACAGATGGTTCCCATCCGGCATAGACCTTTTTGGTTATGTAAGACTCATACTCTTCAACGCTGAAATACCTGGCAAATCCTCCATGCCGGACAGCATCATAAAAGGCAATGTATTTTGACTTCTGCCAGGCCTCCGGATCCACCTCAATGTCCAGTTCATAATCCTGGCTGACCGTCCACATGAGATTCCTGATCCTGTTCTGGATATCCAGACGGTTTGCCTCTGCTTCCCATCTATCTTCGTTTTCCATACAATACATCTCCCCATATGCGTCTGTTTAAAATACGTCGCTGCTGGTCCACTCCTCAGGAATCCGGGTCATGACGATATCAGCGATCAGCTCTCTCTCAAACGCGTCGAAACATTTATCCGTGATTCCCATATCAATGGCATCAACCGGGTTTAAACCGCCTTTTATCAGCTTCAATGCCCCAATCAGTCCACGCATATCCACCGCTTTGGTTGAAATTTCTCCGTTTTTTGCCTTGAGCTGCAGATCCAGGAAAAGTCCTGAGAACTGTTCAAGTGCCCCGTCCTTCACATCAGGAAACGCGCTCTTTAAGATTCCCATGAGCCTGTCCTCCGTCATGGACGGCATATTGATCACCATGAACCTGGAGACCAGGGCCTCATTTAACTCCTTAGTCCCCGCATACCCATAATTCATGGTAGCAATAAACCGCGTAGCCGGGTCCAGATCTATCTTGTCATATCCCGGTACATCAATGACCCGCCTGTAGTCAAGCGTTGCATGAAGGACGGACACTGCATCATTCTTTGCCATATTGATCTCATCCAGGATTCCGAATCCCCCGTATCTGGCGCACTGGTAAATAGGCCCTTTCCGAAGCTTTACCTCATTGCCCACAAAGGTATCTGTGCCGATCAAAGTGCTGCTGTCCGTATTCACATGGAAAGATACATTGTAAAGCGGCCTTCCGAAAATCCATGCCAGATTCTCGGCAAGTACATTCTTTCCCGTGGCCTTGTCTCCGCAGAGAAGGATATTCTCCCCCTCCAGAATGGCTGTCACTGCTTTCTCTAAAATTTCCCCCCCGAAAAACGGCATGGAAGGTGCAGTGATCCTGTCCTTTACCTTGTCAGCAACAGGATTTTCTTTCTTAAACAGTTCTACTCTCTTTTTCAGGCTTTCTTTCAATTCCATTCTGCTCACCTCACAAAATAGGCTCCTTCGCCGGAGTTCCCGCTTTGCGCGGATATTTCTTCGGTGTAGGCTTTGCCTTCTGAATCACTACAAGGGAACGCTCCATATCTGTTCCCGGAAGGAGAAATTCTTCTGTCTTCTCCAGCTTTCCTCCCAGTACAGATACTGCTTTCTTCCCCTCCATAAGTTCCTCTTTCACTCTGCCTGACTTATAAGCTACAAAGAAGCCGCCTTCCTTTACATAAGGCATGCAATACTCACTGATGGTACATAGCCTTGCCACTGCCCTGGTAACACTGAGATCATACTGTTCCCTGAGCTCCGGCCTTCTGGCCCCGTCCTCTGCACGTCCGTGCACGGTGTGGATGCCCTCAAGCCCCAGGTCTTCTATGACGGCATCCAAAAATTTAAGACGTTTATTCAGGGAATCCAGAAGTGTCACCTGAAGGTGGGGAAATACAATTTTAAGGGGAATCCCCGGGAATCCCGCTCCGGTTCCCACATCAATGCAGGATTTTATATTCTCCATATCCAGGGCTTTTACAATAGAGAGACTGTCCACAAAATGTTTGGTCAAAACTTCCTCGAACTCCGTAATTCCCGTCAGATTCATGACCTTGTTCCATTCCACCAGCATCTCGTAGTAGCGCACAAACTGCTGGTTCTGTTCCTCTGTTAAGGTCAGCCCCAATTCCCCGCAGCCATTCTCCAGTATATCCAGGCAGTATGCCTTCTGTTCCTGATTTGTCACTTCACTCATGCATCCGCCTCCTTATGAATTCCGTTTCTTCTGTAAGATTCCATATATACAAGCAGTACCGATATATCCGCCGGGGATACGCCTGCGATCCTGGACGCCTGTCCAATGGATACCGGCCTGTATTCCTTTAACTTCTGCTTTGCCTCTATCCTCAATCCGCTTATTTCCTCATAATCCAGGTCCTCAGGCAGACGTTTTGTCTCCAGTTTCTTAAACTGTTCCACCTGTTTTAACTGCCTGCGGATATAACCGTCATACTTGATGTTAATGTTTACCTGTTCTGCCACATCCTCAGGAAGTTTCGGCCTTTTTTTATCCAGCGGCGCCAGAATTTTGTAAGAAAGTTCCGGACGCCTGATCAGTTCTGCCAGAGAGGAGCCGTTTTTCAGCAGTGTACTTCCGTAGGATTCCAGAAGTTCCTGCACTTCCTTTGAAGCACCTACAAAGGTGTTCTCCACACGGGCTGCCTCCTCCTCTATCTTCTGCTTCTTCCAGAGTACATACTGATACTCCTCCTCACTCACCAGACCCACCTGATATCCCTTTTCCCTGAGGCGCAGGTCCGCGTTGTCCTGTCTGAGGAGCAGGCGGTATTCCGCCCGGCTTGTCATCATTCTGTAAGGTTCATGATTTTCCTTAGTCACCAGGTCATCGATCAAAACGCCGATGTAGGATTCGGACCGGTCCAGTATGAGCATTTCCCGTCCCAGCACCTCCATGGCCGCATTGATCCCTGCCACAAGCCCCTGGGCTGCTGCCTCCTCATAACCGGAACTTCCGTTAAACTGTCCGCCTGAGAAAAGCCCTTTTATCTCCTTAAACTCAAGCGTTGGATAAAGCTGTCTTGCATTGATACAGTCGTATTCTATGGCATAGGCATTCCTTACAATCTTTGCATTCTCAAGTCCGGGTACGGAGTGATACATCTCATGCTGCACATCCTCTGGCAGGGAGCTGGACATGCCGCCCACATACATTTCATTGGTATACAGCCCTTCCGGCTCCAGGAATACCTGATGTCTGTTCTTATCCGCGAATTTTACCACTTTATCCTCAATAGACGGGCAGTATCTCGGCCCTGTTCCCTCGATCATGCCGGAATACAGAGGGGAGCGGTCCAGGTTATTCCTGATGATCTCATGCGTCTTTTCATTGGTATAAGTAAGCCAGCAGGATGCCTGGTCAATCTGTACATCTTCCGGATCGGTCGAAAAGGAGAAGGGAACCACCCTCTCATCCCCGAACTGTTCTTCCATTTTGGAAAAATCAATACTTCTCTTATCAATCCTGGCAGGTGTTCCCGTCTTAAACCGGTACATCTCCACACCCAGATTCTTCAGGGATTCCGTCAGGTAATTAGCAGCCTGCAGACCGTTCGGGCCTGTATAACTGCTTACATCACCGTAGATGCAGCGGGCTTTCAGATACGTTCCGGTACAGAGCACCACAGCCTTTGTCTGATACACGGCTCCTGAATACGTCTTTACACCTGCTGCCTTATGCTCCTGCGCCAGGATTTCTGTCACCTCGGCCTGTTTGATGGTGAGATGTTCCGTGTTCTCCAGTACCCTTCTCATACTCCTGGTATACTCCTGCTTGTCCGCCTGGGCGCGCAGGGAATGGACGGCAGGTCCCTTCGATACATTGAGCATTTTTGACTGGATAAAGGTCTTGTCAATATTTTTTCCCATCTCACCGCCAAGGGCATCAATCTCTCTCACCAGATGGCCCTTGGAACTCCCGCCTATGTTGGGATTGCAGGGCATCAGCGCAATACTGTCCACGCTCACTGTGAACATGATGGTCTCAAGGCCCAGACGTGCACAGGCAAGCGCAGCCTCACAGCCGGCATGACCCGCACCCACAATGGCGATATCGTAATTCTCAACCAGATTGTTCATTCTAATGGCTTCCTTTCTGAAATAACTATTCACATGATTTTTCTATTTGAACTTTGTTATCCACATTTTCGATAAAATATGATGATTTTTGTGGATAACACTGCCGTATTTTTACTTTCCTGTACAGAACTTCGCAAATATCTCATTTACCAGGTCTTCCCCCACAGACTCTCCGATAATGGTTCCCAGACTCTCGTATGCGTTCATCAAGTCAATGGAGAAAAAATCCTCAGGCATCTGCATGGCAATGCTGTTTTCCACAAGCTCCAGGCTTTTCACAGCGTCCTCCAAAGCCGTCTTATGGCGGATATTTGTAATATATACCTCATCATTAAAGGACAGCTCGCCTTCAAAGAACATATCCTTGATCTGCTGCTCCAGCACATCGATCCCCTGCTCCTCCTTGGCGGATACAGGTATCACCGGATGGTTCATCCGCAGCCTCAGGCTTTCCTCTGAGACCACTGTATCCAGATCCGTCTTATTCAGCAGAATGACTGCCTTCTTATCTTCCAGCATGGAGATGATCTCCTCATCGTTCTCATCCAGGGGGATAGAGGAATCCACCACGTAGAGGATCAGGTCCGCATCCTTTGCGTACTCTTTTGCTCTTCCCACACCAATCTGTTCCACACGGTCCTCTGTATCCCTGATACCGGCTGTGTCTATCATACGGAGAGAAATGCCGTGCAGGACAATGGTCTCCTCCAGAATATCCCTGGTAGTCCCCGCAATATCCGTTACAATGGCTCTCTCCTCTCCCACAAGAAGGTTCATAAGTGAAGATTTTCCCGCATTTGGTTTGCCCACAATGACGGTCTTGATACCCTCCTTCATCATCTTGCCTTCCCCGGCAGTTTCCAGCAGTCTCTCGATTCTGGATTTCTGTACAGCCACTTCTCTTTCCAGGGTCTCCCCGTATCCGTCTATACTGATATGCTCCGGGTCATCCAGAGCTGACTCAATATAGGCAATGTGATAGATAATACTCTCCCTGATTTCCCGGATCACCTTCTGCACAGACCCCTTTAACTGGTTCAGGGAACTTTTCAGCGCATATTCATTTTTGGCATTGATCACATCAATCACTGCTTCAGCCTGGGACAGGTCTATCCTTCCGTTTAGGAACGCCCTTTTTGTAAATTCCCCCGGCTCTGCAGGGCGGGCGCCGTATTTTATCACGGTCTCCAGCACCCGTTTCATGGCCAGAACACCGCCGTGGCAGTCAATCTCCACCGTATCCTCACCGGTATAACTTCTGGGGCCGTCCATGAGCATGACCAGCACCTCATCAATCTCTTCCTCCCCGTCATAGATAAACCCATAGTGAATGGTGTGTGACGGTTCCTTGTCAATCTGCTTTCTGCCGCCTTTGGAACGGTAAACCTTCCGGACTATCCCGCGGCTTTCGGGACCGCTCATACGGATGATTCCGATTCCCGATGCCGTCATAGCTGTGGCGATTGCTGCAATGGTATCTGCCATTTTCTTCAACTCCTCTGATTCTATTTCAACATTAACACAGGTAACGTAAATTTATAGTCAAAATCAAAAAAATTCCAGGCGAAAGCGCAGAGAAATTTATTCTCCATTATTCACGCTTTCACCTAGAATAATCATACTTAATATATATTATTTTTTCAGCTTTACAACCACGTGGCGGTAAGGTTCATTTCCCTCACTGTAAGTCTCCACGTAGCGGTTGCCCTGTAATGCAGAGTGGATGATTCTTCTCTCATAGGGATTCATCGGCTCCAGGGAAACCGGTTTTCTGGTCTTTCTGACTTTGTAGGCAATGCTCTTTGCCAGATTTTCCAGAGTCTCTTTTCTCCTGTTTCTGTAATCCTCAGTATCCAGCTTCACACGGATATATCCCTGTCTTCCCTTGTTGACAACAAGGCTTGTGAGATACTGCAGAGAATCCAGAGTCTGTCCTCTCTTGCCTATAAGAATGCCCATGTCCTCACCTAAAAATTCAATTTCCAGGTTGCCTTCCGCGCTCTTATATTCCATCTTGATCTCAACTTCAAGCTCCATGGCTTTAAACACGCCGCTTAAGAACTTCTCCGCGTCTGCTTTGACAGCTGTGATCTCTTCCTCTGTTCTTTCAACGACCTTCCGCTCTTCATGCTGCGGTTTTACATCCTCTTTGAAAGCCTCTGCCTTTCTGGCATCTTTTTTCGGCTCCCTCTTAGGCTCTCTTCTCGGCTCGCTCTTGAACTCTTTTTTCGCTTCTTTTCTTTCTTCCTTTGGTGCTTCTTTTCTCTCTTCTTTTACCGGAACAGCCTCTTCAATTACTGGTTCTTCTGGTAAGGATACTTCTTTTCTGCGAACATTGATCCTGGCCGGTTTGGCTCCGAATCCTAAAAATCCTGAACTACCTTCAAATAAAACCTGAATCTCCAGATTTTCACTGGAGGTCTCAAAATCCAGACAAGCTTTTGTGATCGCTTCGTCTACAGTTTTTGCAGAAAATTCTTTGAATTCCATGCTTCTTCCCCCTTACCCCTACTTCTTCTTAGATTTGTTTTTCTGATCAAATTGAGCAACCATGTTTGCCTTTGAAGCTAAACTTCCCGGTTTTGCATTCTGCACATTCTTGTAATATTCGGTAGATTTCTGAACTGCAGCATTTCTGTCCTCAGCGGTTGTCTTCTTCGGCTCCTCAATGTTTCTTACATTCATCTTAGCCTGCTGCGTGATCTTCTGCGGCGGAAGTCCTGCTTTTGCACGCTTCTTAGCCATCTTTTCCTGGTTCTTCTTAATGAAATCATCCATATTCATATTGTCCAGATGTCTGTTAATGACAAGCTGCTGTACACAGCGGATCACAGAACCGGCGATCCAGTAGATACCGATACCTACAGGGAATGAGAAACAGATAAAAGCGGAAAACAGAGGCATGAAAGTGTTCATACCCTTCATTGTGGCATTCATCTGGCTGTTTGTGTCATCTGTTGCTGCTGTGGGCATTAATTTTAAGTTCAGCATCTGAGTCAGCCAGGACAACAGCGGAATCATGATCGCAGCAACGATCAGAAGATACGTGTGCTCACTCCATCCTGTCTTGATCAGGGAAAGCGGTGTGTCCGCTATGTTCAGTCCCAGGAAATTCTGCATGGGATGGATTTTACCCGCAGTGTCACTCAAGGTCTGCGCAAAACCGCTGAACTTGTCCACATCGCCAAGATCTGCCCACTGGGAGGGGGACAGACTGTATAAAAAGTCAATGACATGGTTATCATTTACACCCTTGCCATTTGTGGGCCAGCTATAACTTCTGATACCATGCTCTTTAATAAATTCCGTGATGATTCCCACATATCCGTCAACATTTGTGATTTTAACAACTGCGGAATCGAACATGTGCTTAATTCCTCCGATGTATCCCGGCATCTTGATGATAACCTGGTACAGAGCGAAGAAGATAGGCATCTGAATAACCATCTGCAGACAGCTTCCTGTAGGAGATACACCGTACTTTTCATATACGGCCATGGTCTCTTCCTGCATCTTCATCTGTGAGTTCTGGTCTTTTTTGCCTTTATATTTCTTGTTTATTTTCTGTAATTCCGGGGACATGACTGCATTCATCTTAGAGAACTTCTGCTGTTTGATCTGCAGAGGCGTCATGAACATATAAATAATAATCGTAAATAAAATAATGCAGAGGCCCAGGTTTGTGACCCCGATACTGTAAATGCCGTTCATCAGCCAGCCCATTACTTCAGCGACCCATTTTACAATCGGCATTGTACTCTTTGTTAGCAACGCAACCAAAATATTTTCCTCCTTATAGCCGGTTTGTCACCTTCATCTCTCAAGCATTCCGCCTTTTAAGAAAACGGCGGTGCATAATTATCTCCTAACAAGATAAAACAACAATTATGGTACCGGATCGTATCCGCCTTTTGAAAATGGATTACACCTTAATATTCTCCAGCAAGCCAATAAACTACCTTTTACTGCACCATACTTCTCAATTGCTTCTAATCCATACTGAGAACACGTGGGTATATAGGGACAACGGGTTCTCTTTAACGGGGATAAATATTTCTGATAAAGCCGAATCATCTTAATCAATACTGTCTTCATTCTCTTCACTTCTTATGGTCTTTGTTAACTTACCTAAGTGCAAAAGCGCACTCTCCATGGAATGGAATCCCTGATCCTTTCCATTTACCCTGACTACTACAACAATATCATATCCGCACTTGAATTTTTCTTCGTTTAATCGGTAGCTTTCTCTGAGAAGCCTGGTCAAATGATGTCTCACAACACTGTTGCCTACCTTTTTACTTACGGATATACCAATTCTGTTTCTGTCCAACTGGTTTTTTAACACATACATAACTAAGTAACGATTTGCAAATGATGTTCCCTTTTTATAAACCAGTTGAAAATCTCTGTTTTTCTTTAACGATTCCGAATACTTCATAAACCATCCTTTAATGAAAAGAAGAGAAGAAAAGACCACATATCTGCGGTCTTAAGCTGATAATCTTTTTCTTCCTTTTAATCTTCTTGCAGCTAAAACTTTTCTTCCGGCCTTACTGCTCATTCTTGCTCTGAATCCATGAACTTTGGATCTGCTTCTCTTTTTTGGCTGAAATGTCATTTTCATATTCCAGGCACCTCCTTTAAACCAAATATCTATCTATTGTTTCAGATAGTATTCCTATGATTATGCATGATAGAAAACATCATTTCAATTATATTCGTAAACCCCTGATTCGTCAAGATATATTTTATTTTTTTATTTAAATATATTTATCACGAAAATAGGCTGAAATCCGTGTATTCACACGTTTTCCACATTCCAAAATACTGACCTGTGGAAAGTATTCCCTGGATCATATCCCTGAAATGATTATCCCCACAGTTATTCACACATTTCTGGTTTACGTAACGTTATCCACAAATTGTGGATAACTTGTGGATAACTTTTTCGTTTTCCCCACGCTTTTTTGCCCTTTTCGACAAAAAAGCCTTGATTTATCCATATTTTCGCCATGTGGAAGATGTAAATAAAGTTATACACATTTCTCACATCTCTCTTTTTCCACAATGTTTTTAACTTTACAATCCTCATTTTCCACACGGTTTTATCCACATTATTAACATAACCTTGTGGATTTCTGTTTAGAAATATTTTTTCATTGCTAAAAATTCTATTTTATTATAATATATAGATAATAATACGTTTTTTTGCAATAGAAAGTCCGCAGACGCGTACTTTCTATTGTTGTGTGCTTGTACAAAGAGGAAGATTTCATTTTGAGTTGACTTTTTAACTCAAAATGTGGATTGAAATAATTATTTCATATCGGGAGAATTCAAAATGCATTTAATACAGGAAAAATGGACAGACATATTAAATATGATAAAAACGGAGCATCAGTTATCTGATGTCTCTTTTAATACCTGGCTGAAATCCCTGACAGTCCACAAAGTGGAGGGGGACACCGTAACCATCATTGTCCCCACAGGGCAGATCGGTATTAACTATATTGCCAACAAATATCTTCTTCCATTAAAAGTGGCAATTACAGAGACCGTGGGAGAAGACTATGAAATTGCTTTGATCTTACCGGATGACGTGCCGCCGGAAACGGCGGATACCCCCGTATCTTCCGCTGCAGTAAATGAAAGTATTGAAAAAGCCAACTTAAATCCAAAATACACTTTTGACACGTTTGTAGTCGGAAGCAATAACAAACTGGCACACGCAGCTTCCGTCGCCGTTGCAGAATCCCCGGGAGAAGTGTATAATCCCCTCTTTATATATGGAGGTGTTGGTCTTGGAAAGACCCATCTGATGCACTCCATCGCACATTTTGTGCTGCAGAAGAGACCGCAGTCCAAGGTTTTGTATGTGACCAGTGAATATTTTACCAATGAACTGATTGAATCCATCCGTAACGGCAATAATTCAACTATGTCCAAGTTTCGGGAAAAATACCGGAACATAGATGTACTGCTGATCGATGATATACAGTTTATTATAGGAAAGGAATCCACCCAGGAAGAATTTTTCCACACTTTCAACGCCCTGCACGGAGCCAAAAAGCAAATTATTATCTCCTCAGATAAGCCTCCGAAAGATATGGAAATCCTGGAGGACCGGCTTCGTTCCAGGTTTGAGTGGGGATTGATCGTGGATATCTCCTCACCTGATTTTGAAACCCGAATGGCTATCCTCCGAAAGAAGGAGGAGCTGGACGGATACCAGATTGACGACCAGGTCATCGAGTATATCGCACAGAATGTAAAGTCAAATATCCGTGAACTTGAAGGTTCTCTGAACAAGATCATGGCATATGCAAACCTGGAGAACCGGGAGATCAATCTGGCTCTGGCAGAAAAAGTATTGAAAGATATCATATCCCCAAACCAGAAGAGAACTATAACACCGGAACTCATTATTAATATAGTAGCAGAACACTTTGATCTCACTCCTTCAGACCTGACCGGAAACAAAAGGAGTTCAAAAATAGCATATCCAAGACAGATTGTCATGTACCTGTGCCGCCACATGACAGAGACTACGCTGAAGATCATCGGTGACAGCCTGGGCGGACGTGACCATACGACCATCATGAGCGGCATAAATAAAATAGAGCGGGAAGTGGAGGAAAACGACGCCACCAGAGAAATCATAGATATATTGAAGAAAAAGATAAATCCCGCCAAGTAATCTTTAAGGTATACACTATCCACAACCTTAGGTGAATAATCAGTGACTTTCATGTGGATAAGTGTTGATAACGTGAACCCCGGTTTTGGGCGCCTCATTTATCAACAGCTTATTCACTTGAACTTCAACGTTAACCCACAAAGTTATCCATACGGTGAAAGCCGCAGTTTATGCGGGTTTCGAGGGTTATTCACAAATTCACATCCCCTAAGGCTACGACTGCGGATTTCTTTTAAATATTTTATAGATAAAGCCACTTTTGCACAGAAAGGAAGTTATACACATCATGAAATTAATTTGTCCAAAATCAGAACTATTAAAAAGTGTAAATATTGCCATGAAAGCCGTACCGGGAAAAACAACCATGCCCATTCTGGAATGTATTCTCATTGACGCATCAGCAAACGAGATAAAATTCACATCCAATGATATGGAACTGGGAATCGAAACAATCGTCGACGGTACTATAGAAGAAAAAGGCATCATCGCACTGGATGCCAAGATATTTTCCGAGATTGTCAGAAAGCTCCCGGATAATAATGTTACCATTACAACAGATGAAAAACTGAACACACTGATTACCTGTGAAAAAGCCAAGTTCAATATTCCGGGAAAATCAGGAGAAGATTTTTCTTATCTTCCGTTTATTGAAAAAAATGACTGTGTACGGATTTCGCAGTTTACTTTAAAAGAAATTATCAGACAGACTATTTTCTCCATTGCAGCCAACGAGAACAATAAACTGATGACAGGTGAACTTTTCCAGATTGAAAACAATATGCTGAGAGTTGTTTCTCTTGACGGACACCGGATCTCCATCAGAAAAATTGCCTTGAAGGAGGAGTGCGCAGATAAAAAAGTAGTGGTTCCCGGTAAGACACTGAATGAGATCAGTAAGATTTTATCCGGTGAAATGGAAGATATGGTGGATATCTATCTCGCAGAGAACCATATCTTGTTTGAATTTGATAATACCAAGGTAGTATCCCGTCTCATCGAGGGAGATTACTTTAAGATTGACCAGATGCTGTCCAGTGATTATGAGACAAAAGTTAAAATTAATAAAAGAGAATTTCTGGATTGTATCGACAGGGCAACCCTTCTTGTGAAAGAGGGAGATAAAAAACCAATTATCATCCACATTGAGGATGGCTCCATGGAGCTGCGCATTGATTCCCAGATCGGTTCCATGAAAGAGGACATTGATATTGAAAAAGAGGGAAAAGATATTCTCATCGGTTTCAATCCCAAGTTTTTGATAGATGCACTGAAAGTCATTGATGACGAGGAAGTCAGCATTTATCTCATGAATCCGAAGGCACCCTGCTTTATCAGGGATGACGAGGAGCAGTATATTTATCTGATCCTTCCTGTAAACTTTAACGCTGTCAGCAGATAAAAACGGGTTTGAAAGCCGTTAGGAGAGAAAAAATGGAAATAATCAAATTAAAAGATGAATTTATTAAGTTAGGCCAGGCCCTGAAAGCCGCAAATCTTGTGGAAGACGGGGTTGAAGCCAAATATGTCATTCAGGACGGTCTCGTAAAAGTCAATGGTGAGACCGATACCAGAAGAGGACGTAAACTTTACGACGGGGATCTGGTAACTTATGACGGACAGGAAATCAAGATAGTAAAATAATTTTACTAATCCTATAATCCCAACAACAGGTGTTTACATGTATATTGAGTCTATAGAACTGAAAAATTACAGGAATTACAATCTTTTGTCCCTGCAGTTTGACAAGGGAACGAATATTCTCTATGGAGACAACGCCCAGGGCAAGACGAATATTCTGGAAGCTGTATACCTGTGCGGTACCACGAAATCACACCGAGGCAGCAAAGACAGGGAGATGATCCGGTTTGAACAGGATGAATCCCATATCAGAATGTTTGTGAACAAGGACGGCATATCCCATAAAATAGATATGCATCTGAAAAAGAATAAAGCCAAAGGCATAGCCATTGACGGTATTCCCATCCGAAGGGCCAGTGAGCTGTTCGGAATTGTCAACATTGTATTTTTCTCACCCGAGGATCTGAATATTATCAAGAACGGTCCCGGTGAGAGAAGAAGATTTATTGATTCCGAGTTATGTCAACTTAATAAGGTGTATTTATCTGATTTATCCAGTTATAACCATGTTCTGAATCAGAGGAACAAGCTGCTGAAGGACATTGGATTTCAAAGCGGTCTGGCGGCCACTCTGGATGTGTGGGATGAACAGCTGGTACGTTACGGAAGATCCATCATTGAAAGCCGTCATGAATTTATCCGTGATATAAACGATATTATCGGAGGGATACATAGCAGCATAACAGGCGGAAAAGAAAAGATTGAACTGGTTTATGAGCCGAATGTAAAGAGCGGTGAGTTCTACGAACAGCTGGGGAAAAACCGGGAAAAAGATTTTAAATTCAGAAATACTTCATCCGGACCACACAGGGATGATTTATGTGTTAGAATAAATGACATTGATATCCGTAAGTTTGGTTCACAGGGACAGCAGCGCACAGCCGCCCTATCCCTGAAATTATCAGAGATTTATCTGGTGGAGAAGAAAATAAAGGATGTTCCGATCCTTCTTCTGGATGATGTTCTGTCAGAACTGGATGCAGGCAGGCAGAATTACCTGCTGGACAGTATCCGGAATGTGCAGACTATGATAACCTGTACAGGTTTGGATGATTTTGTCAATAAAAGATTTGAAATCAATAAATTGTTTAAAGTGGTGGAGGGGACAGTTGCCCCCTGAGACGACCAGTGGAAAACCGGTGAGCATTGCCGGTAAACAGGAGGAAATGCATGAGCACAGAGATTAAAACAGAGTATGGAGCAGATCAGATTCAGATACTTGAGGGACTGGAGGCTGTAAGAAAAAGGCCTGGTATGTATATCGGCAGTACCTCCGCCAGAGGTCTGCACCATCTGGTGTATGAGATTGTAGATAATGCGGTAGATGAAGCGCTGGCCGGTTATTGCGATACCATAGAAGTATCTATAAACGAGGATAATTCTATCACGGTTATAGACAATGGCCGCGGTATTCCGGTAGGAATTAACCACAAAGCCGGCATTCCGGCGGTTGAGGTTGTTTTTACGATTCTGCATGCCGGCGGTAAATTCGGCGGCGGGGGATATAAGGTATCCGGCGGTCTTCACGGTGTTGGCGCATCTGTTGTGAATGCCCTCTCCACATGGCTGGAGGTCACCATTTTTCATGAAGGAAAAGTATACCGTCAGCGCTATGAGCGTGGAAAAACTATTTATAAATTAAAAGTGATCGGTGACTGTGATCCGGATAAGAGGGGAACCATGGTGACCTTCCTTCCTGACCCCCAAATATTTGAAGAGACTGTGTTTGACTTCAGTACGCTCAAACACCGGTTCCGTGAAATGGCCTTCCTGACAAAAGGACTGAAGATCATTGCTGTGGACAAGAGAGATGAGGAACCAAAGGAAGTCATTTTCCACTATGAGGGCGGTATCAAGGAGTTCGTGCAGTACCTGAACAGAAGTAATTCCGCACTCTATGAAGATATTCTTTACTTTGAGGGGACAAAGGACGGCGTGGTGGTGGAAGTTGCCATGCAGCACAACGATTCCTATACAGAAAATACTTATGGTTTCGTAAATAATATCACAACGCCTGAGGGTGGAACCCATATTGTGGGATTTAGAAATGCCCTCACCAAGACCTTTAATGAATATGCAAGAAAGAATAAAATCTTAAAAGAGAGTGAGTCAAATCTTTCAGGAGAGGATATCCGTGAAGGACTGACAGCCATTATCAGTGTTAAGATAGAGGACCCGCAGTTTGAGGGGCAGACAAAACAGAAACTGGGAAACAGTGAGGCCAGGGGAGCAGTGGACAATGTTGTGAGCGGCCAGCTTGAAATTTTCCTGGAGCAGAATCCGGCTGTTGCAAAGACGATCATTGAGAAATCCGTGCTTTCCCAGCGTGCAAGAGATGCTGCCAGAAAAGCCAGAGAACTGACAAGGAGAAAGTCTGCGCTGGAGGGAATGTCCCTTCCGGGCAAACTGGCTGACTGTATGGACAAAGATCCTTCCAAATGTGAGATATACATCGTAGAGGGAGATTCCGCCGGTGGTTCCGCCAAGACTGCCAGAAGCCGTGCAACACAGGCCATTCTTCCGCTGAGAGGTAAAATTCTGAATGTGGAGAAGGCAAGACTTGATAAAATATACGCGAATGCCGAGATTAAAGCCATGATCACTGCCTTCGGAACCGGCATTCACGAAGATTTTGATATCAGTAAGCTTCGTTACAATAAGATCATCATTATGACCGATGCCGATGTGGATGGTGCCCATATTGCCACCCTTCTCTTAACGTTTTTATACCGTTTTATGCCGGAGCTTATAAAACAGGGACATGTATACCTGGCAAAACCGCCGCTGTTTAAAATTGAGAAGAATAAAAAAGTTTTCTATGCCTATTCCGAGAAGGAACAGGATGAGATACTGAATGAGATCGGACGTGACGGCAACAACAGGATCCAGCGTTACAAAGGTCTGGGAGAGATGGACGCAGAACAGCTCTGGGAGACCACCATGGATCCGGAACGCAGGATTCTTTTAAGAGTCACCATGGACGATGAGGCGTCATCTGAAATAGATCTGACATTCACCACACTTATGGGAGACAAAGTTGAGCCCAGGCGTGAATTCATAGAAGAGAATGCAAAATATGTTAAGAATCTCGATATTTGATCCCATGAGTCAGCCGGGCAGACAGCGATGATCTGTTTTGCTGCAGAATGAGGGAACGGACGACGGAAGCGGAGTTAAGGAGAAGCTAAATGGAAGATAATATTTTTGATAAAGTCCAGGAAGTGGACTTACAGAAAAAGATGGAGGAGTCCTACATTGAGTATGCCATGAGTGTTATTGCATCCAGGGCACTGCCTGATGTAAGGGACGGTCTGAAGCCGGTACAGAGAAGAATTCTGTACTCCATGATAGAATTGAACAACGGTCCGGACAAACCACACAGAAAATGTGCCCGTATCGTGGGTGATACTATGGGTAAATACCATCCCCACGGTGACAGCTCCATTTACGGGGCACTGGTTAACATGGCACAGGACTGGTCCACCAGATATCCTCTGGTAGACGGCCACGGAAACTTTGGTTCTGTGGATGGTGACGGTGCCGCTGCCATGAGGTATACAGAGGCCCGCCTGAGCAAGATTTCCATGGAAATGCTGGCGGACATCAATAAAAACACAGTTGATTTTGCTCCGAACTTTGACGAGACAGAGAAAGAGCCCCTGGTTCTGCCGTCCAGATACCCCAATCTTCTGGTGAACGGTACATCAGGTATTGCTGTTGGTATGGCTACCAATATACCGCCCCACAATCTGAGGGAGGTTATTTCTGCTGTTGTAAGAATCATTGACAATATTATTGAAGAAGACAGGGAAACCGAGCTGGAGGAAATCCTGTCCATTATAAAAGGGCCTGATTTTCCAACCGGAGCCATGATCCTGGGTACAAGGGGAATCGAGGAGGCTTACCGCACAGGCCGCGGAAAGGTCAAAGTGCGGGCTATCACAGATATTGAGACACTGCCCAACGGCAAGAGCCAGATCATTGTCACAGAACTGCCCTATATGGTCAATAAAGCGCGTTTGATTGAGAAGATGGCAGAACTTGTAAGGGATAAGAAAATAGACGGAATTACGGCCATTAACGACCATTCCAACAGGGAAGGCATGCGTATCTGTATTGAGCTGAGAAGGGATGCCAATGCCAATGTTATCCTGAACCAGCTTTACAAGCACACACAGCTTCAGGATACATTCGGCGTTATCATGCTGGCACTGGTGAACAATGAGCCTAAGGTCATGAACCTTCTGGAAATGCTTAAGCATTATCTGCGCCACCAGGAAGAGGTTGTGACCAGAAGGACACAGTATGACCTGAACAAAGCACAGGAACGTGCACATATCTTGGAGGGTCTGTTAAAAGCCCTGGAACATATTGACGAGGTTATCCGTATCATCCGTGCATCGAAGACCACACAGGAGGCAAAGGATTCCCTTATGGAGGCATTCGGCTTCTCAGATGCCCAGGCCCAGGCGATTGTAGACATGAGGCTGCGTGCACTGACAGGTCTGGAAAGAGACCGTCTTCAGGGCGAGTATAATGAGCTGGTTAAAAAAATCCGGGAGTTAAAGGCTATTCTTGCGGACAGAAACCTTCTGCTTCGTGTGATCCGTGAGGAGATTCTGGGCATATCTGATAAATACGGGGATGACAGAAGGACCTCGATCGGATACGATGAATTTGATATTTCCATGGAAGACCTGATTCCAAAGGAAAACACAGTTATTGCCATGACAAAATTAGGATATATCAAGCGAATGACTGTTGATAATTTCCGCAGCCAGAACAGAGGCGGTAAGGGAATCAAGGGCATGAGCACCATTGATGACGACTACATTGAGGAGCTTTTGATGACCACTACCCACCATTTCCTCATGTTCTTTACCAACATGGGGCGTGTTTACCGTATGAAAGCATATGAGATTCCGGAAGCCAGCAGGACAGCCAGGGGTACTGCCATTATCAACCTGCTTTCTCTGCAGCCGGAGGAAAAGATTTCAGCAGTAATCCCCATCAATGAATTTAAACAGGGAAATTATCTGTTTATGGCAACGAAAAACGGCCTTGTAAAGAAAACGCCGATTGAAGATTACAGTAATGTGCGTAAGACAGGTCTTGCGGCTATTGCCCTCCGCGAGGACGATGAGCTGATTGAAGTAAAATTTACGGACAACAAGAAGGATATTATCCTTATAACAAAATTCGGCCAGTGTATCCGTTTCCACGAGACAGATGTAAGAAGTACCGGACGTGTATCTATGGGTGTGCGCGGTATCAATCTGCTTGAGGAGGATGAGGTCATTGGCATGCAGCTCAACTGTCAGGGGGATTATCTGCTGATCGTCTCTGAGCATGGTATGGGCAAGAGAACCTCTGTAGGCGAATTTACCTGCCAGAACAGAGGCGGAAAAGGTGTAAAATGCTATAAGATCACAGAGAAGACAGGTAATGTGATCGGAGTAAAAGCAGTCAATGAGGAAAATGATATTCTTTTGATAACCACAGAGGGAATTGTGATCCGTCTGGAGTGCAGTACAATTTCTATTCTGGGACGAATTACATCCGGAGTGAAGCTTATGGACCTGAACGAGGGAGTGACGGTTGCCAGCATTGCAAAGGTGAGAGAAAAGGAAGAAAGTGAAAGCGTGGAGTCCGCAGAGGCAGATTCCCAGACAGAAGAGAACCAAGGAGAGTAAAATGCGTAGATTAAAAGGGCTTCTATGTTGCATTCTGGTGATAGTGCTTATGTTTTCTTTGAGCGGATGCGGCGTTAAGGTAAGCACGAAATCACCGGAAAGCGTTACGAAATCTATTGTAAATGCATATCAGAAAGGGGACACCGAGGCAGCAAAAAAATGCCTCGGCCTGGACCCTGACAAAAAATGCGCGGATGAGATCACGCAGGAAATAAAATATAATATGAAACAGTTTAAGGCCTACGGAGCATCAGAGGTGGACTTCACCAAATGTGAATCCCTGGGGAATTTTAACGGTTATGACCTGGTTTATGCTATTTACAATCTGGTGAAAAAGGATAAGGATGACAAAAAGTCAGAAGCTCTGGAAATCCCTTCTATGTCCATGTACTTTGTGAAGGAGAAAGACAAAAAGTTTCATGTAGTGCCGGCAAAGGATGTCACAGATGAGATGAGTCAGATCTCCAGTGAGGAATTTGCAAAGTTTATGAAGACGGAAGAGTATAAGACCTACGAGAAGGATTATAAGAAATTCGTAAGGAAAAATCCCAACTTTGAGGAAAATCTGAAAAAAGAGATGACAAAATAATTGGGAAGGCAGTAACATGCCGGAGGAATTCATGTTATGAAAAGAATATTGCTGATGGTCGCATATAATATCCTTCTGGTACCTTATATGTGGTTCAAACTGTGCTACTATGCCAGTCATGTAGACAAATATACAGAAGAAGAACGTTATAAGGTACTGCGTTTTATAGACAGCCGCGCCATTAAGGGCGGAAGAGTTACCATTGATGTGCATGGACAGGAAAATATTCCTGAGAAAAACGGATTTATGTTCTTTCCAAATCATCAGGGTCTGTTTGATGTTCTTTCCATCATGGCAGCATGTCCCAGACCTTTTTCTGTTGTTATGAAAAAGGAGATTCAGAATATACCGTTCTTAAAGCAGGTATTTGCCTGTATGAAGGCATATGCCATTGACAGAGATGATGTTAAGCAGGCTATGAAAGTTATTATACAGGTGACAAAAGAGGTGAAAGAGGGCAGGAACTATCTGATCTTTGCGGAAGGCACCAGGACAAAGGATCCCAATCATGTACACGAGTTCAAGGGCGGGAGCTTTAAAAGCGCAATGAAGGCACAGTGTCCCGTTGTACCGGTGGCTCTGATTGACGCCTATAAGCCATTTGATACGAAATCCATAGAAAAGGTGACAGTACAGGTGCATTTTCTGGAGCCGATCTGCTATGAAGAGTACAAAAATATGAAATCCGTGGAGCTTGCTGCGGAAGTAAAAAGCAGAATTGAAAAAGTTATTGAAAAAAATGAGAAAAAGTGATTGACAAATGTCATTTCATTGGTTATAATAATTTTTGCTCACGTGAATGAGCACAATTGAATAAAAGAACAATTATTCAGGCGTTGGAGAAGTACTCAAGTGGCTGAAGAGGCGCCCCTGCTAAGGGTGTAGACGGTTTGCGCCGTGCGAGGGTTCAAATCCCTCCTTCTCCGTTTTCTTTTTTACTTTTTAAAGTGAAAAAGAAATGAAAAAAAGTTGTTGACAAGCGACAAAAGATATGATAAGATATCAAAGTTGTTGCAAAAGCGATATGGAAACAACTGGTAACGGACTTTCATAAGAAAGGAAATGAAACTTCCAAATATTATGAAAAAAAGTTAAAAAAAGTTGTTGACAAGTCAGAAAAGATGTGATAATCTAATATGGCTGTCGCAAAAACGACAACATCCGACAGAAGAAAAAAACTTCTATAAAAAATAAAAAAAAGTTCTTGACAAGCTCAAAACGATG